>NZ_JADMKV010000149.1 GCF_015476545.1 Methylobacter sp. BlB1 | reverse complement strand
ACGGCGCTGCAGCGTTGCGCCAGGCTCAGCGGCGCATGTTCATGGCGCAGCAGGTCGGCCAGCCGAACCTGCACTTCACGGACCTGTTCCAGAACACTGCCCTGGGCCAGCTGCACACGCAGCGGCAGGGTATTGATGAACATGCCCAGCACCCGGCCGGCGCCCTCACCGCCCTGCATGCGCCCGAACAATACCGTGCCGAACACCACGTCATCGCGGCCTGAAGTCTTTGACAATACGGCAGCCCAGGCCAGATGAAACAGGCTGGCAGCACTGGTGCCCAGCGTTCTGGCCTGTTCCCGCACCCGTCTTGCCAAATCCGCAGCGACGGCCAACCTGGCTTCCTGAACCCGGCTGCCGTCGCTCAGGACGTCGAGCAGACCGAACGGCGCCGTGGGCTCATCGACATCCGCCAAGATCTTGCGAAAAAAGGTTTCGTGCTCTTCCGGCTTCATCCCCAGCCGTGCCTGCGCGACGAAGTTGCGGAACGGCAACGGCGCCGGCAGTTGGTTTTCCAGACCCAGCTGGTGCATCAGGATCTCTTCCATCAGGATGTCTATCGTGGTGTGATCGATCGCCAAATGGTGAGTCAACAGCAGCAGCAGCCAGCGCCCTTCCCTGGTGTCATAGGCCGTGAAGCCGCTGATCAGAGGCGCCTGGCGCACGTCGATTCGATAATGGCGCGGGTCGAAGTGAGCCCGCAACTGCGCAGCGGCCTCGCCGGTTTCAGGGTCGATGACGACGTCCTCAATCGCCAATTTCGCTTCGCGCCAGACCACTTGGACCGGTTCCGGCAACCCCTCCCAGGCTATGGAAGTGCGCAGGATATCGTGGCGTGCGATCACCGCCTGCAGGGCGGCCAGGAACCCGTCAAGACGTTCGCGCGTATCAAACGCCATCAGGGACGGCAGCAGGTAGGCGTCCCCTTCGGATTCCATCAGGTGGTGAAACAGGATGCCTTCCTGCAGCGGCGCCAGCGGATAGATGTCCTGCACATTGGCTGCGCCGCCCGGTACGGTGGCCGTGATTTGGTCAACATACTCGGGCGCCAGATTCAATAATTGAGAACTGTCCAGAGAATCAGCGACAGGCTTGTTGGAAACGATGGGGCCATTTGACCTTAGAAATTCAATCAAAGCGGGCTTAGTGTCACGTAACTCGGCAAGTAATGAAGGAGCTAATGCTTGTTTTTTTCCAAGAATGACTAACTCGTCATTTTCGACGGCAAGTGAGATGTCACTCTCGCTGAGTTGCTGTAATAGCGCTTCAATTTTCATATTCTAATCTCCATAATTTGTTCTTCTTCCACTGCTTCGGCCAGCTTGGCCAGAGTTGGGGCGGTAAATACCACTCTCACGTCCGCGACCAATCCCCTCTGCCCCATCTTTTCAATCAGTGATATCGCTAACAAGGAATGTCCTCCCAGTTCGAAGAAATTATCGTGGCGGCCGACCTGCTCGATCTTGAGCAGCTCGGCCCAGATATCAGCCAGAGCCTGTTCGGTCTCGCCCTGCGGCGCCTCATACTCACGCGCACCGTAAGCATCGCCCTCCGGCGCCGGCAGCGCCTTGCGGTCCAGCTTGCCGTTCGGGCTCAGCGGCAATGCCTCCAGATGCACGAAGGCGGCCGGCACCATGTACTCGGGCAGTGTCTCGGCCAGATGCACACGCAAGTCGTCCACAGTTAATTCAGCATCGCCGGTGTAGTAGGCCACCAGCCGCTTGCCGCCGGGGCCGTCCTCGCGGGCCAGCACGGCCGTTTCCCGGACCGCCGGGTGTTCGGCCAGCCGGGCCTCGATCTCGCCCAGCTCGATGCGGAAGCCGCGGATCTTGACCT
>NZ_JADMKV010000148.1 GCF_015476545.1 Methylobacter sp. BlB1 | reverse complement strand
AGATCCCGGGCTACGTTAGCGGTTGACATATGATCAAGCACACTGCCGCCGTTAGCTTTGCAGGCACTGGCCATCGTCCTGTCGAAATCTGCCCACAAGGCTTCTTCGGCAGGATTCTGGGGAAAAAAGAACGGCGGCACAGAAACTGGGCCGTTAAAGCACACCAGAGGACTGCTGCGGCCTATTCCGCGCGGATCGAAGCCGATCACATCGAAGTGTTCGCGGATGTTTGGAGGAAGAAAGGGGCCGGCGCCGAGCACGAAGTCGACTCCCGAATTACCAGGCCCGCCGGGGTTGAAAAAAAGCGATCCAACTTTTCTTCCACGACGTACGGTTGCCGGCAATTTAATCAAGGCCAGAGTGAGTTTTTCTCCTTTGGGTGCATTATAGTCGAGAGGTACATCGACAGACCCGCAGAGAAACGGGAGTCCAGACTCTCGGTAACACGTTTGCCAGTTTATAGTTGGCGGTTTCTTATCTCCGCCTTGATGTGCCGCGGCCATTCCGGGAACAAGTAACAACAGCAATATACTAGGCCACCGATGAAAAAATTTAAGAAACATAGTCACACCCCTTTATATAAGTTTTTAATAGGTTCTGTTGCGTTAATTTTTGATAGGCACAGATGGACTATCGGCTTACAGAATTTAGGTGTTAATCTTGTTTTTATCTTACTGCCCACCCACCACATCATTTCCTTTAATAGCGGCAAGGCGTTTTTCTAACATATGAAGTAAGCGGCCAGGTAAATAAAGCTAGGCGGCATAGATAGGTCAATGGCTAAAAGCATTAGCAGTTGAAGCTGCGCCTAAAGCCAACAGGATGCCTGCGGTTAAGATATTTCTACTGGATTGGCTCACATCCAAGACTCCATATGAGATAGAAGATCATCAGATAGGCTCTGATGTATTTGGATCAGCTAGAAAAACCGGAATTATATTGGTGATCTTTCTAGCTCAACCTGGACAGTAGTTTCATTCACAATCGCCTAAAATTTCCATAGAACCAATTTCAAAAAATACATAAAATCTAAAGAAACGCTTGAAGCAATTGAGCCTAAAACCAGCAGAATTGATGTATTTGGATCAGCCGGAAAAGCCGTATACTGTTTCGGCGAAGTTACCAGCTCTGCCACGACTTTAGTTTTGAGCAAGCAGACCTTAAATCTCCATAGAACGAATTTCAAAAAATACTTAAATCTGAAGATGTGCTTAAAAAGTAATAGACATAACGCATGGTTATTTGAAGTAAAAAGGGCAACCGGAAATCTGGCGCAGAAAAATTGAGCAAAATTAACTGGGCTGTATTGACATTTTCTGGCAGTTTCATAGAAATTGCGCCATTTTTAAGCAATGACGACCCGGCTGGTGCTCAGCGATAATGAATGGTGATGCATTTTTTCCAATTCTGGCAGACGCATCAGCATGTCCACTCGGATTCGCCCTAACGGGCAAGTGGAAAATTGGTTGGCGTTAGCGCCTGAATGTGTACAAAGAGGGGCGGCGGATAAAGGCTATGGCAGCGATGCCTTGTTGGAACCTTACAGAACCGCCATTCCGCCTCGTAGCGGCCAGAGTAGAGCCTGTGATGGGTTTATTGATAAAGGACGTCATTTGATTGAATGCTTTTTCAACAAGATCAAACACTACCGTCGAATTTTTTCCCGATTCCAGAGACTCGCCCGGAATTACCCGGGGTTTCTGCGTTTTGCCCCAGCTTCGATTTGACTGTAGTGAAATGTCAACATAACTTAATAAGGAAGATTTTTGAGTATGTCCTTTAAAGAAACAAGGTTCAGCTTCATTCTGAATAACACATCATTGTTGTGCAACAAACCGTAACAATGATAGGTCCT
>NZ_JADMKV010000147.1 GCF_015476545.1 Methylobacter sp. BlB1 | reverse complement strand
CATCGTACAGCCTCGTTTGAATCAGGCCGTTGCCGAAGGTTTCTTCACTCCATTGAGGAATATTAGCCTTCAGCGACATAGTGAAGGCTAATATAACCAGAAATAAGGGTACATTAATAATTAATCCACATTTATATCCCAAGACACAATCTCTAAAAAGTCGTCATCCACGCAAAGCTCTGAGTATGCCCTGCTTTATGTCTCTGAAAACTTAATCTCAACAACCAAATCGTTGAAATTTACATCCCCTATACCGTCACTACACTCTAGAAGGATTTTGTTTTCTTCTTCATTAATGCATAGACCCGCATTGCCAATCCATGCGTGCGTAGTGTTTTTATTTCGCCAAACATTCCAAAACTTAACAGTCTCATCGGATTTCGATGAAAATTTAATTGGTATTTCCGCTGGGCATGTATCCGTCCAAAGTATGATTTCAGGGTAAAGTTGCCCATTGACCTCGAATTTTCCCTTTGCACCCTTGATATGCACCCCCTGTACAATCTCTTCAGAGTGCGAAAGTATTTTAATAGTAAAAATCGTGTTGGCTTTCACTTCCCGTTTATAAATGCCATGTACAAGTCTCCCTGAGAACGTTATCGGTTCACCTTTGGCTTCTTGGAATAGTTCAGATAAGGTGCTAGTCATTTCTAATATCCAGGACGGCGGAATGGATCAATAGCAGAATGTTCTTGAGGCCAACGAGGTACAAACTCAGTGCCGCCATCACGAAAAGGGATCGGTTCGTGACTTAACTCCATACTCTCAAGCGCGCCTTTATCGAAATTAAATCGCTGTGGAGCAAGACCTTTCTGCATGCGACTTAAATTATCGGACCCATAGTTTTTTGTGCACTGCTGCACATCTTGAGCTTGATTTTTCCAATATCGGCTGCGGACAGTAGACCAAGCTGGTTCGTTCCCTTTAGCTGTTAATTTGTAGACATCGTCGCCAACTTTCCATCCTATGCGAGCTTCTTGCGCAACTACCGATGCTTCAGCCGAAACAGGGCTTGGCAGTTCAGATGCAATTTCTGCGACAAGAATTCCAGCAGTATTAATTGCAACTGCATTTTCTAGAATGAATGTACAAACTGGTAACAAGGGGCCAATGCATAATCCCGATGGATCGGTATATCTCAGCGAATTATTTAGAGCATAAGCAAACGTATTCACTCCACCTTTAATTCCAATAGGATCGCTGGTGAGATAGCGGCCGGTAGCCGGATGGTAATAGCGCTGGCCGTTGTAGTGGAAGCCGGTTTCGCTGTCGAAGTATTGGCCGGGGAAGCGGAGATTGACGGTCCGGGCGGCCAGGGCCGGTGCACTGGTTCCAAAGGCCTCGCCATCCCATCGCCAGACCGGGGCGCCTGTTTCACTGGTGCCGATCCTCGGCGTGCCCAGGTGGTCGGTGTGCAGGTAGGTGATGATGACGCCGGCGTCGATCTGCGCGATCGGTGTATTGTCGGTGTAGAGATAAGTCCGGCTTAATCCGGCGCCGGTGCTTTCGCCGATCAAGTTGCCGGCGATATCGTAAAGGTAGGTCTTGGGGCTGCCGCTGACTGTTTTTTCCGATCGCAGGCCCGAGTGGTTATAGCGGTACCGGACCAGCTCCGTGCCCTGTTGGTCGATGTGATCGATTTGTCCGGCGCTGGTGTAGTGGAGCGTGAAGTTCCCGATCGACGTGATCTGCCCGGCCAGATCGGTGATGACAGCCTGGCCGCCCTTGCCGGTGAGCCGATTGCTGGCTAGAGCGTAGGTGTACCCTTCTTCGCTCTTCTCCAGTCGGTTGCCGTTGGCGTCGTACTGGTAGCTGTTGACGCTCGGACCCGATTCGGCCGTGAGCTGGTCGAGCGCGTCATAAGCGTAGTCGATCGGGCCGGCCGCATCATTTTTCGAAATCAGG
>NZ_JADMKV010000146.1 GCF_015476545.1 Methylobacter sp. BlB1 | reverse complement strand
CCCACCCGGCTAAATCGCTCCAGCCGGAAGCAATCGAAGCAGTCATGGAGGTAACGAAGTGGCTGGAGCCTTCGATGTAAAGGATCGCTATAGGCGATTCAGCGAGTGTGCAGGCCGTAACGTGAGTGAACACTGAGTAAGCCTCGAAAAGGTCATTGCGCAGGCCGACCCGACGACCCTTTCGGGGAAGGCTGATACGGCTGGGGAAACGAGCGAAGAGAATCCCCAGTCGCTGCGCCGGGGTAGTGGTGACAGCATGTACACAAGGTAAGCGCACGCAACACGGGAAGCCCCACCGCGTGGTCAGCGATGACCAACCGGACGCCCGTGAGGGACAGGCCGGGCGCAGTGGGGTGGCGGAGAGGTTCGTAGTACCGGGGAAACCGGGTAATGCCGGTGGAGGGAAGGGACCTTAGTTCAAGATCAACGCAATAAGTGGAAAAGGACCGGAGATTGGGCAACCTATCAACTCCCCTAAAAGTTCAGAAACTGCAGATGGCGTTACACGCAAAAGCGAAGGCAGAAGCCGGTTATCGTTTCTACGCGCTGTACGACAAGATTCATCGGCAAGATGTTTTGGCGCATGCCTATGCCTGTTGCCGTGCCAACAAGGGCGCACCGGGCGTGGATCGTCAGGACTTTGCCGATGTTGAGGCGTATGGGCGGGATCGATGGCTTGGCGAACTGGCGCTTACGCTCAAAGAGGAGAATTACCGGCCGAAGCCGATCAGACGAGTTTATATACCTAAACCGAATGGCAAATGGCGACCGCTGGGCATATCGACCTTACGGGA
The DNA here is from genome assembly GCF_015476545.1 of Methylobacter sp. BlB1. Lineage (GTDB taxonomy): Bacteria > Pseudomonadota > Gammaproteobacteria > Methylococcales > Methylomonadaceae > Methylobacter. Next base: position 1,154 of record NZ_JADMKV010000146.1, on the reverse strand, counting down.
TCGGGTCTGCATGACGGCAGCGATGCTGGTATTAGAGCCGATCTTCGAAGCTGATTTACCCGACGAGCAATATGCTTACCGAGCGGGCCGCAACGCCCAACAGGCAGTTGGCAAAATCAATGGTCATATGTTCAGAGGTCATCTGGACGTCGTGGATGCCGACCTGGCGGATTACTTCGGGAGCATTCCCCATGCCGATTTACTGAAATCGGTTGCACGCCGCGTCGTAGATCGACGCGTGCTGCATCTGATCACGATGTGGCTGGAATGTCCCGTGGAAGAAACTGATCGCCAAGGGCGGAAGAAACGCACGACCGAGGCCAAAGATAATCGTTGTGGCATTCCACAAGGATCGCCCATCTCACCCTTACTATCGAATTTGTATATGCGACGGTTTGTCCTGGGATGGAAGAAACTTGGCTTGGAACGACGGCTCGGCAGCCGGATCGTGACCTATGCCGACGATCTTGTCATCTTGTGTCGACGCGGCAAAGCTAGCGAAGCCCTGCAATGGATGCGCAAGATTATGGCATGGCTCAAGCTGACGGTGAATGAGGATAAAACACGAATCTGCAAGGTGCCGGAAGGCGAATTCGACTTTCTGGGTTATACATTTGGTCTGCTGTATAGACCTCAAAACGGTAAACCCTACCTGGGCTACCGTCCATCGAAGAAAAGTATTCGGCGTATGGTCGAAAAGATTCATGCGCTGACCGCCTATTCGATGTCGTGGCATGAAACCACGTTGCTGGTATACAAGTTGAACCGCTTGCTACGCGGCTGGGCCAACTACTTTAATGTAGGGACCTACAATCGTGCCTATCGGGCACTCGACAACTATACGGCGGCGCGGTTGCGTCGGTGGTTGCGCCACAAATACAAAGTCAGGGGACACTCGGACGGAGGCTATCCACCTTCGTACCTGTACGAGACACTGGGTCTTGTACGCCTGACCCGTTTGGGGTGTGACGTGTCGTGGGTGAAGGCGTGATATCTTGTCCGGGAGCCGGATGCGGGAGATCCGCCAGTCCGGTTCGATGAGCGGGGTGTGGAAACGGGGTTACGGTAAGGCTATTAGGGCACCGTCAAACGAAAGAGGCGGCAACAGACAAGCCAAACCTAATGCTACCGCGTCACATCTCGACTCTACCGAA
>NZ_JADMKV010000145.1 GCF_015476545.1 Methylobacter sp. BlB1 | reverse complement strand
TGCACGAAGGTCGGGCGCAGCTCGCTGTCCATGCCGAACAGCCGCTCGCTCGGCGTCAGCGTCGCGCCTGACAGCAGCGCCGGGAAGATCTCTTCGACGGAGAGGTCGAAATTGATTGAGTTTTGCTGCAGAACCGTATCGGCAGCAGTCAGCTCAAATACTTGTGCCGCACCCAGCGCATAATTGACTAGCGCCTGATGTTCGATCATCACGCCTTTCGGCTGTCCGGTCGAACCGGAGGTGTAGATGACGTAAGCCAAGTGCCGGGACGTCAGGCCGAGGCGCTGGCGGTCCAGGTTGGCTCCGGACTGCGCCGCCCAGGGGGCTGGGTCAGCGTCGAGCAGTAGGCGCGGTATAGCCGGCATGCAGTCGGCGAACCGCCCGGCCAAATCGCTTTGTATCAGGAGCACTGCCGGAGTGCTGTCGGCCAGCATGTAGGCCAGCCGGTCGGTCGGATAGGCCGGGTCCAGCGGCACATACGCTCCGCCGGCTTTGAGAATGGCCAGCAGGCCGATGATCACGTTCGGCCCGCGGTCGGCGCAGATCGCCACCCGGTCGTCGGGCTTCACGCCCAGACTGTGCAGGTAGTGCGCCAGCTGATTGGTTTTAACGTTGAGTTCAGCATAGCTCAGCCTTCCGCCGTCCCAAACCAGCGCTTCGGCATCGGGTGTTTGCAACGCCTGGGCTTCGATCAATTCATGGGCGCAACGGTCACGGGGATAGTCGGCCTGGGTAGCGTTCCAGCCGTACAGCACCTGACGGCGCTCGGCCTCCGGCAGCACGCCGATCTGGCGCATGGCGGTATCCGGCGCCGTCTCCAGGGCTGTGATCAGGTTGTCCAGCGCCGTATGCATCAAGGCGCACAGCTGTTCCGGCGCCACCGGCGACAGGGTTTGCACCGTCAGCGAAAACCCTTCGCCCAGGTCGTCCACATCCAATCCGATGGGATAGTTGGTGCGCTCTTCACCTGATAACAAAACTTCCATGCCCTGCCAGGCGGGTGCGCTGTCGGCCGAGGTGTCGTTCTGGCTGTACCGGTAGTTTATCAATGCGCTGAACAACGGTGCCGGCGCGGGCACGGCGCTGCAGCGTTGAGCCAGACTTAGCGGCGCATGTTCATGGCGCAGTAGGTCGGCCAGCCGCCGCTGCACATCACGGACCTGTTCCAGGACGCTGCCCTGGGCCAGCTGCACGCGCAGCGGCAGGGTATTGATGAACATGCCCAGCACCCGCTCGACGCCCTCCCCGCCCTGCATGCGCCCGAACAATACCGTGCCGAAGACCACGTCATCGCGGCCTGAGGTCCGTGACAACACAGCGGCCCAGGCCAGATGAAACAGGCTGGCGGCGCTGATGCCCAAGGCCCTGGCCTGTTCCCGTATCCGCCGTGCCAGATCCGTGGCGATGGACTGGCTGGCTTCCTGAATTTGGCTGCCGTCGCCTAGTACGTCGAGCAAGCCGAACGGCGCGGTCGGCTCATCGATATCGCCGAGCATCTCGCGGAAAAAGGCTTCGTGCTCTTCCGGCTTTATCCCCAGCCGCGCCTGCGCGACGAAGTTGCGGAACGGCAGCGGCGCAGGCAATTGGTCTATTTGGCCCAACTGGTGCATCTGGATCTCCTCCAATAGGATATCCAGCGCGGTATGGTCGAGCGACAAATGGTGAGTCATCAGCAACAGCAGCCAACGCCCTTTCCTTGAGTCATAGGCCGTAAAGCCGTTGATCAATGGCGCCTGGCGCACGTCAACGCGATAATGCCTCGGATCGTAACGTCCCAGCAGTTGTTCAGCGGCCTCGCCGGCTTCAGCGTCAATAGCGATCTGCTCAACTCTCAGCGGAGCCTGGCGCCACACGACCTGCACCGGTTCCGGCAGACCTTCCCAGGCCACGGCCGTGCGCAAAATATCGTGGCGGTCGACCACCGCCTGGAGAGAAATCAAGAAACTGTCGAGGCGTTCGCGCGTGTCGAACGCCACCAGGGCCGGCAGCAGGTAGGCATCCCCTTCGGACTCCATCAGATGGTGGAACAGAATGCCTTCCTGCAGCGGCGCCAGCGGATAGATAT
>NZ_JADMKV010000144.1 GCF_015476545.1 Methylobacter sp. BlB1 | reverse complement strand
TAGAAAAACATAACTATTACTAAGATGATTATCTAAATCCTACGTTAAGTTATAAGTCGAGACTTAATTCTATTTCTCACTCGTTAAGCAGCTTAGATAGAAATCGCGCTTATTACCAATAACGCTTAGTATTTATTTTTAGACTACCTTTTAATGCTGTGTACTAATGCTTACTTATTGTTACAATTCGAAATGAGTTGGGATAATTCACACTAAATTGAGTTACTTCTTATAGATGGATACGAATTATTAAATAGTAAGGATAAAAATGAAAAATAGAATGATTATTACAGGTCTCTGCATACAGTTAATCGGGTGTGCAAGTCTAAAATACCCTGGTTGGGAGCAGGTCAAATTCGAAGAAACAGTCTATAAAAAGCCTTGCAAGTACGTAACAGAAGAGCTCTGTTCTGCCCCCTCTGAAGGGTGTCCGGAGTGGCAAAAGAAAAGAGCCATTGTTTATGGGGCTAATACTGTTGTGCGAACCAGCAATAGCTCACACACCTCAATGGGTGAATACTTCTATTGCGCTTCCGACCTGCCTCCATTTATTGCTAGGCCAAAATCAATATGGCTTGTGAGGAATAAATTTAACCCAATGGCAACAAAGCTTGATTTCGATAAAACTGTTGCTAAGTGTAATTACGAAACTAGCAAAGCAGCACTTAATGAGACTAACATTAACAACCCTGCAACGGCGTTTCAGTATGATACTTCCGATGACCCGCTTTTCGGTTTAGCTAATACGCTATCGCAAATATCGGCTAGAAGAATTAACGAAGAAAACACCAAGAATCGTATCGAAAAGTTTAAATCTGATTTAAAGTCACTTTATAATCAGTGTCTTGAGGCTGATGGGTTTATATCAACATATTCATCGGATGAAAAGTCTTTGGTTGAACGCAATAAGAACTGCCCAGATATTGGCAATCGTATAGCGCCTTGTTTTATCTCGGAAGCTGCTAATAAAATCTCGGAAGCAACTAATAAATAAGTGACTGCGAGAAGCTAATGAACATATAAAAGCCCTAATTTTTTACAGTTAAGGGCTTTTAATAAGAGTCGGCTTGTAGCTATTCTTTGATTTCCATTGCTATTTCATAGCTTTTAAAGCTTGGAGATTAATGTTCTTGGGTTTATATGTGTGTAACGCTTGAGCATAGACAAATCCTTATGCCCTGATATTGAACTGACTTCCATCATGTTTAAGCCTTTCTCGAATAAAGCTGAAACTCCCTCATGTCTAAGGTCATGTAATCTAAAATTATCAATGCCTATCGTTTTACAGTGTGTAATAAACTTTTCGGTAAGCCACTCTTTGCTGTAATTCAGAAGAAAGTCAGTTTTAGCTTCTTTTATTAGGAAGACTAAAGAGTCTAAAGCTCTATTACTGATAGGGATTGTTCTATCTTCATCGTTCTTCGTGTCTTTTAGATGAATTAGTCTTGACTCACAATCAATATCTTCGATTCTTAGTTTAGATAGTTCACCTCTGCGCATAGCAGTTTCTATAAGAAGTATGATGATATGCTTAAGATAGTTATCCGCAGAATTTAGTAGCAACTCAAACTCATTAGCTTTTAATCTTCTTGTTCTGGCTTGGCCTTTAAGGGAAGGTGAGGCTAAAAAAGGTACTGAATCAACATATCCCCATTCGATGCCTTTCTTCATTGCTCTACGGATTAGCCCTAGTTCATGCTTTACGGTTTGGTTTGAGGCAGTAGCTAATCGTTTATCACGGTATGAGGCTAACAAGCTACTTGTAATTTGACTTAGAGGGAGATGACCTAATTGTCTGGAAACCAAAGCCACTTTATAGCGTTCGACAGGCCAGCTTTTGAGATTAACTAAGACTTCTTGTTCCCAGCGATTGAGCAGAAAGGATAGGGGGACACTTTCTTTTTTAACTGTAAAGCTACCTTGTTCGATTTTGACTTCTTGTTCTTTTGCCCACTTAAGAGCATCTGACTTGTTGGTAAAAGTCTTGCTTATGCTTTTACCTTCTTTACGAACCTGAACTTGATACTTGTTAAGTCTTTTGCGGATAGTCGCCATTTTTACTCCAACTGTGACACCAGTGTGACAAAGGAGCTTTAAAAACGACTTTGATCTTGATACTATCTATACTTAAGTGATGTGAACTTTAGC
>NZ_JADMKV010000143.1 GCF_015476545.1 Methylobacter sp. BlB1 | reverse complement strand
CCTAAGCCGTTAGGCATCACCGAAGTCGTCCTGCGCGACGCCCACCAATCGCTGCTGGCCACGCGCCTGCGCATCGACGACATGCTGCCGATCTGCGCCAAGCTCGACCAGATCGGCTACTGGTCGCTGGAGACCTGGGGCGGCGCCACGTTCGATGCCTGCATCCGCTACCTGGGCGAAGACCCCTGGCAGCGCCTGCGCCAGCTGAAGGCGGCCATGCCCCACACCCGCCAGCAGATGCTGCTGCGCGGCCAGAACCTGCTCGGCTACCGCCATTACGCCGACGACGTGGTCGACACCTTCGTCGAGCGCTGCGCCGTCAACGGCATCGATGTGTTCCGCATCTTCGACGCCATGAACGACATGCGCAACATCCAACGCGCCGTGCAGGCCGTGCTGCAGACCGACGCCCATGCCCAAGGCACGATCTCGTACACGACCAGCCCCGTGCACACGCTGGCCATGTGGGTCGATCTGGGCAAGCAGATCGAGGACCTGGGCGCGCACTCGATCTGCATCAAGGACATGGCCGGCCTGCTCAAGCCTTATGACGCCTACGAGCTGGTCAGCCGCCTGAAGCAAAGCGTGTCCATTCCGATCCACATGCAGTGCCATGCCACGACCGGCCTGAGCACCGGCGCCATCCTGAAGGCGGCCGAGGCCGGCATCGACAACGTCGACACGGCCATCTCCTCCATGAGCATGACCTATGGCCACACCGCGACCGAAACCATCGTCGCCAGCCTGCAGGGCACCGAGCGCGACACCGGCCTGGACCTGGCCAAACTGGAAGAGATCGCGGCCTATTTCCGCGCCGTGCGCAAGAAATACGCCGCCTTCGAAGGCAGCCTGAAAGGCGTCGACGGGCGCATCCTGGTCTCGCAGGTGCCCGGCGGCATGCTCACGAACATGGAAAGCCAGCTCAAGGAGCAGGGCGCCGAGGATAAGTTCGATGCCGTCCTGGCCGAGATCCCGCGCGTGCGCGAGGACCTGGGCTTCATTCCGCTGGTCACGCCGACGTCGCAGATCGTCGGCACCCAGGCCGTGCTGAACGTGATCGCCGGCGAGCGCTACAAGACCATCACCAAGGAAACGGCCGGCGTCCTGAAAGGCGAATACGGCGCCACCCCGGCCCCGGTCAATGCCGAACTGCAGGCGCGCGTGCTGGACGGTGCCGAGCCGATCAGCTGTAGGCCGGCCGACCTGTTGGAACCGGAAATGGCCAAACTGATCGCCGACGTGCAGGACAAGGCCCGGGCCGAAGGCGTCAAGCTCAGCGAACAGGTCGAAGAAGACGCGCTGATCAACGGCCTGTTTGCGCAGGTCGGCTGGAAATTCCTGGCCCACCGCGGCAAGCCTGAGGCCTTCGAGCCGGCGCCGGGCAGCGCCCCGGCCGCAGCCCCCATCCCGACGCCGGCCCCGAAAGCGGCTGGCGCGGCCGCCGTGGAGACTTACAGCGTCAACGTCGACGGCCGCCATTTCAACGTCTCGGTCGGCCCCGGCGGCGCGCCGCTGCACATCCAGCCGGCGGCGGCCACGGCCGCGGTCAGCGCCCCGGCCGTGGCCGGCAACGGCGTCTCGGTCGAGGCGCCGATGGCCGGCACGATCCTGAAAGTGCTGGTGCAGGCCGGCAGCGCCGTGGCCGAGGGCGACGTGGTGGTGATCATGGAGGCCATGAAGATGGAGACCGAAGTGCGCTCGCGGGCCAGCGGCATCGTCAGCGCCGTGCACACCAAGGAAGGGGCCGCGGTCACGGTCGGCGATGTGCTGATCAGCTTATAATCAAGAATAACGGCCCCGCCTCGGGCGGGGCCTCCCTGCTTATTCAGACGAGACCTCACCCATGGAAAACCTGCTTTCACTCTGGCAGAGCACCGGCCTGTACAACCTGAGCGGCGGCCAGGCGCTGATGATGCTGGTCGGCTTTCTGCTGCTGTTTCTGGCCATCAAGAAAGGCTTCGAGCCGTTATTGCTGCTGCCGATCGGCTTCGGCGCCATCCTCAGCAACATCCCGACGGCCGGCCTCAACGACGAGGGCGGCCTGCTCTATTACCTGTACTTCGGCATCAAGAGCGGCCTGTTTCCGCTGTTGATCTTCATGGGCGTCGGCGCCATGACCGACTTCGGGCCGCTGCTGGCCAACCCGAAGACCCTGCTCTTGGGGGCTGCGGCCCAATTCGGCATCTTCGCGTCCTTATTGGGCGCCTTGGCGTTGAACATCGTGCCGGGCCT
>NZ_JADMKV010000142.1 GCF_015476545.1 Methylobacter sp. BlB1 | reverse complement strand
CGGCAGGCGTCGTCTGTCTACCCTTGCTCGCCGTGGCGCTGGCCTATGCCGGCCCGGCGCACGCCAATTGCAAAAACACCGTGTCGGCCGATGTGGTCGCGCTGGACCAGGTGTTTTATTACAACCGCCTGGGCGCGATGAATCCCGCCGGCATGATCTACGCGCTGAAGGCCGATGTCGTGGATCGGGCCGGCGGCCCGAATCCCGGCCCCGGCAATGCCATGCTGCGGCCTGACCATCGGCCCAGGCCGCTGACCTTGCGTGTTAACGAGGGCGATTGTCTGCAGGTCCGCTTCACCAACTGGCTGAGCCAGAATCTGGCGGGCTCTCTACCAGCCCCCGTGCCGCCCAGCGATCCGCCCAACAGCACGCCGGTCCGCAATGACGACGGCCCCGCCACGCGCACGGCCTCGTTCCATGTCATGGGCCTGCAGCCGAAAGACATCGTCTCCGACGCCTCCAAGGTCGGCAACAACCCTAGCGGATTGGTAGCTCCCGGTGGCAGCCTGACCTATACGTTTTATGCCGAGAAGGAAGGCACCTTCCTGGCCTACAGCACCGCCGCCACGACCGGCGGCGAAGGCGACGGCGGCTCGCTGGCGCACGGCCTGTTCGGCGCCGTCAATGTCGAGAACCAGGGCGCGGAATGGTACCGCAGCCAGGTCACCGAACAGGACCTGGCCCTGGCCGCGACTTCCTCGACGCTGTCCGCGTCCGACGGCAAATTTTATCCGGTCATCGACTATCAGGCCGTCTATCCTGCCGTCGAAACCCGCAAGCCGCAGGAAAAGCTGACGCTGGCGGCGGCGCGGGGCGGTCTTTATCGAGCGATCCTGAGCCGCCTGACCAGCGATACCGGTTTCATCCCCGGCGATCAAGGCAAGACCCTGATCATGGGCGACTTCAAGGGCACGATCAGACGGGTCAACACCGATGGCTCGGCCCTCGTGGCGCCGATCACAGCCGTCAGCGCGCTGGCAGCGGCCCCGTACAGCTGGCGGATCGAAGGCACGGCGCCGCATCCGCTGGCCGGCCGGCCTATCCTGAGCCTGCTCGACAGCCGCAACCAGATCGTCCACTCCGATCTCAATGCCATCATCACCGGACCCAACCAGGGCAAATTCAGCCCGGCTGTCGAACCCAAAAATGCCGTGTATCCGGACCGCCTCGATCCGTTCCGCGAGTTCACGGTCATTTTCCACGACGAAGCCAAAGCCGTACAGGCGTTTCCAGACTGGTTCAATGATCCGGTGCTCAGCCACACCCTGTTCGGTGTCCGGGACGTCTTCGCCATCAACTACGGCACCGGCGGCATCGGCTCGGAGATCATCGCCAACCGCCTCGGACTCGGCCCGATGAAGGACTGCGTCGATTGCAAGTACGAGGAATTCTTCTTGACCTCCTGGGTGCTCGGCGATCCGGCCATGGTCGTGGATGTGCCCGCGGGTGTCAACTCCGACGGCCAGCTGGGCGTCGTCGCCAACCCGCAATTCGCGACCCAGGCTTTTTTCCCGGCTGACCCGTCCAACGTGCACCACAGCTACCTGAACGACCGGGTCAAATTCCGCAACCTGCATGCCGGCCCCAAGGAACACCACATCTTCCACCTGCATGCCCATCAATGGCTGCACACGCCCGACAGCGACAACTCGGCCTATCTGGACAGCCAAAGCATCGGGCCGGGCAGCGGCTATACCTATGAAATCGCTTATCACGGCGGCGGCAACCGCAACCGCACGGCCGGCGATTCAATCTTCCACTGCCATTTCTACCCGCATTTCGCCGGCGGCATGTGGTCTCTGATGCGCGTGCATGACGTGCTGGAGACCGGCACCGTGCTCGCTGCCGACGGCAAGCCGGCGCCCGGCGCCCGCGCGCTGCCCGATCGGGAAATTCTGGCCGGCACGCCGATCCCGGCCGTCGTGCCGCTGCCGACCATGGCCATGGCGCCGCAGCCGGGCGCGAAAGTGGCTATCGAAGACGGCCAGGTCAAATTGCCCGATATCGCCGCCGGCAACCCCGGCTATCCGTTTTATATCGCCGGCATCGCCGGCCACCGGCCGCCGCAGCCGCCGCTGGATATGGTCGCGGACGGCGGCCTGCCGCGCCATGTGGTCGCCGACGGCACGGCCGTCAGTGAAGAGACCCGTCTCAGCTTCGACAAAACCGTGACGGCCCTTTCGGCCATCAAACTGCCCGCCAACGGCACGCCCTGGGAGCGCCAGGCCATGATTTTCCATGGCGGCGACGGC
>NZ_JADMKV010000141.1 GCF_015476545.1 Methylobacter sp. BlB1 | reverse complement strand
CAGGGTTATCACTTAAGAATGATAAATGGCTGTCCAATTGGTGGGGTCCACTTCTATAGTCTATTGATTCTCCTAAAGGTCCAGGCCTTGGACTAGCTGTCCTACACATGGCGCCTTCGTCGATATCCTCTGTTATTAATCCCTCTAGAGGCCCTGGAATACGGTATGAAACCATAATTAACTCACTAAATGATAGCTAACGATAAATAATAGCGTAGGTTGGGTTAGTTGTTAAGTAATCCAGTATTTGACGGAACTCGGTGAGGCGCAATCCGTAGGGCGCAATAGCGTTAGCGTATTGCGCCCTACGGATTGCGGAAGCGGAATTTACGTCTGGTGGCGCCTTGTTAGCAGCTTTCAAATAACACGAGATAAATATGGCGTTTTATAGATTAACCACGCTCCAATTAAAGATAAACAAAAAACAACTATAGCTATGAGCGGAATGGATATTGCTGGGTAGAAAATGAATGGACCATATCCGAGATATTGAATGGTTTCCAGGATTACAGGGTGTATTAGATAAACCCCCAAAGTTAAAAGCGATAACTTTCTGCTTAGGGCTACATTGCCAATAGGCAAAGTCCACGACTTTAAAAGATACATAACGCTGACCGACATGGGAACCACAGTGATACCGGTGTAATTATAAAAATATAGCCCAGCATCTAAACCTTTTCTGCTTGCCACAACGTAACACCCCACTGCTGTTAAGATGAATGAAACTATAAACACACCCCATAAAATAAGCTTTGAATGATTGCGCTCATCAGATCGGATTAAATAACCAAGAAAGAAAAATGGTATGTAGGATAAGAACCAGTTAGTAAAAAGTGGAGATTCCTTGTTACCAATACCGCTTAACACCGATAAAAACATGGCAATAATAACTAGGGTGGTAATTTCGTTGCGAGTAGAGTTGACTAAAATCTTCCGAAAGAATGGTGTAAACAAGTAAAGCGGTATAATCATGTATAAAAACCACATATGGTAATGCGGTTTCCCCGATATAAGTTTTCTGGCTAAGTAAGCCAAGGACAAAGGCTCTGCTTTAACGAAGCCCTTTAACACTGCCCATAATAGAAAGAAAAGAGACCAAAAAAGAATAGGAATAAATATTTTTGATAGCCTTTTTATGTAAAAAGTCTTTAGATCTTCCTTTTTGTGTGGATCAAGTAACACTGCTCCACTAATCATCACGAAAACGGGAACACACCACCTAACAAGTGAATCATAGAGGTTGCCAACCCACCAACTTTCTGTGCCAATAACACTTTCAATCACAACGCCAGCCGCTACATGTAAAAAAACTACGGCGAAAATTGCGATTATTCTCGAATTGTCCAACCAAACCATTTGAGCACCCTTTTGACTGCTAACAAGTTATTATCTAGATCTGGATATTCTATATTTTTTCTCAATCTAAGCAGGCAAAATAATCTTCCAAATCAAGTTCTCTAAATTGGATAACATACAATAAGCATAAAAAACAGTTTCAGGATAACATCAAAGATAACTCCCCATTTTATGCCCAAATTCGCGCTCAAAAATTCAGCCATGCGTTATCTTGTAAATAAGAGATAAAGCACACTCAGCTATTGACTTTATCTAACAACACCGCTTCACCCCCCGCCACTTCTCCTCCTGCCACTGCTTGAAAAATTTCCACAAGCGGGACGGGGTTTGCAACCCCGTCCCTAACGTTTCTATACCGCCCAAGCTAAGCGACTACGCTCAACATAGCGCATCATGTTACAAGCAGTTTGGTAAGGAGCGGCGAGGCCGGGTTAGCCGATGACCAAAACCAATATTTAGGCCTTGAAACATAACTTTTCCGCACCGGATTTTCATGGATATAGTTAAGCTTTTGCAAATAGAAAGCAGGGTTTTTAATCTTCTTCGGCGCATTAGTCTCCATCCAAAATTGATAACTGCCCTGCTCATCCACAAACAGTTTCAATACATTTGGCTCCGTGCTTTCAAGATTGCGCCTGAGTTTACCGGAAGTGAAGCGCTTGAAATCCCGTAAAAATCCCGCCATATCCGGCGAAGTCACTATGAGATGGATATGATTCAGCATAAAAACATAGCCGTTCAATTCCAGCCCTTTGTTGTCTTGGCAATAACGGATTGAATCGGACAGGATCTGCCAGCGGTTATGGCGATCGAACAGGTAATACCAGCGTTGAACGGTTAGTGTGAGATAGTAAGTGCCGGCATTAAGCCCGGCAGCTATGCGTCGGGATGGCATGGTGAATCCTTTCTAATTTGGGCATTGTTAATTTGGTATGGTTTGAGCTAAACTAGCCGATTTTTACCGAGTCAG
>NZ_JADMKV010000140.1 GCF_015476545.1 Methylobacter sp. BlB1 | reverse complement strand
AATAGTATATTTTCTATACATTAATTTCTGTAATTCTATTTTCTCCAGAACCCAGTGTTTCAAAATTAATATATCCTTTGCTTTTCATTTTTTTTATAAGATTCATAAATGTTTTATATTCTGTTTTTGAAACCTGAAAGCTTGGATCAATCTCTTTCATTTTTGAGTTAGCGGTTGAAACATTAGTAGGGAGGCTGCTTTGATTCATATTTTTTATAGCTGATACAAAGAGCTTTTCAATACTATCTTCTATTTTGATTTTTTCTTTACTCGTAAAATCTTCTAGAAAGAGCAAATTATCAAATGATTTTGCAAGTATTGCTCTATCTTTGTCTTTCCTTTTACATACCAACCACACCTCTTTTCCATATTTCCTGAGTTTATCTCCTATGACTGTGAAATCAGAGTCACTAGTAAAGAAGCAATAGCGATCTATGCTTGGGTTACCAAGATATAAAGATTCAAAAGCATCAATACTTAGAAGAAGATCTGCTCGATTTTTTTCGTTACCAATCTTGGGAGTATCAATAATATTGAAGTTATGCTCTACAATCTGATTCTTTAGATCTTTTTTTGCATTAATTTGATTTCCATACGCTGATTTAATTACAAAAATGCAATTTAAATCTTCGTCAGAAAGTAACAATGAATTCATTACTTCATCTAATAAAAAGTCTACAGAGGCGATACTTTCCATATCAATGTAGACAGCTATATTAAAGTTTTGTTTTTTCAAACATACCATCCTTGTTTGTCTCTGTTGTTGTTCCTTTAACCATTTCCTTTGCTTCAGAAATGGCTTCTTTGGGTGTAAGTATATTAAACCCTATAGTGATAACTGCAACCAAGCCTATACTTAGAATAATTGTACTTGTTATATCTTTGAATTTTAGATAAGCACTGAAGACGGATAAGTTAGCAGCAAATAGGCTACCATCAAGCAATAGCTTTTCTATTTTTGCAGAATGATCAATTATAGAGTTCGCTAAAACTAAGCAAAAGAATACTATAAGAAAAAAAGTTAAACAGATAATAGGCCAGTCCACTGTTTTTAAATTATTTGAAGGAGCTACTGTTGTTTTTAATTTTTTTGAAGGAGCTACTGTTGCTGAAATAAGTCCTGTATTAAATCCATGATTCATCGATTCATCTTGGAATTTTTGTATTGTTCTCACATCTTCGGCAGTTTTGGAGATTTGTGCTATTGTCATTTTTTCAAAAGACGACATTATTTGCCTCCCTGCGATGTGGACACCACCCGAAGAACATCCTCTTGCACTGTAGTGCCGCTCCATAGAGGCGGAGAATCATCTCCTTTAATCAGAAGTAGCCTATTCCCTTCCATACAGATGTTGGTTCCACCAAATGTAATATTTTCAATATCACCTGCGACAAAACGTTGAGGTATTGATGATAGAACAGAGCCAACAGTGGCCTTAATTGGTGCGATTGTCTCTGATTTATCTCCTTCATAATTAAAGATAAATTCAAATATAGCCCCTGGCCCTTCAACAGGATAAATAGTGGTTTTAATTGAAACGTTAGGAGCTAAGAAGCGATCTATATTTCTAGTAAATAGCTCAACGTATTTCTTTAATTTTGTACTTTTTTTCATTTATAGCTGAGTGCAACATAGGAAGTATTATTATAAAGTAGGATATCTTCTATTTTTTTAAGCTCAGTTGTCAAAATTACCTTAAATAGATCAGCTCTATTTCTTACTTATAGTATTAATAGATCCTTTAGATGAAACAGAGAAGACTATCTTTACAACCTTCTTACCTAATTTTCGTTCAGCATAGGACACATTTATATCAGTATGTACATTTATTTCTGAAATACACTTGTCTAGTAAACGTTTAAAATCCGCATATAGAGCATATCTATTCTCTAGGCCCAGAATTAACTTAAGCTTTACTAGCTCAATCTCAAGTCTCCATTGTGCACGATCGTGCGCTACACTTTTACATAGTTCATATAGCCGTATTGAATGGGGACTATTTAAAAGCCTAATATGGCATAAGTCATATGAGATGAAATGAGATTTCATTTTAGAAATATGAGGTATTATCTCTTCATTAAAGTTAATGTATAGTTCATCACTGCATTCAAAATCGATTTTATCTACCCATCGTATTGGTATTTGATCATATTCAGGCAAGATAACTTCTTTGTGACCTAGACTTCCTTGTATATCCTTAAATTGTTTTAAGCCCTCTTTCCTTGATATTCCATATTCAAGAATATATCTATCTAGTTTAACTGTACATTTAGTTTCCGGTTTTATAAATTTTTCATAATATATGCTTCCTATACACATATTTAATAATCTTTGCTCAATTAATGAAAAACTATAGCTAGATC
>NZ_JADMKV010000013.1 GCF_015476545.1 Methylobacter sp. BlB1 | reverse complement strand
ACTTCCTGCTCATGCATGCCATGGGCCCGAACGTGGCCGGCGTGATCGGCTCGGCGGTCGCGGCCGGCATCCTGTTGAGTCTGGTGAAATAGCCGGCGATATCTCCACTTAAACGAAAGCCCTGTCAGGAATATCCGGACAGGGCTTTTATGCACTAGCCAAACCCATTAATTCCCGTCTATTCAAGCCGTTTGTATCGGCTGATTTCCATTCCAGAACGATGAGCTTTTAATGGCGTTTCCTATCGCTTCAACTACGCGATCAATCAACGCTCTTAATTGATTGATCGACTTGCCCAGCCATGCCAGGGCGCTGGCAGAAAGTTTCAAGCCTAACTCAGGCAATACGGCCATTTGCTGTCTGGCAGGGTCGATCAGCCACACCTGAAGAATAATCCGGCTCTGTGAAGGCAGCGCCAGGACCGCGACGACAATTTCGTCATAGATGACTTTGCAAGGATAGAGGATTTTCTGCTCAGTCATGTCCCGGATGGCTTTCAAATAGCTGTAGGTTGATGCAACCGTTTCATTGACCAACGAGTTGAGAGGCTCGACAACGCCTTGTTCAAAATACAGTCTGGCTTGTTCGGGCCACTGCTTGATCAAGGCGGAATAGTCGTGGATATTTGCTTGAATGACGGTTACTTTCTGGTTGACGAGATCCCTGGTTTCGTAGACCAATCGCTGCATGGTCTCGATGCGCTGGCGGATTTTAGCGAAAGTCGGATTGATGTATTTTTCGTCCACGCCGCTTTTGATTTGATGCCTGCAACGCTCAATCCAGTTAACCGTTGTTTTTAGTTGCGTGTTTTGCGCCGCTGTCAGTTTTGACTCCAATTCATAAATGCGTGAATCGCGCTCGGTCAGCGACAGCTTTAGCAGACTGATGGTATTCTTACTTGATTCCAGCTCCTTGGAAAGCGTTGACACCTGATCTTCCAATCGGGTTAATTTCACCAGCAAGCCGCCCGCAACGGCACTGTCATTAGATTCCATAACTGCACTCCCCTCATGTAATTGTTTGTGTTTATTGTATTTTTGCCGTTTTTTATTGCTAGTACGCAGGCTCATTCATAACAAGCAAAACGTTCAAAGTCAATCAAAAACTATCAAACACAAAACAGACAAAATGGGGAGAGTAAGCCGCCCCCCATTCCGCATGAGGGCATCGCTTTACTGCGTGCTTTGCTCGATTTGCTGCCGTTGCTGCGCGGCCGCATCGAGAACCGTCTGCTCGACCGCCTTAGCCTTTTCCAGCGCTTCCCTCTCAGCCTTCAGCACCTCGCTATCGGCAGCCGCGGCCGGCTGATCTTCTCCATTGCAGCCGGCAATTGCCGCCCATGACAGCATAACGGTTATTTTAATTATTGATTTCATCCAGGTTAATCTCATCTAATAATATCTCTATTGCATGCTGCTCTGTTTCTCGCTTGATCTCGGGCTGACTTGGTAAATCAATCCATGTTGGTTCTTACCGGGGTAACTGGCCCACTTCCGTATCTTTATCGAAATCGACGCCAACGCTGACGATAAAACTGGTGGCTTCTTCAATATTCATATTGGATCTGATGATTTTTGACTTATCGACGATGACGGTAAATCCCGATGTCGGATTCGGCGAGGTAGGCACGAAAAGCACGTACTTTTCATTGAACCGGTTCGTGACATAAGCAGGCACCCAAACCCCGTCTTTCGGGTATTCCACATAGACGACCTCTTTGGCGATGCTCTTGTCATGGGAGGAGAACATATTTATGACTTTCTTAATAACCCTGTAAACGGTGTTCAAAAAAGGAATTCTGTCGATAACATGCTCAAAAGCGGCAATAAACCAGGGACGCCCCTGTTTGGCTATCTGACGGCCGATGGAAACGAGGATAATGAAGCTGACGGCAAAAATCAGCGACGTATAAACATAGCTGACCGAATAACCGTAAACCAGCTGAAACAGATCGGCAACCCGGTCTTTTACAAAGATGATGATTTGTAAAATTATAACAATAGGAATAACTGCCAAAATTCCGATTAAAAGATAGTTCAATAACTTCTTAATCAACGCGCTCATTTTCTTCCTCCACTGCTTGAATCAATAGCAGAACATCTGATGCTGGTCGGTAACCCGGCAAGCAGTCCGCTACATTTTTTATTATTTTGTTGTAAAGTCTTGCTAAGGCCAGCAAAAACAAACGCATAATAATCTGCCGAAAAAACATTGTGCCTGAGCTGAAAACGGTTTCAATGAGAACAATTAAAACCACAGGCAGAATGACGTCTGCTTCGCTTGTTTATTTATGGCCCGTTTCAATTATAAGCGAATTTATAATTGCTGCCTGTCGAATTGAAATGCGACCGGCAAGGATTTGAGGTATTGAAAGGTCTGATCGA
Organism: Methylobacter sp. BlB1; assembly: GCF_015476545.1. Lineage (GTDB taxonomy): Bacteria > Pseudomonadota > Gammaproteobacteria > Methylococcales > Methylomonadaceae > Methylobacter. The sequence goes on along the minus strand of NZ_JADMKV010000013.1, from coordinate 86,923 downwards.
GTCGCTAAGAAATAAATGAAAGCATCAGCTGCAAAGCCGTGTCGCAGGGAAACAGCAGCTGAAACGGCTGCCCTTGCCCAGTTCGCTGACGATGTCCAACTTGGCGTCATGACGCATCAGCACATGCTTGACGATAGCCAGGCCCAACCCGGTGCCGTTGACTTTCTTGCTGCGCTTGACTTCAACCCGGTAAAAGCGTTCGGTAATACGCGGGATTTCAGCCGCGGCGATGCCTTCGCCCTGGTCTTCGACATCCAGCATGAGAGCGTCTTCGGATCGATGCCAGCGTATTTTCACTTTCGAATCATCGGACGAATATTTCAAGGCGTTGCCCAGCAGATTGGTGAAAGCGCTGCGCAATTCCTGTTCTTCGCCGACAATATGCGCATCGGTTTCAAGCGATAATTCGATGCGCCCGGCCGCTATTTCCAGCGCGTCGCTTTCCTTGCAGATCTGGTTTAATAAAGCCGGAATGTCGACGCACTGCACTTTCTTCTGTTGCGTTTCCAGCCGCGTCAGCAGCAACAGGTCATCGACCAGATGCTGCATCCGCTCGGTCTGACCCTGCATTTGCTGAACCGAATGCGTCAGTAACGGTGAATTGCCGTCATCCATGTCCTGCATGGTTTCCAGATAGCCTTTCAACACTGTCAACGGCGTTCTGAGTTCATGCGAGACATTGGCAACAAAATCCTTGCGCATTCTTTCCATTTTTTTCAGCTGCGTGACATCCTGTGCCAACAGCAGCCGCAGTCCGGCGCCATATTTAACAATCCGCACGGCCAATGTAATGCTGTGGTCCACCGGCGCAGGCAGCATGACCGCCTCATCGTAATGGCCGGATTTAAGGTAGCGGATAAACTCGGGGAAACGGATCAGGTTGGGGATGCGCTGGCCTTTATCGGTCTGCTGGAGTCCCAGAACCTCTCGGGCCGCTTTATTGGTCCACTCGATTTCGTCATGCGCCCCCAAAACAACGGCGGCATCAGGCAAGGCTTCCGTGGACTTGCGAAACTGATCTATCATCTTGCTCAGTTTCTTCTTGCGTTTTTTCTCGTTTTTTTTGATGCGGTAGACATGATAGTAAATATCTTCCCAGACACCGGTCGCTTTAGGGTATTTGCCGCGCCCGCCTGTGCTTACCCATCTTTCAAACCGGCTGATCTGGAATAACTGACTGATCCAGAGCCCCAACATCACCAGAAACACAAACAACAAAACATGCCCTGTTAGACTGCCTGCCACCAGCGCGGCCAAAAACAGCAGCAGCGCAATGCCGATCTCTTTTTGCCAGAAGCTCATAACCTAGCTTGTCACTGAGAACCGGTAGCCGAAGCCGCGCACGGTCTGAACCAGATCCTCTCTGCCGTATTCACCGAGGATTTTCCTGAGCCGGCGGATATGCACGTCGACCGTGCGCTCTTCGATATAGACGCTGCGCCCCCAGACCTGATCCAGCAGTTGCGTGCGGTTGTACACCTTATCGGGGTGGGTCATGAAAAACTGCATCAAGCGGAACTCGGTCGGGCTCACGTCCAGTTGCTTGTCTCCGATGCTGAGGCGGTGCTGTTCGGTATCGAGCACCAGATCGCCCAGTTCTATTTGCGCCGCGCCCTGAATTTTTCCGCTTCTGCGCAATACGGCGCGGACTCGCGCTATCAGTTCCTTGGGCGAAAAAGGCTTGGTCATGTAATCGTCGGCGCCGATTTCCAGCCCTTTGACCTTGTCTTCTTCCTCGCCGCGCGCCGTCAACAGGATAATGGGCAGCTCCCGATACGTCTGGTCTTTCTTCAGGCGCCTGGCCCATTCAACGCCGCTGATGCCCGGCAGCATCCAGTCCAGCAGAATCAAGTCCGGTAAATTATCATCGAGGACTCTCTGCGCTTCTTCCGCATCAGCGGCTGCAATCGGCGTAAAACCGGCCTGCTCCAATACCAGCATTAACATGCCTTTGATAGCATCTTCATCTTCAACAACGAGAATTTTAAAACTGGACATAATTAATTGAGTGATTATTAAATCTTCATATTGTAGAAAACCTATATTACTCTTTTATGACAAGAGCCCATCAATTGCGCTAAGTCGCCTTATGGAACATGCCCCTGGGCGCCTTATCGAACAATGCATTGCACTCGGCCTCCAGTAAGCCGCCGACGACGCGGCTGTTCCGGAACGGGGTTCTGGCGGCAATTTCCTCCGCGCGGATATCAATTTGCCACCAATTCCGGTTTTGCAGATAAGGAATGGACGTGCCGTAATAAACCGTGCCGATGCCCGCCCATTCGATCGCGCTCTGGCACATCGGGCACGGTTCCGCCGTCGTATACAGATCGAATTCGCGCCAATCCGCTGATGGATGGGACTGCGCGCAATGGTTGATCGCGACCATCTCGCCATGCCAGGCCGGATTCAGCACCGACTGATTAAAGCCTTCGGCGACAATCTCGCCGGTCGCCCGCCTTACGATGACGGCGCCGAACGGAAACGCGGGAACCTGCAAAGCCAGCTCGATGGCTCTGCGCATGTAATCTTCTTTATTCATCTGTTCAACCTGCCGGTCAGATATTTGCCAAATTTTTAACTTTCAGGCTCATTATAATTAAACGCATCGGATTGATAGAGGATCGGCGATAACTTTTTAGCCGCCTGCATCCCCAGCGCGGCCCGATGCGCAGCCGATATCGCTGACGCAACCAACTTGCCGACAATACCGGTGGGGAAATAATAGTCGGTTATAAAGTTCTCGCGCCTGGCAAAACCGGCCTGTTTGTCTGCAAAAACTAACACTGCCACGACTATTAAAATGATGAGGAATAAAATCATAGATCTTGATTGAGCCGTTACAAGCGTATTCCAACATCGTCATTTGTAAATGACAGTGCTCAGCCTACGCAAACTAAATCACTACACCCAGATGCATTGGCAAACCGACACAGGACTCATACAATTCATTAATCACCCACATTCTTCATCGCAATATGAAACCCAAACATTACGAACTGCCTGTCACCGGTATGCAATGCGCAGACTGCGAAAATCATATTGTTGAAGCGGTTGCAGGGCTCCCCGGCGTCATCAAGGCGCAGGCCAGCTTTACTGACGAAACGCTGACGCTGGATCTGGACAACGACATCATATCGCTCAAGACGGTCTGCGCGGCAGTCAAATCAGTCGGTTATGAATGTTCGAACCGCGCCCGGCATAAACCGGCGGGCCTGGGCAAACGCCTTTTCCAGATTATCGTCGCCATCACAGGCATTATTCTGTTGCTGCAATTGAACAAATTCGTTCAGCTCGACCTATCGCTGGAAGACATCGGGAAAACAGCCAACTATGGCTTGCTGTTTCTGGTCGGCGTTTTGACCAGCTTCCATTGCATCGGCATGTGCGGCGGTTTTGTCATCAGCTATACCGTAGCTGACGTAAAATCGGGCAAGCCAGATTATTTCAGCCATTTGCTTTACGGCCTCGGAAAAACGCTGTCCTATTCCGGCTTCGGCGCCTTGTTCGGCCTGATCGGCGGCGCCATTACCTTTACCCTGGGCACGCGCAGTATGGTGTCGGCCGTGGCGGGCGTATTCCTGATCCTTTACGGATTGAGCATGCTGGAGGCGTTCAGCGGCTTAAGACGCCTGCACATACGCCTGCCTTTCTTCGTTAACCGCTTCTTGGTCAGGCGGCGCCAGCGCACGTCCAATCCCTTCATAATCGGGTTGCTGAACGGCCTGATGATCGCCTGCGGCCCCTTGCAGGCCGTGTATATCATGGCCGCCGGCACGGGCAGCGCCTTAGCGGGCGCAACCATGCTGGCCGTCTTTGCGTTGGGCACGCTGCCCGTCATGCTGGCATTCGGCTACTTTGCCGGCATGATTTCCAGCGGCGCCACGCAGCGGTTCATGAAAATCTCGGCCGTCATCATCCTGCTGCTCGGAGCGGCCATGCTCAACCGCAGCCTCCTGATTTCGGGCTCCGGCTATGATGTCAATTCGTTGCTGTCAAGAGCGTCGCTGGCATTTCAGGAGCGCTTCATGACCTGGCGGCATGATCATGCCGACGCCGGGTCGCACCTTCAAGACGGCTATCAGGTCATTTACATGGAAGCCGAAGCAACCGCCTATAAGCCGGACAAATTCAACCTGCGCTACGGTATTCCGGTCAAATGGATCATCAACGTCAAGGAACTGTCCAGCTGCAACAAAAGAATCATCGTTCCGACGCTGGACATGACCATTGACCTGAAGCCCGGCTTGCAAGTCGTCGAATTCACGCCTCAGCAAATGGGCGCAATCAGCTGGAGCTGCTACATGGGCATGATTCCAGGGACGTTTATTGTGAGGAAATGATGGGCTGGTTAGGAGCTAGGAACCGCTATCGATACAAAAACTCAGCCTTGGCGCGGCATCTATAGGCAGGGCTGGCGCTTTAAGCCTACCCGCTGCCCTGCCAAAATCAAGGCGAAAGCCACTGTACGCATCGCGTACCACTTCAAGGCTTTTCGACATACCGCAAGTCCGGAAAGGTACGCGATGCGTACTACAAAACTTTTTCCATCTTGATTAATTCAAAAGTCTGTCCATTTGACAAATCCTGATTGAACCTTTCAAATTCAAAAAAACCATGCTTTTTATAAAAAGGCTCACCAGAAAGTGTAGCCGTCAGATATAAAGTCTCAATACCTCTACGCAAGCATATATTTTCGCATGTGTTAAGGAGAAGCGCAGCAACACCTCTTCGAATAAAATCAGGATGCACAAAAAATCCCCTTATTTCTGCTTTCTGAGGATAAGACACATCAAACGCCCAGCCACCGCAACCGATGATTTTCCTTTCATGCTCAGCCACAAGGAAGCTACCTGCAATAATCAGTTCTTCTATGCCACGCACCAACTCCAACGCTGCTTCTATTTCTGACTTTTTATAGTACTGCGCCTGAAGTATTCGGGCTGATTTAGAAATTAGCGCTTGGATATGAGTGAAATCTTCAAAATTTGCGTTACGGATGTTTAAATTCATAATTTTGCCTAAAACAGCCTACAGCCTTACAGAGCTTAGAAAAGCCATAACCAATGGATGCGGCTGTTCAGGCATGGAGCGCGCCTGCGGCACGAACAGCGTGCCAATGAAAAAAGGATGATCGGGATGCTCAATGACGCGCACTTCGCCTTCAGCATCCGAGCCGGAGATATTCAGCGGCCCTTGCTTCAATAAATGAGCGTAATCCGGATTGACTCCGAAATTGCAGTAGTACTGTTCTTTCGCCGACAAACTGCCGTAAATTTCAGCCACTTGAGACCCCGGCGCAAAATCAAGTTGCATCTCGCGATCGGCAAGCGAGCAGGTCAGCCTGGAGATGAAAAGGCTTGAAGCGTAGGGGGCGTACTCGGCATGCTGCGCCTCCCTGAAATCCAAAACGTTGTGGGCGTACTCGATTACGATATGCTGAAACCCGCCGCAGGTGCCGAAACAGGGAACCTTGTTTTCCCTCGCATAGCGAATAGCCCATAAGGTCTTCTCCATGCTCTTGTAGGGACTTCCCGGGGTCACCCAGATGCCCGAATGGCGCTCAAACAAGCCGTCGTCAATATCTTTCGTTGAAACCCATTCCGCTGCTATATCTATCCCTAAGAAATTCCGGGTATGCTCGATGGCCACATCGGTCGAAACATGGGGCGGAAATGTCGGTGTGTATTCACCCAGTAAAGCTATCGATTTTCGCATAATGTTCAACTCCTTTGATTAGTCTAACGATATTGTAGAAAAGCCATTTTTTTTGCCGAGACCGGGCCTGCATATCATCGATTTTTCATGAACGGATCAAGCAGGACGAAGACGCATGGCGATGCGGGCGCCGGTCAGATTGATGCACAGTCCGGCGATAATCAGAACGGCGGCGGCTATTTTCCATTGATGGATCGGCTCCCCCAGGGCCAGTGCTGAGCTCGTGAATCCGAACACAGGCACCAGCAAAGTAAACGGCGCCACCGTCGCGGCCGGATAATGGCTCAGCAGCCAGCTCCATACGGCGAAACCCAGCAGGGTTGCCGGATACACGATATATCCGACTGCACCAATGGTGGACCATGAAAGATGAGAAAAGCCCTCAGGGCTCCAGCTGCCCTGCTCCAGCAGATAAGACAAAAGCAAAAGCGGCGGCCAGGCAACGAGACTGCCCCACACCACCAGTGCCAGCATATCGACTTTGCCCAGTTTCTTGGAAAGAAGATTGCCGACTCCCCATGAGACGGCGGCGCCAACGATTAAAGCCAGGCCGAGAGCCGAAATTTCGCCGCCGGTATTCGCGGCGACCAGCCCGATTCCCGAAAATGACGTCAAGGCGCCGATGACCTGCCAGACAGATGGCTGCTCAGCCAGAAATACGACGGCCAGTACGATAGTGAAGAATACATGAACCTGGAGCACTAAAGACGCCAGGCCCGCCGTGGTTCCGGCATACATGCCGGAAAACAGCAGCGCAAATTGAAACACGAACATCACCCATCCGAAGGCCATAACCTGGTAAAAAGGAACGGCAGGACGCCTAATAAAAAAGACCGCCGGAAATGCGGCGAGAAAGAATCTGACCGCGCAAAGCAGAATGGGCGGGAGTTCTTTAAGGCCCACCTTGATGACCACAAAATTGAATCCCCAAATGGCTATTATCAAGATAGCCAGCGCAATGTGTCGCAGATGCATAGTTGCTTCCCTGTTTAACGTTTTAAATGAGGTGATTGCCCAAGAAAGCAGCTTTTGGGCAATCACGTGTCCGAATTTTGGGCATATTCGCCGCTACGTATCATGCATTCAGCAATATCTGGCGAGGAAACTGCTCGAAGCTCTCGATTGCGGCCGATACGCCTTCGCAGGCCAAAAGCCTGGCGTGCGTTGCACGAGGACCAAGACCCACGATATAGCCGATGTTTGCGGCATGCGCGGACTTGAATCCGGAAATGGCGTCCTCGACAACGATACATTCGTGCGGCAGCACTTGAATGTTTGCAGCCGCCTTCACGTACATGTCGGGTGCGGGCTTTCCGGGAAGGAAACCGTCGTCATAGACGATCCGTTGCAGATCGAACCACTTTGCCAGGCCAAGATGATGCACGAAAAAATCGAGGTTCGTTCTTTCCGAGGCCGTTGCTATTGTCCGCGGTATGTCCTCGGCGGCAAGGAAGTCTAGCAGTGCCTGTGCACCTGGAGACAAGACAAACCTGTCGGAATTTTTTAAGCATAAGTCCCGGTACATGGATTCCTTGATCTGGATGAGGTCGAGAAGCTCTTTTCCGTGAAGCATACGGCCCGTGAGATAGCCAAGAATGTGAGCGTTAGTGCGGCCGTGTACATGGATTGAAAATTCATCATCATTCAATTCAGCGCCCCTGAGCCGAAGGGCCGTCGCCTGCCATGCCTGAACATGAAGCGGCGCGTCCCAAAGCAAAACGCCGTTAAAGTCAAAGATAATCCCTTTATATTTCATTGTGATCCCAGTAGTAATGGCATGCCGGTGTGAACAAAAAAACTGCCACCTGCAAATGCCGAGTCCATTGAATATTACTTTTGTTTTTCAATAATGGCATTTTTTGAGCCTGAATACATAGTTTTCGCCTGGAATCCGGCTGGAACATAGACTTTGTTATTGCTGCCCGCAAGACTGATGCTTTGAACAACGGCCGTTTCCTCGACGGTAATGTTGTTGTCGACTCCAGAGACAAGCAACTGGCTGACGGTATTCCCGGCTTTAATGGTCACATCGTTTTTCATGCCCGATACCCTGACGCTATATTCACCTGCTTTATTGAGAACGGTCTTTGAATCGATGCCGGAAATTGCAACCGGCATCTTTGCCGCCGAAGCGTTACGGCTTGAGTCAACTTGACTGCACGCTGCAAGCAAGATTATAAAAAGGATCGGTAATGCTTTAATCATGTGGTCTCCTTGATATAGCGAGTTGTGAAAAAACATCAATCTCCGGCATGATCGGTATCCGGAATCAGCCCGGCTACCCCGCTGAAACTTCACTCCAGAAAATAGCGTCCCGCGTATAGGATGCCGAAACCCAGCGCGATTCCTGCACATTAAACAACGTCAGGCCTGAATTGTCGCCTTCTTCACCATAGATCCTGGACCACCAGGACACGAAAGCGCCGGTATCCAGGCACAGGTGGGATAGCAGCTGGCGTGGCTTAGCGGCATAAGTATGACCGCAAAAAGTTAGAGAAAGGCCGGCTTGCGTCCCGGCAACTTCCTGTTCGGCCAATTGGCTCGACATCAGTGCCCGGCTCCAGTAAAGTTGCCGTTCAGCTTCGGGCGGTATTAATTGTCGCTCAAGCCACCGGTCAATATCGCTGTCCAGCCAGACAATATGATCAGCGGTTTTATAATCCGGCCTGACCAGATCGGCATGAATGATATGGAAGCGATTGCTTCCTTCTCCCACTACCCATATCAGCGGCATCTGTAACGCTAAAATCAATCCGCGATTAAACTCCTGTGTCATGCAATGCCGGTCAGCGTCAACATAGCCGCTCACCCAGTCGCCGCCGTATTCCAGAAATCCATTATCAACAATATCCTCCTGCGGATCGAATTTCCCACTGGTCAGGTAGGATGAAAAGAAATCCAGCATCATCAGCTCGTGATTGCCCCGCACTGCGTGAAACCAGGGCTCTGCAAGCAATTTCAGGCAACGCAGCGAGTCGGGTCCCCGGTCGATCAGATCGCCGACCGAAAACAGCCGGTCGCGGGTCTTGTCGAACTCCACTTCATCCAACAATTGCTCCAGCAAACCGTAACAGCCATGCAAGTCGCCTACGACATAGTCCTTACCGATGCTATTAGCGGGGAGTTTTCGGATGGGGGCATTGCTTCTCATGGCGTTACCTATAGAGATCTTGACCGGATATTAGCACCCAAATGGATGTAATGCGTCAACACTTTTTCGGCTGCCCATGCCGGGTTTACCAACCCATCCTGCAACGCGATTAACGCGCCCCGTCCGGTATGAAAGCGATTATCCGCAGCGGCGCCCCGCTGCCCCCTTTGATCTTCATCGGAAGCGCGATCACCTGCGCGCCCACTGTCGGCACTTTGTCCAGGTTTGCGACATTCTCAAATACAGGCGTGCTCTGGCCCATCAGTGCTGTATGACTGTCAAATAACTGCGATTGCCCGTAGTCAATGCTGGCTGTGTCTATGCCTATCGCATTAATTCTTCGGCTACTGACTAACCATTTGGCCGCTTCAGGATGCAAGCCCGGGAAATGCAGCTCGGCTACGCCTTCAGCACCTCGCTTGTCGGTACCTAAATATTTCAATCGGTCAGGCCAATACTGGCCATACCCCGTTTGCAGCAACACTATGCTCCTCTCCGGTATCTTTCCGTACTGAGATTCCCAGGCTTTGAAATCCTCTACACTGATTTGGTAATCCCGATCTGCCATCGCCTTCTGTGAAACATCTATTTTGGCCGCTGGAGCAATCAGCTTCGTCAGCGGGATCTGATCTATTGTTTTGCCCCCGGACGCGAAATGGATCGGCGCATCGGCATGAGTGCCGCCATGTTCGGCGGCACAGAACTTGTAGGCCGAATAGTAATATCCTTTCTCCGTCATGCCGGCAGAGACAGTGTCTAATTGGAACGGCTCAGCTGTCGGCCAATAGATGGTCTCCGGGGAAAAATCATACGACAAGTCTATCCATTGTCCTGAAGGATAGCTGCCGGGTCCAGTAGAGCAACCAGCGGTAAGGCAACACAGTACAGCAAGCGAGACTATCTTGGTTAGCGGCATTGTCCAATCTCCTGTGTTTAATGATTTTGCGGCGTGATTAACGGCAGCAGGCGAACACATCGTCAGACCCGATCTATCGGAAACTGCTCGGGAGCCCAGCCTACAGCACTACAGAACGGATTCTATCCTATGCACTGCCGCTATCTTTATTATCATCATCGCCATTCTCATCACTGGGCAAAGTTTTATTGGCCTCATTTTCTTTTGAGGTTACTTTCATCACCATCACCATCCCAAGTACGACCGCCATCACCATCGCTATTTCCAGCACCATCCTCATCATTGTCATCACCCTTGGTTATGAAGTTGAGAGAAGCAACGGGGTGCCATCGACCCGCATCCTGAAAAACTTCTTCTGCTAACTTGTAGACCTCGCTCACAAACCTGTCAAACGTTTTTGCCATTCTGCAGGCATAGGGGCATAGGAATAGGATGTGCCGACGACAGGAGGTGGCGTTCGCAATTGATACAGCACGCGTAAGCTGGATTGTAGCTTTAGCGGAAATCCGGCAAGGTGGCTTTGAATGCTGGGTTTATCAACCCAGCCTACCGTGCTGTGGCCTTAGCGAAAACCCGGCACAGGCGACTGCGAATGCCGGAATTCATCCTACGCGCTCCCCTTGAATAGTCGCCACCAGACTCCGACTACCGCCATGATTCCGGTGCTCGCACAGATAGATGCCCTGCCAGATGCCCAGATTCAGCCTGCCGTTGGTGATGGGAATGGTCAAGGTGGCGCCCAGGATGCTGCTTTTCAGATGCGCGGGCAGATCGTCGCTGCCCTCGTAGTTGTGCCGATAGTAAGGCTCGTTTTCCGGCACTGCTCTATTGAAAAAACGCTCGAAATCCTGGCGTACGGTCATGTCGGCGTTTTCGTTCAGCGTCAGCGAGGCTGACGTATGCTTCAGCAACAGATGCAGCAGCCCGCACCGGATATTTGCCAGTTCCGGCAGAGCGCTGAGCACTTCATCGGTGACGAGATGAAAACCGCGGGGCCGCGCTTTCAGTTTAAATTCTTTCTGAATCCACATAGTAAAATCTTAAATACCGCAGTAGAAAATGGTTATAAGCCGAGCTCGCTAAGGCCGGGATAATCATCGGGCCGGCGCCCCGGGCGCCAGTGGAATTTGCGTTCCGGTTCCTTGATGGGCATGTCGTTGATGCTGGCGAACCGCTTCTGTACCAGGCCGTTCGCATCGAATTCCCAGTTTTCGTTTCCATAGGAGCGGAACCAGTTGCCGACATAATCGTGCCATTCATAAACGAAACACACCGCGATGCGGTTATTTTCATGCGCCCAGAGTTCCTTGATTATCCTGAATTCCTGTTCACGCACCCATTTGCGCGTCAGAAGCCGGATGATTTCCTCCCGGCCTTTCGAAAATTCGACGCGACTGCGCCACTGACTGTCGATCGTATAATCCAGAACGACCTGCTGCGGATCGCCGCTGTTCCATGCATCCTCAGCCATGCGGACTTTCTGCATGGCCGTCTCACGCGTGAATGGCGGCACTGGCGGTCTGAACTCATCATTAATATTCATAGTCTTTCTCCTTAAGATGGGCTGATCAAGATAGCCGATTCAAAAGAATCTGTATGAACAAGCTCATTTTATAGTCTGGACGCTCTCACTGCCTTTAAAAACAGTCTGACAGCTCGCTTCTAATGAACCATGAGGGAAGTCAATTATGAGCATATTACGTGAATTTAAAGAATTCGCCATTAAAGGCAATGCTATCGACATGGCCATCGGCATCATTATCGGAGCCGCTTTCGGCAAAATCATTTCATCGCTGGTCGACGACATCATTATGCCTCCGATCGGCATGCTGATCGGCGGCGTCGACTTCACCAATCTGGCAGTAACGTTAAAGGAAGCCACCCTGGATACGCCCGCCGTAACGCTTAATTACGGCAATTTCATTCAGACTTTGGTTAACTTCACGATTATTGCCTTCGCCGTTTTCATGATAGTCAAGCTAATCAATCGCTTCAGAAGAAAACAGGAAGCGGCGCCGGAGCCCGCGCCTACCAAAGAAGAACTATTGTTGGCTGAGATCCGCGACTTGCTGAGGGAAAGAAAATAGCATGATCAGGGTGGGCAGCACCGTGCCGCCCACCCGATATTGCTTAGTCTTTCGAAAAACTCAGCTCGCCATTGTGCACGTCCACTTTGACGACATCGCCCGCCGCAAACTTGCCGGCCAGGATTTCCTGAGCCAGCGGGTTTTCCAGTTGATGCTGGATGGCCCGTTTCAGCGGTCTTGCGCCATAGACCGGATCGAAGCCCGCTTCGCCCAGTTTGTCGAGCGCGGCGGTGCTGATTTCGAAGCCGATTTCGCGGTCCTGCAGGCGTTTGCGCAGGTATTCGATCTGGATTTCGCTGATCGCCCGGATTTGCTCGCGCCCCAATGGATGGAAGACGACTGCATCGTCGATCCGGTTGATAAACTCGGGCCTGAAGCGCAGGCCGACGATTTCCATGACCGCCGCTTTCATCTCTTCGTAATGCGCCTCGCCGGCCAGTTCCTGGATACGGTCCGAACCCAGGTTAGAGGTCATGACGACGACGGTGTTCTTGAAATCCACCGTCCGGCCCTGGCCATCGGTCAGACGGCCGTCATCCAGCACTTGCAGCAGCACGTTGAAAACGTCCGGATGGGCTTTTTCGATTTCATCCATTAGGATGACCGAGTACGGTTTGCGCCGGACCGCTTCGGTCAGGTAGCCGCCTTCTTCATAGCCGACATAGCCCGGAGGCGCGCCGATCAGACGCGCGACCGAATGCTTTTCCATGAATTCGGACATATCGATGCGCACCAGCGCGTCCTGCGTGTCGAACAGGAATTCGGCCAGCGCCTTGCACAGCTCGGTCTTGCCGACACCGGTAGGCCCCAGGAACAGGAACGAACCGTTCGGCCGGTTTGGATCGGACAAGCCGGCCCGCGACCTGCGGATGGCATTGCTGACCGCTCTCAGTGCCTCATCCTGGCCGACCACACGTTTGGCCAGCGCTTCTTCCATATGCAGCAGTTTTTCCCGCTCGCCTTCCATCATCTTGGAAACCGGTATGCCGGTCCATTTCGACACGACTTCGGCGATTTCCTCTTCGGTGACTTTGTTGCGCAGCAGAGTCATTTTATGAGGCTCAACCGATGAGGCCGTGTTGAGCTGTTTTTCCAGCGCCGGAATGATACCGTACTGCAATTCCGACATGCGCGCCAGATCGCCGGCGCGGCTGGCCGCTTCCAGTTCGATCCGAAACTGGTCCAGTTTTTCCTTGATCGATGCCGTGCCTTGCAGCGAGGCTTTTTCGGCTTTCCAAACTTCCTCGAGGTCGGAGTATTCCTTTTCCAATTCGGCAATGTCTCCCTCAAGGATTTCCAGACGTTTTTTGGAGGCCGGATCGGCTTCTTTCTTCAGCGCTTCGCGCTCTATTTTCAGCTGGATCAAACGACGGTCCAGCCTATCCATGGCTTCCGGCTTGGAATCGATTTCCATGCGGATGCGGCTGGCCGCTTCGTCGATCAAATCGATGGCCTTGTCGGGCAATTGCCGGTCCGAAATGTAGCGGTAAGACAGGCTCGCGGCAGCCACGATGGCCGGGTCAGTGATGTCGACGCCGTGATGGACTTCGTATTTCTCTTTCAGTCCGCGCAGAATCGCGATCGTGTCCTCGACGGACGGCTCGTCAATCAATACTTTCTGGAAACGGCGCTCCAGGGCCGCGTCTTTCTCGACGTATTTGCGATACTCGTCGAGTGTCGTCGCACCGACGCAGTGCAGTTCGCCGCGCGCCAGAGCCGGTTTCAGCATGTTGCCAGCATCCATGGCGCCTTCAGCCTTGCCGGCGCCGACCATGGTGTGCAACTCATCGATGAACAGGATGATCTGGCCTTCCTGTTTGGCCAGATCGTTCAGAACGGCTTTCAGGCGTTCCTCGAATTCGCCGCGGAACTTGGCGCCGGCAATCAGGGCCGCCATGTCCAGCGCCAGCACGCGCTTGCCCTTGATGCCTTCCGGCACCTCGCCATTGACGATGCGCTGCGCCAGGCCTTCGACGATCGCAGTCTTGCCGACGCCGGGCTCGCCGATCAGGACCGGGTTGTTCTTGGTGCGGCGTTGCAGGACCTGGATCGTGCGGCGGATTTCGTCATCCCGGCCGATCACGGGATCGAGCTTGCCGGCCTCGGCGCGCTCGGTGATGTCGATGGTATATTTTTTCAGGGCCTGACGCTGATCTTCGGCATTGGGGTCGTTGACCGCCTGGCCGCCGCGCATGGCGTCGACGGCTTTTTCAGCCGCATCCCTGGTCACGCCGGCTTTTTTCAGCAGGTTCTGCAATAGGCTTCTTTCTTCCAGGGCCGCCAAGACGAACAGCTCGCTGGAAATATAGGCGTCGTTGCGTTTCTGCGCCAGTTTATCGGTCAGGTTCAGCAACCGGTTCAATTCATTGGAAATCTGGACATCGCCGCCCGAGCCGCTCACCGTGGGGATGCGATCGATCTCTTTGCTCAGCTCGACCCGCAGCGTATTGGTATTGACGCCAATCTGGGCCAATAGCGGCTTGACGCTGCCGCCTTCCTGATCCAGCAAGGCGAGCATAACATGCACCGGCTCGATGAACTGATGGTCTCTTCCCAGAGCCAGGCTTTGGGCATCGGCCAGCGCCATTTGAAACTTGCTGGTTAATTTATCCATGCGCATTTGATGTACCTCTAAAAGATAATTTTTAAGTTACCGCTAACATGGGGGGTAATCCGACCGTTTTCAAGACAAGGACGCTAACTTTGATGACAGGATTTATTCCAACCTCAAACCCGACTTGATTTTTAATGGGATTGTTGCTTAACTGAAAAAGACTAATGATGAAAATAAATTTATATTAAACATGCCCTTATCGAAAAATCCTTTTATCAGGCAGCTGTACAGACGTTTTCTGGACTTCTATACGTCGCTTCGCCATCGCCTTATGGACAATCCTTTTATCAGGCAGCTATTCAGCAGTTTTCTGGATCTGGTCCCGATTCTTGCTGTCGTGATTATCTTCCAGGTTTTCGTTATCCAGCTGCCTATTCCCGATGTGAGCGATTTAATCATCGGCACGCTTTTAGTCGTGCTCGGCCTCACGTTATTCGTTCAAGGACTGGAACAAAGCCTGTTCCCATTGGGTGAGTCGATGGCACACGCCTTTGCGCGCAAAGGCAGCCTGTTCTGGCTGTTGGCTTTTGCGTTCTGTCTGGGTTTTAGTGCGGCGATTGCCGAACCGGCGCTCATCGCCGTTGCCGAAAAAGCCGCCAACATAGCCGCTGCCGGGGGACTTATTGATCAAACTGACGCAGCCAAGGACAGTTATGCATTAGGACTGCGTATTACTGTCGCCCTATCCATCGGTTTCGCTATTTTGGTCGGCATATTCAGAATTCTCCGGGGCTGGCCCGTCTATTACCCGGTTTTCTTCGGGTTTGGCTGCGTTGCGATTATGACCCCCTTCGCGCCCGCCGAGATCATTGGCATCGCTTATGATTCAGGCGCCATCGCCACCTCCACCATTACCGTGCCGCTGGTGACCGCGCTCGGCGTCGGGCTTGCCACCGCGATCAAAGGCCGCAACCCGGTAACGGATGGTTTCGGACTAATAGTTTTTGCGGTATTGATGCCGATGATTTTCGTCATGGCTTACGGGATGTTTATATGATTGAATGGTTAATACATTTAGCAGTGGAATTACTGCAAACCTGCCGGGATATTTTGCCTATTGCGGCGACTATCATCGGATTCCAGCTATGGGTGATCCGCAGACCCATTGCCAATCCCAAGAAAACGCTGATCGGTTTTTTCTATGTCCTGCTCGGCATTGTTGTCTTTCTGGAAGGTCTCGACATGGCGCTGTTCCCGCTTGGGAGCTTGATGGCGTCCCAGCTGACCGCGCCTGAATTTTTAGGTATTGATCCTGTCAATCAGTCTGTATCCTGGCTCACTTATTTTTGGGTTTATGTTTTTGCCGCCAGCATTGGTTTCGCTACGGCTTTAGCCGAACCTGCCCTGCTGGCTGTCGCTATTAAAGTCGAGCAAATTTCTGGTGGAACCATCCGCGCCTGGGGGTTGCGGATCTCGGTTGCCGTAGGAGTCGCTGTTGGCCTGGCCTTGGGTACGTTTCGAATTGTCACGGGGCTGGATCTCGCTTTTTTTATTATCGCCGGCTATGTCATTATTGTCATACAAACCTATTTTGCCCCCAAGATGATTATCGGCCTGGCCTACGATTCAGGTGGGGTAACTACATCGATGGTTACCGTACCGTTGGTCACCGCATTGGGATTGGGACTGGCCGAGGCCATACCCGGCCGCAACCCGCTTTTGGATGGCTTTGGCCTGATCGCCTTTGCCAGCCTGTTTCCTGTCATTGCTGTACTGGGCTATGCGCAAATTGCACAATGGCTCAGCAGAAACAGCACTTCATCTAACCCTTGAGGAAAACCATGCATTTCAAATTAATTATCGTACTTGTCGATGATGACAAAACCGAACTGGTGCTTGAAACGGCGCGTAAAAACGGCGCCAAAGGCGCAACCGTTGTCAATAACGCCCGCGGCGAAGGCCTCAAGCGCTCCAAGACCTTTTTCGGCCTGTCGCTTGAGATGCAGCGTGATGTCGTGCTGCTGCTGGTGGAGGAGCATCTGAGCCGGCACATTCTCGAAACCGTCTCGCAAGCCGCCCAGTTTGACAACACGCCCGGCACCGGTATCGCCTTTCAGATCGATGTCGAGGACGCCATCGGCGTCATGCATCAGGTTGAAGAATTAACCCACGAAATCGAGGACAAAATATGACAGTCAAGCAGCCCATAACCCGCGTCAGGGATATCATGAAAACCGAGGTCGGCACCATCGACGGCATTGCGACCGTGGCCGACGCCCTGAAAAAAATGAAAGCGCTCAGAACATCCGTGCTGATCGTCAATAAGCGCCACGACGACGATGAGTTCGGCATGATCACATCCGGCGATATCGCGCGCCATGTGCTGGCGAAAGACCGGGCGCCGGAGCGCGTCAATGTCTATGAAATCATGGCCAAGCCGGTCATCAGCGTTTCCCCGGACATGGATATCCGCTATTGTTCGAGGCTGTTTGCCCAGTACGATCTGGTCAGGGCGCCGGTCGTTGAAAACCAGCAAGTCGTCGGTATGGTCAGCCCTAATGCGCTGGTACTTGACGGACTCTACAAAATCTTTCAATAAATGGCATCCGGCGAAAAATAACAGTACAATAGCCTGCGATCAGACGGCAGATGTTGAGTTAGGGATTCCTAGGTTGTTAGGTTGTCCGGTTATCAATGTTTTAGTTCTGTGTTAACCGTAAGTTATTTTTTCAGGAGTTTTCAAAATGGCAACAGGCACTGTAAAGTGGTTTAATAACACAAAAGGTTTTGGTTTCATTGAACCTTCAGAAGGTAGTGAAGACGTTTTCGTTCACCACTCGGTTATTCAGGGAGAAGGTTTTAAAACACTGTCCCCAGGCCAAACAGTCATCTTTGACATCGAATCTGGTCCAAAAGGCTTAACTGCCGCTAACGTGCAACCTAAATAACAAGGATCGCATTCAGATTCTAAAAGGCCCTGATGATGGCTCATCAGGGCCTTTTTTATGGTTTTTCAACAAGCTATTTTAAAGGGCGGCCTTTGGCATCCTTGTCCATCTGCCCGCCAAAAAGCAGCACCGCTTCGATAAATCCCCAGACCACACCGAAACCGACCGTTAAAACAGTCAGCGCCAACTGGGCCAGAGCAATCCAGTAATAGCCCAAATAAAGCCGGTGCGCGCCGATGCCGCCTAAAACCAGTGCCAACACAGCCGCCACATAACGGTATTTGACAGCCTCGGGTTTAGCCAGATAAGCCCCCACCAGATTCACGTTGACAGCGGCATTGCCTTTTGCGTCAAAAGTGACATCATCGCCTGGCTCCGGCGACGCTTCCGCGGCCCAGTCATCAGCATTAAATTCAAACAATGCCTCATCGCTTTTTATGACCCCGATTTTTGCCTCGGAATCATAACTTTCAATCTGTCCAATCATTTATATCTACCTTAATAACAATACAAGAGCGCTTTATTAATTGTAAGTCTGTGCGCCCAGTTAACCCTCTCACTCGTTTTTCAAACGCACAGCCAACACATCGCAGTACGCATGGTGCAATACGCCGTTCGCCGTCGAACCGAGCAGCAGGGCCAGACCGTGCCGGCCGTGCGAGCCGACTACGATCAGATCCGCTTGTTTTTCTTCGGCTACCCTGATGATTTCCAGTTTCGGGCTACCGACCGCTATGCATTGGCGGTCCTCGGCGATACCCAGGCTTTCGGCCAATTTGGCCAATCTGTCTTTTGCCGCCGCCATCAGCTCTTCGGTCAAGTCCAGATCAAACGGGATAACCGGCCCATACGCCGCATCGGTCAGCGGCAAGTTGTCCACAACATGCACAATACTCAATTCTGCCTGATATTTGTCAGCCAGATCTTTTGCTCTCCTGGCCACGTCCTCCCCGTGTACGGAAAAGTCGGCCGCCAGCAATATATGTTTATAGTCTCCCATGATTTCTCCTATTCAACGACGGTAGCGTCGGGAAATAACAAGTCCATTACCTGATACATTGAGAACAGGTATAAAAACGCCAGCCCCAGGCCGAACATCAACGTCTGATCCAGCGCATTGCGGATAATATGGCCGGTAATCACCCAATGCCAGATCATCAGAACTATCATGACCGAAAATGCCAATAAAGTCATGCCTCCGGTCACCATTGAGGAAATTCCGGGCACGGCAAAGAAACTGAGCAGCGCATCGGTGCCCAATAAAGCACAGGTGGTTTGATTAAATCGCGCCAGCCTGTGCCCGAAGTACAGCATGACCCAGCTGAATCCAACAACGATCAATGTGCAGACCGTCACTACGAGCAATGTAGAAAGCCGGCCTACGCTGATATGGATCGTCAGAAAGTTAACGACGGCATAGGTGCCTATCATGCCGTACAGCAGCGATGGCGAGTACGGCAAATGCTGGGGCCCTTTCTTGAACAGGCAGATATCAAATAATAGCTTTATGATTTCGAACATGATCTTCCTTCCCGATATGCGCTAAACCTCGGCACTACTTATTGAATCGGCAACCTCCAGCTATTCGGCTCTTGTCCTGGAAGTTGAATTTTATTTAGCCTCTTCCAGCTTTTCCTCGGCTTCCATCCAGGCGGCTTCAGCGTCCTCCAAGGCTTTGTCGACTTGCACCTTGCGTTCCATCAGTTGCTTTAAGCGATCTTTTTCCGAATCGGCATAAATCGCGGGATCGGCCAGTTGTTGCTCCAGCTGGCGCTGTTCTGTATGGTATTTTTCAACCGCCTGCTCGGCTTTTTTCAGCGCATCGTACAGCGGCTTGAATTTCTGACGGCGCTCCGCATCCAGTTTTCTCTGATCTTTGCGCGAAACCATCGGCGTGGCATCCGCCGCTGGCTTTTCCTCGCCTTTTTTCTGTTCGGCCAGCCAGAGGCGGTAGTCCTCCAGATCGCCGTCGAACGGCTGGGCCTTGCCGTCGGCCATCAGCAGCAACTGATCGGTCACCGAGCGCAGCAAGTGCCGGTCATGGGAGACGACAACGATGGCTCCCTCATAATCCTGCAACGCCACGCTCAAGGCATGGCGCATTTCCAGGTCCAGATGGTTGGTCGGCTCATCGAGCAGCAACAGATTAGGGTTTTGATAAACCAGCATCGCCAGAACCAGGCGCGCTTTTTCGCCGCCGGAGAACGGCTTGACCGGTTCCAGCACCTTGTCGCCTTGAAAATCGAACCCGCCCAGGAAATTGCGCAAATCCTTCTCGGTGGCCTGATTGTCCAGTTTCTGCAGATGCCATAATGGACTCTCATCCAGACGCAATTGTTCCAGTTGATGCTGGGCGAAGTAGCCTATCCTGAGCGCATCTGCTTCGCGTCGCGTTCCCGATAATGGCGGCATGGTGCCGGCCAGTACTTTGATCAGGCTGGATTTCCCGGCGCCGTTCGGGCCCAGCAGGCCGATGCGGTCGCCCGGCGATATCGACAGGCTTGCCTGTTCGATCACGCGTTTCTGGCCATAGCCGATGTCGGCCTTCTCCAGCGTCAATAACGGATTGGGCATCCTGCCGGGCGCAGGAAAGCTGAAATCGAACGGCGAATCGACGTGCGCCTGCGCGATCAATTCCATTCTTTCCAGGGCCTTGATGCGGCTTTGCGCCTGGCGTGCCTTGGTGGCTTTGGCCTTGAAGCGGTCGACGAAGCTTTGCATATGGGCGATTTCCCGTTGCTGCTTCAGGTAAGCGGCCTGTTGCTGAGCCAGCTTCTCGGCGCGCATTCTTTCAAAAGCCGAATAATTGCCGGTATAGATTTCGGCCTTGTTCTGCTCGATATGCACGATATGGTCGGTGATGGCGTCGAGGAAATCGCGGTCATGCGAGATCAGCAGCAGCGTGCCGGGATATTTGCACAGCCAGTCCTGCAGCCAGATCACGGCGTCCAGGTCCAGGTGGTTGGTCGGTTCGTCAAGCAGCAGGACGTCGGACCGGCACATCAGGGCCTGGGCCAGATTGAGCCGCATGCGCCAACCGCCCGAAAACGAACTGACCGGGTTCTGCTCCTGCTCAGGCATGAAGCCCAATCCGCTCATCAGTCGAGAAGCCCGCGCCTGGGCCGAATAGCCGCCGATCGTATCCAGCGCCGCGTGCAGTTGCGCCTGCTTCAAGCCGTCATCGGCCTGCTCGGCGGCGGCCAGTTGCTGCTGCAGGCGTCTTAATTCGCGGTCGCCGTCAATGACGTAATCGATGGCCGAGCAGCCGACAGCAGGCGTCTCCTGCGCCACATGCGCGATTTCCAGGCCTGGCGGCATGGAGAAATCGCCTTCGTCCAGGTGCAGCTCGTTCCGAAGCAGCGCAAACAGGCTGGACTTGCCGACGCCGTTGGCGCCTGTGACCCCGATTTTCTGGCCCTTATGGATAGTGAACGAGGCGTTGGCAAACAAGACCCGGGCGCCCCGGCGCAACGATATATTTCTAAAATTCAACATGGACGTACAGCGTTAAAATCGGCTCGGATAGCCGCATAAAAAACAAATTCCACAAACCTCTCGTTCAGGCTGCGGAATAAATATATGAACGAGGGAACAGCGGTTTTATACCGTCGATCAGCGGTATAAAACCCAGCCTGACTTATTTAGCTATTTAAGCAGCCCTCTCAATCATTTTTTCGGCCTGCTCGGCGAATTGCTCCAGGTTGCCTTTTTTGACCGTTTCGACGGGAATCACCAGGGCCGTATTCAAATCGATATAGATGTAGACATAGCGGTTGCCGTATTCGACCCGCACCAGATCCTCCCATGCCATTTTGTGCTTGCCGCTGGGCGATTTCTCCAGCAGAAATTTGGGATTGGCCGGATCGATAGTCAAGGTGTAAGTGCCGAACATATTGACCTTTTCCTTGTCGGTATAATTAGTCAATATTTGCCGGCGCATGTCCCATATCATGATTTTCGGCGCAAAAATCGCCCATAGGAGGGCGAAAAGCAACACATAGCCGGCCGACATCTTGTCCCCATAATAGATATAATTGAAAAATGCCAGCAGCGTCATGATGGCCGGCACGATCAGCCGGTGCTTTCTGATATTTTTCTCCATCTCCCCGGATTTCGACAACCGTAACTCATTAAAGTGGATTAAATCCTGTTCGCGGAACTCGTATTCAATTTCTAGCATGATAATTTCTGATAAATTTAAAAATAAGGCGCTTAGTGCATTTTTATTTTTGCATGCGCACTGCGTCTGAACAGATTGGAGAGCGTCAGCATCGCCGTTCTGAAATAGCCGTGTATCGCCACCTGGTGCATTTTATACAATGAAAGGTAAACCACGCGCGCGATAAAGCCGCCAATGCTGACCGTACCCATCAAATTGCCCATCAGGTTGCCGACCGTGGTATATTTGCCCAATGAAACGAGCGAGCCGTAGTCCCGGTAAACATACTGGACCGGCACGCGGCCATTCAGCCGGTTGAGAATAGTTTTGTATAGCGTCGACGCCTGCTGGTGGGCTGCCTGAGCGCGGGGCGGGACATTTTCATCATGGCCGGCCCAAGGGCAGGCCGCGCAATCGCCCATCGCGAAAATATCATCATCGCTGGTCTTCAGGGTTTGATCAACCACCAACTGATTGATGTGATTGGTTTCCAGTCCATCCAACTGCTTCATCCAGTCCGGCGCTTTAATGCCTGCCGCCCAGACTTTAAGGTCGGCTTCGATCATTTCCCCGTCATGCGTCTTGATGCCTTCCTTGGTTACCTCGACCACGCGGCGGCCCATTTTCAGATCGATGCCCAACTTGACCAATTGCTGTTGCGTGGCAGTCGCCAGTTTGTTCGGCAAGGCCGGCAGCAGCTGGGTCGCGGCCTCGATGATGGTCAGCTTCACGTTGCTGGACTCATCCAGCCCATAAACGGCCAGCAGATCGGTGACTTCATGCAGTTGGGCCGACAGCTCAACTCCGGTTGCCCCGGCGCCGACAATGGCGATCGACAGCGGCTTATCGGCGGCGGTGTTGATGCTGGCATGGTTCTTCATATAAGCTTTAACGAGTTGTTTCTGGAACTTGTATGCCTGCGAAGTCGTATCCAGAAACATGCAGTGCTCAGCCACGCCTTTGATGTTGAACGTATTGCTGACGCTGCCGACCGACATGACCAGTGTGTCGTAGTTGAAAGTACGCCGTGGGATCAGTTCCTCGCCGTTATCGCCCAGGGTTGGGCTGACATAGATTTCCTTCTTCTTGCGGTCAAGCCCCTCCATCCGGCCCAGCCGGAAGCGAAAATGATTGCGATGCGCCTGGTTCAGATATTCGACTTCTTCGGTTTCGCCTAGCGTGCCGGCTGCTACCTCGTGCAGCAGCGGTTTCCAGATATGCGTCGATGAAGCATCCAGCAGCATGACTTCCGCCAGGCCTCTTTTGCCCAATTTATTGCCCAAACTGGTAGCAAGCTCAAGACCGGCCGCTCCGCCCCCCACAATCACTATTTTATGTTTCTCGTTATTATCAGCCATCACTATCCCCCAAATTATCTGCCTGAGCCGGACAGATTTAAAATAAACCTTACGTTATGCCACTGCGTCTGCCGAAAGGCGCCGCCTTTTTTACGGCATTATAGCGAATCAGTGCGCTGATGATTGATTTTGCTCATGCCCAATCCTGTTTTTAATCAAGCAAGCCGCCCCAATCTGTAATAAGATAACGCCAGTTTTTATTCCTGATGAGGCACGACCATGCGCCGTTTTATATTACTTAGCCTTATTGCCTTTCCGGCATTCGCCGTTGATGAGCGGCCGCCCCAACTCGAGGCCGTGCCGGAGGCACCTGAACCGCCTATGCCCGTGCAAAGCGGCGAAGAGATGGAACCTGATATCACCATTATCCGCAAAGGCAAGCAGACCATACAAGAATATCGCCGGGCCGGCAAACTTTATATGATCAAAGTGATACCGGATGTCGGCCCGCCTTACTATTTCATTGATAAGAATAATGACGGCGTAATGGATGTGCGCCGTGATGACGCGAACAGGGAAAGCAACATCAATATGTGGAAAATCCTGGAATGGTAAAAGTATAACCGGTGTCTGTTTATACGCCTGTAAACCGCCTGCAGCTCGAACAATTCTTCAGCACTTACAGTCTTGGCAAAGTCACCGGTTTTGAGGGGATTAAAGACGGGATAGAAAACACTAACTATTTTGTCACGACCACGCAGGGCCGTTTCATCCTGACCTTGTTCGAGTCGCTGGCGGCCGACGATCTGCCGCCCTTCATGGATTTAATGACGCATCTGGGCAGAAGCGAAATCGCGTGCCCTCGCCCTTTGCCCGACCGGCAAGCCAAGTCGCTACGCATCCTGAACAATAAGCCGGCCGCGCTGTTCAAGCGTCTGCTCGGCGCCGCCGTCGCTTCGCCGTCGATTGCGCATTGCCGTCAGATCGGCCTGCAGCTGGCGCGCCTGCATTGCGCTACGCAAGACTACGCGTTTCCGATCAAGAACAGCCGGGGGCTGAACTGGTGCGGGAGCGTGTTCGCGGAAATCGGGCCGTTCTTATGTCCGGCGGACCGGACTCTGATTGACGACGAATTGCGCATTCAGCTCCAAAACAGCACGGATCTTCTGCCGCGCGGCGTCATCCATGCCGATCTGTTCAGGGATAATGTCCTGTTCATGGACGGGCGGCTCAGCGGTCTGCTGGATTTCTACAGCGCCTGCACCGACGCGCTGCTGCTCGATATCGCGATCACGGCCAATGACTGGTGTTGCGATAACGGCATCATGAATCCTGAAAAAATCATGGCCCTACTATCGGCCTATGAAACATTGCGTCCGCTGGAACCGCAGGAAAGGCGGCACTGGCCACTCATGCTCAGAACCGCCGCGCTACGCTTCTGGTTATCGCGGCTGCATCATCGACTGCATCCGCGCTCAGGCGAAATAACCCAGCAGAAAGATCCGCTGGTTTTCCGGCATATCCTGGAACAGCACCGGCGGCTGGCCTCGGTCATTTCACTTCGGCCTGCAGCATGGCCATCATGCTTTCGGCCTGCCGTAGATACCCGCCGCCGAACAGATTCAGATGATTTAGAATGTGGTACAGATTGTACAGCGTCTTCCTGACGCTGTAGCCTTCATGCAAAGGCCAGGCTTCCTGGTAGGCGGCATAGAAATC
The DNA here is from genome assembly GCF_015476545.1 of Methylobacter sp. BlB1. GTDB lineage: Bacteria > Pseudomonadota > Gammaproteobacteria > Methylococcales > Methylomonadaceae > Methylobacter. The sequence continues at coordinate 62,373 of NZ_JADMKV010000013.1, read as the reverse complement.
GCGGCCGAATCCGCCGAACAGCTCGGTCATGGCCAGGTCGGCCTCCCGGTCGCCGTAGTAACAGGCCGGATCGAAAATCACCGGAAGCCCTTGCCTGTCCACGGCCGCATTACCGGCCCATAGGTCGCCATGAAGCAGGGAAGGCTCCGGCGCGTAGCCGCCAAATACGGCATCCAGATCGCCGAGAAGCCGCTCGCCGCTCGCTTGCAGCCGTCCGCCGTAACCGTTCGATGCCGCCAGTTTCAACTGAAAGCCCAGACGCTGCTCGCGCCAGAAATTCAGCCAGTCACTATATTGACCGTTGGGCTGCCGCGTGCTGCCGATCGTATTGTCGCGATGCCAGCCGAAATACGGCTGTTTTACGGCATGCAGGCTCGCAAGCTGCTGCCCCAACAGACGCTCGGACGCTTTGCTCGAGGGACCGAAGTCAATGTTTTCGAGCACCAGAAAGGCATGATTTGCCGTACTGCCGGCAGTGATGGCCGCAGGTACGCGCAGGGCTTGAGTTGATGCCAGCTCCTTGAGCCCTTCGAATTCGGCTTCAAACATAGCGGCCAGATCAGCGCGGTTGAGCTTCACGAAATAGGTTTCATCATGCCCTTTCAGCCGGTAGGCTGAATTGATGTCGCCACCGCTAACGACTTGCGATGACATGACCGTAAAAGCCTGTCCCGTTGCCGCCGCGATGTGTTCTGAAATAATCTGCCAGTTCATAATTTATCTACCACGTTTCTACACTTTATTTTTCAAAGACAGACCTTGTTGTTATTTGACCGCATCAGACATCGATAACGCCTGGCCGTCCTGCCTAAATGAACGAATGATGATCTGACCAGATAATAGCGCACATGCCGGAAGCGTGCAGAATTAACGATATCGACATGGCAAAGGCTCAAACGCGGCTACTTCAGACGACCCAATCCGGATTCATTTCGCATTCAATTCCATGGTTGTTTTTAAAGTTCAACAGTCCTTTAGTTTCAGTTAAAATCACGATTTTCTTATGATTTTAAAAGTTGACTTTATCCCCCGCCGGCATTCGCTGCAGGGCACAATCGGACAAATCTATAAAGCTGTATGCCTTTTATTACAATTCGGCTTATTATGTGAGTTGTTTTTATAACCATGCGTCCTAAGCATCACATGGTGGCTGACTCTATTTATTATGCTTCATGAAAAACTATAAATTACTACTATTATTACTGCTAAGCTCAGTTGTTGCAGGTTGCGGACAACCGGGTCCGCTTTATTTGCCGGACCAACAGCCGCCCATTCATGTAAAACCGGAAAAAGACAAATAACATGGATTATTTCAATTATCGAAATGACGAGCTATTCGCCGAAGATGTGGCAGTGCAGGATATCGTCTATAAATATGGCAGTCCCTGTTACATTTATTCCAGAGCCACATTGGAACGGCATTGGCACGCCTTTGATCGGGCTTTTGGTGACCAGCCGCATCTGATCTGCTATGCCGTCAAAGCCAACTCCAATATCGCTATTCTCAATTTGCTGGCCCGCCTGGGATCAGGCTTCGATATTGTTTCGCTGGGCGAAATGGAGCGCGTTCTTGCCGCCGGCGGCGATCCCGGAAAAATCGTGTTCTCGGGCGTCGGCAAACGCGAAGATGAAATTCTGGCCGCATTGAAAGTCGGCATACGCTGTTTTAATGTTGAAGTCAGCGACGAACTGGACCGGATTAATCGGCTTGCAGGGCAACTGGGCGTTATTGCGCCGGTGTCTTTCCGGGTCAATCCCGACGTCGACGCCAAAACCCATCCTTATATCTCGACCGGTCTTAAAGAAAACAAATTCGGCATCGACATCGAGCAGGCCCTGGGCGAATACCGGCGCGCGGCTGCCTTGCCTTATATCAACGTGGTTGGCATCGATTGCCATATCGGCTCGCAACTGACCGAGGCCCGGCCTTTCCTTGATGCGCTGGACCGCGTATTGAATCTGGTGTCAACCCTCAAAGCCGAAGGCATTGCTCTGCATCACCTGGACCTGGGCGGCGGGCTCGGCATCCGCTATAAGGACGAACAGCCGCCCGAACCGGCCGGCTACATCGGGGCTGTGCTGGAACGTCTGGGCGCCAACAATTTTGAAATTTTGGTGGAACCCGGCCGCGCCATCGTCGGCAATGCTGGCATTCTGGTTACACAGGTTGAATATCTCAAACCGACAGCCCACAAGAACTTCGCCATCGTCGATGCGGCCATGAACGATCTGGTGCGCCCTTCTTTATACAGCGCCTGGCAGGAGATCATCCCGGTCAAAAAGCAAAGCCAGGCGCCGGAGATGCGCTGGGATATCGTCGGCCCGGTTTGCGAAACGGGCGATTTCCTGGGCAAGGAACGCACGCTCAGAATCGCCCAGGGCGACTTATTGGCGGTACGGTCATCGGGCGCTTACGGATTCTCCATGAGCTCGAATTACAACTCCAGGCCGCGTGTCGCCGAACTGATGGTCGACGGAAATGATCTGCACTTGATCAGAGCAAGGGAAACGATCGCCCAACTTTGGGCCGGAGAGCAGCTGTTGCCATGAGCCATCGGCGCCGGAAACCAACCCATTTTCACTCTATCCCTTGAAGCACATAAATGATCAACTTCACTAAAATGCACGGCCTCGGCAATGACTTTGTCGTCATTGACGCCATCAATCAACACGTCGCCTTAAACGCAGAACAGATCAGGCAACTGTCTGACCGGCATTTCGGCATCGGCTTCGACCAGCTGCTTTTGGTCGAAAAACCGGTCAGCGCCAATGCCGACTTCAAGTACCGGATTTTCAACGCCGACGGCAGCGAAGTCGCCCAGTGCGGCAATGGCGCACGCTGTTTTGCCCGTTTCGTCCGCGACAAACAGTTGACCGATAAGGACGAGATACGCGTTGATACCAATTCGGGCCAACTGCTGCTGCATCTTGATGAAGATGATCTTGTTACGGTCAATATGGGCGTGCCCCGGCATGCACCCGACGAAATCCCTATGCTTGTCGAGGAAGAATCCAAATATTACACCGTAGCGGTAAACGGCACTGAGAGAGCATTTGGCGCTGTCTCGATGGGCAATCCGCATGCCGTTCTGCAAGTCAACGACTTAAAAACCGCGCCGGTGGCTGAATTGGGCAGTGAACTGGAGCGGCACCCGGTTTTCCCTGAGCGCGCCAATATCGGTTTTATGCAGGTGGTTGACCGCCAGCATATCAAGCTGCGCGTTTTCGAACGCGGCGCCGGCGAGACGCTGGCCTGCGGCAGCGGCGCTTGTGCCGCCGTGGTAATCGGCATCGAGCACAACCTGCTGGATCATGATGTTTTCGTGGAACTGCCGGGCGGCGAGTTGAAAATAAGCTGGTCAGGCCGCGGAGAGCCTGTATTCATGACGGGGCCGGCCGTCACCGTTTTCGATGGAACACTGGCGTTATGACCGTACAGCAAAACCCGGAACTGACTGCGGCTCAGGTTGCACAATACCTGCAGCGGCATCCGGAATTTTTTAGCGACCATCTGCAGCTGCTGGAAAAAATGCGCATCCCGCACCCCTGCGGCAGCGCCGTATCGTTGATTTCAAAACAGCTGGAGCTGTACAGAAACAAGCATCAGGAACAGGACAACCAGCTTAAGGCGCTCATTGAGATTGCCAGAGACAACGACACATCCCTCAGCCGCATGCACAAGCTTACCCTGGCTTTGCTGGATGCGTCCACGCTGGAGGAAGCCATCGCCAATCTTGAGATGGTCTTGTCCGACTATTTTCTGACCGATTTTGTCGCGATTCGCATCATTAAGCACAAGCCGGACGCGTCGATCGCCAATCTGTTCATCGCACCGGACAGCGTAGACTTGAAACCCTTCACAAAGGAACTGGCCGCCAATCAACCCAAATGCGGCCGTCCGACACTGGCGCAGGCTAAAGTGCTGTTCGGCGAGGCCGCGCCGGACGTCAAATCCTGCGCTATCATTCCCATGGTCTTTACCGAGCTCGAAGGTATCGTGGCCATCGGCAGCCGGGAAGAGAGCCGGTTTCATTACAGCATGGGCAACCTGTTTCTGACTCAAATGAGTGAAATCATCGGCACCCGGCTTATTTCACTGCTTGCCGCCTGATTTTTATGCGTACCGATGCCGAGCGTGCGTTAACGGCCTTTTTAGACCAGCTCCAGGTTGAGGCACGCGCCTCCGAACACACGATAAAAAGCTACCGGCGGGATATCGGACATTTGATCCGCTATTGCAAGAGCAAAGCTATCGATCATTGGATCGATCTCAAGCAAAACGATATCAGAGCACACATCGCAGGCCGGCACCGTCAGGGCATCAGCAGTAAGAGCCTGCAGCGCGAACTGTCGGCAATCCGCAGTTTTTATAACTTCCTGTTGAAGAAACGTCTGGCCGAAAGCAATCCGGCCCAGTATGTCAAAGCGCCCAAACAAAGCAGAAAACTGCCCAAGACGCTGGATGTGGACCAGATCAGCGGCCTGCTGGAAGCGGGAACCAGTTCAGTGCTGGAAATACGCGATCTGGCCATGTTCGAATTATTCTATTCTTCCGGCCTGCGCCTGAGCGAATTGGCCGCCTTGAACCTGGCCGACATTGATCTGCCCGATCGCTCGCTGGTCGTGCGCTCCGGTAAAGGCGGAAAATCGAGGCTGCTGCCTATCGGCGGCAAGGCCGTCAGCGCGCTTGAGAACTGGCTGGCTCAGCGTTTAAAGATGGCTGCCGCCGCCGAGTCCGCATTATTCGTTTCCAGCTGCGGCACGAGACTGGGCCCGCGCAGCATTCAGTTAAGACTGGCGCAGTGGTGCCGGAAAAAAGGCATCGCCGAACACCTGCATCCGCATATGCTCCGGCATTCTTTTGCCAGCCATCTGCTCGAATCCAGCCAGGACCTGAGAGCCGTGCAGGAACTGCTCGGACACAGCAATATCAGTACGACACAGATCTATACGCATCTGGATTTCCAACATCTGGCTGAAGTCTACGATAAAGCCCATCCGAGAGCCAAAAAAAAATCATAACGGGCCATTGCTTGGTCAGCAAATATTTAAAAAATCTGCTACCATGTGGGCTAATTTTAGTAGACAAAGTAATCTGTTTTATCACGCAGACACTCTATCTTTACGGGACACCTGAAAAATGGCGGCAAGCGATACACTGCAAGATGTAAAATCTAAAGGAATACTCTGGGGCTTCGGCGTATTAGTCCTGGTGGTACTAGTTGTTCTATTCATCCTGGGTGCCTGGTGGGGAAGTGAACCGGATCAGTTCAATGTACAGGAAGAAGCGCTGGAAAGGGCAAAAGAAACCAATACTACTGAAATGCCTTTAGGCTATACCTATGCCAACACGTTGGCTCACATCGCTGATGTCCTGCTGCATAAATCCGGCGGCTATATCACCAATGACGTTGCGCCTCCCGGCGTATTGCTGGATAACATTTCCAGCTGGGAATTTGGCGCCCTGGTCATGCTGCGCGATGCCACATCGGCATTAAGAAACCATTTTGCCCGAGATCAATCGCAATCGGCCGAAGATGCCGATCTGGCGGTCGCGGAGCCTTACTTCTACTACGAACACAATTCGTGGGCTTTGCCGTCAACGGAAGCGGAATATGAAAAAGGCATCGAGGCGCTGCATAAGTATATGTTGCGCCTGCAAAAATACGGCGGCCCCGTGAAGCGTGGGCAGTTCTATGCCCGAGCCGACAACTTGGCGCAATACGTGGAAGTGGTGATCAAGCGTCTGGGTGGTTTGTCCACGCGCCTGAGCGCCAGCGTGGCTGGTGCGGAAATCATACCCGGCTTGGCAGTGCTTGAACCGGGCACTGCTGAAACCGGCGTTACAGGCGAGGCCCGTGAAACCAAAACTGTGCCGATAGTAGCCCAGACCCCATGGCTGGAGATCGATAACGTTTTCTACGAAGCCCGCGGCGCCAGCTGGGCCCTGCTGCATATCCTCCGGGCCATCAAGCATGATTTCCATGACATCCTGCTGGATAAACGCGCCATGAATACGGTCGACATCATGATCAAATCCTTTGAAAACGCACTGGCTCCAATCCTGAGCCCCATGGTTTTGAATGGCAGCGGCTATGGCCTGTTCGCGAACTATTCATTGTCCCTGGCAACCTATATCGCGCGCGCCAATGCGGCAGCATTGGACTTGCGTGACATCATGAACCGGGGGTAATGCCGATCATGCAAGAGCAAATCAACGAAAACCTGAAAAAGCTCGGCACTTGGAAACGGATTTTCTTTATACTGATTTTTGCAGCCATCATCACCCTGGTCAGAATGCTGCTGTGGGCGATTATCGCGCTGCAAGTCGCCTCCATGCTGTTGACCGGCAAAGTCAACAGCAACGTCCTCAATTTCGGACGCAGCCTTTCGGCTTACACCTACCATATCCTGCTGTTTCTGACTTTCAATACCGATACACTGCCTTTCCCTTTCTCGGACTGGCAGATGACTGAAGAGATGAACCTGCCCGAGCCGAGGGATTCAAAAAAATAACCCGCCATGGATCGTATCCGCAAAATCATTCATATCGATATGGATGCTTTTTTTGCGGCCATCGAGCAACGGGATTTTCCCAAATACCGGAACAAGCCGCTGATTGTCGGCGGCCCCCCCGACACACGAGGCGTCGTTGCCACCTGCAGCTATGAGGCCAGACAGTACGGCATCCATTCGGCCATGCCTTCATCGCAGGCTTACCGTTTGTGCCCGCAGGCTATTTTTGTCAAACCCCGCTTCGAAGCCTATCGGGAAGCGTCGCAAACCATTCGAAAAATATTTGCCGGCTATACCGAACTGGTCGAACCGCTGTCGCTTGACGAAGCTTATCTGGATGTCAGCGATACTCAATTGCACCAGGGGTCGGCCACGCTCATAGCCAAAGCCATCAAGGCCGCAATTAAACAGGAAACCGGCCTGATTGCCTCGGCCGGCATTTCTTACAATAAGTTTCTGGCCAAAATTGCTTCGGATATGGACAAGCCGGACGGGCTTTATCTGATCACGCCGGAACAGGGCGCGCGCTTCGTCGAACAGCTCACTATCGATAAATTCCACGGCATCGGCAAAGCGACAGCGCAGAAAATGCAGGCGTTGGGCATACAGACCGGCAAGGATTTAAGAAACTTGCCGCTGGCAGCGTTACAGCAGCATTTCGGCAAATCGGCCCGCCATTATTACAACATCTGCCGAGGCATTGACAACCGCCCCGTTAACAGCCATAGGATCAGTAAATCGGTGGGTGTAGAGACGACTTTTCAGCGGGACATTACCGCCAGACAGGAGGTCATCGCGCAACTGCATGGACTGCTGGAAAAAGCCCTGGTAAGAGCCGCCGAGAAACAGCTGGTCGCCTATACTTTAACCGTCAAAATCAAATACCACGACTTTGTCCAGATCACGCGCAGTCGAACCCTGCCCCACGCGGTGACAACCACATCGGGCACGCTTGCGATCCTGGAAGATTTATTGCGCAATACTGACATTGGCGCACGCAGAGTACGGCTGCTTGGCGTTACGCTGTCATCGCTGGAAAACCGGTCCAGGCTGACGCATTTCCAGCAAACGGACTTGTTTAACTGAGCCGCTACAAATCTGAATCCGGTTCATCGTCAACCGATTCGTCATCAGCTGATTTATAGTCTTCGAACTCAAACACTTCTTTCAGATAGCGGTACAGTAGGCGCGAAGATCTGGGAGGCTTGCCCGCTGCGGCTTCCTTCTGGGCATTGCGCAACAGCTGCCTTAACTGCTGCCGGTCCGCCTGCGGCTGCTCATCAAGCAGTTCGGCCAGCGCCTCGTTGCCTTCTGCAATCAATCTGTCCCGCCAGCGCTCGATGATATGATGCTCCCTGACCGCATGCGCACTTTTGCTCTTGATGCGGGCCAGTCCTTCCTGAATGGGTTCTATATCGATTTTATGCAGCTGGCCGGCAATAAATTTCAGCTGCCGTTTTCTCGCACCTTTTGGCGGCATGCCTGCAACCTGGACGATAGCTTTATGGAGATTTTCAGGCAGCTCAAAAGTTTTTAATTGCGCCTCAGGCAAACCCGACAATTCTTCACCCAAAGCGAAAAGAGCGGCCATATCGCGCTTTTGCTGCGACTTGTTGGGGCGGACCGCATAATACTCCACCTCCTCGTCTTCATCGTATTCGTACCCGTATTCTTCCTCGTATTCGTATTCTTCTTCACTCATCTGATCTAAACCACTACCATTAAAAAAACCACAAACAGCACGACAAAGCCCAAAGGCACCAGCACTGCCTTCCAGTCTGCCGGCGCTTTTCTGCTTTGCTCGAGTGATGCCTTAATCCCGGGCCGCATCCAGAAAATAATCAGCAGCGCCAGAATGCCCAACAATAGATTTTCCCAGCTTGAAAATGCTTCCATCTCTGCCTCGCCGTATAAATAACGCCTACTTTACCACAGGCTGCTTAATCACTTTCCATGCTTCTATTTTTTGTGCCAAATTCAAAGACGCATGGGCTGGACTTGTTGAAGGCAAACGCTGATATTCAAGATAGGTAAAACGTTGATCCAGGCTTGGCAGAATATATTTTTTATAGACCTTTTCGGCCATGCCGCCATTGAAGAATACGTGCCTGATAAACTTATGCTCGCTAAAAAAGCCGACAAAGTCATTGGTTTTTATCGATGCCCACGCTATATTCGAATCCAGGCTGCCCTGCCGCTGACAGCTTTGCAGCACATCCCAGACCGCTACCTTGTTCTCCATCAGAATAACCTTACGCCGCTCATAATCAAGATCAGGAGAAGCGCCGAACAATGCGCCCATGATCGGCCAGAATGCATTACTGGGATGGCCGTAATACTGTTGCTTAAGCAGTGAGATTTCGCTGGGCATGGACCCCAGAATCAACACCTGCGCACCCCTGGAAACAATCGGAGCGAATCCTCTAATATCAGTCATACTCATTCTATAAATTTTAATTTTAGCCCGGCAATTTTGCGCGATAATACGCTCTCGTCAATTTTATAGAGTATCTGTTACGCATGTGGTTTAAAAATCTTAGCATTTTTCGTCTCACCGAAGATTTCACCTTATCTCCAGCTGAACTGGAGCAAAAACTTGAGCAAATGGCATTTCGTCCTTGTGGCAATCATGAGGAATTCTCCTTTGGCTGGACCGCTCCTTTGGGCAATGCTTCAGCACAACTGGTGCACACTGCGAACGGTTTTATGATGCTGTGCGGGAAAAAAGAAGAAAAAGTGCTGCCGGCTGCCGTAGTCAATGACATGCTGCAGGAAAAAATCCTGGAAGCGGAGGACCAGCAGGGCCGAAAATTAGCCAAAAAGGAACGTACCGCCATCAAAGACGAATTGATCTTTGAGCTGTTGCCCAGGGCATTCAGCTTTTCGCGCAAAACCTACGCCTATATCGATCCCAAAGGCGGCTGGCTGATCATTGACGCCGCCTCGGCCAAAAAGGCAGAGGACCTGCTCAGCAACCTGCGTAAATGCCTGGGTTCATTGCCGGCCGTGCCGCCCAATACGGTGGAAAAACCGGTTTTTACCATGACTCAGTGGCTGATCAATCATCAAACACCGGCCGATATTACGATTGAAGACGAATGTGAGCTGCGCTCACCCGAAGAGGAAGGCGGCATCATCCGCTGCAAGCGCCATGATCTGACGCTTCCGGAGATCAAAAACCATCTCGATACCGGCAAGGAAGCGATTAAATTGGCCATTACTTGGGATGACCGGCTTTCCTTTGTTATTGATGAGCATCTGTCCATCAAGCGCCTGCGCTTTCTTGATTTGATCCAGGATCAGGTTGCCGATATCGAAGCCCACGACGAAGCCGAACAATTCGATGTGGACTTTTCGATTATGTCATTGGAACTGGCGAACTTTTTGCCCCGTCTTATGGAATTATTCGGCGGAGAAAATAAAGCATGACCCATCTAACGACCGTCCTGATTCCTAAAAGATATCTTATGCCGTCTTTTATCCGCAGGCTGGTCGTATTATTACTGCTGATATCCAGCTTCCCTGCTTCAGCCACAACGTATGAACTGCCCGATAGCCCGGGCGACAGCCTGATCGGCGATCCATCAGCCGGCGAACTTTACACCACGGCCAACCATGAAGATACACTGCTCGATATCGCCCGGCATTATGATATGGGACAGCTCGAAATCCTGCTGCTTAACCCGGACGTGGACAGATGGCTGCCGGGCCAGGACACCCGGGTGCAATTGTCCAATCAGCGCTTATTGCCCGACACGCCCAGGAAAGGCCTGACGCTGAACCTTCCTGAATACCGCATGTATTATTTTCCCAGAAACGCGGAAGGTGAGAGCGGAATCGTCAAAACCTTTCCGCACAGCATCGGCCGCGTGGATTGGCGAACACCGTTAGGCCGAACAACAATTGTCCGTAAAACTGAAAACCCGACCTGGACACCGCCGGCATCGATCAGAGCGGAACATGCCGCCAAGGGAGATATTCTGCCGGCATTCATACCGGCCGGGCCCGACAATCCTCTAGGACTGTTCGCGATGTATCTCGGCGTAAAGGGCTATTTAATCCACGGCACCAATAAACCTTTCGGCGTCGGCATGAGGGTCAGCCATGGCTGCATTCGCATGTATCCGGAAGATATTGAAGAACTGTACCCGGAAATAGAGATAGGCACGCCAATCTATATTGTCAACCAACCGGTTAAGGTCGGCTGGCATCAGGATACGCTGTATATAGAAGTTCATCCGACTTTGGCTGAAACTGAAGCGGAAGACGAAAATGGAACCACTCCCAAACAGACGGAAAAAAAATACCTGGCACGCCTGGAGCTGGCGCTAAAATTGATTGAACGCGCCAACAACAATCAAATGCCGGTCCTTGATGGTGCGACACTGAAAAAGGCTCTGCAAATGCATAATGGCATCCCTGTCGCCATTTATAAGCGTCCTTCCATGACGGAAGCCGGCCCCGCACCTTCTTTAATCCCATAAAAAAAGCCCGCTGGGAAAAAATCCCAGTGGGCTCTCTCTATGCATCAAAAAATGATGAATTATTTCATCATTGATTTTTTGAACATACGATCCAGTTTGCTGTTAGTGTCTTGAGCGTATTGAGCAGCGCGGTTAGCAGCTTGTTCTGCATCAGCAGCTTTTGCAGCCGCATCAGCAGCAGCACGTTGTGCGCTGGCAGCATCAGCTGAAGCTTGAGAAACTTTAGAATTCAAACCATCAATTTGTGATTGCAGGTTATCGATATCTGAGTTAGTGGCGCAACCAACAACCAGAGTAGCAGCCATAGCGATCATTGATAATTTAATTACTTTTTTCATATTATTTTTCCTTATTTCAAAGTTGTTACTACGTAAAGAGTACTTCCAAATTAGATTCTACACTATTTTCAAGCTTTTTTCCAGCTTTAAGTTAGTTTCTCCCATTATTCCCTTATCTATCCATTGACTATTTTATCCTGACCATTGTCCCTTTATCTATCCAATGACTCAAATGATCAATCTGACTGTTGGTCAAGGCGATGCAGCCATGTGTCCAATTCATCATTTTATGGATTTTTTCATCGGCCCGACCTAAGCCATGAATGCCTATCCGTCCGCCTAATGGGGTATTTTGCGGAGGCACTTGATTGTGCTTGTGAGCGTATACGATACTGTTATAGGTGACGCGATTTATCAATCCCTGCTCCAGCGCTTTCCCAGCATCTTCTACGGAAGGATAGGTTAAACCAAAAAATTTTTTAAAGGCGCTCTGCTCACCGACCCAGCCGATCCTGTAATCACCAAAAGGCGTGATATTATCGCCTCGATGATGCTTAAAGCCCGCGCCGCCCTGGCCGATCGCAATACCGTCGAGGGTTTCAAGCGTCTTCTCGCCTTTTTTGACTTCAATCTTTAGCGCGCTCGTATCCACCAGCAGCCATATATCCTCAGCGGCAGATACAACCGTAGCACAACAACTACAATAGAGTAATAAATAAATTCGCCACATAAATAATCTACACTAGAATAAAGGTTTCCATACTTAAGCTCATCAGGATAATTGTCGCACTAAGGCAAAAATATGCAAATAGAAACGATCACTACCCACCCCTATAACGATCAGAACCCGGGCACATCCGGACTTCGAAAAAAAGTTAAAGTATTTCAGCAGCCGGGCTATCTGGAAAATTTCATCCAGTCCATCTTCGATTCTTTGGACGACTTTGCCGGCAAAAAACTCGTGCTCGGCGGTGATGGTCGGTATTTTAATCGAACCGCCATACAAATCATCATTAAAATGGCGGCAGCCAATGGATTCGGCGAATTGATCATCGGCCAGGGCGGATTACTGTCCACACCTGCGGCATCGCATCTGATCAGAAAAAACAAGGCCTTCGGCGGCCTGATCCTTTCCGCCAGCCATAACCCGGGCGGTCCTGACGAAGATTTCGGCATTAAATACAATGCCGATAACGGCGGCCCCGCACCGGCAAAATATACACAGGCCTTTTTTCAGCGCAGCCAGTCTATCGACGATTACAGAATCGCAACCATGGCCGATGTAGACCTGGACAGCATCGGCACACAGCAGATCGGCGACATTAAAATCACGATTGTTGATCCGGTAAGCGATTATGCCGAACTGATGCAGTCGATTTTCGATTTTCCGCTGCTGAAGCAAAGCATCAGCTCCGGCTATATCAGCTTGTGCTTCGACGCCATGCACGCCATTACCGGCCCATATGCCCAAAGAATACTGGAAGACATGCTGAGCGCGCAACCCGGTTCGGTCATCAACGCCGAGCCGCTGGAGGATTTCGGCGGCCATCATCCCGATCCTAATCTGGCGCACGCGCAGGAACTGGCCGAGAAAATGTTCAGCCCTGCCGCGCCGACTTTTGGCGCCGCTTCCGACGGCGATGGCGACCGCAATATGATCATGGGCGACCATTTCTTTGTCACGCCCAGCGACAGCCTCGCCATTATGGCTGCCAATGCGCATCTGATTCCGGCCTATGCCAAAGGCCTGAGCGGCGTTGCGCGCTCGATGCCGACCAGCCAGGCCGTCGACCGTGTCGCGGCCAAATATGGCATTCCCTGCTATGAAACGCCGACCGGCTGGAAGTTCTTCGGCAATCTGCTCGATGCGGGCAAAATCACGATCTGCGGCGAAGAGAGCTTCGGCACCGGCTCCAATCATGTGCGAGAAAAAGACGGGGTATGGGCCGTGCTGTTCTGGCTGAACCTGATCGCCAGGAGACGCCAGCCGGTTGCCGATATTGTGCATGAGCACTGGCAGAAATTCGGCCGCGACATCTACAGCCGCCACGACTATGAAACCGTAGCCAGCGACATCGCCAACGATATTATTGAGCATCTCAGGTCTCTGTTGCCGACACTGGCAGGCCGGTCATTTGGCGAATATGTCGTCAAGTATGCGGATGAATTCAGCTACCAGGACCCGATAGATGACAGCATTACCGAGAACCAGGGTGTCCGCATCGGCTTTGAAAACGGTTCCCGCATTGTATTCCGCCTGTCGGGCACCGGCACGGTCGGCGCCACGTTGAGAATCTACCTGGAACGCTTCGAGGTCAATCCTGACAGGCACGATCAGGATGCGCAAGTCGCGCTGGCCGATTTGATCGATCTCGCCGAACAGCTTTGCGAGGTTAAAAAACGCACCGGCCGGACCGGACCGACGGTTATCACTTGAGCCAGTTCAAGGTGCAGGGTTCAGCCCCTGCGCCTACATCTCAATATCATGGGCAATGCCGTGCATGAGGCAAACCAGCAGCACGCCCGCCAGGATCAGGGCAATCTGCTGCAAGGATGCCTTCATGTCGGTTTTCCTGTGCAGCGACGGTATCAGGTCGGCAACGGCGATATAAATAAAACTTGAAGCCGCCAACGCCAGAAAATACGGCAGACTGTCATGCAGATCCTCCAGGCTGAAATAAGCCAGCACACCGCCCACAACCGTCGTCAAACTGGCCAGAATGTTATAGAACAGCGCCTTGCCTTTACCATAGCCGCTCTGCAATAAAATCGCGAAATCGCCGACTTCCTGCGGAATCTCGTGCGCAGCCACCGCCAGACTGGTCACGATGCCCAGTTTCACATCAGTTAAAAACGCGGCCGCGATCAACACGCCGTCGACAAAGTTGTGGATGCTATCGCCCAGAATGATCAAGGCTCCGGCGGACTTGCCGTGCCCATGGCTGTGCACATGCACATGCGCATGATCGTGAGCGTCTTCATCGCCGTGCGCTTCACAACCGCCACCGTAATGGCAATGGCGCCAGATCAGCAGTTTTTCCAGGACGAAAAAACCGAGTATGCCGGCCAGGATAGTTCCGGACAAGGGTTGGATCTGCTCCGGCCTGACGTCTTCGAACGCATGGGGAATCAAGCCCCAGAAAGCGACGGCCAGCAGCGCGCCGATCGCAAAACTGATCCCGTGCGGCAAAACCGCTTCCCTGTGATGATCCGGCATTAATAGAAAGACTGCGGCAGCCATAACGCTTAAAAGCCCGCCTACGGCAGTAAAAATAACAATAAATACCAATAAACTCACTACTTCAGTCTCTCCAGATTAATGTCGCCATGCGTCCTGTCTCTTTATCCCGGCGATAGGAATAAAAACGTTCATGATCCGTAACGGTGCATAAATTACCGCCATAAATTCTGTCTATGCCAAGAGCGGCCAAGTCCGACCGAGCCAGCTGATAAATATCGGCCAGCCATTTGCCATTGCCGCACTCTTTGAAAGCCGCAGCAAACCCTGCTGATTTTTCAATGAAAGCTTCGCGCACTTCGGCACCGACCTCAAAACACGCGGATCCGATCGCAGGCCCCAGCCAGACCAGCAGATCCTGATTGCCCATCGCCGTAACCGTATTGCCTATCACGCCGGACAACAAGCCCCGCCAGCCGGCATGAATAGCCGCTATCCGCGAACCTTCGGCATTGCAGACCAGCAGCGGCAAACAATCGGCCGTCAGCACCGCGCAGACAACCCCGGCCTCATCGGTAAAGCTGGCATCGGCCTGGACCAGTGATTGCGTTTTTCCTGCATCGACGGCTTTGTTGCTATGAACTTGCTCCAGCCAGACAGGCTCGGCGGGCAGCGCCAGCATCGCTTTGATGATCTGCCGATTCTGCCTGACCGTTTCGGCATCATCGCCGACATGCGTGGCCGGGTTTAAGCTGGCAAACGCACCTTTACTGACGCCGCCAGAACGCAATGTCGTCGCGGCATGTATGTGGCCGGGCGCGGGCCAGTCCGGCTCAAGCCAATGTTTGTTGCTGTTCATTTTCAGCTAATGCTTCAAGCAGATTGACCATGTCTTCAGGCAAGGGTTGTTCCCACTCCAAATATTCATCAGTGACCGGATGCCGCAGTCCCAATTTTGCCGCATGCAGCGCCTGCCGTTTGAAGTTGCGCAATGCCTGCTCCAGATGCTCGCTGCAATGAGGCGGCATTTGGAAACGCCCGCCGTACACTTGGTCGCCAACCAGAGGATAGCGGATATGCGCCATGTGCACGCGGATCTGGTGCGTACGTCCGGTTTCGAGCTTGACCCGAATCAATGTGTGCCCGGCAAAGCGCTGGATGACGCGGTAATGGGTCACGGCAAACTTGCCGGAGTTTTTGACCGCATAGCGTTTACGATCGGTAGGATGCCTGCCGATCGGCTCATCGACAGTGCCGCCGGCAGTCATGCGGCCGCGCGCGATAGCCAGATATTCCCGGGTAATCTCACGGTCCTGCAATTGCTGAGCCAGACTATTATGCGCCTGCAGCGTCTTGGCGATCATCAGCAGTCCGCTGGTATCCTTGTCGATGCGATGAATAATGCCGGCCCGCGGCAAGGTCTCCAGATTCGGCGCATGATGCAGCAAAGCATTCAGCAAGGTGCCGCTCCAGTTTCCGACAGCCGGATGCACGACCAGTCCGGCCGGCTTGTTGACGATCAGCAGGCTGTCGTCTTCGTAAATGATATCCAGAGGGATCTCTTCGGGCTCACAGGTAATCACCACCTCCGGCTCGGCATCCAGCGTGATTTCCTCGCCGCCTTCCAGCTTGTCTTTCGGCTTGAGCATTGAACCGTTGACTAGCACGCGACCTGACTTGATCCAGGTTTGCAACTTGCTGCGCGAATAATCGCCAAACAGCTCCGCAAGCGCCTGATCCAAACGCATACCGGCCAATTCTAAAGGCACTTCTGCCGTTAATCTCGTCATAACAAATTCTTCTGATTAACTCGATGTTAAGTTATACTCGCTGGCTATATAGCCATTTCAAGCGCCGCGGCTATATCCTGCGAGAAAACCTCTAATATTACAACGTGTCGTTAGCACTATGCGATTAATTTTAATAAAATTTTTATTCATCTGCTTTTTAAGCCTGTCGATTGGGGGGTGCGAAACGCTTAAAGAGCTCACGGCCGGCGACACCTCCGATACAACAGACGAATACGCGGACTGGAATGCCGATAAATTTCGCAAAGAAGCAAAAGCGGCCTCGGATTCCGGCAATTACGAAAAAGCGATTAAACTCTATGAAGCGCTGGAGGCGCGTTATCCGTTCGGTGAAGAAGCGGCGCAAACTCAATTGGATGTGGCTTATGCTTATTTCAAAAATGACGACCCTGAAGCCGCAATCGCCGCTGCCGACCGCTTTATCAAAATCAACCCAAGAAGCCCCGCCGTTGATTATGCTTATTATTTAAAAGGATTGGTCAATTACAATCGCGGCATTGGCTTTATTGATCGCTACCTGCCGACCGACACCTCTCAGCGCGATACCAGCAGTGCGCGTGAGGCTTATGATAATTTCGCCGAACTGTTGCGCAGATTTCCGGAAAGCAAATACGTGCCTGATGCCAAACAGCGCATGATTGCGCTTAACAACAACCTGGCCATGCATGAAGTCCACATTGCGCGCTTTTACATGAAGCGCAAGGCTTACATTGCCGCCGTCAACAGAGCGAACCATGTCGTCGAGAAATATCAGCGCACCCCTGCCGTTCCCTATGCGCTGCAAATTTTGCAGGAAGCCTATACAGAGCTTCAGATGCCGGATCTTGCCGCGGATGCGGCCAGAATTTACGAATTGAACTTCCCAGAGGGCCCGACTGTGCCCGAACATAAGGACTCTACCTTATCGCATAAAATCTGGGATTTTATCGGTCTGGAAGAGTAACGCCAAACTGGCGGTCCATGCATCAACCAGTTTTTCTGAAAAGGCGGGTATCTTGAGATACCCGCCTTTTCAGCATCTAGCCTTTGATCTTTTTCTCAAGTTCGGCCTGGGTCATATGGCGCACATCCTCGCCTTTGACCATGTAGATGATGTTTTCGCAGATGTTGACCGAATGGTCGCCGATTCTCTCGAGCGCTCTGGCTGTCCACAGCACATCCAGCGTACGCGTGATATTTCTCGGGTCCTCCATCATGCGCGTGATCAGTTGCCGGATGATGCTGCCGTATTCACGGTCAACATCTTCATCGCGCCCGGTAATGGTCGTCACATCCTCTATGCTCATCCTGGCGAATGCATCCAGGGCGCCATGCAGCATGTCCCGGACCAAATTGGCCATATGTTGCAGTTCATAATATTGATCATGCTTATTGGTGTCAGTATCCGTTAAACGCATCGCCATTTCAGCAATGCGTTCAGCCATGTCGCCGACTCTTTCAAGCTCGTTAATGGTTTTAATGACGGTGATCAGCAACCGCAGATCGAACGCGGCCGGCTGTCTCAGTGCCAGAATCTGCATGCATTCCTGGTCAATGAGCATTTCCAGCGCATCGACCTGATTATCCTGCTTGATAACCAGCTCGGCCATTTCTATATCGCCGGTCATGAAGGCTTCTACGGCCTGCTCTATCTGCTGCTCAACCAGCCCGCCCATCGTCAAGACATTATTGCGGATATCTTCCAGTTCCTTGTTGAACTGTCCCGAAATATGCTGCCCAATTTTGCTCTTATCCATTGTTCTCTCCCGATTTAACCATACCGTCCGGTAATGTAATCTTCTGTCTGTTTCTTTTTGGGATTGGTAAACAACTCGCTGGTATGACCCATCTCGATCAATTCGCCCATGTACATGAAGGCAGTATAGTCCGAAACGCGCGCCGCCTGTTGCATATTGTGCGTCACGATGACAATGGTGTATTTTTCCTTCAGCTCATTGATCAACTCTTCAATTTTCAAGGTTGAAATAGGGTCCAGCGCCGATGCGGGCTCATCCAGCAACAACACTTCCGGCTCAATGGCGATCGCTCTGGCGATGACCAACCGTTGCTGCTGCCCGCCCGACAACCCTAGGGCATTGTCATTCAGGCGGTCTTTTACCTCATCCCAGATGGCCGCACCGCGCAAGGCGTTCTCGACCGTTTCATCCAGGGTGCGCTTGTCGTTGATGCCCTGAATCCTGAGCCCATACGCGACATTTTCAAAGATGGACTTGGGGAAAGGATTGGGCTTTTGAAACACCATGCCCACGCGCCTGCGCAAAGCGGCCACATTCACCGATTTATTATAGATGTCTTCATTATCGAGCAGGATTTTGCCTTCAATTCGGACATTGTCGACCAGATCGTTCATGCGGTTGATACAGCGCAGCAGCGTTGATTTGCCGCAGCCGCTGGGGCCGATATAGGCCGTGACCTTTTTCTTGGGCATTTCCATATTGATGCCGTGCAGGGCCTGCTTCTCACCATAGAACAGTTTCAAGTCCTCTATTTTGATGCAGGTTTCCTGCGGGCCCCGCGGTTTTGTCTGTCCCCTTAAAATGGAGTCCATATCGATTGCGTGAGTTCGTACGTTTTCTGTTGCCATTCTTTGTTAACCTTCTAATGCTCGGTATTTTTCGCGCAGGTGATTTCTGATTTTAACCGCCGCCAAATTAAGCCCGACGATGACTATGACCAGCAGCAATGATGTAGCGTAAACCAAAGGTCTTGCCGCTTCTACGTTCGGGCTTTGAAAACCGACATCATAAATATGAAACCCCAAATGCATAAATTTTCTGTCCAAATGCAAAAACGGGAAATTGCCGTCCAACGGCAATGACGGCGCCAGCTTGACGACCCCGACCAGCATCAGCGGCGCCACTTCCCCGGCCGCCCGCGCGACCGCCAGAATCAGGCCGGTCATCATGGCCGGGCTCGCCATCGGCAGCACCGTGCGCCACAACGTTTCCAGTTTGGTAGCGCCCAACGCCAGACTGCCTTCGCGTATCGACTTGGGGATACGTGCCAAGCCTTCCTCGGTAGAAACGATGACCACCGGCAAGGTCAGCAGGGCCAGCGTGATTGAGGCCCACAGCAATCCCGGCGTGCCGAAAACCGGCGCAGGCGCCGCTTCCGGATAAAACAGCCGATCGATGTTGCCGCCCACGATATAGACAAAAAAGCCCAAACCGAATACGCCATAAACGACCGAAGGCACACCGGCCAAGTTATTTACCGCGATCCTGATCAACCGTGTCATAAAGCCCTGCCTGGCGTATTCGCGCAAATACACGGCGGCAATCACGCCGAACGGCGTTACTATAATCGACATAATGATCACCATCATGATGGTTCCGAAAATCGCCGGAAAAATACCGCCTTCAGTATTGGCTTCGCGCGGGCTGTCCGTTAAAAACTCCGCAAGCTTGCTGCCATAGTGAATGATTTTATCGCCTACGCTCATGGCATTCGGCTGGTATAACCTGACCACTTTAGCCAAAGGCACCTCAAGCTCGCTGCCTCCTGAAGTCTTTACCACCAGGCTATCACGCCGTATCTGCTGATACAGCTCGCCCAATTGATCCTGGTAGCGCTTGTAGTCGGCCTCATATTCGGCTTTTTCAGCCGCGATCTGCTGCTGCGCCTCCTGATTCCATTGGCCGTCCATCTGCAGGCGTTTCTGCTTCAGTCTTAAGCGTTCCAGACCATAGTTGACCGCGCCGATTTCTTTTTTCTCAATTCGCGTTATCTCGTCGAAAATAGCCGAAGCCGCCTCTATTCTTTCCCGCGCGACCGGCAAAGCCTGATCGCCTGTAGCAACAACGTTGCCGCTTTCTTTAACCGCGGCCAGATTACCATAAAGATTGCCCCATTCCCGACGTTCCAAAACGCTGATATCGACTGGAAACTGTCGGCTCTGGATATTGCGTTCCTGGATCCAGCGGAAATCGGCGCCAAGCACATCGCGATTGCCGGTCTTGATCAGATCTTGCACCAGTGTGTCTTCATTATCGGCCATTTTATAGCCGGCCGCCTTTGCCATGGCGGCGCCTGTGATACTGGTATCGACGATCTCGCCAATCACCGTCTCGGGCTGTCCGCCTTCTTCCTGGTAAACCATTTCCGCTACATCGGACGGCCAGAAATGCCCGGCCCCTTTTACAGTCACGAGGCCCAGCAGGCCGAGTACAAAAATAAGACAGATACTGACCGCCGCGGCATTGAGCCATACCCACGGCGAACCGCTTTTAAACCATTGTTTGATCATAATGAACTGTATTTTTCGCGTAGGCGCTGACGGATGACTTCGGCCAGCGTGTTAACAATAAAGGTGAACAAAAACAATACCAGTGCGGCTAAAAACAGAACCCGATAGTGCGTACCATCAACTTCCGATTCCGGCATTTCGACGGCGATATTGGCCGATAAGGTGCGCATGCCTTGGAAAATGCTTAAATCCATGACCGGCGTATTGCCTGTCGCCATCAATACAATCATGGTTTCGCCGACGGCGCGTCCCAGACCGATCATGATCGCCGAGAAAATCCCCGGACTGGCCGTCAACAGCACGACCCTGGTCATGGTCTGCCAAGGCGTAGCGCCCAATGCCAGCGAGCCGACCGTCAAATGTTTCGGCACACTGAAAATGGCATCCTCGGCAATCGAAAAAATCGTCGGAATCACGGCAAAGCCCATCGCTACGCCAACCACCAGCGCGTTGCGCTGGTCATAGCCAATACCCAGTTCGGCTTTAAACCATTCGCGCAGGCTGCCATTGAATAATGCGGCTTCCAGAGGCACGCTGACGGCAAAAGCAAACCAGCCGCTTAATAAAATGACCGGTATCAACAATGCCGCATCCCAGCCTTCCGGCACTTTTTGCCGCAGGTCTTCGGGTAGGTTTTGCCAGAGAAAGGCAAACAGCATCACGGCCAGCGGCACAATCATCAACAAGGCAAACAAACCCGCCAGATGCGCTTCTATAAACGGCGCCAGCCAGAGGCCGGCCAGAAAGCCCAGAATAACAGTCGGCAACGCGCCCATCATTTCAATGCTCGGTTTTACATAACGGCGCATGGCCGGCGTCATGAAGTAGGCTGTATAAATAGCGCCCATCAATGACAAAGGAACGGCAAACAACATCGAATAAAATGCCGCCTTCAAGGTGCCGAATACCAGAGGCACCAGGCTGTATTTAGGCTCAAAATCATTGCTTGCCGAAGACGATTGCCAGATATAGCTGGGCTTTGGATAGCTTTCATACCAGACTTCCTGCCAAAGCACCTTCATCGAGACTTCAGGATGCTCATTTTCAACATGCCAGAAATGCAGGGTGTTGTCGCCGGACTGCACCAGGAATGCATTGGCTTTGGGCGATAGCGTTCCGGCAATAGAGCCCGCATCGCCGACAGGCTTTTTAACCAGCTCTCTTTCAGCAGTTGAATGGTAAATGCCAACGACACCATTGGCGTCCAGTGTCATAAAACCTTTGCGGCGCTGCTCGGCGTATATGCCAATGACAGGGCTGTCAGAAACCTTGAACGATCTGATCTTCCGCAGTGCCGGCTGTCTCATATCGTCTCTGCCCAAATTCCATTGCGATACCAATCCGCTGGAATCGCCGACCAGCAGCGACAGATCGCCATTCAGAAATGCAATGCTGGCAATCTTCTCGCCCGCCGCCACCACATTCTGCTGTTGACGGATAGCCGGGCTGCTTTTATTGCTGATATCAAAAAAACTCAAACGTCCATCACTGCTGATCAGATACAGGCTGCGCTGTTCTCTGTCGATGATGATATCCGTGAGATTAAATGCTGCCGGCATGTTCAGAACGGCATCGGTGCGATTTAGTCCTGCTTCCTCATCAAATAAAGACTCCTTTTTCTCAAAGCTGACCAATCGGACCTTATCCGCAGCTTTGGCTACAATCGTGGTTGTATCATTGGTCTTAACAGCAACTTTTTCCAAAGCCGCGCCAGTGTCGTCCACCATCAGCGGCGCCTCGCCCAATGGATAACTCAGGGATGGCGTAATAACCCGTCTGTCGTCCGCATAAGATTCCTGGTATTGAGATTTTGCAACGATAGCTCGGCCATCGGACAATCCATAAATGACCTCGCCCTCGGCTGGACTGCCTTGGGCAAAACTGCTGATATGCGCGCCTGCCGGTATCGGAAGCGATTTTACGTCCACCGTTTTGCCTGTCGCGACTTCAAAAAACACGACCTGACCGCTATCGGTGAAACGAGAGGCCATCTGATTTTGCTCATCCATCGTCAGCAACAGCGTATGGCCCAGTGTTTTTTCGGGCACGTCGTAATGTGCAGCAGATTCCGCTGCTGCGGGTATAAACAAGGGAAAAACCGAATACAGCAGAAAGAAGAAAATCAGTGCGATAGCAACGATGATGCCCAGACCGCCTATCACGACGCCATAACGGGCCAACTGGTCTTTTATCAATCGCCACTGATGATAATGCCTGCCGGTATCGGTTTTCATACCCGCAGATTGGTAATTTAAATTGCTTTCAGACATGCCGACATTTTGTAAATTGTTAGGACAATGAAATACAAACGAAAAAAGGCCGAGATTCATACAAATCTCAGCCGCCTTTTGTCCGGATTAATCTCTGTTTATCATGAGAAGGGGAAGAGAGCGTTAATCCAGCTCAACATCCTTGTTTATGCATCCCTGCACAACAATCAAAGTCCTTTCATAGCTAATCCATAATCTGTACTGTTATTTAATGGAAGCCAATGCTTTTTCAACCACTTTGGCAGGCAGTGGAATATAGCCGTCTTTTATGACAGCCTGCTGACCTTCTTTCGATAATACCATTTTAAGGAACTCATTTTCTAAGGGTGCCAATGGCTGGTTAGGCTTTTTATTGACGTAAACGTACAGGTAACGCGCTAAAGGATACTTGCCAGCCAGTGTATTTTCAGGCGTGGGATCAACAAAAGCTTCGCCTGCCGCTTTTGCCAACGGCACTGCTCTGACGCCTGATGTCGTATAACCCATACCGGAATAACCGATACCGTTTACTGATGTCGTCACCGCCTGAACCACTGAGGCAGAGCCAGGCTGTTCATTGACGTTATCTTTGAAGTCGCCCTTGCATAAAGCTTCTTCCTTAAAAAACCCGTATGTGCCGGAAACTGAGTTACGTCCGTATAGCTGAACGCTTTTGCCTTGCCAGGCCCCGGTAATGCCTGTTTCACCCCAGGTAGTAATGTCTTTGTCGTATCCACACTTGCGTGTCGCCGAAAAAATCGCATCGACTTGAGGCAGCGTCAGACCTTTAATCGGATTGTCTTTATTGACGAAAACCGCCAAGGCATCGATGGCTACAGGCACGGCAGTAGGCTTGTAATTGAATTTGCTTTCAAACGCATCGATTTCGTCATCTTTCATTTTACGGCTCATGGGGCCGATATTGGCCGTGCCTTCGGTTAAGGCAGGAGGTGCGGTAGAAGAACCGGCCGCTTGAATCTGGATGTTGACGTTCGGATAGTTGCGGTTGAATTCTTCTGCCCACAGCGTCATCAGATTTGCCAATGAATCTGAACCTACGCTGGATAAATTACCCGATACGCCGCTGGCTTTTTGATAGCTGGGAATAGCCGCATCAACAGTCTGTGCAGCCATCGCATGACTGCTTGCTAATGAGACGGAAGCCATCCCGATTGCTGTAACCAACTGTTTCACATTGAAAAATAATTTCATAACCTGCCTTTACTGAAATAACTAACTTGAAACTATTATGCAAGCAATAGATGACAGTAATATGACAACCCTCATTTTTTGTAATATTACCTATTAACGATCTTTGGGTAAATTCCTGGCATAAGTAATGGACAATAGTTCTGCGCACCCTGTGTTCAGGCGACTCCAGTCACTAGATATGATCAATCTTGCCAGAGCCGCTGTCGGTAATAACTTATCTTTATCGGGCACGGCTGCTTTGCCTGCCAAGTCAATCAGCAGCGCTTCCAGTTCCGGATTATGACCAATCAATAAAACCCGCTCCGCCCGAACCGGACAATCGGCAAGCGTGTCTTTCAATCCCTCCAGATCCTGCTCATACAAGCGCTTGTCCCGATGGATGACCTGAGCCGGCAGTCCTAATGCAGCGCAGACTATCTCCGCCGTTGCCACGGCTCTTAATGCGGGCGAACTGACCACGAAATCTGGCAGCAACTGATGCTGCTTCATCCAGATCCCCATCTGTCGGGCTGCGCGTTTTCCTCTCCTGCTTAACGGTCGATCGAAATCATCGGCATCGACATGCCAATCCGATTTTGCGTGCCGCAGCAACCATAATTCTCTATTCATACCCAACCTTTGGTAGTTGAACGCCGGCCTGTCATTAAACGTTAATACTCTGTTGATAGGCTTGACAGTGTTTATATCAGACGCCCCCGAACCTATTACTATCCTGGCAAATATGCTCCTAGATTTTGAATTTCCCATCAATTTAACAACGGAAAAATTTATTGCTCAATTAAGCGACAAAGTGGATTTGCAACCGGTTAGCCGACAATACACGCTCAAGACTTATTACGACAGCTTTGACTGGCGGCTTTATGCTCACAGCATCACTTGCGAACTTAATCAATCCCTCTCTTCATCCACACTGGTATTAAGGCATCTTGAAACAGGACGAATCATCGCCAAGGAAGAGCTTGATAGCGTTCCTGCTTTCAGCAGACAATTCAGGCCGGGAGAGATACGCAGTCTGATCGAGCCGGTGCTGGAGATGCGCGCCTTATTGTCTGTCTGCAAGCTCAATTATCAATGCCATCGGCTCAACATAATCAATCAGCGCGGAGAAACCATGCTCAATCTCTTTATTGAAGAGCATGATTTGTACAATAATCGCGCTTCAATGCAGCTAATCGATGGCCATGAGCATGCAGTCTCGGAAATCAGCGAATTATTAACTGCAGAACTTAACCTGAAATTTTCAGACGAACCACTGCTGCTGACAGCCCTGAAACTGCAAGGCATCAAGCCTAAAACCTACACCTCGCGGCCGGCCATTAACCTGGACCCGGCCATGCGAGCCGATATTGCCGGCAAATTCATTTACAGCCACCTGCTGAAAACCATCAAGGATAATGAACAGGGAACCATTGCCCATACAGACAGCGAATTTCTGCATGATTTTCGCATCGCGGTCCGTAAAACCAGGACCGGCCTCAACCAAATCAAAGGCATACTGCCTGAGCCTATCAATTCATATTACGCCGAATTCTTCTCCTGGCTCGGACAGATTACCAGCCAGCCTCGTGATCTGGACGTTTTTCTATTGGATTTTGAACGCTACAAAGAGAGCCAGCCGGCTTCCACACAGGAGGACCTAAGTCCCTTGCATGAATTGATCCAGGCCAAACAAGAAAAAGCACATAAGGAACTGGTCAGGAAACTGAAGTCCGAAAAATACCTTTTTACATTATCCGAATGGGAGCAGTACCTGAAAGAACCGGCGTTAAGAAATCCGTTGGAGCCCAATGCCAAGCTGCCCATTAAAGAGCTGGCCGAGCGCAGACTCTGCAAGATTTATGGCCGGCTTATGCAGAAAGGCGAAGCCATCACCGAACAATCTCCGGCCGAAGCGCTGCATGAGGTAAGAAAAACCTGTAAGAAGCTGCATTATTTGCTGGAGTTTTTTCAATCTCTTTATCCTGAAGACCAGATCAAGCCTCTTGTTAAATCCCTGAAAGCCTTCCAGATCGTGTTGGGCGAATTTCAGGACGGTGAAGTACAGATGCACGCATTAAAACTATTCCGCGAGGAAATACTGGCCAACCCTATGCCGGCCAATACGGTTTCAGCGATGGACCGATTGATTCAGGAACTGGACGCCCGCCGGCACCGGGCGCGCCATGATTTCATCAAGCAATTCACCGTTTTTAGCCAATCTGAAAGTCACTCCGTGTTTAACTCGCTGCTCGCTCTTAAAGCTTAAGCGACTTTATCATCATGATGCCTGACCGAGCCTATTCCGCATCGCCGACCGGCGCGGCAAAAGCATCCGAAACCAGCTCCCGGACATTATCGCCGGTCAGTGTATTCAGAAAAGCCTCCAAATCATCCATGTCCTGGCTCGTCAAATTCAGCGGCTTGATCAAAGGGTCCAGGTTTTCATTAACAACGCCGCCTTTGTTATAGAACTCGATGACCTGCCTCAGTGTCCCAAGAGAGCCGTTGTGCATATACGGCGCAGTCAGGCTGATATTGCGCAGGGACGGGGTCTTGTATTTCCAGCGGTCATCCGGATTTTGGGTTATTTCATACCGGCCCAAGTCATTGGGTTTGATTTCGGAAACCGAATCGATCAACTGCGCCGCCACATCGACATAGACGCCCGGAGCGACCTGCACGCGTTGAGCGTCTTCCGTTTTACCCATCGCGGCCGCGTAGCCGATGCCGGTATTATGCAAACTATTATCCGTGAACAAGGCGTGTTCTGCAGTGACGACATGACAGCTTGAACAATTGGCCTTGCCGGTAAAAAGCTTGAAGCCGCGCTGCGCTTTAGCATCGAGCGCCTGCGGGTCTTTGGCGTAATACCAGCGGTCGAAAGCCGAATTGGCCGAATTCAAGGTCCGTTCATAACTGGCGATCGCCATCCCCAAGCTTTCCATGTCAGGTCCCTTGCCGAAGATTTTCTTGAACAGTTCGTTATAGCCGGCGCTGCTTTTTACTTTGTCGAGCACATAGCCGATGGAGGGATTGCCCATTTCATTATGCGCCAGCAGCGGCAGCCAGACCTGCTGCTCCAGTGCGTTTTCGCGGCCATCATGGAACAGTCTCTGCGCATAAGCGGCATTGTAGATCGTCGGCGTATTGCGCCTGACCGTCCGGCCTTCGATGCCGACGGCCGTGGCCATCTCGTTGCTGGTAAAACCCTGCTCCGGAACATGACACATGGCGCAGGAAAACGTGTTGTTGAGCGACAGGCGGCGGTCATAGAACAGTTTTCGGCCCAGGCTGACTTTGTCAGCAGTCAGCGGATTGTTGTCCGGCACAGGCACGGCAGGCAAGCCCAACGGCGGCTGCCTGATCGTTTTAAGCAGATCGGCCGGCTGGCCGGTGCGGTCGGTCAGGGCCATCGAGTGCGTTTCATAATCGCTGCGTTCGTAGTGGTTTTTATTGTCGCCGGCGGCATACAGCGCAGCGGTATCGGTTTTGGCCGCCTGGGTTTCAGATTTTTTCCCGGCCAGCAGCACAGTCTTGATGTCGTTGATCAGCGCCTCCGGCTGCAGGAATGAGACGCTGTAAATATTGCGCAGCTGTTTGTCTTTATCGATCAGGTAAACGCGCAGGATATGCGAGAACGTGCCGGTAAAGCGGCCCTGGTCGTCGTAAACTTTTTCCAGGGTTTGCTTGTAGCTGTCCAGTATCGGCTGCAACTGCCGCTCCGAGCGCGTGGTCAGGAACCGCCATTCGACGCCCGGCTCCTGAAATGACTGACCGTACTGCTTCATCATGGCCGGCGTGTCATGCTCAGGATTGAAGCTTAAAGTCAACAGCCGCAATTGCTTGGCCAGATCCGGCTCTTTTTTCAGGCGGTTCTTGATTTTGTGCAGCACCGAGGTCGCCAGCGGACAGCCGTTGACATCACTGCAGGTAGCATAAATAAAGCTCAGCAGGACGACTTTGTCGCCCATCAAGTCATGCAGCGTTGCCTCTTTGCCTTCC
This sequence comes from Methylobacter sp. BlB1, assembly GCF_015476545.1. GTDB lineage: Bacteria > Pseudomonadota > Gammaproteobacteria > Methylococcales > Methylomonadaceae > Methylobacter. The sequence continues at coordinate 34,421 of NZ_JADMKV010000013.1, read as the reverse complement.
GTATTCAGCACGGCGCCATCGGCGGCAGTCCCCAAGGCCGGCAGGTGATAAGTGCCCGGTTCCGGAGCGATAAATTCAAGGCGTTCGGAGGAAGGCAAAGCGGCGGGGCTAGGGTCGGCATAGCCGTTAGCCGTGATTAAACTGATCGCGAGCAATGCTGTAGTCAAGAGGACGCTGTTCATGGAGAGACTTACTCCGGTAAAACTGGAAAAAGGGCGGCCGAAGCCGCCCCTGTCATGGATCACTTGGATGATGAGGTTTTGTAAAGCGAGTAAGCGCCGAACTTCATCTGGTGGGCGCGGCCCAGTTTTTCCTTGATGAAATCGATCGCGAATTGCTCTTTCAACTCCTTGCCGTCCCAGTGGTAGGCTTTAAAGAACTGCTCGTTATCGGCGCCTTTCTTGTCCCAATTGGCCAGCAATGAAGACGTGTAATACAGGCGCTTGCCGTCCCAGCTTGAAGACACCATGTTGACCTGGGCGCCGATTTTCTTCTCATAAACCTGTTTCGGCTTGAACGGGTCGCTTATGTCAAACAGACGGGTTTTGCCGTCCATGAAAGTATTGACCCAGAGCCGCTTGTCATCGCTGGAGATCGAAATGTCCACCGGCAGCGGCACTTTGGACGGCTCGCCGATATCGGCGACCTCTTTAGCGTGCCATTCGCCGGCTTTGTCTTCATGAATCAGCCAGATCTTTGAAGTCAGGGCGGTCGTGCTGAAGCAATAGTTGTGGGTTGGCTCCCAGGCACAGCGGATTTCCAGCGGCGCGCCCGGCACATCAAAGACTTTTTTCGGCTTCCGTGCGTGCAGATCCCACTGCACCATCGTGTTGCCGAAACGCTTCATGGCTTCCTTGTCGCCGAGCATCTTACCGAAATCCATCATGTAATTCGACCAGCCCGTAAACGAGGTTGTCAGCATCAGGTTGCGGCGAGGCAGTGCGCGCACATCATAGTTGTAACCGTCGGCATACTTGCCGGTTTTGATGGCGCCTTGCAGGTTGCTATCGGTCGGCAGCCAGTAGGTCGCCACATAGTCACCGTCATTGGTATATTCTACCAGTGCGGTGCGGCCGCCGTGGTCCTTATTGTTGGAAAGGCCCGTGATGACCATGCGGCCCGGCAATGCATAGGTCGAGTGCGGGCCGACCACGCCGCCGCTTTTGGCGACGAAATCGGTGATGGTCTTGACCAGTTTGGGCTTGGCCGGATCAGTGTGCACATCGAAGACAAAGATTTTATTGGTGTCGAGAGAGCCGGCCCATAGGAAGCGCCGATCGTCGGTGAAGTCGGAATGATGCGCCTCATTGCGCCCGCCCACGGACACGCTGTGGATGATTTTGCCGTAAGTTTTCGACTTCGGATTGACATCGACGGTCACCATCTTGTCCTGCTCATCGCCCACGCCTTCCATCCCCAAGGTCCAGACATAAACCACATCCTCCTGGCCGGTAATCTTCACCATGTAAGGCGATTGGCAGGTCTCATCGGCCTGCGCGGCGGTGATGCCGGCCAAACCGAGCGTGGACGCGGTAAAGGCGCACGCTGTCATGAAGCGGTTCAGCCGCAATTTATTAGATTTCATAGCTGCTCCTATTCAGCCGTTGTAGGGTCGATCACGGTTTTAACCTGAGAAATGCGATCGGCAGGGAATCCGCCTTTCTCGGCATGGGCTCTCAGCGTTGCCTCATCAGGCGCGATATAAACGCAATAGACTTTGTCATCGGTCACATAGCTTTCAAGCCATTGGATTTGCGGCCCCATTTCGCGCAGCACGCCGCAAGATTTTTGCGAAATGCCCTGCAGTTCCTGGGGGGTTAATGAGCCGGCGCCGGGGATGTTCCGTTCGATAACATATTTTGGCATATAAGTTCTCCTAGAATTGATATAGATGACTGGTCGTCTCTATTTTGGTTACAAAAAAATCAGGCTTTGAAAAAATCGCCCAATAGCTCCTGACAACATTGCTTCAGCGGTGCCGAAGATTTCTCGATCTTCATTCTCAACAGTGCGCCCTGCCAGGCATTGACCAGTAAATCGGCCATGTCGGCGGCCGATTTATCGGTTCTGGCCGTGCCTTGCCGCTGCGCTTGTTCCAACCCTGATTGCAATAAATTCCGGTAGCGCCCGACTGCGCTCTGTAGAGAAGCCCGGCAGATTTCGCTGGTATCGCCGATTTCCCCCATCAGGTTGCCGAGCAGGCAGCCGCCTTTGAATTCGGCTTTTTCGAGTTCGCCGATCAGTTCATCGAAATAACGCCGCAGCGCAGTCAGGGCATCCGTGTTCGGGTTGTCCAGATGCGCGCTTAACTGCTCGATGAACGGATTGATATAATGCTGAATGACAGCCGCGCCGAACGCTTCCTTGCTGCCGAAATAATTATAAAAAGACCCTTTGGGGATCTGCACGGCGTCGAGGATTTCTTTCAATCCGGTGCCGTGGTAACCCTGCTCCATCAGCAGCGCGACGCCCTGGCTGAGCAGATTCTCCCGATTGATCTGTTTTTGCGTGATTTTTGTCATGGCTCAATAATACGACCGGTTGTCTCAATCGTCAAAATATATTTTTTTCTAATGCGCGATATGCCCTATTTGCCTGTGCAATATGCCGCATAAAAAGCTGAAATGTGTCAAAACAATCGGCGCAAGCCCTGATTATCAATGACTTGGCATCGGGCAAATCCAACAATTATTGCAGATTCCATGCCAAATTGAGCGGCATATTGTCGCGCGGCAATTTGACTCACGACAAGACCAATTCAAGTCGTTAGACTTTTCCCGACTCTTACCTGTACTCAACAGTAGAGTTACTTATCCTTCCTCACAATAATGCGGGCAGCCTGGATCGTCCGCATTTTTTTTAATAAATGGAGGTTGTTATGAAACGCAGTGAAGTCTCTCACGCGATTGAGCACGTCAATTACAAAGAACTGATCCGGCAGACTGCCATCCATGAAGCAGGACACGCCGTGGCGATTCATTTAGGCAATCGGCAAAAATCGCTACCGCCGGTTTTTTTTCAGATTGTCATTAAAAAACCGACCGCTGATTTTCCCCGGCACGCATCAGAATCCTACGCCCATTGCACGGCCAAAGTTGAGGGAGGGCGCTTGATCCATATGCTGCCGTCTTCGATTGAAGAAGCCACAAACGATTTCTCTATAGAGCAAAAACAAGCCTATCAACAGGCTTTCGAAGCCGACATTGTCAATCTGCTGATTGGGCCGCTGGCCGAAGCCCGATACATCGCCTCGCGCGATGATGAAGTCATTAACGCCTATCTGGTGAATCTGAATGCGCTGCGCTATTACGGCGGCACATCCGACCTGGAACTGGCCGGCGAATATCTCGAATGCTTTATAGCGGACCAAGCGCTGCGCGAAAAGAAAATCGGCGAGCTTTTCATGAAAGCCTTCGCATTTGTCCATCATGCGCAAAACTGGCGGGCCATCATGGCTTTGGCGGACTATATTCTGGCCAGCCCGAAATCGATCATTGACTGCGAAGAAGTGATGGCATTGCTGGACAACTGCCTTATCCAAAATCGATATGCCTATGCTTGAGCATAGTCCCGGGCGCCGAACAATGCCGTACCGATCCTGACGATCGTCGCCCCTTCCGCAATCGCCGCTTCCAGATCACCGGTCATGCCGAACGAGAACGTATCCAGCTCAGGCCTGCCGAGTGCCGCCACGGCCTGATAAAGCGCTTTATAGGGCTGGCGCTGCCGCTCGAAATCGGCCTCGGGCGCAGGAATGGCCATGACGCCGCGCAACTTTAAATGCGGCAGTTGCGCCACTTGCTCGCACATATCCGGCAACTCGGCCAGAGTGATGCCAGACTTGCTAGCCTCGCCGCTGATGTTGACCTGCAGGCAAATATTGAGCGGCGGCAGATGAGCCGGACGCTGCTCGCTCAACCGCTGTGCGATTTTCAACTTATCAACGCTGTGGACCCAGTCGAAATGCGCCGCTATGGGTTTGGTTTTATTGGACTGGATGGGGCCGATAAAATGCCAGGTAATGTCAAAAGCGCCGAGTTCCTGCTGTTTCTTCAGCGCTTCCTGAAGATAACTTTCCCCAAAATGACGCTGGTCCGCCCTGTAGGCGCTAGCAATATCGCCGGCCGGCTTGGTCTTGCTGACCGCCAGCAATAAAACCGATCCCGGTTTGCGGTTGTAGGCCTGTTCAGCCTTGCTGATCTGGTCCCTTATCTGTTTGAGTCGCTCGGCTATCATAATCTGTGCAATATTTAAGCTACGTTGCCGATTATTAAACAATACGCCTTCAAAAAAGCAAAGACTTGAACTATGGTATAGAGATGATTTTTTAAACGCTTCAAGAGGATATTATGGATATTGCCGAGTTATTGGCCTTTTCAGTTAAAAACAACGCGTCGGATTTGCATTTGTCCGCCGGCCTGCCGCCCATGATCAGGGTCGATGGCGATATCCGCCGCATCAATATTCCCGCTCTGGAGCATAAGGAAGTGCATGCGCTGATGTATGACATCATGAACGACAAGCAGCGCCGCGATTATGAAGAATTCCTGGAAACCGACTTTTCCTTCGAATTGCCCGGTATTGCCAGGTTCCGTGTCAACGCATTCAATCAGGAGCGCGGCGCGGCCGGCGTTTTCAGAACGATTCCGTCCAAAGTCATGAGCCTTGAAGAGCTGAAGGCACCCAAATTTTTTGAGGAACTGACGCGCAAACCGCGCGGCCTGATTCTGGTGACGGGCCCTACCGGTTCGGGCAAATCGACGACGCTGGCGGCCATGATCAACCACATCAATATCAATGATTACGCGCATATCCTGACCGTTGAAGACCCGATCGAATTCGTGCACGAAAGCCAGAAATGCCTGATCAACCAGCGCGAAGTTCACCGCGACACCCACGGCTTCAATGAAGCATTGCGTTCGGCCCTGCGTGAAGACCCGGACGTTATCCTGGTGGGTGAGATGCGGGACCTGGAGACGATCCGGCTGGCCTTAACCGCAGCCGAAACCGGCCACCTGGTATTCGGAACGTTGCATACCTCCTCGGCCGCTAAAACCATCGACCGTATTATCGACGTCTTTCCGGCCGCCGAAAAAGACATGATCCGCTCGATGCTGTCCGAATCGCTGCAGGCGGTTATTTCGCAGACCCTGCTCAAGAAAGTCGGCGGCGGCCGTATTGCCGCACATGAAATTATGGTCGGCACGCCCGCGATCAGAAACCTGATCCGCGAAGCCAAGGTCGCGCAAATGTATTCGGCCATCCAGACGGGCCGCAAAGACGGCATGCAGACGCTTGATCAGAACCTGAAAGAACTGGTCGACAAGGGCCTGATCACAGCCAAGACCGCGATGGTCAAAGCCGTCAACAAAGATATGTTCCGCTAAGAGGTCAGCATGGATTTTAAAGCGCTACTTGCACTGATGGTGCAGAAAAAAGCATCCGATTTGTTTATTACGGCTGGCCGGGCGCCGACCATGAAAGTCGACGGCTCGCTTGTGGAAGTGTCCAAATCGCCGTTGACGGAAGAGCTGTCGTTAAGAATCGTCCTCAGCATCATGAATCAGAAACAGAGGGACGAGTTTGAAAACACCAAGGAATGCCAGTTCGCGATCAGCGTGCCGGGGCTGGCGCGTTTCAGGGTCAGCGCCTTCACGCAGCGCGACGCGGCCGGCATGGTGCTCCGGCGCATCGAAAACGACATTCCGGATTTCGAAAGCCTGCATTTGCCGCCCGTCTTGAAAGACCTGATCATGGAAAAACGCGGCCTGGTCATTTTCGTCGGCGCGACCGGCACCGGTAAATCCACCTCGCTGGCGTCACTGATCAAATACCGCAACCAGAACAGCAGCGGCCACATCATCACGATCGAAGACCCGATGGAGTACGAACATCAGCACCAGGGCTGCATCATCACCCAGCGCGAAGTCGGCGTCGATACCGAATCCTATGAAGTCGCGTTAAAAAATACTCTGCGGCAGGCGCCCGACGTCATCCTGATCGGCGAGATCAGAACGCGCGAAACCATGCAGAATGCGATCACTTTCGCCGAAACCGGGCATTTATGCCTGTCCACACTGCACGCCAACAACGCCAACCAGGCGCTGGACCGGATTCTGCATTTCTTTCCTGAAGAAATGCACGATCAATTGTTCATGGATTTGTCGCTGAACCTGCGCGGCGTCGTAGCCCAGCAGCTGATCAAGCGCGCGGACGGCAAGGGCCGCTATCCGGCCGTCGAGATCTTGATCAACACGCCGCTGGCCAAGGATTACATCCGCAAAGGCGAGATTAACAAGCTCAAGGAGCTCATGAAAGACTCGCGCGAGCAAGGCATGCAGACGTTTGACCAGGCATTGTACGACCTGTATGTTGCCGGCAAGATCAGCTACGACGATGCCCTCAACTCGGCCGATTCCAGAAACGAAGTCCGCCTGATGATCAAGCTGGGCGCTGACAGTTCCGGCACTTTCGATGATAACAGTATGGTATTGACAGAAACCGATGACGATAAGGGCACGATTTTTTAAGCCCGCGTTTTTGGCGAGGAGAAATCTGCCGGGTTGCTCTTTGCCGCTGTCAGATCTTTCTGCCCGATTTCTGAATCGTCTCGTAAGCCTTCCTGATCTGCTGGGTTTTTTCCTTGGCGATGGTCATCATTTCTTCCGGCAGGCCTTTGGCGACCAGTTTGTCGGGATGATGCTGGCTGATCAGACGCCGGTAGGCTCTTTTAACCTCGGCATCGCTGGCCGCCGGCGTCAAGCCCAGCACTTCATAAGCGTCCTGCAGGCTGGATTGCTGCCTGGCCTTTTGATGCTGCCGGCCCTGGCCGTAGAAACGGTACTGGACCTGCAGCTGTATTTTCATGCGCTCATAGTCAAAACGCGAAACGCGCAGCTGCGCACAGATATGCAGGAGCAGCCGCTCTTCGTAATCATTAAGCGCGCCATCGGCAACAGCCGCCTGCAACTGGATTTCGACAAATATGCGGATAAGATCGGTTCGCCAATGGCATTCCCTGCGAAATTGCGCCAGCACCTCATCGAGCGGAAAACCGGGCTGCTTGCCCTGCCGGAACAGATTGATCGCAGTCGTGCGCAGGTCGCCTGAAATCCCCATCTGATCCATGATGCGATTGGCCAGGGCTATTTCTTCCGGCGTGATGCGGCCATCGGACTTGGCGATATGGCCCATAACCGAAAAAGTCGTGGTAAAAAACGCCATTTGCACGCGTTGCTGGTCCCCGTCGCCGAACAGTTCGCTGCTTCCGATATCGGCAAAACCTTCATCAAACTGATGGCCGACGGAAGCGCCCAACATCGCCCCCAAAGGCCCGCCGAACAGGAATCCGAACGCACCGCCTAGAAATTTGCCTAACCAAGCCATTTATATCAATCCTGTTCAATACAAAACAATGATAAAATTACCATATTTTCCTTTTGAACGTTTAGCGAGGTCTTATGAATGCTCCGGCAGCTCTTTACGAATCATCACTGTCTTCTTTAAAACTGCGCGCGCGCGGCAAGGTCCGCGATATTTACGACATTGATGACAAGCACATGCTGATCGTAACGACAGACCGGCTATCCGCATTCGATGTGATCCTGCCCGATCCGATCCCCGGCAAAGGCCGCGTCCTGACGCGCGTTTCCAATTTCTGGTTTGCCAAATTGAGCCATATCCTGCCGAATCATCTGGCTGATATCCCGCTGGAACAGGTCATTGCCGATCCGGCCGAGCGCGCGCAAGTCGAAGGCCGCGCGGTGGTCGTGAAAAAGATGAAGCCGCTGCCGGTCGAGGCCATCGTGCGCGGCTATCTGATCGGCTCCGGCTGGAAGGATTACCAGAAATCGGGCGCGGTCTGCGGCATTCGGCTGCCGGAAGGCTTAAAGCAGGCCCAGCAATTGCCGGAAGCCATCTTTACGCCATCGACCAAAGCCGGCGTCCATGAACATGACGAGAACATTTCGTTTGAAAAAGCCGTGGAGCTGATGGGCCAGGACATAGCTGAAAAAGTGCGAGACGCCAGCTTGCAGCTATATACGGAAGCGGCCGCCTATGCCAAGGAACGCGGCATCATTATCGCCGATACCAAATTCGAATTCGGCCTCGACGAGAACGGCGTCCTGCATCTGATTGACGAAGCCTTGACGCCCGATTCATCGCGCTTCTGGCCTGCCGATGAATATCAGGTAGGCATCAGCCCGCCCAGCTTCGACAAGCAATATGTGCGCGATTACCTCGAGACGCTGGACTGGGATAAAACGGCGCCGGGCCCATCCCTGCCGGCCGAAGTGGCCGAGTTTTGCGCGGCCAAATACCGAGAAGCGGAAGCTCGGTTAACGCAAGGTTAATCCCTACAGCAGCCCGTGCTCGGCAAACGAGTACGGCTGCCCGTCCCCGATAATGAAGTGGTCCAGCACGCGGATATCAAACAAAGCCAAAGCCTGCTTGAGCTTCTCGGTAATCTGTCTGTCAGCCTGGCTGGGCTCGGAAATGCCGGAAGGATGGTTGTGAGCGAAGATGACTGCCGCGGCATTGTGATGCAGCGCCTGCTTGGCCACTTCCCTGGGATAAACGCTGGCACTGTCAATGGTGCCCCTGAACAGTTCGTCGAGCTTTATGACCCGGTGCTGATTATCCAGGAACAAACAAGCGAACACTTCATAGCTGTAGCCGCGCAAATGCGCACTCAGATAGGCTCGGGTAATATCCGGGCTGGTCAGCGCATTGCCACGCTGCAGGATTTCCTTGAAATGACGCCGGGCCATCTCCAGCACGGCCTGAAGCTGTGCGTATTTTGCGCTTCCCAGACCATTGCCCTGGCAGAAGCGCGATAAATCGGCATCCAGCAGCGCCTGCAGCGAACCGAAGTCGGTCAATAATTCCCGGGCCAGATCGACGGCCGATTTGCCCGGCGTGCCGGTACGCAAAAAAATGGCCAGCAGTTCCGCGTCGGTTAACGCTTCCGAACCGCGTTGCAACAGTTTTTCCCGGGGCCGCTCTTCGGCAGGCCAGTCCTTGATAGCCATAGGTATCTCCTTATGCTGATGAGAATTTAAGCATAGAAGAATTTTTCCAGACTTGCCATAATAATGCGTTTATTAATTTTCCAGGTGCTTCCCATTAACACGCATATTTTATTGGCTGTCTGCGGCGGCATCGCCGCTTATAAGTCGGCTGAACTGGTCAGATTGCTGCGTAAAAAAGGCGCCGATGTGCGTGTAGTCATGACGCGTTCCGCCATGCAGTTTATCAGCCCTTTGACGTTTCAGGCGCTGTCCGGCAATCCCGTGCATACCGAACTGCTCGACGCCGAAGCGGAAAATGCCATGGGTCATATCAATCTAGCGCGCTGGGCCGACAAGATCGTTATCGCTCCGGCAACGGCGGATACAATCGCCAAGTTGAGCCACGGTCTGGCTGACGACTTGCTGTCGACGCTCTGCCTTGCCGCCACCTGCCCCATTTATATCGCGCCGGCCATGAACCAGGCTATGTGGCACAAGCCCGTCACGCAGGAAAACATCCAAAGACTCATCGCCTATGGCGCAACGATAATTGGCCCCGGCCAGGGCGAACAGGCCTGCGGCGAAACCGGCTTCGGCCGCCTGTCCGAACCGGCTGAAATCTGTGAGCGTTTATGGGCCGAACCTACAGGTCAGCATTTGCATGGCAAGAAAATCCTGATCAGCGCCGGCCCCACGCGCGAGCCGCTTGACCCGGTGCGCTACATCACCAACCGCAGCTCCGGCAAGATGGGCTATGCGTTGGCCCGCGCGGCGCTCAAAGCCGGCGCTCGGGTGACGCTGGTCAGCGGACCGGTTGCCCTGACGCCGCCAGCCGACGCCGACGTGGTCAAGGTGGAAACGGCGGCGCAAATGTACGAGGCTGTCATTTCCAGAGCCGAGACGCATGATATTTACATTGGAGCAGCGGCCGTCGCCGATTACACGCCTGCCACAGTGCAGCCTGAAAAAATCAAGAAACAGGACGAGCAGACGATAATAACGCTGCAAAAAACCCGCGATATTCTGGCCGAAGTCGCACAGTTGCCTAACCGGCCGTTCACAGTCGGCTTTGCCGCCGAAACCCATGACCTTGAATCCTATGCGCTCGGCAAGCTGGCCGCCAAGAAACTCGACATGATCGCAGCAAACTGGGTGGGCCGCGATCAAGGCGGCTTCGACAGCGAACAGAACGCCTTACAGGTTTTCTGGGCAACGGGTCAGCAAACCCTGGCCATGACGGATAAAACTCATCTGGCGGAACAATTAATCAGCTTAATCGCAAAGAGATGTGATGAAAAAAATACAGCTTAAAATTCTGGATGATCGCCTGGGCAAAGAAATTCCTTTGCCGGACTATGCAACGGCAGGATCGGCCGGCCTGGACTTGCGCGCCTGCCTGGACGGGCCGGTCGAATTAAAGCCCGGCGAAACCGTGCTGATTCCGACCGGACTGGCCATCCATATCGATGATCATCAACTGGCGGCGGTTTTATTGCCGCGCTCTGGCCTGGGGCACAAACACGGCATTGTGCTGGGCAATCTGGTCGGGCTGATCGATTCCGACTACCAGGGCCAGGTTTTCATATCATGCTGGAACCGCGGCGATACGGCTTTCACCATCAACATCGGCGAGCGCATTGCGCAAATGGTTTTTGTGCCGGTCGCCCAGGTGTCGTTTGAACAGGTCGTTGAATTTGACGAAAGCGCCCGAGGCGCCGGCGGGTTTGGCCATACGGGCCGTCATTAGTCGCTTTTTAGTAGAGATCAAAAAATGGAACGCATCTTCGCGTGGCTATCGGCAGTAATTATCCTGATGATTTTGAGCGTTGGCGCCGGCGTTTACTGGATATCCGCATCGGAGGTCGCACAGGCAAAACAGGGCGCCGCGGCCGCGCAGGCGCAAGGAGCGGCTTTGGCGCTATCCGAACAGATTGCGGCCCGGCAACGCATTCTCGATAAAATGGCGCAAGATCCGGAGGTGCTGGCCGCCGTTTCCAGCACCGATCCTGCCCTGTTGGGCGCAGTGGCCGCAAAACTGGAAAAACAGGTTCCCGATGCCTTGAAAATCCGGGTGCTGTTGCCCGGCGCCAGCGAACTGGATGAAAAAAGCGTGCCGCGCATGGGGTATGCCGATCTGGATATGGTGCGCGAAACCTTCAACCGAAGCCAGCCGGTCGCCATACAGGGCGATCAGGGGCCCGACCGGCATTTGGCCATGACGAGCAGGATCATGCGCAATGATCAGGCCATCGGCGTTATTCTCGCCAGTCTGAGCTACGACTTTATCAATAAAAGCCTGCAAGCCATGCCGGCCAAGGGCAGCTACCTGGAATTAAGGCAAGCCGCCCTGGTACTGAGTTCTTCCGGCAGTCAGGCCGCTGGTGAGCTCGATGTCAACGAGAAAATAAACGTCGCGCATGCGGACTGGCAGCTTCATTATGGCTATCCGACTGGCGCGGATGTTCATGAATTGTCGATGATAGCCGGCTTTACCGTCATTATCGCGCTGTTTGCCGCGCTAGCCTTCTTTGTCGGCTACCGGAAGTTATCGGAATTGCTGAATCAGGATATCAGCATTGTGCTGAAAGCTTTCAAGGACATGATTACCCATAAATCTCTCGGCAATTATCCGGTCTATTTAACTCAAATGCAGGGCGTTATCCCAACACTGGCGCAATACAAACGGGTCATGGAAGGTCATGATGATCAAGCTATCACTATAGATCAAGATGAAGCATTCGAATTCGATGATGTTCTTGGCGGACCGGTGAATTCCGGTTTGCATTTGTCGGTCATTGAAGAAGACCTGCCTGATGCGCAGCCTGCCCAGGCCGCTGCCGTGGCGGCAAAAGCAATCGGGAAAGACCTGCCGAAACCAACTGAGATGCCCGACGCCCTGGCGGCCATTTTCAGGGCTTACGACATCCGCGGCATTGTCGGCAAAACGCTGACTGAAAAAGTGGTTTACGATATTGGCCGCGCGCTAGGGACTGAAGCTCGGCAGCACGGATGCAGAACGATTGTCGTAGCACGGGACGGCCGGACGTCAAGCCCTTCCTTGACCGAGGCGCTGGCTGACGGCATTCTTGCCACCGGCCAAAATGTGCTGGATATCGGCATGGTTCCTACGCCCACACTTTATTACGTGGCCAAGCATACCGAAGGCCAGTGCGGCGTCATGATCACGGGCAGCCATAACCCGGCCGATTATAACGGACTGAAGATGGTCATCAGTGGCGAAACGCTGGCCGAGGACAGAATCCAGCAGCTTAAACAGTGCATCATGAGCCAGGCCTACGCCACCGGCGAAGGCAGGATAGAGCGAAACACCCTGCTCGCCAATGAATATATCGGCGCGGTTGCCGAGGATATTCACATAGCCAGGCCAATGCGGATAGTGCTGGACTGCGGCAACGGCGTCGCTGGTGAGTTAGGCCCCGTACTGTTAAGAACCATCGGCTGCGAAGTCATCGAATTATTCTGCGATGTCGACGGCACGTTCCCTAACCATCATCCGGACCCCGGCAAACCGGACAATCTGGCCGACCTGATCGCATCGGTCAAGCATTACCAGGCGGACCTGGGCATTGCTTTCGACGGTGACGGCGACCGGCTGGGTGTAATCGATTCAAACGGCAAAATCATCTGGCCGGACCGGCAAATGATGCTGTACGCCAAAGATGTATTGGCCTCGAACCCGGGCGCTGAAATTATTTATGATGTCAAATGCTCGCGGCATCTGCCGGCACAGATCGTACAATCCGGCGGCAGGCCCGTGATGTGGAAAACGGGCCATTCGCTGATGAAGGCAAAGCTAAAAGAAACCGGCGCGAAGCTGGCCGGCGAAATGAGCGGCCATATTTTCTTCAATGACCGCTGGTTCGGTTTCGATGACGCCTTATACTCGGCCGCGCGCCTGATAGAGATACTGTCGGCCGATACACGCACCAGCGCCGAGGTGTTCGCCGATTTCCCGGACAGCGTCAATACGCCGGAACTGAATATCGAGCTGGCGGAAGGCGAAAACTTCAAATTCATAGAAAGTATGTTCTCGGCGGCCAACTTTACCGGCGGCAAAATTACCAATATCGACGGCATGCGCGTGGATTTCGTCAACGGCTGGGGACTGGTGCGGTCGTCCAACACGACCCCGTCGCTGGTCGTCCGCTTCGAGGCGGACAGCAAATCCGCCCTAAGTGATATTCAGGCGCAATTCAGACAGCTCATGCAGAAAATCAAGCCGGATATTGTGTTACCTTTTTAATAGTGGAAAATCAAAAACTATGCAGAAAAAAACAGCTCACCAAATAGCGGATGTCCTGATCGAGGCATTGCCCTACATCCAGCGCTTCAAAGGCAAAACCGTCGTGGTCAAATTCGGCGGCAATGCCATGGTCGATGAGGCGCTGAAGCACAGCTTTGCCCGCGATATCGTGCTGATGAAACTAGTCGGCATCAATCCCATCGTCGTTCATGGCGGCGGTCCGCAAATCGGACGCTTGCTGGAAAAAATCGGCAAAACCTCGAACTTCATCGACGGCATGCGCGTCACCGACAGCGAGACCATGGATGTGGTGGAAATGGTGCTGGGGGGGCTGGTCAACAAGGAAATCGTCAATCTGATCAATATGCACGGCGGCAAAGCGGTCGGCCTGACCGGCAAGGACGGCAATTTTATCCGCGCCAAAAAAATCGCGCTGAAAAAATCGGCGCAGGAGGCACAAGCGCCGGAAATCATTGATCTCGGCCATGTCGGCGAAGTCAGCAGCATCGATCCGAGCGTGGTCGACATGCTCGGCAACAGCAATTTTATTCCGGTCATTGCCCCGATCGGGGTCGGCGAAGACGGCTTTTCCTATAACATCAATGCCGATCTGGTGGCGGGAAAAGTAGCCGAAGTTCTGAAAGCCGAGAAACTGATCCTGTTGACCAATACCGCCGGCATTCTCGACAAGCAGGGCGAACTGCTGACCGGCCTGTCGATAAAAGACATAGACGACCTGATCGCCGACGGCACCATTTCCGGCGGCATGATCCCTAAAACCCGCTGCGCCACCGATGCGCTCGAAGGCGGCGTGACCAGCGTACATATCATCGACGGCCGCGTCGATCACGCCGTGCTGCTGGAACTATTCACCGACCAGGGCGTCGGCACATTACTGATCAGTCACTAGCAACGCGGATTCGATATAAGGTCTGAATGCAGACCTTATATCCCAAACCTTCTGGCTGGCGCACAGCTCCACGCCCAGCGATGTGTCCCGGCAATGGACGTCCAGAAAAAGCTGCTGCCTACCGTTGCCATCGTCCGTTCTTGAAACAGACAAGCTCAGATCGCCGTCCTTGGCAGGCGCCTTGCTCATGATCAGCTTGTCGTTATCGATATCGGCGTCGGTTGAGGCGTGCGTATTGATAAAGTGATGGGCGCTGGTCCAGGCTTTCGCGCATTGTGCCTCGCTGTCGCAGATGAAAAGCCCCAGTTCCGGCATCTTGTTTTGCGCTGTTTCGGCATTTGCGGCCGGCGTGCCATCGCCTGATTCGATTAAGAATTTATAGCGCTCGACGTCTGCTGCATTTTGCGCTTGGGCCTGTTGCATCTTCTCCGACTGCTTGTCTATTTCTGCCTGCGCGAGCTGAATTTGCGCCTCGGCGGACTTGATGCGGTCCAGCAGAGTTGCCGGGGATTTCTCGCCGTTGCGCTCATGCGCCGCGGCCAGCTTTTGCTGGGCCTCCAGCTGGCTTTCGAGGCGCTGCAGATTGCTCTGCAGTAAGCTTTTCTGGATCTCCAGCGTTTTCATATTGTTTTCCAGCATCGCCTGCATATCGTCGAGGCTGCGGAAAGTGCTGAGCAAAACCTGATCGTGCGATTTTTGCTTGGCGATCATTTTCTCCTGCGCTTTCCTGAGCGCTTCCAACTGCCGGTCCTGCGCCTGCTGCTCTTTTGTTCTGGCTTGTGGCGTAACATCAACCACTCTGCCCTTTTCATTGAGCGACTCACGGCGGTATCCCGCATGTTCCGGCGGCACCTGATCGGAAAAGAAAACATTGCCGTGCTCATCCACCCATCGGTACATTTTTTTGGCCAGCGCGATCTGGCTACTGAGCAAACAGATCAGACCGGCTAAACAAAGGCTTACTGTAGAAATGCGCATTGACATAGATTCATCGACGATCTTTACGGAGTTGAAACACAAAGTAAAGATAGCAGATATCCATGGCTTTGCCCGAGCCGGGCTTTAGCTTAACGAGATATCAAACCGCAACGGTTCGGGCAAATCAGGCAATTTACGCGGCGAGTCAATGGCAACGCGCTTTTCCCGGCCCGATTCGCCCGATATGAGCGTGCAGGCGGATTTGCTGACGCCAAATTCGCCTGCTATGAATTTGAGCAAATGCTGATTGGCCCTGCCGTCAATCGGCGGGGCCTTGATTCGCAGCTTTAGCCGGTCACCGTGCAACCCCGCCCATTCGTCCTTGCTGGCTTTAGGTTGAACATGGAGATTCAGGGTCAAAACGCCCTGTTCATAGAAATACCAGTTCATCCGATCAAACTGGCCAATTCCTGCAACGGCGGCAAAATAAGCATTTTTGCCAGTTGTAGCAACAGCAGCGCGACCAGCGGCGACAGATCGATACCGCCCAGGTCGGGAATAAAGCGGCGGCAGACATTGAGCAAAGGCTCAGTCAGACTGTACAGGATGGAGGCAGCTGCATTGAACGTGCCCGGATTCAGCCAGCTGAGCAGGGCTCTGGCAAACACGGCGAAGATGAAGATATTGATCAGTAGCGAAACCAACTGCGTCATCGACAATATCGTCAATGCGCCGATGCCGATCGATACGCCTTTCAGCATCAATATGGAGAAATCGGCCAGCATCTGCAGCGCCAGCACCAGCACCAGCGACGAGGTATCGATTTTGCCGATAGGCGGCACAAAGCGGCGCAATATCCTCAGAGGCGGATGCGTCGCCTTGACCAGAAACTGGGAGATCGGGTTGTAAAATTCGGCGCCGCACCACTGCAGCAGAAAACGCAGCATGACCGCCAGGATATACAGGGAAAACAGCGTATCGATGATAAAAATAGCCGGGTTGGTTACATAAGTAGAGTCCATCAACTGTTCTCCATTGGTTTAGACATTTCGATAGAGCGGTCCCTTGCGGCATGCATGGCCTTTGAAACCAGTTCGGTGAATCCGCCCTGCTCAAACGTTTCTATGGCACGCTGCGTAGTGCCGCCCGGCGACGTCACGCGCTTGCGCAACTGTTCCGGCGATTCGGACGATTCCAGGGCTATTTTGGCGGCGCCCAATGCCGTTTGCTGAACCAGCAGGCGCGCGGTGTGTTTATCCAGCCCCAATTCCACGGCGGCTTTTTCCATAGCCTCCATAAGCAGAAAGTAATAGGCGGGACCGCTGCCTGAAACGGCAGTTACGGCATCCAAATCGCTTTCATCGTCAACCCATAGCGAAATGCCGACCGAACGCATGATGTTTTCGGCCAGATCCCGCTGCGCCGCAGTGACATTACGGTTGGCATGCAGCCCTGTAGCGCCGGTCAAGACCAGAGCCGGCGTATTGGGCATGCAGCGGACGATGGCCGTATCGGCGCCCAGCCATGAACTGAGGCTAGCCTGAGTGATGCCGGCCGCAATGGATACGACCAGAGGTTTCTTGTGCTGAATCAGGGCAGCCACGCTTTCGGCCACCTGGCGCAGCACCTGCGGCTTGACGGCCAGCACAACGACTTCCGCTTCCTGAATGACGGTCTCGTTGTCTGGCGCTATATTGACTTGCAGGTTGGCCGCCAGAGAAGCCAATTGGTCCTTGTTGATATCCGACACCCAAAGCTGCTGCGGGGAATGGCCGCTGGCAATCAGTCCACTCATCAGACTGGACGCCATATTGCCGCCGCCGATAAAACCTATTTTTTGTGTTTTCATGTGTACAGTGTATTTGGTTAGGGTTAAAAGTATTTTAACCTATATAGGGTCTGTGCAATCAATCACAAGTCTTTTAATATATGCGCCGCTGTGCTGCCTTAAGCGCTCGCCATTACCACAGAGCCCATGATTGAAACCATTTATATTGAAGAAAACATCCGCAAGCACGCCCGCGTTATCGATATTACCGCCCGTTTTCCGCACGCCCGGATCATTACCTGCGAGCGTTATGCCCAGGTCTTTAATCCCAAGTCCCAGAATTTCCGGCTGCAAAAACAGAAACCGGCCCTGATTCTGGCCGAGAAATACAAAAATTTCGTGCTCGAGGCGCCCGCCGGCTACGGCATCGGGGCGGCGAGAAACTATTATTTCTCGCACATGCTGAACTGCTTGTATGACTGCCGTTACTGTTTTCTGCAAGGCATGTACCAATCGGCCAATTATGTGCTGTTCGTCAATTACGAGGATTTTCAGCAGGAAATCAGGCAAGTCTGCCATGCTGCGCCGGCCGATCCGATCCATTTTTTCTCGGGCTACGACTGCGACAGCCTGGCGCTGGAGCCGGTCACGCGCTTTGCCGAGCAGTTTCTGCCGGTTTTCGAGACCATTCCGAATGCCTGGCTGGAGTTAAGAACCAAAAGCACGCAGGTCAGAAGTCTGCTGGCCCGCGAACCGGTTCCGCGCTGCATCGTCGCCTTCAGCCTGTCGCCCGATGAGATAGCGGCCAAGGTCGAGGCCAAAGCGCCGCCTGTGCAGCGCCGTCTCGAAGCTTTGCGCCGGCTGCAGGCGCAGGGCTGGCTGGTGGGCCTGCGTTTCGATCCGCTGATTTATCAGGCGGGCTACCGGCAACAGTACCGGCAACTGTTCGAACAGGTCTTCGCCAGCCTGGATTTAAACCGGCTGCATTCGGTCAGCCTGGGCGTTTTCCGGCTGCCGGAGGACTATTTCAAAAAAGTGCACAATCTTTATCCCGAAGAGAAACTGTTCTCTAGCCCGATGGTCACTCAGAGAGGCATGGTTTCTTATCGCCAGGATCTGGAGCAGGAAATGATGCAATACTGTACGGAGCAATTGTTAACTTATATTCCTGAAAGCAAATTTTTTCCATGCACACTGTAAAACGCACCGTGCTGGTTACAGGCGCCAGTTCGGGCATAGGCCGCGCCATCGCCAGAAACCTGCTGAACCAGGGCCATCATGTGATCGGCCTGTCGCGCGACCGTACGCGCTTTACTCGGTCTATGACAAACTTCAGTTCCGTCCAGCTAGATTTGAGCCAGTTGCATGAACTGCCGCAAAAGCTGCGCGAACTGGCACAGGCTTTCCCCGATATCGATACGGTAGTCTTTTCGGCCGGCCGCGGACAATTCGGTTCGGTCGAAGAGTTCTCTTACGAGCAGATCGAAGCGCTGATGACCATAAACTTTACCAGCCAGGCTTTTCTGACGCGCGCCCTGCTGCCTTCGCTGAAACGCAAAGCGCGCAGTGATCTGATTTTTATCGGCTCGGAAGCGGCGCTAAAGGGCAGCCGCAAGGGAGCGGTCTATTGCGCCAGCAAGTTCGCCGTGCGCGGCTTTACTCAGGCTCTGCGCGAAGAGTGCGGCCGAAGCAACGTGCGCATCTGCCTGATCAATCCGGGTATGGTTAAAACAGAGTTTTTTGAACAGCTGTCCTTCGAGCCGGGCGATGAGGCCAGCAATTATCTGGTACCGGAAGACATAGCGGAAACGGTCGCCTACGTACTCAATTCCCGCACCCAGATCGTCATCGACGAGATCAATCTGAATCCTTTGAACAAAGTCGTCAAGTTTAAAAAATGCTGACGCGGCTGATTGTCTACTTTGCTTATTTGCTAAGGGCATCGCCACATTACGGGCATACCAAACAGTTTTTCTATAACTTGCTGGAAAACCCGCACAGCCGGCTGAAAACCTATTTTGATGTATTCATGATAGGGGTAGTCGTGCTGAGCGTTTTACTGCTGCTTTATGAAGCTGAAAAAGCACCCGATGCGGCAGCCCTGCTGATCGAACAGTCAATAGTCGCACTGTTTATTGTCGAATATCTGCTGCGCGTCTGGCTTTGCAACGATAGCCATAAAATCATTCTGGACCAGTATGAAAGAGCCGAATATTTAAACATTCCGTTTCGCCTTGGCGCGGCTTTCAAGCTGATTCTTGCCAAGAAAATCGAGTATATGCTCACGCCTCTGGCCCTGATCGATTTGCTGGCCATCCTCCCCAGTTACAGAGCCGTACGACTGCTGCGCCTGTTCATTATTTTCAGGCTGTTCAAGCTGTTCCGCTATTTCAACAGTGTTAAATTATTCGCTTCGGTCCTGACCAGCAAGCGTTTTGAGCTTTATACACTGGCCATCTTCCTGGGCTTTTTGATCTTTATCGGCAGCACCGGCATTTACTTATTCGAGAACCCGACCGATGGCGGTAACATCCAGAACCTGTTTGACGCCTTTTACTGGTCTATTGTCACGCTCTCGACGGTCGGTTATGGCGATATCACGCCGCAAACGCCGGGTGGACGGCTGATCGCGATGGCGCTGATTTTCACCGGGCTGGGTGTCATATCTTTTTTTACCTCGATCATCGTGTCGGCATTCAGCGACAAAATGCATGTCATGCGCGAGAACAGAACTTACACCGAGCTGAGCCGATATGACAGTTTTGTTATAATCTGCGGCTTTGGCCGGGTCGGACAGCATATCGCCAGACAGCTCGAAAAAGACAAACTGCATTTTGTCGTTATTGATAAACAGGAAGCCAATGCGTTAAAAGCCAATGAACTGGGGTATCTGACCATTCACAGTGATGCCAGCGAGAATGGCGTGCTGGAGCACGCCGGCATCAATAAAAAGGCCACGGCGATTTTATGTACGACCGGCGATGACGTCACAAATGTTTACATCACTTTGACCAGCCGCCATTTAAATGCAAACATCCGGATTATCTCCCGGGTCAACAATCCGCAAAATGTGAAAAAATTCTATCAAGCCGGAGCAACCAGTGTCATTCAGCCTTTTGAAATAGCCGGCATGGCAGCTGCCGAATATGTCGGCCAATCGGTCGCTTTTGAGGCTATTTTGGGTATCATCCATGAAGAAAAACCTATCGTCATAGAAACGGTGCCTGTACATGCCGGCTCTTTTATTGAGAATCTGAAAATTTCTGAAATTGACTTTGAGCAAAGAAAATTGATGCTGGTCGGTATCATCAGTACAAATCCGATGCATCTTATACACAAGAGCAGCTATCCGATAAAAAACCAGTGTTTTTATTTCAATCCGGCCCCCCATTTTGAAGTACAGGCAGGAGATCTTCTGGTGGTTATAGGCAGGCGCTACGGCATTGACTATTTTCGCAATCAGATAGAAAGAAGCCGCTTGAAAATAGGCCGAAGACTATGAAGCGCATTGCCGTATTCGGTTACAGCATCATGTCGCTGGAAACCATGCGCCGTTTGAATCAATCACTATACCGCATTATTTTTATCGGCAATAATGATACGGAAGCAAGACTGATTTCAGAGCAGGGTTTTGAAGCGGCCGTCATTGATTTTCGCGACGATGATGCGCTCAAAGCCATCGGCATCGGCGAGAATATCGATGTCATCTTCTGCTTTTATCCCGATGATGCCGACAATGTGTTCCTGACGATTTCGGCGCGCGCCCTTGCCAAGAATCTGACTATTATTGCCAGTGTCGATGCACCGGAATCGGCGGAAAAATTACTGTCTGCAGGCGCCGACAAGATTATCGACCCCTACGAAATCTGTGGCAGAAAAACGCATGAAATGCTGACTAAACCCGATATCACAACATTGCTTGATGATACCGTGTTCGGACGGCATGATTTGAATATGGCGCAGGTAGAGATCGTGAAAGGGTCCTGTCTGGAAAATACCAGGCTCAGTGATTTAAAACTTCATACGAAATACAACCTGATCCTTATCGGCGTAGTCGATAAGGCAGTAGGCAAGGCATTGCATTTTGCAATCGGAGAGAAAGAACATAGTCTGGATGCGGGCGATGTTCTGGTGGTCATGGGCCCGGCACGGGAAATTCGATTATTTAAAGAAGAAGTTGAAGCATGTACAAATTACTAAAATTTAATTCGAGAATCTGGTTTTTATTAGGTTTCCTTGGCTGCGCTACATTGCTGGCGATAGGCGCTTACCTGCAGTTTATTGAAGAACAGGAACCCTGCCCGCTGTGTATCTCGCAGCGTATCGCCATTCTAATGACCGGTATCGTATTTTTAATCGCCGCGGTGCACAACCCTGGCCGGACCGGCATAATGGTTTATTCGATTATAGGCGCACTGACCGCATTGGCCGGCGCGTCCATTTCAACGCGTCACGTCTGGCTGCAGCATTTGCCGCCTGAGGAAGTGCCGGAATGCGGCCCTGGACTCGAATATGTTTTCGATAATTTCCCTTTGTCCGAAACCATCAAGTTAATGCTGAGCGGCACTGGTGATTGCGCTCAAGTATCGTGGACATTGCTGGGTTTAAGCATTCCCGAGTGGACATTGATCGCTTTCTTAATGCTGGCATTGTTGAGTCTGCTGCAAATCTGGAATTCTGAGAACCGATAGCCAGATCAAAAAATCAGCAGGCATGAACAATCCAAGGGAAGCGCTTCGGTAACCCTATGCGCTGCTGAATTCCCGCTACAATTATGCTCAATAACTACATTAAAATTTATTATTGGCCATGGCCAATAAGCGAGATCAAAATAATGAAAAAAATTTTACTGGCGCTATTGCTGGCTGGCAGCTTCTCGTCTTCGCAAGCCGCCGACGAGAACAGCACGTTGCCTAAAGCCGTTGCCGGCGCTCATCGGTCCGCCGAGCACAAAGCCAGGGATAAATACCGGCATCCGCAGGAAACGCTGGAATTCTTTGAAGTCAAAGACAATATGACCGTCGTCGAAATCTGGCCCGGCAGCGGCTGGTATACGGAAATCCTGGCGCCTTATCTGAAAAAACACGGCAAACTGTATGCGGCGCATTTTTCAGCCGATGCCGAGGAACCTTATTTCAAGAAAAGCCTGAATGAGTATAAGGCCAAACTGAAGAAACATCCGGATCTGTACGGCAAAGTCGAGTTAACGGAGTTGCAGCCGCCCGAAAAAGTGAAAATAGCGCCGGACGGCTCGGCCGATCGGATTTTAACGTTCCGCAATGTCCACAACTGGATGAAGGACGGTCAGGCATCAACGGTATTCAATGCCATGTATAAAGCCCTGAAGCCCGGCGGTATCCTGGGCGTCGTAGAGCATAGGAACTCCCCTAAAAAACTGCAGGACCCGAGCGCCGCCTCCGGTTATGTCAGCGAGGATTATGTCATTGCACTGGCCAGAAAAGCGGGATTTGAATTTCTGGGCAAATCCGAAATCAACGCCAACAGTAAAGATACCAAAGATTATCCCGAAGGCGTCTGGACCTTGCCGCCAGCTTTGAAACTGAAACAACAGGACCGCGAGAAGTACCTGGAGATCGGCGAGAGCGACAGGATGACGATTAAATTCATCAAGCCCAGATAACAGGACAGACGGCCGGACTCAGCCGGCCATAATTTGACAGGCCGAGCCATGATTTCTGTTAATTACACACATCAAGCCGGCCTCAAATAAATTCAGCAAGCAATATCTGATCACTGCCAGATATTTCTTTACAAGACTTTGAAATATAACAGAATAATATTTTTGACTTAAAATTATGCAGGCCAAAAAACTGTATTAAAAACGGTCATTAAGCTGATTTAGAAACCGGTTACCCACAGAGTTATCCACAGCTTTTGTGGATAACTCATTGGCTGAACCATAGGCCTGATTGCAATAGAGACCGGAAATGGTTGCATGGGCGGCTATTTGCCCTTCTGCGAACAATAACTATAAACCCCATTTAACCACTATGGCCAAACCGCCCGGCGGGAGCGAACTGATTTTTAGAGTCGCCATTCCCGCGCCTTTCTATCGATTGTTTGATTACCTTGCCCCGGCCGAAACGGGTCCCGGCCCCGTCCTGCCCGGCATGCGCCTGGAGGTGCCTTTCGGCAAAGGCAGCAAAGTCGCTTTTCTGATTGCAATAACGCAGCACAGCGAGTTCGACAACAGCAAATTAAAACGCGTTACGCGCATTCTGGACGCCGAGCCGCTGCTGTCGTCCAAAGACTTGCGCCTGCTGCACTGGGCCAGCAGCTATTACCATCACCCTTTGGGCGAAGTTTTCAGTGCCGCCTTTCCAGTCTCGCTGCGCCAGGGCAAGCCGGCCGAACTGCATGTAGAAAAGTGCTATACCTTGACAGAGCAAGGCATAGCTATCGACAGCAACCGGTTGATTCGTGCGCCCAAACAAAAAAGCGTCCTGGAAAAATTTCAATGCCATGCCGGCAGCCTGTCCGAAACCGACTTGTCGTTATGGAATGAAAACTGGCGGCCGGCCGTGAAAGCCTTGGTCGACAAGCAACTGCTTGAAATCAGTCAGCCTGATGCTGCGCCCGGCAATGGCTTACTGGTTCGCGACAGCGCGCTGCAGTGTAATGCGCAGCAGCAAGCAGCCATTGATGCCGTCTGCGAATCGCTGGGGCAGTTCGCTGTTTTTCTACTGGAGGGCGTGACCGGCAGCGGCAAGACCGAAGTATACATGCAGATTATCCGGCACGTGCTCGAGCGCGGCCAGCAGGTGCTGGTCCTGCTTCCGGAAATTACGCTTACGCCGCAGCTTGAAGAACGGTTCCGGCAGCGTTTTGCCGTCACCATTGCCGTGTCGCATTCCAAGTTGACCGACGGACAGCGGCAAAACGCCTGGCTCCAGATGCAGCAAGGCGTCTGTTCAATTTTGCTGGGTACCCGCTCGGCATTATTCACGCCGCTGAAAAATCCCGGCCTGATCATTCTCGATGAAGAGCATGATGCCTCGTTCAAACAACAGGAAGGCTTTCGTTTCTCGGCGCGCGACGTCGCGGTCGTGCGCGGCAAGCTGCTGAATATTCCGGTTTTGCTCGGCTCCGCAACGCCGTCGCTGGAAAGCCTGCATAATGTCGATCGACGCCGTTACCACCTGCTGCATCTGCCTGAAAGAGCCGGCAATGCCACGGCGCCGATCCTGCAACTGCTCGATATCCGCAACAAGCGCATGCAGGAAGGTCTGTCCGAAGCATTGATTGAGGATATCCGGAAAACCTTGTCGAGAAAAGAACAGGTTCTGCTGTTCCTGAACCGGCGCGGCTATGCGCCGACCTTGATCTGCCATGGCTGCGGCTGGGTTGCTCGCTGCCGGCGCTGCGACGCCAATCTGGTCATCCATTATGACGAAAGTTTGCTGCGCTGCCATCATTGCGCCCAGGAACAACCATTGATCCAGAGATGTGTGGCCTGCGAAACCGGCGAACTGACGCCGCTAGGCCTGGGTACCGAGCGCGTCGAAAAAGTACTGGCCACACTGTTTCCGGATAGAATGATCGTGCGCCTGGATCGCGATTCGACTCAGCGCAAAGGCACACTGGAAAACTATCTGCAACAAATCAACCAGGGTCTTGTGGATATCATACTGGGCACGCAGATGCTGGCTAAAGGCCATCATTTTCCGAATGTAACGCTGGTGGCGATCCTCGATGTCGACAGCGGCCTGTTCAGTATCGATTTCCATGCGGCCGAAAAACTGGCGCAGATGATCGTGCAGGTTTCAGGGCGGGCCGGACGCGCCGAAAAGCCCGGCAAAGTGATCATGCAGACCCGCAAACCCGAGCATCCCTTGCTGACGACATTGATCAGGCAAGGCTATAGCGACTTCGCCAGAACGGCTTTGGCAGAGCGCAAAGAGGCTGCCTTGCCGCCTTTCAGCTATCAGGCGCTGCTGAGGGCGCAGGCCCTAGACGGTAAAATGCCGCCTTTGTTTCTGGAAGCGGTGGGCAAGCTGGCCCGGCAATACAGCCAGGGCCATATCCAGATCCTGGGCCCGGTTGCGGCGCCCATGACCAGGCGCGCCGGACTTTACCGCTACCAATTGCTGTTTCAGAGCACAAGGCGACAAGCTTTGCATGCCTTGCTCGATGGCTTGATGCCGGAAATTGAAAAACTCAAGCAGGCCAAAAAAGTGCGCTGGTCGCTGGATATCGATCCGGTGGATCTATATTGATGTTGTTTGAATGGATAATCAGATGATTTTCATGGATAATGTGGCACTTATTTGATCTACTTACCGCAATGAAGCAATGAAACAAAAGATAGAGGCACTTATCCTGCAAGCCGTTGAAACACTTAAAAATCAAGGTGTTCTGAGTCAGGAAATTACCCCGAGCATTAACATTGAACGCACCCGTGATCCGCAGCATGGCGATTTTGCTTCAAACCTGGCATTGACCCTGGCTAAGCCGGCAAAATCAAATCCCCGACAACTGGCCGAGCAAATTATGGCCGCACTGCCCCAGCATGAGGCGATTACCAAGGTTGAACTGGCCGGCCCGGGGTTTATCAATTTCTTTATCAATGCCAACGCCCAGTATCAGATTATCAAACAGATTCATGATGAAGGCCGTAGTTTCGGTTTGAGCACTATCGGCGCCGGCCAAAAGGTTCAGGTTGAGTTTGTTTCCGCCAATCCGACCGGGCCGCTGCACGTAGGCCATGGCCGTGGCGCCGCTTATGGCTCGGTCGTTGCCGATTTGCTGGAAGCAGCCGGTTTTGATGTGCACCGCGAATATTACGTCAACGATGCGGGCCGCCAGATGGATATTCTTGCTACCAGTATCTGGCTCAGGTATTTGGAAGAATGCGGCGAAGTGGTCAATTTCCCAAGCAATGGCTATCGCGGCGAGTATGTGCGTGATATCGCCTGGGACATTCATAAAAACGCCGGCAATGACTATCGCAGGCCTGCAGAGCTGGTGTTTGAAAATATACCGGCAGACGAACCGCATGGCGGCGATAAGGAAGAGCATATTGATGCGCTGATTGCCAGAACCAAAACCCTGCTCGGGCCGTCGCTGTATCGGGACCTTTTTCAAAACGGTCTGGACACGATTCTTGACGACATCAGGCTTGATCTGCAAGAGTTTGGTGTCGACTATCAGGAATGGTTCTCGGAGCGTCAGTTAATGGATGACGGTTCGGTGCAGCAAGCACTGGAGCGCTTGCTCGCCGGTGAGCATCTTTATGAAAAGGATGGCGCGACCTGGTTTGCATCGGCCAAGCTGGGCGATGAAAAAGACCGGGTTGTGGTCAGGGAAAACGGCCAGACCACCTATTTCGCTTCCGACATCGCCTACCACATGAACAAGCTGGACCGCGGCTTCGATCGCATCGTCAATATCTGGGGCGCCGATCATCACGGCTATATTCCCAGAGTCAGAGCGGCTATGACCGCGCTGGGCGCTGATGAATCCAAACTGAAGGTTCTGCTGGTGCAGTTCGCGGTGCTCTACCGCGGCGAGGAAAAAGTCCAGATGTCCACGCGTTCCGGCGAATTTGTCACATTGCGGCAACTGCGCAACGAAGTCGGCAAGGATGCGGCACGTTTCTTTTATGTCATGCGCCGGTCGGAACAACATATGGACTTCGACCTGAAGCTGGCGACCTCAAGGTCTAACGAAAACCCCGTGTTTTATGTGCAGTATGCTTATGCCAGGGTGTGCAGCGTATTCCGGCAACTTGACGAAAAGGATTGGGACAGAAATCTGTTGCTGGGCATGGATAATCTGGATCGGCTGACCGAAGAGCACGAAACCGATCTGGTCGCCACGCTGGCGCGCTATCCTGAAGTGCTGGAGCGCGCGGCGCTTCAGTATGAGCCGCATCAGTTGATCCAGTATCTGCGCGAGCTGGCGACCGAGTTTCATACGTACTACAATGCCCATCAATTCCTCGTTGAGGATGCCGCGCTTCGCGACGCCAGATTGAATTTGATCAGCGCCGTGAGACAAGTCCTGGCAAACGGATTGGGACTGCTGAAGATCAACGCTCCTGAAGCAATGTGATATATGGCCATAGACTACAAACATAGAGCAACCCAGGGAAGAACAGCGCCGCGCGGGCAAAAACCCAGTCGTCATGACAGTGCCGGAGTTTTTAAATGGATGCTTATCACGGCGCTGATTATTGCTTTTGTAGTCTTTTTGGCTTATTTGCGCAGCACGGGCTCTAAGCAAAGCGACATCCCGCAGATTGCGCTATCGGCAGCAAAACCCGACAAAACTGAGCCGGCCAAAAAAGAACAGGCTCAGCCAAAGAAAGCAGCCGAGCCCGTTCATCAGCCGCCGCAGTTTGATTTCTACACGATCCTGCCGCAAAAGGAAGTGGTTGTGCCTGATTATGAAATCAAGACGCGCGCGCGCGAAGAGCTCATCGGCAAAATCAAGGAACCTCAAGATAAGGCACAGGCTATGGAGAGCCAAAATAAAGATGCCCAGCATCAGGATAAAGGCGCTCAATATATGGTACAGGCGGGCTCTTTCAGGGAGTTTCAGGAAGCCGATAAATTAAAGGCCAAACTGGCCTTGATGGGCATTGAATCGCGCGTCGAGAAGGCGAAAGTCGGCGGCAATACCATCTGGTATCGCGTTAAAATGGGACCTTATGGCCATATGACCAGCGTCAATACGATCAGGACCCGCTTGAGGCAGAACGGCATCGATGTCATAGTAACCGAGTCCGGCCGTTAATCCGTGGCGCAGCTATTAAACGCAGTAGCTGCGCCTGACAGTCTCAGGTTGCCCCTTCCTCTTTATCCTCATCAAGCGCCATATCGGAGATCTCTTTTAATCTGAAAATGGCTTTGTAGTTAATACTGTTTTCTGGATAGTTGCCTTCACTATCCGGTGAACCGGCTAACTGATCAGTCAGTAACTCCAAGGTTTCATTGACATTGGATACCGCGTAAACGGCAAACAAACCTTGAGCAACCGCATCCACGACTTCCTGCTTTAGCATTAGGTTACGTTTATTGGCGGCCGGAATGATAACGGCATGCTGGCCATTGAGGCCGCGCCCTTGGCAAAGCCGGAAGAACCCTTCTATTTTTTCATTGACGCCGCCTACGGCCTGGACTTCCCCATATTGGTTAATCGAACCGGTCACGGCAAACGTTTGCTTGATCGGCGTGCGAGTCAGCGCCGAGATAAGACAGCAAAGTTCAGCCAGCGCCGCGCTGTCCCCATCGATATAGCCGTAGGATTGCTCGATCGCGATGCTGGCCGAGATGGCTAATGGAAATTGCTGGGCGTAACAGTCGCCCAGATAACCGGTCAAAATCATCACGCCTTTCGAGTGTATGGACTGGCCAAGCTCGGCTTCGCGCTCAATGTCGACGATGCCCCGGGAGCCCGGATAAACGGTCGCAGTGATGCGTGCAGGTGCGCCAAAACTGCTGCCGCCCACTTCCAGCACCGTCAGACCGTTGATCTTGCCAATCGCCGAGCCTTCGGTATCGATCAGTATCGTACCGACGAGCATTTCTTCGAGGACATCCTGGGACAGTTTACCGTTACGCTGCTCTCTTGCCGCCAAAGCCTGTTCGACATGCACTCTGTCAATCTGATCGGCCTGGGCTTTATAGCAGAACAGATTGGCTTCGCCGATGATGTCCAGCGAGTCATTGATACGTGCAGAAAGATGGTACTGATTTTCGGAAAGCCGGCAGCTATGTTCGATCAGGCCCTCAATAGCGGCACGCGACAGCGGCTTTGCCCCCGAGTCCGCGGCATGTTTGATCATCAGGATGGCAAAGCGCTGTATCGATTCATCAGTCAATTGAATATAGCTGTCAAAATCGGCCAGCACTCTGAACATTTCGTTAAATTCGCTATCCAGCTCTTCCAGCAGATAATAGATCTCGGGAGAACCGACCAGGATGACCTTGACATTCAATGGGATCACCTCGGGCTTCAAGGTAATCGTATTAATGCCCAGTTCCGAATAGGGCGACTCGATTTCAATGCGGCCCGACTTCAGGGCTCGTTTAAGCCCTTCCCAGACGAAAGGATAAGTCAGCAGTTTTTCGGCATCCAGAATCAGATAACCGCCATTTGCCCGATGCAGGGAACCGGCGCAAATCCTGCGATAGTTAGTAACCAGCGTGCCTTGATCGCTGACATATTCAATACGCCCGAACAGGTTTTGATAAATCGGATGAGATTCAAAAACAACGGGGGCGCCACTGTCCTGCTTGTAATCGACCAGAATATTGGGCATATAAAGCTCGGTCAGCATGAGCCGCTTGGCGGAAATATCTTTCTGTTCCAATGATCGGCCCGGCATCAGATAATCGGTAATTGTGATAACCAGGTTTTTTTTGATTTCGTCTAAAAACGTAACAGCGTCGTCAATATTCTGGTATTTATCGTCCAGCTCTGAAAACAGCGGCTCTATAGCCAAGCTGATCGTATCATTGTCGAGTTGCCTGATTTTTTCCACTGTAGCTCGGCGCCACTGGGGCAGTTCTATCAATACATCGCCCAGATAGTCTTCCAGCTCTTCCACGTGTTTATGAAAAACTTCGCGCTCCGATTGCGGCAGCTGCATAAACAGATCTTCATCCAGCGACTTATCGTCCTTGATAGGTGCAAATGTAATGGAATCGTTTTCTCTGAACAGAGCAATATTCAGAGACAGGGCCTTTTTTTCGACCAGATCAATGGTGCTGTTATAGCGCTGATTAAATTGACGCTCAATCGCGCTCTTCTTTTGCTGATAAGCAGGGCTTTCAAAGACAGCCGGAAAAGTGACCAGCAAATTGTCGATCAATCGCTCTATATCCTTGCAAAGTTCTTGTCCATGCCCGGCCGGCAATTCAACTTTGACTGGCTCCCTGGGATTCTCGAAATTTTCCACATACGCATAGGTTGGCGGCGCGGGTAAACTTTGCACAGTCGTATCAAGATGATTGGTGATCATGGTCAGCCGACCGCTGCCATGGTCGCCCATGACAAAAATATTGTAGCCGGGATTGCGCATCGTAACGCCGAATTCCAATGCCGACTGGGCGCGGGCTTGACCTAAAATAGTAGCTTGCTGCCTGGGAGCTTCCGGCAAGTCGATATGAGACAAATCAACATTTAATTTCAATGATTCAAGTGGAAGCTTTAGCGTAGTAGACATGGATAAAAATAACATCCCAAGGTTGCAAGGTGATCGGCGATTTTAGCATGTTGCATAGGAATTCCGGCAACACCGAAACAGTTAGACATGCAACGTATCCTGAAAATATGCTGCAACCGGCAGCCAGTAAATAATTTGCCGATGCAGTTTTAATAATCTTGTATAAAAATTCTTAGATAATAGACCACTTTGCAGGATAATCCCCGCCATCGACAACATCTGCTCTCGCGCTTGTGTACAATAAGATTTTTCATTAAAAACTGATATGAACGATTTTTCAGCTAGCAAAACCCGCCTCTGGTTGCTGCCGGTCCTATCCGGCATTTTTATCGGCACCAGTTATATTCCTTTTCCGCCTTGGGCGTCTTTATTCTGTTTCGTGCCGCTGTGGATTTTCTGGAACCGGCAAACCAGCCTGAAAGGTGTTTTCTTGGGTGGATTGGTTACGTCCTTCATTTTTACACTGATCGGTTTTAACTGGGTCACTTATCTTTTGCATGAATTTGCGCATCTGGATTGGCCCGTAGCAGTCCTCGGCATGTTGCTCTATGCACTGATTGCGCACTTGTTTGTCCCTGTGGCGGGCATGTTGTGGTTTTGGGGGCGGCGCAAGTTCGCTTGGCCGGAACGGCTTTCGCTAGCGTTAATGGCATTGATCACCATTATATGCGAAGCTTACTCGCTGACCTTGTTTGACTGGAATTTCGGTTATTCCTGGTATGGTGCCGGCGTGCCTGTTTACCAATGGGCTGAAGTGATAGGCTTCAGCGGCCTCAGCGCTCTTACATTATTGTGCAATCTGCCGCTTTATATCGCCTGGCAAAAACGCCGACAGGCCGCCGGTAAAAGAATTCTGATGGCCGTAGTCTGGGGTTTTGTCTTGCTGAACGCCGGCGGTTTTTGGCTTAAAAACAGATTGCCTGAACCGGATGCTTCTTTTAAAGCGTTATTGGTCCAAGCCAACATCGGCAATTCGGAAAAACTCGCCGCCGAATTAGGCAGAGGCTATAGCCAGGAAATACTTAAACGATATACTGATCTGACCGATCAAGCGCTTAAAACAACAGAAACAAAAGTCGACTTTGTACTGTGGCCGGAAACGGCTTTTCCGGCACTGTTGGGTGAAGACTTCAAACTCGATCCACATCCGGCTCAATTGAGCCAATTTATCAGCGAGCGCGAACTGCCGCTGATTACCGGAGCCTATAGCGTCGACAGAGCCTCTCGGCTAATTACGAACTCGCTGTTCGTGCTCGATAAAAACGGTGAAATAGTGTCGCCTCATTACAGCAAATCCATCTTGCTGGCTTTCGGCGAATATATTCCCGGTGAACAATTCTTCCCGCAGATTCGCAACTGGTTGCCGCCGACCGGTCATTTTGCACGCGGTCAGGGTCCGACTGCCTTATTGCATTGGAATGGTTACAAGATGGGGCCGCAAATATGCTATGAAAGTCTTTTTCCCGGATTCGCGCGCTCCCTGGCTGAGCTGGGGGCTCAGTTCATTGTCAACGTCACGAATGATGCCTGGTACGGCGCCTGGCAGGAACCCTATCAGCATATGTATATGACGCTGGCGCGAGGTGTCGAATTCCGAAGACCTGTGCTCAGAGCGACCAATACCGGCATTTCTACCGTATCTCTGGCATCCGGAGATATTCTGGAGCGTTCTCCATTACACCAAGCTTGGGCCGGCGTTTATGAAGTCCCTTACCTGACAAATCCGCCAGTCACTTTTTATCAAGAATGGTTCTGGTTGATGCCTTCTCTGCTTTGGACTGCGCTGATTGTGCTCATCGGCATAGGAGTCCGTAATCGTTATCAAAAGCAATGAGATTTTGGTCGGTTTGCCCAACTATTTCTTGCTCTTCAGCATGAGTAAGGTGTAATGTTCGGAACGGTGGGAAAACATCCGATTCCGGTATCAGTTTTTTATCAGGGAATCGGAAGCAAAATGAGGTTCTTCGTGCCGCTGCTACGAACACTAGCTGAGAATTTCCAGACAGAAAAGTAAAATTTTCACAGTCTGCGGAAAAATGTCGTATCACAACTTTTTGGTAGCACATGGCATTTTATTAATGGGGTAAGGGGCTAAAACCTCATACGGAAATTAATATTGGACTAAAAGGTACAATGCATGAAGACGGCAAATCCAAAGGCATATAGAAACTACTTCCGTCAAAGAACGGCAAACCAATGGCATAAAATCGAAGCCGAAGCCGGAATTCCCGGAGCGATCAGGCCGTTTCTGGCTGGTAACTGGAAAATGAATATGATTCCCCTATCAGGTGTCGCCCTTACGGCAAGAATCCTGGATATCTGCCGCGGAATAAGAGATGTCGATATAGGCCTTGCACCTCCTTACACAGGACTTTCTACCCTGGCCGATTATATTAAACCGGATTTTCTCAGGACAGAATATGGTTTAGGCAGAAATGTATTTCTGCTGGCGCAAGATACGTTTTTTGAATCCAAAGGCGCATTTACCGGAGAAATTTCGCCCGAAATGCTGGGAGCCATCGGGGTCGATCGTGTCATAATTGGCCATTCGGACCGCAGAGCCAATCTAGGGAAATATTATGGTTTTGCCTCTAGTGTGGCCAGGCGTCTGACAGACAGCTTTCTTTCCGACAAGTTGAAGAAACTGAAAGCAAAAGACGGTGCCGATGCTCAAGTTATAGCAACTTTGGAATACCTAGTCGCCAAAGAGAATCGTAACCTCCTGACTGGATTGTCCCGATTTTTGGAAGAAGAATTAAGAGAGCGAGCCGGAGAAAGCGATCAATCCATTCAGCTAAAAATCCAGGCTGCTCTGGGCCAAGGGCTACAGGTCATTCTTTGCTGTGGTGAGAACAGAGAAGCCAGACTCGCAAATGAAACGTTCAGCTTGCTGGACCGGCAATTGCGAATGGCGTTTGAAGCCGTCTCGCCCAGAGCTGTCAGCGAAGTAATTATCGCTTACGAGCCGGTATGGGCTATCGGTGAAGGAGCAAAACCCGCCACATTAGAGCAGATAAAAGAAGTACATGATTTCATTAGAAATCTCATTATGGACCTGTACGGCGAGCAAATCGCTTCATCCATAAGGATCCTGTACGGTGGAAATGTGAAGCCCGACAATATTGTCGATATCATGAATATTTCAGGTGTTGATGGAGCCTTGGTCGGCGGGGCGAGTTTGAAGGCCAATGATTTTGCCTCAATAATAAGATTTGGCCTGGATTCTTAAAACCTTGGCCTAGCCAGACTATAGAGCTTATGCCTTTAAGGCTAAGCATCGGATATTTCTTTGTAGAACCCTCTTTAATTTCTCATTGAAGAGGGTATTTCTCCTCATAAGCAAAAAGCAATTCCTCCAACCAACTGTTGTGCATAAATATCAGGCTTTAACGTGCGTTGCAAAACCAACAGACATCAATGCTTAGCAGTCAAATTAACAAAGATGCCTGTTTCTGTGATGTTTTGGCTAATCCATAAAATGATTGAACAATTGAATTATGGAAGCATCTTAAAAAAGAAGTCAGGAATTTTAATTTAGCATTCGATATATTCTTTCTTAGTACGTGCGAAAGAGGTTATAAATATTTTTGATTAGGAGAGAGCTTAATGCCAAAAGAAAGCCGACCAAATTCTGAGGATAAACTAACTCCAAACGAAAAATATCCTAAAAGCCCAATGCCCGCCCAGCACCAGGAACGCCCCGGTGTTGAAGCGCAAATAACGCCACGACCACAATATCTTGCACCTGATTACAAAGGCTCGAACAAATTAAAAGATAGAGTCGCCTTGATTACCGGCGGCGATTCGGGTATTGGTCGTGCCGTTGCTGTACTTTTCGCTCGTGAAGGTGCGGATTCCGCAATAACCTTTCTTCCATCTGAACAGATCGATGCTGAAGAAACTCAGCGGCAAGTCGAAAAAGAAGGTCGCCAATGCCTGTTAATTTCGGGCGATGTAACCAGTCTGGAGTTTTGTCAAAATGCTGTTGAAAAAACAGTCCATGAATTCGGCAAATTGAATATTTTAATCAACAATGCAGCTTATCAGCATAATCAGGAATCAATCGAAGATATTTCTGATGAACAATTTGATACCACTTTTAAAACCAATATTTACGGCTACTTTCGCATGGCAAAGGCAGCGCTCAAACATCTGCAAGATGGCGATGCCATTATCAATTGCGGATCAATTACCGGTCTGGAAGGGAATAAACACCTAATTGACTATGCCTCTACCAAAGGTGCCATTCATGCTTTTACTAAATCACTGGCGCTGAATTTGGTCGAGAAAGGTATTCGCGTCAATTGCGTTGCTCCAGGCCCCGTCTGGACGCCGCTCAATGTCGCCGATAAACCGGC
>NZ_JADMKV010000139.1 GCF_015476545.1 Methylobacter sp. BlB1 | reverse complement strand
TAACGAATAAGGTTAGATTGTGTGAGCAAAGCGAACCACAATCTGAACCGGTTGTTGGACAAGCCCGGTGATCACGGATCTGACTTTATATAAGAAAATAGCTTTTCGGCGTTTGTGGGATGCGGTGGCTTGTCTGAGGCGGTAAGTCTCAAAAACAAGCCAATATGGTTGCCATGAGGGCAATGACATCCGGAAAGGGATGCATTCAGGCGTATTAAGCCCCGAATTTGAGCCGAGCATACCCCTCGGCGCAAACATGCCGATTCAGGCCGGGCCGGAATGACGGATGGATTTACATAACCTGTTCCTTTCGGTTTCGCTAGCCCGTTGGCACTGCCAGCCTTATTGAGGAAGGCGGCATCTGCGTTTTGACAATGCTCATGTCACCGCCGCAGCACCGGCACTTGAGGCTAGGACGTTTTCTCAGCCAGGCCAGGGCCTGATTCGGATTCACGCCGAGCAGGACTTGCAGCAGACGGATCAGGCGCTTGCTGTTGGGGTGTAAAAAGCCGAAATTGCGGGCCCGCCGAAAGCCCTTGGGCAGCACATGCCGAAGGATCAGCCACAGAAACTGGACGCCGGGCAGGATTCGGGTGCGCATCTGTTGGGTTTTGCTGTCCCGGTAACGGAAAGTCACCTGGCCGTCCCGGCAGGCGATAATATCCTTTTCCTGGATAACGCCTTTGTAAAGATAGCGTCCGAGATAGACCAGCGCCTGGTCGCCGCGGCCGACGGGCTTGACGTCGACGACCCATTTTTTGGGGTAACGGTCGGGCAGAGCCAGTCCTGCTTGTGCAATAGCCTCAAGCAGTTTGCCACGAAAGACTATGGCCAAGGCCTTGTGATTGAACAGATAACCGGTTCTGTGCCGATCTTGGCCTTTTTTGGTTCGCCACAGCCGTTTGTTCGGATCAATGGCCGCCGCCGGCATCACCAGATGCACATGGGGATGGTAATCGAGGCGGCGAGAATGGGTATGCAGCACGGTGATGGCGCCGGCGTTCCCCTGAAGCTGTGGGTCGTTTTGCGTGAAGGCTTTGACAGTCTCCCAGCTACAGCGGATCAGCAAGTCATACAGCGTGCGTTGCTGTTGCCAGGCCAGCGCTCTGAGTTCGTTGGGCAAGGTGAAGGTCACTAAAAAATACTCGGCGGGCACCTGCCTTTGCAGTTGCCGCTCCAGCCATTGCTGACTTTCGTGTTGTTGGCAATGAGGGCAGTTGCGATGACCGCAGGAATGCGGCACGAAGCGTTGGCTATCGCAGTCATCGCATTGGGCTAGCATCAAGGGGCTTTGCGAGGTACGGCAGTGCTTCATGGCGGCCAGCGCTTGGCGCTGGCTGGGTAATAGTGAGTTCTGATAACGTTCGAGAAATTCAGTTTCAAAGGCTTGGATGATGGAGGAGAGCAGGATCATTTGACCTTTCCCCAGTCCATGGCAAAGCCATTCATCAAGGCATTGATCACCTGGTTGGCATTCTGATTCGTGCCGTCGGTCAGGTGGGTATAGCGGGCGGTGGTGAGGATACTGTGGTGGCCGAGGATTTTCTGCACTTCCAGCAGATCGACACCGGCTTCGATCAGATGCGTGGCGTAGCTGTGACGTAGGCTGTGCGGGGTAATCTTTTTTTTAGACCGCAGTCTTGCGCCACCTGGCGCAACGTCGTTTGCACGCCGCCGCGATCCAGCGGCGTAGTCGCCCGATGCGCGCCCTTCAAGCCACAGTGGCGATTGGGAAACAGCAGTACCGGATTACGATGAACCTGCCAGAAGCGGCGCAGCAAACTCAATGTCGCCGCCGGCAGGGGCACTAAACGATCCTTGTTGCCTTTCGCGTCGCGGATATGCACGCGCTGCCGTTCGGCGTCGATATCGCCCACCTGCAAGCGCAAGCCCTCGCCGAGACGCAAACCCAAGCTGTAGACGGTGAAAAAGAAAACCCGGTAACTGAGCACATGGGTGGCCAAGAAAAGTTGCTGAGCCTCTTCCACGCTAACAATATCCGGCAAGCGTTGGACCTTGGGCGGCTTGATCAGATTGGGGGCTACCCAAGGTTTGCGCAGCACATGGGTATAATAGAACTTGAGGCCGTACAGATCGAGCTTGACCGCGCTCCAGGAATGCGATGTCAGCAAATCGGTAAAATAATCGGTCAACTGCGGTTCGGACAGGTCATCGATTTGTTCATCGAAATACTGACCGATACGCCGAATGGCACGGGCGTAGGCCTCTATCGTCTTGGGCTGGAGCCCTTTGAGCCTAAGGTGTTTAAGATGGGTTTGATAATTGCGCTTGAAATCGGATTCGGATGATGATGTCATTGTCGAGTAACCTCAGGATTCGTCGTGGAATGATCCCTCTCAGTGAGGGCTTGAGGTTACATTCTATAAATAATCGGGCACTGGGGCTTTTTCTCCGCGTTAGCGGCTTCGTCCAAC
>NZ_JADMKV010000138.1 GCF_015476545.1 Methylobacter sp. BlB1 | reverse complement strand
GTAAGCGTCCAGTCCGACCATCTGTGCTAACGCCGCCAAACCAGTCATCCTTATTATTTTTTGATGAGGATGCGCAATGGCATTATCAAAACAGTGGCTCGATCATATCGAAGCCTGGCAAGGCAGCGGCTTAAAGCAGTCGGCGTATTGCCGGCAGCAGGGCCTGAATACCCATACGTTTGCGGCCCGGTTGTCAGAATACCGCAAGCACAGAGCGATGTCGCCGCCAGCCTTGATCCCGGTGCAGGTTCAAAGCCTGGCGCCGCCGGCTGAGCGCTTGATGTTGCACGGCAGCCAGGGCTACCGCCTGGAGCTGCCGTCAACCGTTGATGCTGCCTGGCTGGCGGAGTTGCTGCGATGCCTGGCTTAATCGAGGCGCCTGCGCAGATCTGGCTGGCCGTTGAACCGGTGGATCTGCGCCGCGGCATCGACGGTCTGTCGACCATCGTGCAGCAGGCGCTGGGGCATTCGCCGTGCGCCGGTTCGGCGTTCGTGTTCCGCAACCGGGCCGGCAATCGCCTGAAGCTGCTGCTCTGGGACGGTAACGGTGTCTGGCTGTGCCAACGGCGGCTGCACCGCGGCCATTTCGTCTGGCTCCAGGCCCATGACGCCTGTTTTTCGATCACTCAGGCGCAATGGCAGTGGCTAATCGCCGGCGTGGACTGGCAGCGGCTGTCGGCCTTGCCACCGGCCGATTGGCAGGTCTGAAAGGCCGGGTAAAATCACCTGAAACCCAGCAAAAACAAGGCATACAGCGGCTATTCGGGGTATAATGTGGCTCATGAATCCGCTCGCCGAACTCGATCACTTGAACCTCGATTCCACCACCCAAACGCAGGTGGCGGCCGTCGTGCAGGCGCTGCTCGAGCAGGCGCAGCGGGATGCTGAAACCATCCGGGCCAAGGAAGCCGAGCTGCAAGCCAAGGATACTGAAATTCAGGCCAAAGACCTGAAAATCCAGGCCCTAACCCTGGAGCTGGCCCATATCAAGCGAATCCGCTACGGGGTCAAAAGCGAAGCGTTGGCGCCGTTGCAGCGCGATGTGTTCGAGGAAACCTGGCACACCGATCTGTCCGCTCTCGAAGCCGAAATCGAACAGCTCACCGATGACCAACCCTGTGCCACTGTCGTCAAGCCCCAGCGTCCGCGTGCGGGCCGCCAACCCTTGCCGGCGCATCTGCCGCGCATCGAGCACCGCCACGGACCCGAAGCCTGCACTTGCGGTCAGTGTGGTCAGGATTTGGTCAAGATCGGCGAAGACATCACCGAACAACTGGACGTTGAACCGGCCAAGTTCTTCGTGCACCGCCATATCCGCCCGCAATACGCCTGCCGGCAGTGCGAGACCGTGACTGCAGCACCCATTCCGCCGGCCGTTATCGACGGCGGAATGGCGGCCGTGGGTCTGCTGGCCTGGGTGCTGATCGGCAAGTACGTCGACCACCTGCCGCTGTACCGGCTGGAGCAGATCGCCGCCCGCGAACAGGTCAGCCTGTCCCGCTCGACCCTGGCTGACTGGGTCGGTCGGGTCGGTATGGCACTGCAGCCGCTGGCCGACCGGCTGGCCTGGCATCTGCGGCAGGGCAATACGTTGCATGCTGACGAGACGCCGGTAGCGCAACTGGATCCCGGCAGCGGCAAGACCCGCAAGGCGTATCTGTGGGCTTATCGCAGCAATGACCTGCAGCCGGGGCCTCGCCTCATCGTCTTCGATTACCAACCGGGGCGCAGCGGTGCGCATGCACGGCAGTTTCTGGGCGCCTGGCAGGGGCATCTGCTGGTCGACGACTATGGCGGCTATAAAGCCCTGTTCGCCGGCGGCGATCAGGCGGCCTGCATCGAGCTGGGCTGTTGGGCCCATGTGCGCCGCAAGTTCTTCGACCTGCATCAGGCCAATGGCAGCCCCATGGCGCTGACCGCTCTGGAGCGCATCAGTGCGCTGTATGCCATCGAGGCGGCGGGCCGGGATCTGGACGGCGAGGCCCGAAAGCAGCTGCGCGCGGCACAAAGCCGGCCCGCGCTCGAGGCCTTGCATGACTGGCTGCTGAAAACCCGCATCAACACGGCTAACGGCGGTGCTTCCGCCAAGGCCATCGACTATGCCCTGAAGCGCTGGCCGGCGTTGGTCCGCTATGCCGGAACCGGTCACCTGCCGATCGACAATAACGTCGTCGAAAATGACATCCGGCCTATCGCCCTGGGCAAGAAGAACTGGCTGTTCGCCGGTTCCGAACGGGCCGGCCGTCGGGCTGCCGCCATCCAGACCTTGCTGGGCACGGCCCGGCTCAATGGCCTGGATCCGGCCGCTTGGCTGAAAGACACGCTGGCCAAACTGCCGGTCTGGCCGAACAGCCGCATTGACGAACTGCTGCCCCTATCACCGGAGTTTATTGAAACGCTAAAGCAGAAATAGCGCTAGATGGTAGGGCTGGATGCATAC
>NZ_JADMKV010000137.1 GCF_015476545.1 Methylobacter sp. BlB1 | reverse complement strand
ACTCAGCCTGTCGCTGTCAAAAGCCGCGGTGCTCGGCGCGGCAAACAGGATGAAACCGCCTTTGCGTAACATCTGTTCCTAAATCTTGACGAGCAACAGGTGTGGGGGCGACTTAAGTCGCCTTGGGCGAATAAATTCGCCCCTACATGAGTGCTGATTTCATCTGGCAAATCGGCAAGTTATTTTCAACCGAATCCTTATAAGCGTGACACAGGCGCTTTAAAGTTCAAAATTTTCAGCCAGCAATTCCCTCGCCAGACGCTCAAGCCGATCCGATAATATTCAGAACCCGACCCTTCCCTACCGTACGATAAATTGCCCACACCAAGAGCAGCATTAGACTCAAAAAACCGTTATTTGTACGTCAGACAGGACAATGACGAAGCAAATCCCACCCAATTGCTTGACTGTTCTGGAAGGCGGCTTAACCGACTAAAGAAATCCCACTTACGAGATACACACTCACCAGACCAGAATCCATGACGCACGAGAAACAGCAATGGATTGTTAGCTTGCAAATGCTCAGCCCTGCATTTCTCCGACTATGAAAATACAAAGCATGACTAAGAATTTGACTTTGCGCAGGCCCAGCCGGCACCGAGAGACACAGGCATTAAAACAGCAGCATGTATACAGCTAATGCTCCTGCTGCTAAAGGCGCGACGAACTCGAATGCAAGCTTAAAAAAAGCAATTGGCCCGTACCAGTCGCGCAGCCATTCAGCTCTAGCGCTGCGTTGATGAAGCTCTTCGCATTCCGCCCAATCTTCGCATATCCCCTCTTGAGATTCCCGTATTAGCTTGGCGAGATAATCTTTGCAACCCTTCCGCCAAAT
Organism: Methylobacter sp. BlB1; assembly: GCF_015476545.1. GTDB lineage: Bacteria > Pseudomonadota > Gammaproteobacteria > Methylococcales > Methylomonadaceae > Methylobacter. The sequence goes on along the minus strand of NZ_JADMKV010000137.1, from coordinate 1,915 downwards.
GAAGAACTCAGCCAAACCATACCCGATGAAGACCAAGAAGAAGTATGCAACGACGGCCGCCGTCAAGGCTAAAAATGAATACTGTACCGGCAGAACAAAGTCGATTCCGAATACATTAAGTTTTTGGAGAGCCATATTATCAATAGCTCCAATGACAATGCCGACTGCACTTGCAATCAGCAGGTTACGGCGTTTTTTGGGTGCGACTTTACTCAAAGAACCGTTAAGCAATTCGGTGAAGAAAGAGTCTGATATACCCAGCATCTAAAACAATACATATAAATAATTCATAAGGATTATAAGACAATAAAAAATGCCTTACAAACAAAATTAATATTCTTTATTTATTTATAAAAATTGATAAAAACTACATACCAGACAGCAATAATACAGAAACGGCACCACCCCATCCCCAGCCCTCCAAAGCAAGCCCAAGCAGAAAACAATTTCAAAAGCAACAGACCACGTTCATCTCGCATTTTTGCAATTTTATCAATTTTTTCCAACACCATTTATATTTCCAACCCCTACAAGGAAGAAATTTTACATAGTCAAGAACAAATTGCCGTTTTGCGATACAAGTCAATTTAAATCAACGGACAATGTACTAACATTGCTTACCTTAAGATTCAATTAATACTCTAAAACTACTATATATTTCGAGCACTCACATTGCGTGCAATATATGCAATATCAAAATTGAATCGGCGAAATAAGCAATATAACGTATATGCAATCCAATGCCATTTTTATAAAATCTAGCAAATATACCATAAGAATATAATCTGCTAGCTCATGCAGTCTGGCACTAAAAACAACCAATTACCGTGAGTGCAAAGATTTTTCTTGCTTAATATAGAAATCAACGACAATCCCTACTACCTCAATACTTAGTAGACGACTATTTTTAAGCATTTAAATTTGATCCGTTTATGAAAAAACAATTCGACTCCAGCAAAAAACAACTTAATTTTAACGCAAGCCTTGAAAGCGACGCCTATTATAATACGCGCGAGGTTGCTGAAATGCTGGGATTGTCATTAGGCACCGTGCAGAAAATGGTTGAGAGAGGGGTGCTGCAAGCCTGGAAAACCGCAGGCGGCCATCGCCGGATTCTTGGCAGCTCCATCGAAGACTTTCTGAAAACCCACCAACAGCAACCCAATACCCTCTTTGATCAATCCAAGAACCTATCCGTCCTTCTCATAGAAGATAATTCGTCCTTACAAAAGCATTATGAACAATCCGTTGCGGAATCGAATATGCCCATCGATCTCTCCTTTGTTAATGATGGATTATCCGCATTTGTTGAAATCGCAAAACACTCTCCTGACATTCTAATCACTGATCTGTGCATATCTGGAGTAGACGGTTTAGAAATGATAAATACCATTAGAAAGGATCCTTGGTTTGACACGATGGACATCATTGTAGTCACCACATTAAACAAGACCGATATCGACAACAAAGGCCACTTACCCAAAGACGTGACAGTATTTTACAAACCAATGCCCTTTAACACACTCTATGGATATGTAAGCGCCAAGCTGGCATTGCTGCAAAAGGTTACCAGCCCTTTTCCCTTAGGCCGGCATTTGCAAATGGAAGCGCAGTAGTCGGTGTTTTTACAAAGAAAGCCAACCAGCCCGGAGAACACCAGAAAGCCGCCCGGCCGGCGCCCAAGCCCAGAACTGCCGGCGATTGTCTTCGGCTAATTCATGACCGCTGATAATTTTCTCAGATCGACCGCTACGTCACCCCGCTCCCTCGCCGCGTATATTATCCCGTAACCGCTTAGCCACCAGTCTCACAACCGCTGCTGCAGATAGTAGCTTTATAACTGATGTTACGCATGGGCGGTTTTATCCCATTTGCCGCACCAAGCACCGCAGCTTTTGACAGCGGCAGACTGAGC
>NZ_JADMKV010000136.1 GCF_015476545.1 Methylobacter sp. BlB1 | reverse complement strand
ACGACAAAGTCCCTCGGTAATTAGTCCGTCAGTTTCCCTCGGTAATCACACTTTTACACATGAGCATTAATTTCCGAGATATTCCATCCATCCCTGTTGCTCCAGGCACTATTCAAAAAGGAGTGCCTTTAAAACATCTGCTTGATGCTGAGGCCGTGCATTGTCTGGCCCGCAACATATCCTTCGTATACCCGCAGTTCGATTCAGCCGGTTTTTATGGCGCCGCAATGGCAAGCCTAGAGCGTCTGGAATTACTGGAGCGAGGAAAAAAGTTGGCGCAGGCACTTCATCAGTTCCTGCCTCAAACGTATTCATCAGCCGTGGAAATCCTGCTGGCTTCTCTGACACCGCCCCTTGAGTCCACTGACAACAACGGACTGGCCGTGTTTTTCTATCTCCCGCATGTATGCTTTGTTGCCGAGTATGGGCTTGATCCGGGAACATGCAACGAGGACGATACTTTCGATGTCTCCATAAGAGCGCAGTATGAGCTCACAAGACGCTTTAGCGCGGAGTTTTCTATTCGGCATTTTCTTATTCGCCACCAGGAGCGCACGCTCAAGAAAGTACACGAATGGCTTACCGACCCTTGTCCCCACGTCAGGCGTCTTTGCTCAGAGGGAACGCGTCCACGATTGCCGTGGGCAATTCGGATTCCAAGCTTCATCTCCAACCCTGAACCTATATTGCCGATACTCGAAGCGTTAAAAGACGATCCAAGCCTTTATGTGCGTCGAAGTGTTGCTAATAATCTCGGCGATATCGCCAAAGATCATCCGGATTTGGCGTTCGGCATCTGTGAGCGTTGGTTAATTGGTGCTTCCAAGGAGCGTAAATGGCTCATTCGCCATGCGCTCCGACACCCTGCAAAGAAAGGGCACCCCGATGCACTTCAACTCCGTACCTCTGCCAAACCTTGAGAATTATGGTGAATTTCCAAGCGGTCTAACCAAGACATTATCAATGTTTAAAATACTGTCCGATTATATTTGTGTGTCGCTCTTCCCTTGGACGCGCGAGTTGACGGCGCTGTCGCAAAGGGTCACGTGTTTGAACCGTAATAAAGGTTTCTTTTCTAACAATAAGGCAAAGCTAGTTTCTAATCATAAATCCTGTAATTTTTCTCATTGACTTTAAAGAGCGAATATTATGGAAACTCACAAAATAGAAATCAAAGATCTGGAAAGAAACGAAGTTGTAAGCACGGGCTATATAGACAATGAAGATATGCCGCTCATGGTTCATGATTTGAGCCATTACGATTTGAACCCTGATCATCACTATAAAGTCGGCCCCATCCACGGCGATTATTTGGAATTGCTCTGCAAACATGTGGATGGATATACCAAGCATGTCTGGTTCGATCGCCATTAAGTCCTGCTGACATTTCGCCGCTGCCAAATCAAAGCAGAGGATAAGTTTCCTCATGGCAATCCGTCAGGGACTGGATAATCGATACCGGCGAAAAGATGTAATATTGTCTGTAAAGATCCGCACGCAATTTTAAAGACGGTGAGCCTCAGTCTCCTGTAGCATCTGTTTGAGCCACTGCATATAGGGAGTGCCGCCGGTTCCTCTCGGATCATCCGTCCAGCGGTTGATATATTCCTGCGCCCAGCCGTAATGGACGCGCCGGAAGGCCACCATGGCATCCAGAATGGCGTTATAAGGCTCCTTATATTCAGGACTTCTGATATCCGGCATGGCCTCGACTTCCTTGATCAGCACCCGGTGCCTGAGCGGCATGTACTTGCGCATATCGGCCAGATGGTCCGTCAAGGCGGATCGCTGATGTGGAATTTTCATGAAGGCGATCAGGGTCGGCATGATACTGCTCTGGGCGCCTGTCTCTCCACGAAACTGGATGGGCGCTTGCTCCACGCCTTCATAGGTTATATTTTCGAAAAAGCGGATATAAGGCCTGAAAGTCTTGTAATAGAGACTGGAATCCATGTACTCCGGAATGCGCTTGATCACATCGACCTGGCGTTGCACAGAATCCGCGATGAGCCATAGCTCCGGGTTCAGGTCAACATCATCATTTTCCGCCAGTTTGCGTTTGATCGACGCGATCGCAGCCAGAATATCGGCCCCTATTGCTTCAATCTCTACATGCACCAGGATGAACCAATGCTCGTCATACAGGTGAACGAAGTTTTGCAGGGTATCGATATTGCCCAACCGGATCGGTTGATTTTTGCGAAAGCGTTTCCAGTTATAGAGCGCGTAGCCGTCATAACTCAGAATGGGCAAACGATCGAGCAGCATTGCGGCCCGCACCAGCGGCACCGCGATGTTATATGGCAGAACCTTGTCTGGCTCCGCCCCGACCTGACTGACGTAAGCGGAGGCAAGAAAACCGAGCCGCACATAATAAAGGCGCAGCTGAGGCAGGTTCTCTTCGGTAGCAGGCCCCTGCCATCTTGGAATTTCCAGCTCCCGCGCATAAGTCCGAAAGTTCTTGTCATAGAGCAGGCTCGGCAGGTCATGCCCGATCTCATCAAGCACGGCATAACGCGATTCATGAGGAAATGCGGTCAGAGGGTCTTTCTCGGGCAGAAATCCGCGTTGCGCATAGATAGGCTTCAGCAATTCGCAGCCTTTAAGCCTAGCTATCTTCTCGGCATCGCTCCCTCCCATGAAACGCTGCCAGTGCGCTTCTGTCATCATGTTTTTTTTCCTTCGAAAAAACAAAGGCTAAATTAAGTGTACCGCAACCAGTCAATAAGCCAATGCCATTAAATTAAGGCTTGTTCCGTTCGCCCTGCTCCTTCGACTACGCTCAGGACTAAAGGCTTTGTCGA
>NZ_JADMKV010000135.1 GCF_015476545.1 Methylobacter sp. BlB1 | reverse complement strand
CATGCTGCATGGCGGAATACTGCGGACTTTGCTGAAAGCCGATCTGTGACGCGGACTGTTTGACTTTACCGGAGGCCATTCTGTACAGTTCATGATCCTCAAGCAGACCGGTATTGTCATTCAATGCCTTCAGCAACGCACTGGCGAATACCGAATGGCTGCTGACATTGGAATCCGGTATTGGCTTAACACTCCCGGATGTTATGACGGTTCTGCCCTTGCGGCTGTTCATGAGCTTCAGCCACTTCTTGCGTTTTTTATCGGACGCATCTTCCGGCAGATGAGCGATTGACGTTTTAGTCATGATGCCGGAATAACACGAATCGGCAATAACCAGGATATGCTTGGCCGGGAGAATGCTCAACTGTTGCGCGACATTATGATTGGACAGCCAAGTGGCAATATTGGCCTTTTCCGCATCGGATGGCAGCCAGTAGGCGCTTTGATCGTTTTTATCGATTTCGCCAAGACCGGCGTAATAAATCAACAGACTGTCCTTTTCGGTCAACTCTTTTCTCAGATCATCGAAAGCGGTCATGATCTGATGCTGGGTGACATTGATCAATAGCCTAGTTTGATAGCCGTAACGCGTCCGCAATACTTCATCGACCGCTTTGGCGTCATTGACCGATGTTTGAAGCGCCGGCAGTTGTTTATAGTCATTAATGCCGATAATCAATGCATAAAACCGGCCGAAATCGACGGACGGGTAGGATTTTGGGCTGGCTATGATAGGGGAAGCTTCATGATTTTTTTTCTGTACCCCCTTTTTCTCCGGCATCTCGACCGGAACATCTTTGAGGCCTGCCAGGGTCTTTTCTTCCTGCTCGATCGCTTTCTTCAATTCCTTGATCTGCCCCCCTTGAGTCATCAGCTTGCTCTTGTCCTTTTTGAGCTTGATATGAACTCTTTCAAGTGCAAATTTTTCCCGCCTTGAGTCCATTTGAGACGCTTTGACTTCTATAGTGATCATGTCACTTTTAATGCGGGCAAACGTATTGTGGTATTCCTCCTCCAAAGATTTCAGTTGCTCCTGCAACTGATCGAGTTTTTCTCTGGATTCCGCCTTCCGCCGCTTAAGTCCGGAATCATCCGCCGAACCGGAAGCGTTATCCCCGATCCTGGCCTGATGTTGTGCGTTATCACCCTGTTTCCTTTTGCCGCCTCTACCGGAGGCTTCGGTCACGGGCATAAACTGCAAACCTGAGTTCGCAAGCCCTGATCCCTTGCGATACCAATTCAACGCAGTCCGAGTATTTTTCTTTACGCCCAATCCTTTCTCATAAAGATAGCCGAGATCAATCTGTGCCCTCGAATTGCCTTGCTTGGCCGCTTTTGAATACCATTGGGCCGCCAAAGCGGGATCAGCTGTTCCGCCCAATCCTTTTTCGTAAATCTCGCCCAGCATTACCTGAGCCTCGGCATTACCCTGCTGCGCCTGCGGCAGCCATACTTTTAAAGCCGATTCGACATCGGTGCGATCGTGACCCACATATTCGCCGCCGCGAGCCCTGCATTCAGCGGCTGTGGTTTTGATGGGCTGCGGAGAGGAAATATCGGTCTTTTGAGCGCCTGGGCCGCTCGCTTGCTCCGGCAACAAACAATCGACAACGAAAAGCTTATCGGTATCCTCCACCGCAAGATCTCCTGTTGGCTTGACGCTGTCGAGATCGGTTTTGGGATCGGTCTGACAGCCGATTAGCGCGGCAAAGAACAAAGACAGAAAGAAATACTTAGGTCCTGAAGTCCGAGCAAAACACGCTGCGGAAGGGGTGATTTTCCTCATAACAATCATTTTAAATATCCCTGGATTATTATTGATTGACTCGTACTGGGTATAGTAGCCCGACAAGATGAGATTAGTAAAACTTTATAGATATAATGGTTATGAAATGCCCTTTATCCCTGATTAATCAAGGCAAATCCACCCTGCGATTCATTTGCCGTGCGGCCAGTATAAACCATGAAAAAACTCAATTACTATAGAATTAACGCTGATTTTGAAGATCGGTTATGTGCTACAATCCCAAACCTTAACTTACTATTTATAAGGTTTTAACATGCAATTCATTCGGTTTTCTGCTTGCGCTCTGATGCTTTTGTCTTTTTCCGCAAATGCGGACGTTCCATTGACCCAATCCGATCTGCTTGGAACCTGGCAAATCGACAAAGAATCGGTTGATCGCGAAGGCACTAAATCAAGAAGCATAAACACCACTTGGACCTTCAAGGCAGACGGCACGCTGGAAGGCATTTCCCAGGAATCGGACGTACACGCGCGGATCGATCATCTGCGTGCGGTACTTAATTATTCCGTCCAGGACGGAAAACTGGTCAAACAAGCCGCTCCAGGCCGTTCCAGAATGGAAACCTGCACTGCGATCGAAAAGGAAAACGACAAAATGGTTCTCAAATGCCAATCGACTTATTTTTTCATGACAAAAAAATAATTGATTGATAGTCATCACGGCAGCCCTGCCGCCCATTATGGCGGCAGGGCATTTGCCAATAGGTTTGAAATCTAACCATTGCATACACCGTACGATTTACCCTTCCCCACCGGATCTTTATGCCAACGCTGCCGGCAAATCCTCAGGAACGCCACACCAATCGGCAGGTAGTAAATCCATCCGCAACATAACGGTGGAACGTCGAATACGGACAATCGACAACCTGTCTCCCATAACCATGCTTCAGCGGATTCACGTGGATCTAATCGATATGCCGGGCATAATCCCGTCCGTTGCGGATCATATGCTCCAATACTATCTTTTCAATATAAAAAGCGCAGGACGGTGTTTCGCGCAGCAAAGCGTCATTCCAAACAGACCGCCAATATCACAGACATAACGGCCACAAGGCTCCGTTTATTGGTGAATTGCCAAGACAAATCCCCTATAAGGGGCACCAGCCGCCATTTCGATAACAGCAGCACCAGTCATTCATGCCCCGTACGAATCCAATCAGTGAGATCAATGCAGCATAATCGCATAACTGACTACACATAAGCGGAAAACCCTCGATGTAAAGTTTCCGCATGGTAGAGGATTACGACAAGGATTTCCGTATATTTTTAGCGCTGCAAAACATCTGTTTCAAGCATTCTGTGGAAGGATTGCCGGAAAACAAGTGTTTTACGGCAACTCAGTGTCGGCTTGGTACCATTATGTGAAGTTTCCTTTTATGCATAGCGGTGTTTCCGCGAGCAAGATT
>NZ_JADMKV010000134.1 GCF_015476545.1 Methylobacter sp. BlB1 | reverse complement strand
GGGCCGGCATAGGCCAGCGCCACGGCGAGCAAGGGTAGACAGACGACGCCTGCCGCTTGCCGGCGCCGGGAAATTGTGCCGCCGGTTTCCAACCGGTCGCTGATTTGCCGAATTTTCATGACATCTCCACACTACAGTAATTGAAGAAATTATTGCCGCCTGAAAGCAGCCTTGAGCCAGCCGCTTTTCTGTACAGCAATCGATTAAGGATTTAAAAGACAATCTGACTTTATAAGCACAGCTACAGTGTGGAAATCGGGTGAAACCCTGATTTTTAGCTCAGGAAATACCTGATTTGATGAGATTCAGCCTGAAAAGTAAGTGAACGGGCAGCGGCGGGAAAGCCTATAGCGATGTTTCAGACATTCAAGAGTGATATCGCGTCACAGGGAGACTTGTAAACTTAAGGCGTAAAATTATGAACGGCTGCATGGATGGTCTTTGCGCCTGCATTACCTTACTACACTCAAGCGGGGCGAGGGTTGCAACCAATGCTGAATGTTTTTGGACAGACAGCAATCCCCGTCCAGCCGAGTGTTTCGGGCCGAATAAAATTCGGCCCTGCAGTCATACCTCGCGCTCAGGATTTTCCATGGCGGGCATTCAGCAATTCATCGATTCTGGCAGCGATGGTATCCGGGCTGGACAGGCCATTGAAGCGCGTCCATTCGCCGCGGACCGGGTCGCCGACCAGAATGACCGGCGCATGGTTGGCGACATCGGTACTGTAGACGCCAAGGCTTTTGAGCAGGGCGTCGACCTGGGCCTTCTCTCCGGTCAGCCAGAGCCACTCGGGCGCGGCGTGAAAGCGTTCCGCGTAGGCTTTTAGCCGTTCAGGCGTATCCGTAGCCGGATTGATGCTCAGCGAGACCATGCGCACGTCCTTGGCCAGTTTGTCGCCGAGCCGGCTTTGCAGCTTGGAGAAAATGCCCGAGACGACCGGGCAGGCCGTCTGGCAATCGGTGTAAATGAAATTGAGCGCCATGATCCGATTGCCGGCGACATCGCTGGCAAAACGGACCGAGGCGCCGTTCTGGTCCTGCAGTTCGGCATTCGGCAGTGCGGCCGGAGACGCTATCGTCTTCGGCGCCGGGTCCGGCACAACGGCGATAAGAACACCGGTAATTAGCAGGGTGATGATGACTCCGGTTCTGAACTTGATATTCATGGCGCCAACTCCTTGACCTGAGCGGTAGCGATTTCTGGCCGGATGGCGCGGAACGTCAGCATGGGTTGTTGTTCAAAGGTGAAATTGAGCGAGGCCGACTGTGCGAATACCTGATAGACGCCCGTTTCCGTCGGCGTGATGTCCGCCTGATACAGGCCGTCGCCCAGCGGTTTGGCCAGCAGCCGCTGTTGCCATTGGCCGGGGATGCGGAAGATCAGCAGTTGCAGGTCGCTGACATTATTTTTTTCCGTATGATTGACTTTGACCCGGATCGATACCGGCGCGCCGACCGGCACTTCCTTACTGTTCAGCAAATACTCCACCTTGACCGGCTGAGTGTCTGATTTGGCCAGTTCAGGGTCCGGCGCGATGTCGGCGGCGAAGCAGTGGTAGACCGTCGGATTGTTCAGCAGGACCGAGACGCTGTAACGGCCGGCCGGCGGCAACTGAGCGGTGCCTGTATAAACGCCGGGCGCGGTTTCCTGCAGACTTCTATCTACAATCATGACCGCCATAGGATTCATGCCGAAGTTCTCGAAATTGCCCATCGGTGCGGCCATGCCTTCCGTGTAGTAGTACACGGATTTATCGGCTGGATTGGCGACCACCACGGCATTGCGCTCAGGCGTCGGCACAATGGCATCGGCCGACAGCAGCCCGGATGAACCTGGGGCGGACTGACCGCCCGGAAAGGTTGTCACGGCTGCCTGCGCGTTCTTGCCCAGCGCATCTAGCTGCAGCATGCTCACGGTTTCATTGCCGGTCGAGCGGACATAGGCGAAATGATCCGTGAACGTGATCTGGTCCGGCGCGGCACCGGCCTCGACGGTCTGGACCAGGCGGTTCACTGAGGCATCGATGATGAACACTTTGTTGTCTCTCTGGCTGAGCGCGAAACCCCAGCGGCCGTCGGGGCTGAAGCGCAACGCTTTCAGCGGCGAGCCGGTCTCGATGGGCGCACCGGCCTGGCTTTCAGCATCGATGACTAGCAGGCGGCCTTTTTCGGTGGCCGCGTACAGGGTTTTGCTCAACGTCGAGAAAGCCAGCGCCACGGGCCGGGCCATGCTTTTGACGGCGTGATGGCTGGCCAGCTTGGCAGTATCGATGACGGCCACCGTCTGGTCGTCAGTATTGCTGACATAAGCCATGCGGCTGTCGGCGCTGAAGGCAAATTCATGGCTGCCTTTGCCGGTGGCGATCGAGGCGGCCACCTGGTTTTTCTCGGTATCAACGGCGCTGACATCGGCTGAGGACTTGTTATCGGTCTTCTCGAGTCCCACCCACAAATAGTGGCCGTCCGGCTGCAAGGCCAGCCGGGTGGGTGAAGCTTCAAATGACAGAAAAGTCTTTACCTGCCAGGTGCCGGTATCGATGATCGCCACTTCGCGGCTTAACGGCGTAGCCACATAGAGCTTTTTATTATCCTTGCTCAAGGCCCAGTCCACGCCGGGGCTGTTCAGCCGGATACGCGTGATCATCTTGCTGCCGCCGAAGCCGTTCATCGGATCGATGACGGAAATGCTGGCCTTGTTGTTCAGCGCCAGCACGAAATAGGAATTGAGGTTGATATCGGGCTGAAAAGCCAGTTTGCTTTGAAGATAGGAATTGATGCGGTCCTTGCATGACAGGTTCTGTTCCTGCGGGTTCTGGCGGTCCAGCCAGACGGCCGGGTGCAGACCCTTGACCGGTTCCTTGCTGGACGTATCCCGGACCGTGAATTGCAGGCGCGCCGGCTGGCCCTCGTGCAGAGCCGAGGCCGCGATCTTGTCGGTCTGGACCGGATCGATGGCCAAGGCGATGGACAAGCCTTCCTTGATTACTTCGTTGTCTGACGGATTATTCTTGAACAATGAAGACAGCTGATCGCTGAACACGAAGAAAAGGCCGGTCAATACGATGAAGCATAATGCTGAATTTCTGTAATTGGGTGTTCTCATAGTCATATCCCTGTTTTATCGAGTATCCGATAACGATAAAAAGAGTGCAGCCGGCTTGCGGCTGCACTCCGATACGCCTTACGAGATGCTATTGCACTCGTAATTTGCCCCACAGCCCGCCGTCAAACGTGAACGATGCCTGATCCCGGTAGAGGTAATCGCCGGGCGTTGCGAAGACACCGCCGGCGCCATTGGCCAGCAGGAAGTTGAAATGGCTGCCCGGCCCGA
>NZ_JADMKV010000133.1 GCF_015476545.1 Methylobacter sp. BlB1 | reverse complement strand
TGCTGCCAGCGAATCAGCGCTTCGGCCTTATGGATAACGCCGGTCGCCAGTTCGACAATGGGCTGATAAACCAGACTGAACTGGCCGGCGTCGAGTGCGCCGCGCAAATCGTTGGCCAGGCGCATGCGGTTTTGCGCGGCCTCCTGCATGGACGGAATGAAGTAGTTGTAGCGATTGCGGCCCTGATTTTTGGAGGCGTACATGGCCTGGTCGGCATTCTTGAGCAACGTATCGCAACTGGCGCCATCGATCGGATAAAGGGTGATGCCGATGCTGGCCGACACATAAGCCACTTCATCTCTCAGCTGAAACGGCTCAGCCAGTTTCTTGAGAATCGTGTGCACGACACGTTCGATGACGCCGGCATCATCCAGTTCGCTCAGAATGATGGTGAATTCATCGCCGCCCAGGCGCGCCACGGTATCGGTTTCACGCACGCAGTGACGCAGACGCTGTGCCGCATCGATCAGCAGGATGTCGCCCATGTCGTGCCCCAGCGCGTCATTGACTTCCTTGAAGCGGTCGAGATCAAGGAATATCACGGCCAGAGGCCGGCACGTACGGCGGGATTTCTTGCATGCCTGTTCCAGGCGATCCTGCAACATGCGCCGGTTGGGCAGACCCGTCAGTGTATCGAAATTGGCTTGCTGCCAGATCAATGCTTCAGCCTCTTTTCTTTTAGTGATATCGCGGGTAATCGACAGTTGGACCAGTTTATCGCCCGGTTTGCCTGAAAAAGGCACGGCATGGGTTTCCATCCAGCGGCGCGTGCCGTGCAGGCCGATGATCTCGAATTCAAGCGTGCCTTTTTGTCCCTGGCAGACTTGCTCGTTTAACTCCCGAAAGGCATCCAGATGCTCGGGGGCAATGACAGAATAGAAGTTCTGGCCGATGACGTCGGCCTCATCGTCTGACTCGATCATTTTAAGGCCGGCTGCATTCATGGACAGCAGTACGCCGTCGCGGTCTATGATCTTCACGCACTCAGGCGAAGTTTCGATGATTGTGCGCAAATATTGCGAGCTTTCGCGCAGCGCATCGCTGGCCAGTTGTCTCTCGATCGCAATACCCGCCAACTTGGCAAACTGCTCAATCAGGTCGATTTCTCCGGCAGCCGGTGCTTTGACTACATGATGGTAAATGGCGAAGGTGCCGAGCACCTTGCCGTCAGCGGCCTTGATGGGAACCGTCCAGCAGGCGTGCAGGTTGGCTCTGGCGGCCAGTTTCTTAATCGGTTGCCAGTAGGGATGCGAGGCAATATCCTCGACAATGACATTCCGGCCCGTAAAGGCCGCAGTGCCGCAAGAACCTACGCCCATGCCGATGGGCAGACCATGAATGGCGGCAGTATAGAAATCCGGCAGGCTGGGTGCGGCGCCCGTCAACAGACGTTTGCCCTCGTCATCCAGCAACAGGATTGAGCACAGAATGGCAGGGTTTTGCGATTCCATGCTCAGCGCCAGGGCTCTCAGTATCTCCGGCAGCGGCAGGCTTTTTGATATCAGCTCCAGCACATGACTGCGCGAGCGATTGCCCATTTCCACGCGCTTGCGCTCGGTAATGTCGGTTTGCGTTCCGATCATGCGCAGTGCCTTGCCGGCGGCATCGCGGCTGACTACCATGCCGCGTGTCAGCAGCCACCGCCAGCCGATATCCCGATACCGGGCACGGTGCTCGTTATTGAAAGCGAGCGTCATGCCGTCCAGGTGCGCGTACAGATCTTTCATCATGCGGGCATAGTCCTCCGGATGGATGGTCGATCTCCAGTGGCGGTATTGGCTCTTTCGCTCCTTGTCGGCAAATCCCAGTATTTCATGGCAGCGCTCGGAGAAGAAGACTTCGCCGGTCTGGAAGTTCCAATCCCATACGCCATCGCCGGCGCCTTCCAGCGCAAATTTCCAGCGCTCTTCACTGGTGCGCAGCGCGGCTTCGCTTTCCCGGCTCCTGGAAATGGTCAAGGCCTGTGTCATGCCGACTATTGTCAGCACGAACAGATAAAGCCATAAATTGACCAGTCCTGTTTGTGCAATGTCTGTGGCAAAATAACCGATGCCGTTCATCGCGCCCTGCAGTGCTTGCAGCGCCGTCATGCCGATGACCAGCAAGACGCCGTGACGGCCAAAGCGGGCAGCGCTCCAGGTAATGAAGGGAAATATCAGAAAGCCTTTCGGGAAATCGCCCAGGCTGTCATGAAACCAGTCCATATATACGATCTGTCCAACCATAAAAGACAAACCGAAACAACTCGCGGTTTCTAATGCACGTTGGCGCTGGAACCAGCCGCGAGGCATTCTGCGCCATACCAAAATCAGCGGTGTTGCCAGAATGATGCCAAGCATATCGCCCATCCACCAATGAAGCAGGTTCGGCATCATCGTTTGCTGCGTCAGGAGTCCGGTCAACAGCAAAGCCGTAGCGACAGCCGATGCGCTGATGCTGGCACCGGCAGCAGCCGTCAGCATCAGCCAAAGATAATCGCGGGGATGAGTCAGTGCGGAATTGAAGCGGCCCGGCCGAGACAGCAGCCAAAGACAGACAAACGCCTCCAGCGTATTGCCGGCCGCGATGAACAGCGACGCCCAGGCAGGGCTGCCCGCCATCAGGCTGCCGATGAAAGCGCCGACAAAAATGCCGGGCCAGTATTTCCTGCCGCCGATCAACAGCGTAGCAAGCGCCAGGCCGCTGGGCGGCCATATGACGGAAACCATGCCGTTTACAGAAAAGTAAACAAGCACGATAAAGGCAAGCAGCGCATATACAAGCGCTAGGGCAACAAGCCCTAGTACATCAGTCCAGCGATAAATCAATAATCCATTCAAGACACTTTTACCCAAGAGTGCGTTATCGACGGCGGCAAGTTGTGCAAAGGCCGAAATGCCGGGTTAAACAACAGCAAAATTTTACCCGGTTATCTTGGAGTTTTATACCCGTCTCTTAAACGGTTTCAAGCAGCTTTTCAAATTCATTAGCCGGCAATGGTTTTGAAAACAGGTAACCTTGCCCAAAGTCACAGCCGATGCTGGTCAGCAGGTCGCGCTGCTGGGCCGTTTCCACGCCTTCTGCGATCACCTTGATGCCGAGCTTGTGCGCCATGACGACAATGGCCTCGCAGAGCGCCATGTCTTCGGAGCCGGGCGCCAGATTGCTGATAAATGACTGGTCGATCTTAAGGTAGTCGATGTCGAATTTTTTCAGGTAGGACAGCGACGAGTAACCGGTGCCGAAATCGTCGATCGATACCTGTATGCCGGCATCGCGGAAATCAAGCAATTGATCGGTGATGGCCGTGTTCGCATCCAGCATGATGCCCTCGGTGATTTCGACGACGATGCTGTGTCCGGGCAGTCCTTGTTGCCGCAGATAATCGAGCCAGGCGGTATGATTCTCGCCTTCATAGTGAAATTGGACGGGCGATTTATTGATGCTGACCTGGAAATCCGGATGGTGCCGTTCTCGCCAGTGCTTGACCTGGC
>NZ_JADMKV010000132.1 GCF_015476545.1 Methylobacter sp. BlB1 | reverse complement strand
GTGCCATTATGTGAAGTTTCCTTTTATGCACAGTAACTTGGTGGCGCATAGTTTATAGCTTGTAATCAGCGGTTTTAGCAAGCCACCTTGTCTGAAAGACTGGACATAAATTCTGCAGTCGTCTGGAGTGGACATTCCTTAGTCCATTTCTGGAGACTGCCATGAGCTCAACAACCATACACCTTCCACCTACCACTCAGCGCTGGTTACGCAATAGCCCAATCACGCCCTATGTCTTAGTTTATCTGGATTATCTGATCGAGTGCCGGTACGCGGATGAAACAGCAGAACATTACCTGGCCGGACTTGCGCACCTAGGGCTTTGGATGGGGCTGAACCATCTGAACATCGAGGAGCTCGATGAAACCGTAGTTACCCAATTCCTTGATGAACATTTGCCAAACTGCGATTGCCCGCGACCTATTTTTCAAACACGTGCTGATATTAGCGCGGCTTGTGCTCACTTTTTACGTATTCTGCGCAATCGTGGTGTCATCGCATTACCTGTTAGTCCAGTTGATCCTGTTCAGGAGGAAGTCGAGCGCTTTGACGATTACTTGACCGATGTGAAAGGCTTGGCAAGTGAGACGTGCCGTAACTATCGGCGTGTTGTACTGAGCTTTCTGCAGGCTTGCTTTGGTAGTGCTGAGGTTGTGTTCACCGCCTTGCAAGCTGCCGATGTACGTCAGTTTATTGCCGGTCAGTTAAAACATCGCGCTACGTCCGCAAAAGCCAGCCTGGTCGCTACCGCTTTACGCGCCTACTTTCGCTATCGCGGCGCCTGCGGCGATGATATTCATGCACTCAGCGGCATTATCGCATTGCCTGCGCATTGGAATTTAGCCACATTACCGAAAGCGCTGACCGATGACGAGGTCAATCGCCTGCTCAATGCCTTTCCCCCAGAGCTTCCCTCCTGTCGGCGGGGTTATGCGATGGTTCGCTGTGCTTTGGATTTGGGGTTGCGTGCCAGTGAAATTGCGAAGCTCTCCTTGGCTGACATTGACTGGCAAGCCGGCACGGTCACACTACGCAGTACCAAGTCGCGTCGCGAGGACATCCTGCCGCTACCGATCCCTACCGGCCAAGCGATTGCTGACTATCTGCGCTATGAGCGGCCACGGACGACCAATCCGGCGGTTTTTGTGCGCCGTCTTGCGCCACACGATATCCCCATTGGCCCCGACGCGGTTCACCGTCTTATTCGAGATGCGTATCGCCGTATTGGACTCGATCATGGGAGAACCCATGCCCTCCGTCATACCCTTGCACGCCGTTTATTGGAGCAGGGTGACTCGCTGAAGGAAGTGGCTGATATCCTTCGGCATCGCTCTCTCGACACGTCGCTGATCTATGCCAAACTCGACAGTCGAAAACTGTCAGCCGTTGCACTACCTTGGCCTGGGAGTGCAGCATGAACGCGCCGATCACCCTGCAAGCAAGAGTTCAGGATTACTTGGCCGAGCGCCGTCGCCTAGGTTATCAGCTGAAGTATCAAGAGGCGGCCTTGATGGACTTTGCCCGTTATGTGGATAGTCTGGATCGGGCTGAGCCGTTGACTTTGGATGTCATGATCGACTGGGCTCGGCTCGATAAACAAGGCCGCCATAAACCCGAGGCGTGGGCGAGACGGTTCCAGTTATTACGTCCTTTTATCCATTATTTGCAGCAATTTGAACCGGCAACCGCCCTGCCTGACGAATCGGTTTTTGGCCCGGTTCCGGGCTGGAAAATACCTCATATCTATCATGATCAGGAGATCATTGATTTACTCGCCGCCGCACGCCGACTGGGGCCCGATGGGAACCTGCGTGCGGCTACCTATGAAACGCTGTTCGGACTGATGGCTTCGACTGGCCTGCGCGTGTCCGAGGCCATTCATCTTTTAGATGCGGACGTGGATTTGGTGCATGGCTTGTTGACCGTGCGGCAGACCAAGTTTAGCAAGTCTCGCCAGTTGCCGTTACACCCCACTGCGACAGTAGCCTTGCTGCGCTACCGGATGCTCCGTCATCAGCAGATTCAGGAACATGCCGATTTGCCCTTTTTTGTCGGTACGCGCGGCCAGCGATTGGGTAAACAACTGAGTTATCGCCAAGTCGATCGGATTTTTACATTGCTGCGCAAACAACTGGGCTGGGTCAACCGCGGTGCTCACGAGGCCCCGCGGATTCACGATCTTCGCCATACCTTCGCGGTGCGTCGTATCCTGCTTTGGCAGGCGCAGGGTTCGGACATTGACCAGGCGATGCTGGCACTATCCACCTATATGGGCCATGCCAAGATATCGCACACCTATTGGTATTTGACTGCCGTGCCGGAACTGATGGGCGTAGCGGCAGCGAAATTCGAGCAGTTTGCACAGCCCGAAGAGGTGGACTATGCCGACTAGAATCACCAACGCTGAACTACCCGTGTCCTTTCCCGCACTCGTCCAAGCCTTTTTTACCGATTACCTCGTCGAGCAACGCGCATTGAGTCCGCAAACCGTCGCAGGCTATCGCGATGCTTTCACTCTATTCTTGACGTTCGCCCACCAACATCTCGGTACATGGCCGGCCGCAATGAATCTGTCCGATATCACACCGGCATTGATTCTGGCCTTTCTGGATCATTTGGAGCGGGAGCGACACAACAGCGTACGTAGCCGGAACATCCGATTAGCCGCATTACGCGCGTTTCTGAAGTTCGCCTCACACCACGATCTGTCAGCCTTGCAAACTATTGAACAGGCCTTGGCCGTACCGATGAAACGCTTCCAGCTACCTTTACCTGAATTTCTTTCGCGGGAAGAAATGCTCGCCATCATTGGCGATCCCGGCATGACGTGGATCAGTCGGCGTGACCATTTATTACTGGGGTTACTTTACAACACTGGTGCGCGCGTCTCGGAAATCATCCACGTCAAGGTAGTGGATGTCGTGTTGGACGGTGCGGCTTGTGTCCATTTGCAGGGCAAAGGGCGAAAGCAGCGGGCGGTGCCGTTATGGAAATCGACGGTGAAGGAAATCCGGGCATGGTTGCGTTTGAACCCAAAATTGGGAAACGATTCAGCCTTACTGCCCAACCGCGATGGGCAAGCAATGACCAGAAACAATGTGGCTCAGCGCCTTAGTCTGGCGGTAGCCAAGGCTTCCCAAACTGTCCCCAGCTTATTGGGGCGTCAGATTTCGCCCCATTGTATTCGGCATTCTGCCGCGATGCACCTATTGCAGTCTGGCGTTGACCTGAGTGTGATTGCTCTATGGCTGGGTCACGAAAGTCCAAAAACAACATACCAGTATGTCGAAGCTGATTTGGCCATGAAGGAGCGGGCACTGACCAAACTCCAGGAACCCGGTATGAAACCGCTTCGCTATAGCGCTCCGGACTCTTTGCTTCAGTTCTTGAAATCGCTGTAATTATGCAAAGCTCGCGAGCAAGATAGTGGCTTCCAAGCTGGGTCGCATCTCGCTCGCGGCAACACCGCTATACATAAAAGGAAACTTCACATAATGGCAC
>NZ_JADMKV010000131.1 GCF_015476545.1 Methylobacter sp. BlB1 | reverse complement strand
GGCGGCCTTTCTTTTGGTTCCTTTTCTTTGGCCGCGCAAAGAAAAGGAACTCGCCGTCGGGTGCGAGAACCCGATTAAATCAAAACTTCGCGTTAGCGACACCATAATTACATTGATCTAAATTTAATTACATAACATCAGATATCTAAAATGACATCGAGATTATCAAGTTTTCTTACATCTCCTCAATATAGCAATGCAAGAGAATTATTACTGACGAGCCGTATAAAATATGACATGCTGCTTGCAGCAGCAGTTCGCGGTTATGATCTACTTATTTATACACCAACAGTTGACTGTGACGGGTTCGATTTGATTTTCGATGATCGACGCACACTTGTTCCTATTCAGCTTAAAACTGTTATTGGAAAAACAAACACTTGGGAAATTCACAGAAAATTGATTCGCCCATCGTTTTCCTCCTTAGAGATCTTTCGTCTGCAATCTCCTTCATATGGCGCAGGACGTGGGGGCGGAATTCTTCTTGTTGATATCAAAGAAGAACAAGGTGAATCACTAGAAATAAGCTATTTCTATTGTGACTTCTTAATAATTCATCTCTTCCTTGAAAAAATAATTCAATCCAAAAAAATCACTTCATTCAAAATTAATGAGCTTAAATACGATATTATCGGCCAAATAAATGGCAAGTTTACGTTACCCAAATGGGCTTTCGTAAAAGCAAAATCACCCGAACACTTACTTGCATTGATAGGATTAAGCAGCAGAGCAAACGGTCTATGGAGAGAATATATGTGTGAGTTTCTGCGCTATAAAAACATCCCAAACTTCCAGTCTCCAGTTGGCACTGAGCATGAGATGAGAGAATATATAAAAGAGCAAGTCATTAATTTAATAGACAATTAAGCGCCATCCAAAAAGGCTTGGGATTATAAATTCAGCCTACAGCGTTCTTTGCGGTGAAAATCCGATATGCAAAACAGCAATCAAGTTTTCAGATTCCGGAACTCAGCCAGATTAATTTCGTATTTTTTCAGCTTGCCGTAGACGGCGCGCGAAGTAATGCCCATGCTCTCGGCGATTTTGTTGACATCGCCCTGATGGGTTTTTAGCGCTGTTTCCAGATAGGCTTGCTCGACCCGGGACAGGGCGCTTTCTTTGAGATTTTTCCAGTCCTCGGCGGAGTTGGCCGTGGCCGGAACCGCCAGATCCAGTGTGGTGATTTCTTTGCCCTTGGTAAACAGCAGGCTGCGTTCGAGAATGTTTTCCAGTTCACGCACGTTGCCCGGCCAGGGGTAGGTGCGGATTTTCTGCATGACCTCGCGGCTGACCGATTCAACTTGCTTATTGTATTTTTTGTTCAGACGCTGAATGATCAGTTGAACCAGGTAAGGCAGGTCCTCGGGGCGTTCGGCCAGAGGCGGAATGCCGAGACGGACTACGTTGATGCGGAAGTACAGGTCGTGACGGAACTGGCCTTGCCTGACCAGCTCTCCCAGATCCTGGTTGGTTGCCGAAATGATGCGCAGGTCGACTGCCAGGGTTTGCTTGCCGCCGACCCGTTCCAGCTCGCCTTCCTGAAGCACACGCAACAGACGGGTTTGCGCGGCCGGCGACAGGGAATCGACTTCATCGAGAAACAGCGTGCCGCCCTCGGCGCGTTCGAAATAGCCCTGATGAATTTCCACGGCGCCGGTAAAAGCGCCTTTCTCGTGCCCGAACAATGCGCTTTCGATCAGGCTTTCGGGGATAGCGCCGCAATTGATCGGAATGAACGGTTTCTGGCTGCGATCGCTCATGGCATGGATGGCGCGCGCGATCAGTTCTTTGCCGACGCCGGTCTGGCCTTCGATCAGTACCGTGGCCAGCGTCGGCGCAATCACTTCAATGGATTGCAGGACTTTCTGCATGGCCGGCGATTTGGCGACGATGGCCGGCGGCTGATGCTTTTTGGCGGTCGGCTTGGCCTGCTTGCGCCAGATTTGCAGCATGCTTTCTTCGATACGCTCCTGAAGGTCATCGATATCGCGCTTTTCCCTGATTGGGGTCGTATCGGTGTATTCAATGCCGGGGCGATCCTTGCCGGCATCGCGGTTGGTATAAACGCAAACCTCGCAGCCGCCGTGATTGCGGGCGATGCTTTGTTTGATTTCTACCTTGGCATAGCCGAAGTTTCTGGCCGCGATGCCGCCGAACACGCTCGATGTCATGCCGCATAATTCAGGGAAATTGGTCACGCGGTCGCCAAAAGGGCAGCTTGAATTGGTGACGGTAATACAATCCTGATTGCTCGAAGCCAGCGAAAACCGGCCGCCGATATTGTTCTTGAGTCCCAGAATCAGTTCTATGTAGCTTTCCCGATCGAGCAGGCTGTTTTTGCCGGTATCGTTGCGGTAGGTTTCCTCAAAAAAGCAGCCGGCCGTTCGGGCGATGTGCTCGATCAGCTGCTCGCAGTGCTTTTGCCCCAGTTGCTCGCTGGCATGCATCAATTCTAGGATGAAAGTCTGCAGAAAAAAAACAGGCGTTAAGTCGGAAAGAGAGTTACTGCTCATAAGACTGCTCTGTGAAATGAATTTTCACACATTGAAGCATGGCTTCGCTAATTGGGTAAAGTAAAAAATTAACTTTTTGTATTTAAAGGAAAATATTGCTCAAATTTACTGGCATGGAGATTGCTGTTTATTGATCGCACCTTAAAACTAATGAATATTTATCACTAAGAGTATTTAATTATGAATCAGCAAAAACCGCCTTTAGATCCACATCCTTTAAGTGAATATGTCGCCTGGGCCGGCGGCCGTAACCGTGAGCCGATTTTGGGCGTATTGAAGGAAAAACTGCCCAAAGATACGGGCCGCGTACTGGAGATGGCCAGCGGCAGCGGCATGCATATCAATTATTTCGCACCGCATTTCGAGCATTTGCATTTTCATCCGTCCGACAAGGACCAGAGCGTTTTTGACAATATCAAACAATTATCGATTGATCACAGCAACGACAATATTGCCGATCCGGTTCATCTGGATTTGACGGACCCGACTACCTGGTTTAATCCCGGTATGCCAGAGTCATTCTCGGCCATTTTCTGTATCAATATTTTCCAGGTTGCGCCGATTTCTATCGCTGACGGCATGATGGAATGCGCTTCCCATTTACTCAATGACAACGGTTTTCTGTTGATCTACGGACCTTTCCGGGTGGAAGGCGAGTTTACGACCGAGTCCAACAGAGAGTTCCACGACACACTGAGTTCCGCCGGCGTCTCTGAATGGGGGCTTAAAGACATCGCTGACCTGAAAAAGGCGGCCGAAAAGCATGGTCTGGAGCTAAAGGAAAAAATCGATATGCCGGCCAACAATTTCTCGCTGATATTCGGCAGAAAGTAACTGAGGTATTTTTATGAGCAAAATACTCAATGAAGTAATGGCGGCCAACCGCGACTATGCGGCTGGATTTGATAAAGGCGATCTGCCGATGCCGCCGGGCCGGCATTTTGCGATCCTGACCTGCATGGATGCACGCCTGGACCCGGCCAAATATGCCGGGCTTTCCGAAGGCGATGCGCATGTCA
>NZ_JADMKV010000130.1 GCF_015476545.1 Methylobacter sp. BlB1 | reverse complement strand
CAATAAACCGCATCTAACAATTGGCTACTGGAAGTGGCAGAGTATTCCCATTTAAACCAATGGGGAATAACGCATGAGTTCACCTTTTTCAGAAACCGATCAGCACGTTGAGCCGATGCTCACGCCCACCCAGCAATTCTGGCTGGGCCATTGGCAACAGTGGCAGGTCTCCGGGCTGAGCATGGCGGCTTACGCCCGTGAGCAGGGCTTGTCGGTCAAATCCTTTTACTACTGGAGCCAACAAGTCCGTGCGCCGAAAGCCGACAGAAAGCCGGAGCCGGCACAGGCAGCGCATTTTCATCCGGTGCGGATTACCCCGCCGGCGGTGCCCAGCCCTGCTGAAGCGATGACAGTGCTGTTACGCCTGCCCAACGGTATTGAAGGCGAATTGCGTCATGTCGATGCCCAAGCCTGCCTTGAACTGTTGACCGGCCTGTGCCGGCTGCCGGCATGATGCGGCCTACAGCGCCACTGTGCCCGGTCTATCTGTGCGCGGAGCCGGTGGATTTCAGGAAAGGCATGGGCAGCCTGGCGGTGCTGGTGGAGGCGCAATTGCAGTTGAATCCGTTTGCGGAGGCTTTGTTTGTGTTTACTAACCGTTCCTCGACGGCGCTCAAGGTGCTGTACTGGGAGCGCAATGGTTTCTGCCTGTGGCAGAAGCGCCTGGAGCAAGACCGTTTTGTCTGGCCGAAGGCCGATGAAGCGGGCGTGGTGTCCTTAACGGTGCAGCAGTTGAACTGGTTGCTGGACGGCTACGACATCAGCCGGCTGCAGCCGCATCCCGCCCTGGATTTCCGCTCGGTTTTATAGCGCTTGGCGCAGGTTTCGCCATCGCCTATCAGGCCTGGCTCAGGTATAATAGGCGTTATGAAACAAGTACTTGAACTGCCCGAAGCCCCCGAAACCTTGCGCCAGCTCGTGTTGTCGCAAGCGCGGGAAATTCGACAACTCAAAGCGCAGTATGAGCACTTGCAGGAACAGATCCGTCTGTTGCTGCACCAACGCTTCGGCGCCCACAGCGAGAAGTACCGTGCCGAACAAGCCGATCTGTTCAATGAGGCGGAAGTCTATGCCGAAGACGGCGATAGCGGTGTAGAACCGCTCCCCACGGAGCCGCTCAGCCCCTGCGAGCCGGCCGCCATTGACTCATCGCCCGCCACCACACCGGTCAAACGCGGCCGCAAAGCCTTGCCCCCGGCGCTGCCCCGGGTCGACATCGTTCATGACCTGCCGGCAGACCAGCGCTATTGTGCCGAAGGCCATGCCCTGAAAGTGATCGGCGAAGTCATCTCGGAGCAACTGGACATCATTCCGGCGCAAGTGCAGGTGCTGCGCCATATCCGTAAGAAATACGCCTGCCCCTGCTGCAGCAGCGAGGTCAAAACCGCCCCCCTGCCGGCCCAGCCGATCCCAAAAAGCAATGCCTCGCCCGGTTTATTGGCCTATCTCGTGACCAGCAAATTTCTCGACGCCTTACCGCTGTATCGGCAAAGCCAGATGTTGCAGCGTATCGGCGTCGACATCGCGCGCGGCACCCTGGCCGTCTGGATGATCCGCTGCGGCGAACTGATCCAGCCGCTGATCAACCTGCTGCAGGAGCCGTTGCGGCAGTACGACATCCAGCAGATGGATGAAACCACCGTGCAGGTGCTCAAGGAGGCCGGCAAAACAGCCCAGTCCAAGTCCTACCTGTGGGTGCAACGCGGTGGTCCGCCCGGCCAACCGGTGATCGTGTTCACCTATGCTCCTTCCCGCGGCCAACACGTGGCTGATGCGCTCCTGGCTGACTACCGAGGTTATCTGCAAACCGACGGCTACGCCGGCTATGCGCCGGTGTGCGCCAAAAACGGCTTGCGCCAGGTCGGCTGCTTCGCGCATGCGAGGCGGAAATTCGATGAAGCCCTGAAGGCGCAAGGCCCCAAAGGCCAGGCGAAAGCCGGCAAGGCCAGCAAAGGACTCATTTATATTCAGAAGCTGTATCGTATCGAACAGCTGATTAAGGATCTGGCCCCGGAAGAGCGCTATCAACGGCGGCAACAGCAGGCCATGCCGTTGCTCGACGATATCAGAGCCTGGCTGGACACCTCGCTACCCCAGGTGCCGCCCACCAGTCTGACCGGCAAGGCGCTGAGCTATCTCGACAACCACTGGGACAAGCTGATCCGCTACTGTGAAGACGGCCGGCTCGACATCGACAACAATGCCACCGAGCGGGCCATACGCCCGTTCGTGATCGGTCGCCACAATTGGCTGTTCTCGGATACCGTCCAAGGCGCCAAAGCCAGCGCCAATCTGTACAGTCTGATCGAAACCGCCAAACTGAACGGTCTGGAGCCTTACCGCTATCTGCACCATGTTTTTAAAGAACTGCCCAAGGCACAATCGTTGGAAGACATCGAGCAACTGCTGCCCTGGCAGGTCGACAAGGAACAGATTAACCAGGGCTGGGCGAAAAAAGTAGATGGGGTTTAATTCGCGCTTACCATATTCCGCAATCTTTGGGATATCCAGGTTGATTTCTGAATCAGGCATTCAACAGTCCTTATGTTTTAAAAATAAACAATCCCAGCCAGAGTAACAGAATGTTTTAAATCTATATTAAGCTGATCATTTAATCCTTCAAATTAAATTTTCTAAATTGAACAACATACCAAAAGTATAAAAAACAATTTCGGAAGAATTAGGTGTTAATTCAGCATCAATTTTGACTGGCAGATTTTGGCACATTTGAGGCGGTCGTGATCATCTGAAACCAGCCATTCATAACTCCAATTTCAGGAACGGCATGAGCGCCTCCTTGAAATTTCTGTTATGCAATCATGCTGGATAGGTAATTTCGGATTTTATGATTGGCGACCACTTTTTCCAGCTAAAATAAGAGCTTGGGTGTCTTATAAATAAAAGTTTTATTTTTTGAATACCTTTTGTGATAGTGATTTTTTTTGGGTATGATCTTCCTACTTTTTCAGGAAGATTTTCGTGCTCAATAGTTAAGCTGTTTTCATCGCAATACTTGATAAGTGATTTTATCTTTTTTTGCTCTAAACCATAAACAACAACTTGATCAAATTGCAGCAAGTCAGCAAGCTGTTCAAATGTTGACCAACCTGAGTAATAATCATTATACGATGGCCTGTGTTTTTTGGTTTTTAATACTCGATTCACAAGGTTGTGGTAACAGACGGAGTTCCAAAAAAGCTCTTTTTCTGAATCAGTTGGCTTCCTTTTTCCATATATAGCTTTTTCAATGTTTCTTACAAATTTAGATTTACGCTTAAAGTCCATTGCATGACTTTTGTGTAGATTTCTAAGATTGTATGCACTATTAATTCGATCCATGTTTAAAAGGTCTTTAGGATTCCAGTCATATACACTTTCACCAAGAATAAGAGTTTTTATCTCTTGTTGTTGGTATTCTCTTCCTATCCAAGGAAGTCTCACAATACCTTCAATTCTTTCTAAATCTGAGTCGTAAGATATGTCACATAAGTTACTTTCTTGGTTCAAAATACGGTATTGTTAATTAAGTATAGTGTCCAATTCCCCATTCCATTTAAGCATCAGAAGCATGACGGAATATTTGAGCATGATCTTGCTTTTGCTATAGCATTTTGATTTT
>NZ_JADMKV010000012.1 GCF_015476545.1 Methylobacter sp. BlB1 | reverse complement strand
TAACGCCCTCAATTGTGACATAGTCCACGTCGTTGAACAGGAAAATACCATTTCCGGTACCGGTTCCCTTGAGCGACAGATTTCTAACGACATAGCCTTCATCATGATCAGCATCGCCGCCATCCTGAAAATTGAATACTCCGTTGGCGTTGCCATTTATAATAACTGGCAGTTTGGCATTTATAGGTGTTACATCTGGCGGTATGTAGTCGGCTATTGTACATGGCGCATCCGAAGCACAATGTTGATTGAATAATCTGGGAAAGGATGAAGTGAATGTCCCGCCCCGACAAAACAAAATACTATCCCCGGCGTTCAAGGTGCCGAATCTTGACATGGCAAAATCAAACGTCGCCCATGGCTCATATGGCGACAGACCTCTATTACTGTCTGCCCCATTGTTACAGACATAAAAATTCTGTGCCCAGGACGGATTGGAAAACAGGCAAAGTAACAACAAGCTTATCTTAAAAACAAATGTATTTTTTTTCATTATCCTAGAGCAACTCAATTTAATTTTAATATTTCCAAAAACGAATATTTTCAATATTCACATACACTGAGTGCGTCATAGAAGCATCAGTGGCTATCAAACAATCCCGTAAGAGAAAACTAAAATTTTTCCATAAATTTACTCAACTACATCAAAACTGCCAGAAACATCACTAACTATGAAAATTCAACTATTGAATACCAACATAGTAAATTTAAAACTTATATCTATTACTGTTTTAAAGAAACCTTACTAATAATAACTATTTTATGGAAACTGTAACTTGCTCTTAATAACTAGTACTCAGTCATTATTGATATGTCGGATAAATATACTTGGCGTAAATCCGCTCATCCTTCGACAAAGCCTTTAGTCCTGAGCGTAGCCGAAGGGGCAGGATGAACGGATTTGCTTTTACCTGTCAACTCAGGGTTGACTGAATACTAATGATAGACGCCTATAGCTTGTCTTTCACCGCTTCACAGGTTTATAGAATGTCAAATTTATTCGTCTGTGAATGATCACTAAAAGTGCCTTGAATAAAAATGCCAAAATAAAAAGCATTTAAAAAAATTCAGCCCCACAATACATTGAGCAGTAAATAAATTTACTGCTCAATACTAGTTAATAATACCCCTGATGATCTGGCATGGTTTCCGATTTATTTAATACCGTTCCCAACAATTGAGTGCCAGATAGCATCCGTAATGCTTTCGTGACTTCTTCGGGTGTATTACCGCCCTCTTCAACCACAAGTAATGCCGCATCGAAATAGTCCATGCTGACCAAAACATCATCAGTGACCAGGACGGGCGGCAAATCAAATATTATAATTCGTGATTCGTAGTGGTTTTTTATATCGTTGATCAGACTCTTCATTCTGGGGCCGGACAACATTTCCGAAGATCCTGTCACCTGGCCTTTGCCTGGCAGCAGTACTAAACGCTCAAATCCAGGATTAACCAGGATATCGGATAAGGGTATATCGTTTTCTAAGTTCTTAATACCACTCAACCAGTAGCCTTCTGGATTGACCAGAATATCGGATAAGGGTATATCGGACGTGAGGTAATCGCTCAGGCCCTGCTCGACTTGCAGATCGAAATACCAGTGAATTTTTGGAAATCGTAAATCGAGATCGACAAGCAAGACTGTCTGATTGACTTCCATAGACATTGCGATAGCTAGATTAGCGGCAATCATCGATTTTCCTGCACCTTGCGTCGGAGCAGTTATGGCAAAACTGTTCCAGTTGTTTTCCCGCAATTGTTTGAGGACTTTTGTGCGCAGCATCCGAAACACTTCCGCTACCGGATCATGTTTCAGCATGGAGACTACTCTGCGCTCTTTCAACACTTCCTGATTGGCAGCATGTACTTTGGTTTTAGCATAGACAATGGCTTGCTCATCGGGAAACTTTTTTGTTTTCTGAGTGGCGACCTTGGCCTCGGGTTGTTTAGATTTTCTATATTTATCTAAAGCTTGCTGTATGTGTTCCAACTTTATTGCCCCATGTTCACTGTTTGCTCGTTTATTCTGGAATTCTACATCCATGCTCATATTATGCTTGAGAATATAGATGTAATTACATAAGTGTAGCTTCTTTTATCGCTATAAAAAGCCTTAGATAATAGGCTTAAGCACTGATACCCTGAACTTGTGCTGCTTTTATCTTGCTTGTTTCTTTGAGCGCTTACCGCAGCTTTTGAATCTTTCCTTGCCAAAGACGATACAGGTGTTCGAGTGTATGCGGATTCACTTACACTACCTAACTAGTGCAGATATTCCATGCTGTCTCGGTCGAGTAAATTCGACCTTACATTTAGTGGTCCAATTTGAATAATCATGGTGTCAGCGGCACTTATTAAGCCGATATAAATTCAACTAAACGTATAATATCAGTTAAAACAGTATTGCTCCTTATCTTCCCTAAATATTCTACGCCGGATAATTATTGTAATTTTTTATTGTTAAAAGCTTTTTAAACGTTTTTTATTTAAATAACTGATTATAAATTCCAACCATATAATCAGTTATCAAATCACCATAATAATTTACCGATGTTACGCATGGGCTTTATTTTATTCTGGCTGCGCGCTGACGACAGGTTGTGAGACCGATCTCACAGCAGAACTCGTCGCATGAATAGTGATGCGTACGCGTAGGTGCGAATTTACTTGTGCCCCTTGCGGGTATTCGCACTATTTATTAATGCCCATAGCTCGTGGAAGCGTTTCGGGTCGAATTAATTCGACCCTACAGTTGAATTCAAACAACCTTTCGCGCTGGCGATACTTTTTAAATCCGTCTCAATTCAACTGATGCGTAACGCCAGTGATTATATAAGCCCCAAGCGGTTCCAGGTTTTGTACCATAAAATATCAAGCGGCATATAAAGCATGTGTACTGATACTATCATGCCTAGCAGCAATACGCCTGCTATTATGCTGAAATTGATAATGTTTCTTCTGGTTCGATCGATGTCTTCCTGACTTTTAATATAGGGCACCACGACTAGTGGTTCCGCACCGACAATATGCGCCAAGGAACGGTGGCCTCTGATGCTATCGTCCATCATTTCTCTCAAAAGACCCGCTCCAAAACCGCCCCCTATCGAAGCTATAAAACCTATGAATAATAGTTTCAACCGATTAGGTTTAATAGGTTTGTTAGGCAGAAGCGGCGGCTCTATCAAGCTGAATTTTTCAGCCTTTTGCTCTTCTTCCAGCGTCTGCGCCAATTTGGCCTCAAGCTGTTTTGCCTTGAGTTCATTGTATTTAGCCTTGTTGTTATCCAGATCTCTCATCAATTCATAATAACCGCGCTCAACCTGATGAGTTTGTGATATGTTGACTTCCAACGCTTTTAATTTTTCCTGCAATTCGGCCCGGTGTATTCTGATGTTTGCCAGCTCAACCTCGGCGACATCAATTTCACTCTTAATTTGCAAAAGCGTTGGATCACTAATAGTTTGATTCGCCGGCTTTTTTGCAGCGGATGGACTCTGCGCGCCTGTCAACTCGGCAACTTTGCGCTGAGCAACCTTGACATCAGGATGATTATCGGAATATTGCTGACGTAATTTCGCCAGTTCCTGTTTCGCTTCCTGCAATTTGCTATCTGCCTCTGACTGCTCAGGGTTTTGTCCTGATTCAAGTATCTCGACTTGCCGTTTAACCCGCATGACATCCGGATGAGTGGCCGAATACTTGCTTAGTAGGCGTGCCTGTTCCAGTTTTAATTCAGCGAGTGATCTCGGTGCGCTTCCATCGGAGGTTGATGCAAGCGAATTTTGACCGGCTACAGCCATTTGCGATCTTAAGCTGATTTTCCGTTCATCAAGCATCTTTTCCCGCAAGTCCAATTGCTGAATTTCACTTTCGATACGGCTGACCGCTGATAAATTGACAGGTAATAGCTCGGGCAAGCTATCTCTGTATTTTTCTTTATATTCAGCCAGTTCATTCTCAATTTTCTGAATATCAATTTTAAACTTCTGCGCCTCTGCTTCCAGAAACACGGTTGTTTCTTCAGCCCGCTCAGTCCGGTTGCGGACGTTTTCATTTAAAAACAGGGTAACCAGTTCATTGGTTACTTTTTGTGCCAGCAATGGATCTTTATCATCAAACAACAATTTGAATGCGAGTGTCGCCTTGCTGTGCCTCCCTTGGCTGATTACGTCGGCATTCACAAGTTCCAGATGAGCGTTCATCCGAAATTGTTCAGCCAGTTCTGCTGGCGTCAATTTTTCCTTTTGCTCGTGATACAGGTTAAATTTGTCAATTATTTTTGTCAGATTATCGGTCGTCATGACCCGCTGCTGAATCAGGCTGATACGCTCATCCGCATAACTGGTGACTGTTGATTTAACCAGATCGGTTGGAATTTGCTGCTGTTCAATCAGAATGGTGGCCTGAGATTGATAAACCGGAGGTAAAATCAACGCGACCGCAATGCTGGCAACCAATAATAAAAGCGCAGAGGCGGCAATCAGGTACTTTCGTCTACGCGCTATTTGCAGGTAATCTTTCAGGGTTTTAACGTTTTCTTCCATTACAGTCTCTATCTTGAAATACTTAAACCGGGCCAGTTGTAATTAATGGTCAACATGAATATATTTGAGTCCGCTGTTCTGTCCGGGTTTTTTCTGTCCTGGTTTCTGTAGGCGTAAGATGCCGATAATAACCAATCCTGGGTCAATTCCCAGTTAATATTAGGCGAAACCCATATATTTGTTCGGCTCTGCCCAAATCCGCCATTAATACCACTGACTGAATCCGTCTCGCGATAACTGGTTGTCAACCCGCTGGAAAACCTTTCGGTTATTTGATATAAAAAATCAAGGCTGATCAGGGTTTGCTCGGTTAATTGCCCTTGGCCTGAAGGAACCAACGATCGGCTTAAGCCGAAATCTGACGACAGACTTTCTCCTTTGTAGTGCACACCGATATCTGTCAGGAAACCTGCCGATGTATCCTGATTTGTCGCCGTCAATAGCCCGGGAATGATTACTGTATCTATGTTTGTGTCCGTGATTCGTCCGCCGATGGTGCCGTTGAATTGCCATTCTTCCGATAATTGATAGGACGATGTCAGGTTTATCCCATAGCTGTTGCTTTCCGAGTTTATTTGCCCTGTCGAGTTGTAATTCGAATAAAATGCGGAAATGGACTGCGAAAATAATTCACTCCACTGCCGTTGCCAGCCCACATTAATCGACTTAACTTCGTTGTCATTAAAATTATTAATGACAGTGTCGTTATCACCAGAACCGGGGTTGGAATAGGTTGATTTTGAGTAGGTCGCTGAACTGATCAGGCTGTCCAGCTCCGTGAATCTGTAAGAATAAGTCGGCGTGACTGTCAGGTTGTTGCGTCTTGCATTGGTTGCAAAATTACCAGTGTCCTGCTCTGCAAAATTCTGGCTGGGCACGACAGAATAACTCGCACTTAACCCCGTAAGGCTGCGTTCGGTCCTGTACTCGGTGCTTAAGCCATAGTCCTGTGGATTCTGATCGAGTTCTTCTATGTCAGTATAATGCTGGACACCATAACTGGCTCTACCTTGCACATCCCACGCTTCTGTCTTACGGGCAAAATTCAGCGTAGGCGTTAAATAATAAACGAGGGACCCTTCCGGATTTTCGGGTAACATCCGGACATTGTCGTTATAAGATAACGACTGATTAACAATGCCATCAACGATCCATTCTGCGGCATCAAGACTGGAACAGAAAACGCTCGCGCCAACAATCAGCGCAATCCTTTTGCGATAACCGCGACATTTTCTTCCCTCTTGTTGAGATATGGTTTTCATGTGCTCAATATACTCTTAAACAGAGCGCGGTCACGGCACTACAATTACATCGCCACTCCGCAACAAGTGGTTGTTTTCCAATTTGTCGCCATCTTCTACTTCGCCGTATTTAAATGCGATCGATTCGGATTTGTCGCCATTACGGCGTAGAATGACAATATCGTTAGCCTTCGCAAACGCTGTCAGGCCGCCAGCAAGACTCAACATCTGCATAACATCCATCGGCTGATACATAACGAACTGGCCCGGTTTTTTCACTTGGCCGATGACATAGATGGAATTACCTTCAGCTGACTTGACCGAGATATTGACTACTGGATCGGCAATAAACTCTGCGAGCCTTTCTTTCAAAATAGCCTGTATCTGGCTTATCGATTTGCCGGCGACTGAAATACTTCCCGCTAGCGGAAAACTTATGCTGCCATCGGGTAAAACCCGCACTTCCTTTTGCAAGGCTTCTTCATTCCAGACCGAGATATCAAGGATGTCACCGGAATTAACCGTATATTGGTTAGAGTCCGCATGCACAGTCTGAAAAAAAATGGAAACTGCCAACAACAAAAAAATTCTCATAAAAAATAACATAATTTTTTACTACTATTCTGTGAAATTAAAAAAAGGGGCACTGAGCCCCTTTCAGTATAATGGAAAAATTAATTTCCTTATGCAACAGATTGTGCTGAATTAGCTTTTGCGACGTGAAAACCCGACTAAACCCATGATTGCAGAACCGAACAACCAAATAGCAGCTGGCACAGGCACCGCAGAAACGGCATCAAGTTTTAATTCGGAAGACAATCCAGAGTCGCCAACATTAGCTATGCCGAATATTACAGGACCGAAATAAGTCTCTGCAACTGTGTATGAAAATTTATTCCATCCGCTGTTGCCATAATCACCAACTGTGGCGACATCAGATAATTTAAAATATTGATCGCCTACGAAAAATGCGAAATCATTGTATGGCAAATAATCATTTGCTACAAATTTCCACATAAATTCAATAGTTTCTCCACCAAAGAAATCTGTGGATTGTATTAAGGAGCTATTGCCTGTAATTGAGCCATAATACTGACCTTCAGGATGATCAGAATCATTTTTGACAGATCCCGTTCCTACTAAAGTCCAATCAGAAAAATCTCCCGTTTCGAATCCAATATTCAATAATGCTGCATTTGCATTTGAAATTGAAAACAGGAACAACAGACCTGCTAAAGATATTTTTTTCATAAATAACCTCTGAAACAACAAATTATAAATTAAGTATCATAATTTGCAGCCCGACTATCTTGGCAAACCCACCTAACCAAGACTCGTGGTTTTCCGCCCCTGCTTCACAACAGGTTTAGCCTTTA
This sequence comes from Methylobacter sp. BlB1, assembly GCF_015476545.1. Lineage (GTDB taxonomy): Bacteria > Pseudomonadota > Gammaproteobacteria > Methylococcales > Methylomonadaceae > Methylobacter. The sequence goes on along the minus strand of NZ_JADMKV010000012.1, from coordinate 82,182 downwards.
TCATCCATGAACCGTGCCAACCGGGCGGTTGGTCACGAAATTAACAACTACCGTTCCAATTCGTTGATAGCATCCAGCGGTCAATTGCAACGCGCCAGAAGATAAACATAATAAAAACAGTTATCTATATAACCTTGAACAAAAAATTACTATGTATTTTAAAAAAGGTTTTTGACGTTACATAACGATAAAACATTATATCGTCCGGTACGGCAAATAAGACAATTAAGTTATGTTTATGAGCCCTATTCTATAAAAAACTTCTTATTTGTCTATATAATTTTTCACATTTCTTCTATGTAATTTTTTACATCTTTCAAATAACATTCTATACCATAGAGCTAATAAGCTTTCGCTCCCAAAAAACCTTTAAAGACAGTCAGTATTACAATTTTAATATCCAGCCACAAAGACCAGTTTCTTATATAGGCCAGATCATATTGTATTCTTTTTTCCATTTTGTCTAAGGTATCCGTTTCTCCCCGATAACCGTTTATCTGCGCGTATCCGGTTATCCCCGGTTTTACTATATGCCTGAGCATGTAGCCTTTTATTTGTCCGCGATACCATTCATTATGCGCTACCGCATGGGGCCTGGGACCAACGATTGACATTTTCCCCTGTAAAACATTAATAAATTGGGGCAATTCATCCAGTGATGTACGTCTTAAGAAAGCGCCCAGTCTTGTTACTCTGGGATCATTCTTTCGAGCTTGTTTAATATTGTTGTCGTCTTCGCTGACAGTCATCGTTCTGAATTTCCAAACGACTATTTCCTCGCCTCCAATGCCGTATCGACGCTGTTTGAATATCACCGCTCCAGGCGAGCTTATTCTGACACTAGCGCTAATAATTAGTAACGGAATTGCAATTAATATTAGAATAATCAGACTGACCACTATATCAAAGGCTCTTTTTATAACGCCATCAACCCCGTAAAAAGGGGTATCACGAATACTTATGACAGGTATACCTTTTATATGATGCAAACTGGATCTTAACAGATCGAACACAAATAAATCAGGGACATAATAAACTGAAACAGTCGAATCCGATAATTGCTCTATCAATTCTTTAATTTTTAGCTCTGTCCGCAAGGGAAGTGTAATATAAACAATATCAATAGCTCCGCCTTTGGCATCTTTAATTAATTGTTGAAAATTACCTTTCAATTTATTTTCGGCTAAGGCGCCTCCATCAATTTCTATTTCCTGCTCATCATCATAAAAGCCGACAAAATGCAGCCCCATCGATTCTTCTTCGGCAAATATATTTTTTAACTCAACACCTAACCGGTTTGCTCCGACAATCGCTGCTCGGCGGGTATTTCTTCCCTTTTTTCTGATTATGCCGGCAATACTGCTGACGATAATGTGCCAGGAGACTATCTCCACAGGCACCGCCCCAATCCACATCCAAAAATAATATCTGTAAACAGGATCCACCAAGGGGTAAGCCTGATCAATCCCCATTATTACAACCAATACCCAGAACCATGAAAAAAGAATACGCTTTATTTCAATGTGGATAGATAGCCCTCGGCTTTGCCGATACAACTCATTGAATTCTGCAAAGATACCGAAAACTACGATCGAAATCAGAAGCCACCAAGTTTGCTTGCGGTCCCACTCAGTAGCGTTGAGATCAAGAATGGCCCATAAAGTCAATCCAATAACAATAACGTCCAGCAATCGCGCCAATGCTATTAACTTATTGCTATGAGGGCGGATAATTCCGAATTTATGAGTGCTGTTCACTTTAAAGTTATTGAATTTTAAGAGGTAATAAAAAAACGGACACCAGATATCCTAATGATTCTAAGGCATTTCAAATATCGCTACAAGATAACTCTTGGAAATCTGTACCTATTTAATAAGTTAACCTACAGGTTTAATTTCATTTTTTATGTCGTATCGAGCCAATCGACTTTTTTGAATTTAAAATTATGTTTTTTAATAGAAAGTTGATGAGTATCAAAAAATATTCTGCTACTTGGTTAATTAATAGCTTTCATTTTTAGGTGTATCAATTAGTTCATAAAATGATGGGCCATTATATGTACAAATGCTGATTCAATGCTCGCCCGTCATACCTTTGGGAATTATCGATGAGCCGAGTGCTCTATAAGAAGGCGAAAGATGTTATTACTGCAGGAAGTCACATTTTTCTGAATGTTTGCTTTGGATATATGGCAGCATGGAGCACTCTGTCGTCCGGATCAGGCAAACAAATAGAATCATGCGACTACTATTGCCGGCAATGCCTCCAGTCGCCTTTTGTTTTCCCGGCCAGAGGCTACAGACATCATTCCATTTATGCGCTTATGGATACAAATGGCACTACGCGATAGCGGATGCTTTGCATTTTTGCCTTGCGAATAACGAAAAACGCCTGGCCCTATCGCTTCCGGGGACTATTAGTCATGGATGATTAGAAACGTTAGTAAGGTATTGGAGGTGACAAATGAACAAAGGCAACGCTGTACCTGCAAAATCCGCCGCCGTTGTGGTTGTCGATTTTCAGAACTACAAACTTCGGAGCATCGCTCACGAATATGTCAGACTCTTAGCCGAATACGGCGTAGAAGCCGCCTCGTTATGGAGCATGGATAAGTTGGCGAATAATATAGAAAAAAAACAATTTAACCAGTTTGTCCAGCAGGAAATGCGCAAGTACGGTTTTGTAGCTCGTGAGCACTAGTACTCAGTCAGTATTGATATGTCTGGTAAATAGGCTTGGCGTAAATCCGCTCATCCTTCGACAAGCTCAGGACGAACGGATTTACTTCCCCCCGTCAAGTTGGGATTGACAGAGTGCTAGCACAGGAAGGTGACAACTTGAATCCGGTCATGTGGCAGCCTTCATTAAAAAGACGGGAAAAAGCCATTATCACCACTTTTATAGCCAGAGTACGAGAAAGCTGCGGGGCTAACGTCACAGATTATGAAAGCTTATACCGCTGGTCCATTGCTGAACCGGCAGCGTTTTGGGATCTGTTGTGGCAATTTGCCGGCATTATCGCTAGCCATAAAGGGGTGCAAATTGTAGCGGATGCCGGCAAAATGCCCGGCGCCAAGTGGTTTCCCGAGGCGCGGCTTAATTACGCGGAAAATCTGCTGCTTAGAGGCTATGAAAACCAGTATGCCATTATCTTCCATGGCGAAAACGGGGAAAGCCAACCCTTGTCTTATGGCGAGCTTTACCGTCGCGTATCACGGCTCGCGCAGGCACTGCATTGCGATGGTGTTAGACCGGGTGACCGGGTTGCCGGCATTCTGCCGAACCGGTCTGAGAGCATTATCGCGATGCTGGCCACAGCGAGTCTGGGAGCAATCTGGAGCAGTTGCTCACCGGATTTTGGCGTGGCCGGCATCGTGGATCGCTTCAGCCAGATCACTCCCAAAATATTGTTTATCGGCGACGGTTATTTTTTTAACGGCAAGGTCTTTGACCGCTCCGGCCAGATAGCGCCGCTGCTCCAGGCCATGCCATCCATTGAAAAACTGGTATTGATTCCCGTGCTAAACAGTTTCGAGGGAACGGATGAAGATCGGGTGGTGCTTTGGCAGGATTACCTGGCCGGTTTTCCGGATGACCGCCCCATTGCCTTTGCCCAACTCCCATTTGATGCGCCGCTTTTCATTCTTTATTCCTCGGGCACAACAGGCCCTCCGAAATGCATTGTCCACAGCGTTGGCGGCACGCTGATCCAGCACATCAAGGAACACAGGCTGCATACCGATATTCATGCTGGCGACCGTCTGTTTTATTACACGACCTGCGGCTGGATGATGTGGAACTGGCTGGTTTCAGGACTGGCATCCGGCGCCACGCTGGTGCTTTATGACGGCTCGCCGCTTTACCCTGCCGCCGATGCCCTGTTTGATTTAATCGATGCGTACCGGATTAATGTTTTCGGAGTTTCCGCCAAGTATATCGATGCGCTTAAAAAAGCATCTGTAAGGCCCCGGAAAACACATAAGCTGGCCTCGCTCAGAACGATCTTATCGACCGGCTCGCCGCTGGCGCCGGATAGCTTTGATTTTGTCTATCAGTCGATCAAATCCGATGTCTGTTTATCCTCGATTTCAGGCGGTACCGACATCATTTCCTGTTTTGTCCTGGGATGCCCGATTCTGCCTGTGCGGCGCGGTGAAATTCAGTGCCGGGGCCTGGCCATGAAGGTCGATGTCTTCGATGATGAGGGGCGGTCGCTGCAAGGACAGAAAGGCGAACTGGTTTGCACGGCGCCCTTCCCGTCCATGCCGGTGGGTTTTTGGAATGATCCGGGACAACGTCAGTATCATGCTGCCTACTTTGAAAAATTTCCCGGCGTCTGGAGCCATGGCGATTATGTTGCCTTAACCGATCAGGGCGGCATGATCATATACGGCCGATCCGATGCCGTTCTGAATCCGGGAGGCGTCAGAATAGGCACGGCGGAAATATACCGGCAGGTAGAGCAAATCGATGAAGTGCTGGAGAGTGTAGTCGTCGGGCAAGACTACCATGGAGATTGCCGGCTTATTTTGTTTGTGGTTTTACGTCCCGGCTTACAGCTAACCGATCAGTTAACAGCAGCCATCAAACAGCACATCAGAGAGAATGCCTCGCCTCGCCATGTGCCAGCCCTGATCCTACAAGTAACCGATATTCCGCGTACCAAAAACGGCAAAATTGTTGAACTTGCGGTGCGCGATATCATTCATGGCCGTCCTGTCAAGAATCAACAGGCACTGGCCAATCCCGAGGCGCTTGATCAATTTAGACAAGTTATTTCAATGATTAACTGATGTTGCGCAGTTTGCCTGTTCAAACCGCCGAAACGAGAGGTTTAGGACCTGTGGGGGCGCCTTAGGCGAGGTCGCCCCCACAGGCTTGCGTAAGTCTGATCAACGAATTTGATAAGCTAAAGCGCTGCGCCACTAACCGCCTTAACCGTTATTGGACAGCCGCCAGTTCACGCCGTTGTTCATCCAACCCGTCCCAAAATGCCGCAACGCCATCAAGCATTTCACAACCGTAATGAATGAACTGGTCTTCATCCAATTGCTGGGTGAAATAGAGTTCTTCCAGTTCTTCCTGCGTGTGCGTGGCATGCTGGGCTTCCAGTTTATCGTGCCAGACAAAAAAGCCTAAAGGCAGCTTAACGCTAGTCCGCTCGCTGAAGCGTTTAAAACCCGTGATCAATTGCCCCCAGAATCCGGCAGCGGCCCAGTTTTCTACCGCGTAACTGGCTGCCTGAGAAATCTGGTAGTTATCGCCGCCGTATAGCCGGATTAATTCATTGCAGAAAAACAGCGTGGCGTCGGTGCCGTGTTTCGGCTGCCCTATATCGGCAAAATTCAGATCCAGCTTTTTAGCGATGGCATATAACCATTCAAAATGGCCTGCGGAAAAATGAAATGTACTGCCTTCTATGCTGCCATCGGTAGACCCCAGATCATGATCATCGGTTTTTTGCACAGTGGATTTGAAGCTGACGCCCAGTTCATTCGCCAGGATTTCCTTCGATGCCCGCATAGTTTCCAGCGTATCGGCATGAATCATCTTGTTGAGTTGAGCGATCAGGAACTGGTTGGAAAACACTGAAAACTGAATGATAAACGCTTTAATCTGGTTCAGGTTTTGGTCGCCTTGTTCAAACCATAGCGTATAAGGATTGTGCATGATCACCCGGTGCTGGAGCAGTTCCTTATTAATGCGCTGCTGAAATTTCAGGAACTGCCTGGCTTTATCAATTGAATACCCGATTTGGTGTTCATTGAGAGCCGCCAGGGACGACAGACTCAATCCTTCGATATGGTGTTGTTGTGCAAGGCTTTTCAACGATTCGCAAGCAACGTCTCGCATGATGCACCTCTGAATATTAAAGTGGTTGTCACCTAAGACTAAATCTCTATGAGATAAGTTGCATGCCACAACAGCATCAGATGGCCTGGAAACTAATGGCACTTAAGTTAATCTTAGGGTGTATAGATTGCGAGGGAGATAGTGCCATGAATAGTGCATCCAATCCCGTCGGCACTGATGGTTTTGAGTTTGTGGAATATACAGCCCCGGACACCCGAGAGCTGGAAAGTCTGTTTATGCAGATGGGTTTTACCGCCATCGCTCGGCATCGGTCCAAGGATGTCGTACTGTACCGGCAGGGCAATATCAATTTTATTATCAATCACGAACCCAGCAGTTTTGCCCAGGCTTTTGCCAAAGTGCACGGCCCGTCCATTTGCGCGTTCGCGATTCGCGTCAAAGATGCCGCCGAATGCCTGGCCCACGTGATTAGCCTCGGAGCGGAACCCCAGCGCAGCGATATCGGGCCTATGGAACTGAACATTCCAGCCATCCGGGGCATTGGCCGCAGCCTGATCTATTTTGTCGACCGTTACGGCGATCATTCCATTTACGATGTCGATTTCGTGCCGTTCGAAAATGTCGAGTTAAGACCTGCCGGCCTCGGGCTTACCGATATCGATCACCTGACCCATAATGTCTACCATGGCGGTATGGACAAATGGGCCGAGTTTTACCAGCGGCTATTCAATTTCCGCGAAATCCGCTATTTCGACATTCACGGCAAAGCCACCGGCTTAAAGTCCAGGGCCATGACCAGCCCTTGCGGCAAGATACGCATCCCGGTCAATGAGCCGACCGATCCCAAATCCCAGATTCAGGAATACCTGGATGCCTATCATGGCGAAGGTATTCAGCATATCGCCCTGCATACCGATGACATCTACGCCACCGTGGAACAACTGCGCGCCAACGGCATTGACTTTATGGATGTGCCCGATACTTACTATGAGGCCGTTGATCAGCGTGTGCCGGGCCACGAAGAAGACCTGGAACGGCTGCGCCGCGACCGCATACTGATCGATGGCGCACCGGAACGCGGCATCGGCTTGTTGCTGCAAATTTTCACCAACACCGTCATCGGGCCGATCTTCTTCGAAATCATTCAAAGAAAAGGCAATGAAGGCTTTGGCGAAGGCAATTTTCAGGCGCTTTTCGAAGCGATTGAACTCGACCAGATCAAACGCGGAGTCATCTGATGAGCTGGATACGCATACCCAAAACAGAAGGACGAGCCTCACGGCAGGCGCATGCCGATCTGCCGGCCGGCACCTTCGAACGCGAACTGGGCAAAGAAGGCTTTTACGGGCCGGCGACGCAAATGCATCATCGCCACCCGCCCACAGGCTGGAAATCGATCGAAGGCCTTTTGCGGCCGCGCGCCTTCGATGCGAAGAAGCTGGCCTCGCTTACCGATTGTCCCTGGCGTGCAAGCCTGTTGTTCAGCAATGCCCATGTGCAGATCCGTTTTTTGAAATTGCAGGCCAGCATGGATCATTTGGTGCGCAACGCTGACGGCGATGAGCTGATTTTTATCCATCAGGGCTCAGGTGATTTGTTCTGCGATTACGGCCATTTGAGTTTCCGTGAAGGCGACTACCTGATGCTGCCGCGCGGCACGCAATGGCGCATGAACGTGATGGAGCCGATCCAGGCGCTGATGATCGAGGCCACCAATGACAGCTACCGGCTGCCGGACAAAGGTCTGGTCAGCCAACAGGCAATTTTCGACCCGGCTGTGCTGGATGCGCCGGCCATTGATGATGCCTTTATCAACCAGCAGGATAACGAGGAATGGCGCGTCATTGTCAAGCGCCGGCAGCACTTGAGCACCATCACCTATCCGTTCAACCCGCTGGATGCGGTCGGCTGGCACGGCACACTGATGCCGGTGCGCCTGAACTGGCTCGATATCAGGCCATTGATGAGCCATCGCTATCATGTGCCGCCGTCGGCGCACAGCACGTTTGTCGCCAGCCGTTTCGTCGTTTGTACGTTTGTGCCGCGGCCGTTCGAGTCCGATCCCCATGTTCTGAATGTGCCGTTCTTCCACAGCAATGACGACTATGACGAATTGATTTTTTATCATTATGGCCAGTTTTTCTCCCGGGATCATATTTATCCGGGCATGCTGACGCTGCATCCGAGCGGCATTCCGCACGGCCCGCACCCGAAGGCGTTAAAGAACGCCGACAGCAAGCGTAGCGGCATGACCGACGAAGTGGCCGTCATGGTCGATACCCGCGATGCGCTGACCGTATCCGAGCAGGCCGCCGCTGTCGAATGGCCGGAGTACGTGGATTCCTGGAAATGAAACTGGGCACGCTTAAAACAAGATACCGGGACGGTACGCTGGTCGTAGTCGACAGGGAGTTGAGACGCAGCGTCATGGTGCCCGATATCGCCTTGACGCTGCAGGCGGCGCTGGACGACTGGCATGACATCAGGCCCAGGCTGGAAGCGGCGTATCAACAGCTGAACAGCGGCGCCTGCGCCTCCATGCCGTTTGAACCGGAGCAAATGGCCGCTCCGTTGCCCAGAGCTTATCAATGGCTGGACGGCAGCGCTTACCTGAGCCATGTCGAGCGCGTGCGCAAAGCCAGAGGCGTACCTTTGCCGCCCAGTTTATACGACGACCCGCTGATGTATCAGGGCGGCTCCGATATATTGCTCGGCCCGCATGACGCTATCGTTGCCGCCAGCGAGGATTACGGCATCGATTTTGAAGCCGAAGTCGCCGTCATTACCGATGACGTACCGATGGGGGTCTTGGCGGCTGATGCCGCCGCCCATATCCAGCTGGTTGTGCTGGTCAATGACGTATCGTTGCGCAACCTGATTCCAGGGGAGTTAGCCAAGGGATTCGGCTTTCTGCACGGCAAGCCTGCCAGCGCCTTCTCGCCTGTCGCCGTGACCCTTGATGAACTGGATGGCGCCTGGCAGGACAATAAACTGCATCGGCCGCTGACCGTACACTGGAATAATCAGTTGTTCGGCCAGGCCGATGCCGGCGCCGACATGCAGTTCGATTTTGCGCGATTGATCAGCCATGCCGCCAAAACGCGGTGCCTGGGCGCCGGCACGATTGTCGGCTCGGGCACGGTCAGCAATTATGACCTATCGGCCGGACATTCATGCCTTGTAGAGAAGCGTGTCGTTGAAATCATTGAGTCCGGTACGGCCGTGACGCCGTTCATGCGTTATGGCGATCGGGTAAGAATAGAGATGTTGACCCCGCAGGGACAGTCTATTTTTGGTGCTATCGAGCAGGTCGTCAAACCATGTCCATAATCTTGTACAGCTACTACAGAAGCTCTGCCTCGTTCCGGGTACGAATTGCGCTGAACATCAAACGGATCGATTATGAAATCCGTCCCGTGCATCTGTTGAAAGGCGGCGGCGAACAACATCGTGAGGATTATCTGAAGATCAATCCCCAGGGTCTGGTGCCGACTTTGATCGATGGAGGCACCGTTTTGACTCAATCCTCGGCGATTGTCGAATACCTGGAAGAAGTTTATCCAACCCCTGCATTACTGCCCAAGTCGGCCGTTGACCGCGCCTATATGCGCTCGCTGGTACAGCTGATCGCCTGCGACATCCATCCGCTGAACAATCTGCGCGTGCTGCAATATCTCAAGGAGACGCTGAATTACGATGATGCGCAGCACGCCTGGTATTGCCACTGGATTCAGAAAGGCTTTTCGGCCATGGAACTGCTGCTGGAACAGCATGACTGCAATGGCTTGTCCTGCCTGGGCAACGGTCCCGGCATGGCCGATGTGTTTCTGGTTCCGCAGGTTTACAACGCCTTGCGCTTTAACTGCCCGATGCATGAATTCCCGCTGATCAGCCGTATTTATGAAAACTGCATGCAGCAGTCCGCTTTCCTGAATGCCGCGCCTGAAAATCAGCCTGATGCGATGAAATAAGCGTTTTGGATGCGCTTCGCCTTTGTGCGCCTCACTTTTAATAATGCGGTGGCTGGGTTGGAGTTTTAACGGAAACCCGGCATGGGCAGCTCCGAAATGCGGGGTTTAGCAACCCAGCCTACCCCGCTGCCCAACCAAGATCAAGGCAAAATCCACGGTAGGGTACGCATCGCGTACCTGTTCAGGGCTTTTCGGCACACCACAAGTCCGGAAAGGTATGCGATGCGTACCCTACAAAGATCGGGAGACTCCAAATGCTGGGTTCATCAACCCGGCCTACCAGCCGCTAAAAGCTGCGGTGCTCAGCGCGGCAAACGGGATAAAACCGCCGGTGCGTAACATCAGTTATAGTTTATCCTGACGATCCCCCCAGCTTACAAGATCCTGAACCCAGTAAGAGAAATCGCGCGGACCGTTTGGGCCTTCAGCGGCTTTATCGAACAGTATCAAAGCCCGCCCGATCCCTCGGCGCCGATATCCATCTTTCTGCTTGGGCAACATCTGGTCGCGCCAGGTGCCGAAATTGATATAGGTATAGTTCTGCGACTTCTCCGGCATATCAAAATCCAATTCCTCCTCTAAGGGAATATGGGTATGTCCTTCGCCGTGAATACGGAAACCGTAATTGCGGTATTCGTCCAGAAATGACGGAAACGCCAACATTTCCTTATAAGAAGGCGCAGACCGTTGCCACTTCTGCAATTTGGCCAATAATCGCATGACCACGTAGATGAATCCCAGCTCGATCCTGGCGTTGAGCAGCTTCAGCACATTCATGACCGGCTTGGCAATGCGCAGTATCCAACGGCGGGTCGCTGGGGCACTGTCAAATGTAAAGTCCCAGCTGAGCCAGCCATGGACCGAATTCAGCAATTCGTCTTCGATGATCTTTCTGACCTGACTTAGGCATTTATCCTCCTTTCTGAGTTTCTGCGTCTCCTCGATAATACGCTGTATCGCTGTAAAGGTAGGCCGGTAAAGATCCAGCTCTTCCAGAACCTTCTCAAGCCTACGGATGCTTTTTTCCTGATCCGGATTCAGCGCGTGCAAATCTATTTCCATTGCGGCCAATCTTTTCTTCGCGCGGAAAATGAATCCCGACAATAATCCGGCAGCGACCGTATCGCCGAAGCAAGCTTCGGTGAACGGTTTATAGGCCATGCTTCGCCATACATCGAGCTGCCAGCCGTCCCCGACAGTCCAGCCAGGCTCCGGACCTTGAACGCTGAAAGAGCGGCTGTTGTCTTGATCCCGCCATTGGCCGTGGGTCACAAGCAGCCGGAATCCACGATCCGCCCAGTAAAAAGGCAGCCAGGGGACGCTGCTGCGCTCGAGATAATGGCTTTCATCATCGAAATACATCTTGCCGATCCAACGCCGGTAATCATCCGACAAGGTTTCCACAGGCTGATTGAGACACTTTTCGTAAAACAGTTTCAGCGCCTCGCCGTCGGCGAGGATTTCCTTGTCATGATTTCCGAACAGAACCAGCGTCCTGACCTTTGCCCGGCAAGGCTTATTTTCATGCTTTTCACTTTTAAAGGAATATTGTTCGGGTGAGCCTTGAAATTCCTTGAGCAAATGGAAAAAACCGGTTTTCTTGCCGGGCGTTCGCGGCCGGGTGTGGACTTCTATGATGCCCTGCAGAATCTCGTGCAGAATCTTTTTGAATTGAGGATCTTGGCGCTGCCAGGGATATACGCCGTGTTCGGCCCATCGCTGGGTGCGGATCATGTCGACCACGTCGCCCACCAGTACAATGGTCAGTTCATCAATATTGAAATGCCCGCAGAGATCGACGATGTTGTCGAAAACCTCTTCCCAGACGACATCGTCGGCGCTCTGGTTGCCCACTGTGCCGTCAGTGAAATGCAAATCGCTGAAACAGATACATAACCGGTTAGGCCGGTTTGGATCATCCGGATCGGAAGAACCGGCTTCTTTCAGCAGATAGAACCCTTTAGGCAGATCAGTATTTTCTGCAGGAATAGTGCCCATAACGATGATCTCCTAATTTTTCTGACTTTCCAGGAATTCCAGAAGGCGCGGAAAAATGTCTACATGGACATTCTTGCCCATAAACACATCCTGATGGCCATAGTTGGGAAATACCTGCAATTGGTGCCGGCCCGGAACGATTTTTTCCAAGCGCTCATGACAGACGATGTTGGAGTCGGTGAACACGCGGTTTTGCTGGCCGGTCATGAACAGCACCGGCGTTTCGATCTCGTCCGCATAAGCGAAGTAATCGTCGGGCAGGGTTTGATATTTGGGATTGCCGGTCTCGAACTTCACGGCCGTATTATTGGCGTTCACCATCTTGAGCACATGACGGTAATAATGCACGCTGACGCCGCCGTACAAGTCGCCTCCGCGCCGGTGGGTAACATCCAGCAGATTGTCGTGGTTGTACAAGGCCGGAAAGCCCGTACCCCACATGAAGCTCAGCATGTGGCATTCAGGCGAGTCGCATTCGCGATGAAAAGCGGAAATCAGCCAGCCGAGGACTTTGCCCAATGACCAGCCCGGCTCGCGCCGCCAGTAAGGGTTGATGTACTCGACGCTGAGCAGATAATCGCAAAGGAAAGGCCCTGCGTTAAGCTTGACTTTCGACCAGGCCGGCACGCGCGGCGTCAGCGATACGCTGTTGGCGATGACGCTGCGGATACCGGTGACCGCCTTGCCGAACAGGCTCATCATGAACGATACCGACCCCAGGCAATGGCAGATGACATGGATGCGCCGCCCCTCGCCGACGGCCCGGCGCACCGCAGCGATGGCCGCGGGATGGTCGAACTGGGCAATATCGTCCATGTTATAGCGATTGCGGTGAAGATTGTAGGAATAGCGGTTGCTCATCCGGTAATCCAGAGTCCAGACATCGGTAAAATTGTTGTCCAGGAGGTACTGCACCAGATTGTAGTGTTCCGGCATGATGAACATGTCGCTGGACGTGGTCAGACCGTGAATGATGACCACGACATCGTCGCAGGGCGCCTTCTGGAAACGCAGAAGGCTCAAGCCTAAGCCATCGGCCGTAGTGAAAGGATGCGTGGTGATCTCGGCGCCCTGCACGCCTTCGGTGGTATAAAGCGGAATTTCGCGTTCGAAGGCGCCTGCCTTTGGCATCAGTGACGGCGCATAGGTTTCCCAGAGTGCGCCGAAAAAGAACCGGCCGAAACGCTCCACCGCACCCAGCCGAGCCGGAAAAGTAGGCGCATCGGCGCGCATCGTGGCCAGCTGATGCATGAAATCGGCCAGCTGAATGTGCAGAATGCCGGAGGCGTAAGGTGTCGCGCCGGCTTCCTGATCCGCCTGTAAATGGCCCTGATAAAGATTGGTGAACAAGGTCGTGGTGTCGCCCCACACATCCGGACCGACGTCGTTCTGTATGCTTTTGAAGCCGCTCAGCGTGAACGGTTTGCCTTCAGCATTCTCGAAAAACAGCCGGTAGCGCATTTCCTTGCGGTTTCTATCGCTGGTGTCCACAAACAGGTTGAATACGCCGAGCAACACCGGACGGCGCCCGCCGACCAGATCGCCCTCGACATAACCGATCGCCTGCGCCCGATGCTCCGGCGACGCCAGAAATTGATCCACATCGTCAGTCTTGATCGTCAGATGGAACATGAAGTAGGAGTCGTCGGCCTGTCCTTGCGTGTAACCATCGTCGAAAGAAGTCTGACCCACGGCGAGATAGCCTTTCATCTCCTCAGTGAATTGAAAGGCAATAGGAGCTTGTGTATTCGTATTCATGATGGATATTCCTGTGGCTTAGCGTTGGTTGATACCGAGGTCATCGGTGGGTTTAAGGCCGGTAATACCTTCGGCGATCCATTCCGATACGGCTGAAATCGTCGCTATCGGGTTAGAACCAACGGCGCTGGGCAGCACCGAGCCATCTGCAATATACAACCCCTGATAGCCAAAAACCTGGCCGCGGTCGTGTTCATTGGCGCTGACAACGCCCTGCTCCGGGCTGTCGGCAAGAATGCAGCCGCCCAGCGAGTGCACGGTGATGTTGTTGCGCATCGGCCAGTTCCAGGTGGGCAACGCCGTAAACAGCCAGGACTTGACGAACGACTTGAATTTTCTGCCGGCGTCGAGAATGGCCTCATACAGCGGCATGCTGGTCGTTTGCGGCCAATCCAGGTCCAGTCTGCCGTTCTTGAGTGCCAATACGCCGTCCCCTTTATCCAGCCCCATGCATAATAAAACGCTGCTGCGGTAAGACACATCGTCCTTGAGCACCTGGTAGAACAAATTGCCTACGGACCCTGTCCACTTGCCCCCGCTCAGGTTCTGCCAGATATAATTCCACAGTGTTTCCAGGATGCGCCCTATTCTTTTCAGCATGCCGATCGGATTCAGGCTCGGCTGCAGGCCTTCCACGAGCCATGCCGCAAACGCCGGATAGCTGGCATCCTCCAGCACGAAGGCCCGGTCGGGATCATGCTGTTTGAACAGGTTGTAATCAGTGTACTGGGTAATCACCGGCCCATAATTGGGATTGGCCGGAGTTTTCCCGTCCACAACGAATGACAGAAAGTCGCCATTGCCGGAAAAACGCTTGCCCAGCTGCTGGCTGAGGCGAGGCAGCGTGCCGTGTTCATCGCGGCAGCGCAGCAGCAGCTCGGCGGAGCCCAGCGTACCGGCGGAAACCACGATGCGCTGGGTATCGACGTAAGCGGGACCATCGTCGAGATGGCGATAGTACACACGGTAACCATGCGCGCCATTGGCGGTGGCATCCTCCTCGCCCCGTTCATTCAACGGCACGATTTTCTCCGCCAGACAATCGGTTTGTATCTGCGCCTTATGCACATACTCGGCAACATAAAGATAATTGAGATCGAGGGTATTTTTTGAATGGGTGTTGCAGCCTACGTCGCATTCTCCACAGTAAGTGCATGAAGTCTGCACAGCGCCATAGCGGTTTTTTTCTTGGAGTCCAATCTGAGTCGGCTGTTGGAAATCGTTGCCGAAGAATACGCAAAGATCGGCCAGTTTTGAATCACGTCCTTGATTTTGGGCAAATTGCTGGAACAGTTCAGTGCGGATGACGCGGCGGCGCGGTTCATCGCTCCATGCCGGAATCGGACGCGCTCCCAGCACGGACTTGGCAACGTCATAATACGGCTGCAGGAAGGCTTTATTGAGCGATTTCGGCCATTGCCGTTCGAATACCTGCTCCGGCGGCTCAAGAAATACATTGGCATAAATCAGGGAACCGCCGCCCAGTCCGGCGCAGACCACCGCGTCCATTCGGTTGAATGCACGGACATCGAACAGTCCGCGCAAATCGCGCTTTTTGATGGGATCGGGGCGTTGCGCCCGATCATCGGGCAGATTCCAGAAATTGGTCGCTATATCATGAGGTGAGCGCGGGAACGATCCCATCGGATAGCGCTTCCCGCGCTCCAGAAGTAATACCTGGCCCTTCCATTTTTGCGCCAGCCGACAGCAACTGATAGCCCCGCCGAAGCCGCTGCCGATGATAACCGCCTCATATTTCTTATTTTGCATACTCATGATATCTCCATAGTCGCTTATGCAATGCGTTTCGCGTTGCGTTTATTGTTATTCTGCGTAAATTTCCCTGTGAGATCGGTCCTTGAAATGCCATTGCTTGGAGAAGCAATATCCCTTACTTCCATAAAAAACGATATAACCTCCTGAGCAAGAGGCTATGAAACTGGTTTGACGGCAAATACTTGCAATCGAATTAAAAAACATTCCGCAAGCTTTAACTGCAGATAATCGATTGGCCGGCTGTTTGTAACTCTGGAGACGCTGCGATTCTGACTTATGATGACGAATCCGCGCTGAAGCAAGCCCCATGAACTAAAACGGTATTTCCTTTGAAATTTTCTCGTTGTAATTTCCAGATAAGCTTAAGAGACTTCTAGTGTAAAAACCTGATGGCGCTGATTCATCCCCATGCCCGCCAAGGGCTTTGAGATGTTCATAATTTAGATAGCCTCTACTTGATCTTTGGATTATATACTCATTCTCATCAATAAAAAAAGCTATTCGTAACCCACTGATTTAACGGATATTTACTTTATATCCTATAGTTTTTCGCTGTTTTATTGATCAATGCAAGTCTTGCCAATTTATCAAAGCGGGCATAGGGCGGTGTCATTGCCTGAGCCGATTTCATGGCCAGACAATGCTTAGTCTGACGCTTTTCATTGTGATGTCGATCTTATTTGCTAAATAAAAAGGCCGGATAAACCGGCCTTTCTGTTCATAGTAAATCTGATGACAACAATCAGCGCAAAAATTCGAGCACCTTCTCGGCCGCTTTCTGCTTGGCTTTGGTCTTGGCCGCCTCGGCAGCCTGTTCGGTCGCTTGAGGCGCGTTATCAACCTGAACTTTCAGTTGCTGTACGGTTGCCGCACCGTCCTCTATGGCTTTAATTTGTTCGGGCTTGGCCTGCTCCAGCCTTTGCCTGGCCGTTTCCTTTGCCGCATCCAGCGTCTGCTCTTGGACGGCCTTCGGCGTATTTTTAACATTCTCTTTTAACTGCTGAGCCTGTTGCAGTAGCTTCTGGGCCTCAGCCGCTCTTTTGGCCTTCTCCGGCTCCGCTGAGTTAGCCGCCTCGGCAGCCAATTGTTTGGTCACCGCTTCCAGTAAATTGTCTCCAGCCAGCGCCGCACCGGACGCTATCAACAAGGAACCGAATAAAATTGCTTTGTTTCGCATGAGTCTCACTCTCAGTAAATAATGATCAGAAACAGTAACATAGTACCGCAAATCTGAACCATTGATGAATTTATTGCAGAGGGCGAGTCGGATGCTAAGATCAAATTTAATGTCAGGCAGGGAAAAAAGCGCTTGCCTTCATTCAGGGAAAATTGAACGCCGCAGCCACATACAGCAGCAGGGCCATAAAAACCAGTACGGTAAAACCGAATTGCATGGCGATCAGCGTCGCCAGTATGGCGCTAATGACGGAGGCGCAGCCATTGATGCCCCAGGCCCACGGAATCAGCGCCGGCGCGTTCCGGCCGAGGCTATCCATCCCCATCGGAAACGGCATGCCCATGAAAAAGCCCAGCGGCGCGATCAGCAGTATCGAAAACACCAGCCGGCTACTGCCGCCCAATTCCAGCAGGACGCCGGTCAAGGCTTCAAAACCAAGGATATAAATCGCACTGAACAGGGCAATACCGGTTACCGGCCATCGAACCATCGATTTTGCTTTGTGATCGCATAATCTTTTTGAAAACAGGCTGCCCGCGCCGGCGCTAAGCAAAAACGTACACAATACCGCCGTAACGGCATAAATCGGATGATGCAGAATCAGGATAAATTTCTGGATGAAGGCTATTTCAATAAAGAAAAAAGCCAGGCCCAGGCAGACAAAATAAACCACAACCTGCCGATAGCCTTGGATGCCGGATTTTATGCCCAGCCTGTCCCTGCCCAGGACCAGCGGCAGCGCAATCAGAACCAGGCTCGCCAGCACGGCCTGCAGCAATGCGGCGACCAACAGCAAATAGCCGCTTTCCAGCAGCGACATGCCGCCCTGTCCCAATAACGGCAAAATCTCCGGCAGGGTTTGCCATTTGAAAAAATGGAAAAAATAAGGCCGATCGTCCGTCGCCGGCTCGATATTGAATTTGTAATCATCTATGAAAGCTTTGCCGTCAGCGCCCAGCAAGGCCTTCGCTGCCTGATAGAAATACGGCTGCGACAAGATATTGAAGCGATTGACCTCCTCTACCTTGATGCCGGGATAATAAGCCAGGTCGAAACTGCGTTCACTGCTGAACTGTTTGAGATTTTCGATTTCCCGGTCTGAGAACGGCCCGTTTTTGACCAGCAGCGTGCTGGTCTGCCAACTGCGGATCAGCACAATACGCTGCTCGGGATCTTTTATCTTTAACGCCTTGCACGCATTCACGACCGTCGCCAACAGTTTTAACGTATCCCGCGGCGGCATCTTGATCCAGCGGGTGATGCTCAGATAGCCGCCCGGCGACAGATGCCGCAGATCAGCCTGTATCGCCTGTTCGGTATAAAGATAACTCTCGGACAGCGCATAAAGCCCCGCCGCCGAGGCCCCGAACGCATCCAGCAGGGAAATGTTGATCAGGTCATAGCGTTCATTGCTGGTCGCCACAAACCCGCGGGCTTCGCCTATGTGCAGGTTGACATGCGGATTCTGGTAAATACGGCCTGCGAAATCGGCGTATTTTTTTTCGACCAGATCGACTACCTGAGGATTGAGTTCAACCGCATCGATACGGTCGATGGCATGATAGTGCGCCTGCAGGATATCGCTGCCGGTGCCCGCTCCCAGGATCAGGACATTCTGCAACGGGCGCAGGTGATAAGGCAGCGCCGAAGTGGTCTGGTCCAGATAACTTAATGTTTCCGTATTGCCGCCGTAGCGATCGATCGCGGTCATATTGTCGGCATCAGTAAAGACGGCCAGCTGTTCGGGCGGTTCGGTCGTGGCATTGAGGCTCAGCCCCGGCGCGTGGCGCAACGGCGTAATAGCGCTCTTGACCACGTCAATCAGGCCCAACGGACTGGAATAGCGATCGATGACTTTAGTGCCCGGCACCCTCAGCATCTGGCTCTCGCCTTTGTACGGCGAAACATTCAGCCTGAGCCAGCCGGTCATCGCCACAGTCGCCGCCAAACCAACAATAATGCCGGCACTGAACCGGAATTTCGTCTCTTCCGGCTGCGCCTGAAAACTGTAATGCGCCACGATGACCGCCGCCGCAATGCCCAGCACGGTCAAAACGGTCAGAATCTTTTCGGGGAACAGCAGAAACAGCAGCAGGATGATGCCGATGCTGCCGGAACCGGCGCCAAGCAGGTCTGCCCCATAGACAAACGACACGCGGGTCTGGTAATGATAAAAAGACAGGCCGATCACATTGGCCGCGAAAAAGAACGGCAACATCAGCAGCAGGTACAGTAAAAGTAAATAGAACAATTGCACCGGCGCCCACAGAATCTCTTCGGGATTGAAGGGAATCATCTGAGCCAGAGCAAAGCAAACAGGCACCGAAAAGCTGAACAACAGCATGTTGGCCGTGATCGCGGCCGGGAACCGGCGCTGCAGCGCATCGCGGTTCAGCGCCAGAAAGACGCCGCTGACGCCATACCCGAGCAGCGCCAGACTGATGATCATATAAGCGAAATGGTGCCACTGGATGATCGAGAACAGGCGCATCAGCAATACCTCATACGCCAGCGCGGACGCCGAGATAATGGCTATCGCCAACAGATACGAGCGGGCCGGTTTTGCTTCAGTCATTTAGTGCTCACCGGTCAGCGGCACAAAGGAAACCGGCAGAATCTGCCGGGTCGTCACCTTGCCGTCCGCATCCTTGGTCACCAGCACCAGATGCTGCACCATGAAGCGGCTGCCGACCGGTATGATCATGCGCCCTCCCGGTTTCAGCTGCTTGATCAGCGGCGGCGGAATATGGCTTGCCGCGGCGGTGACGATTATCGCATCGAAAGGCGACTCGGACGGCCAACCGTAATAGCCGTCCCCGATCAGAGTGCGCACATTCTTATAGCCAAGCTGTTCAAGGTGTTTCCCTGCCTGCCGACCCAACCCTTCGATAATTTCTATGGTAAACACCGAATCGGTCAGCTCGCCCAGAATGGCGGCCTGATAGCCTGAGCCGGTGCCGATTTCAAGCACCCGGTCGCCTTTTCCCAGATTCAGCAGATCGGTCATGACGGCCACGATATAAGGCTGGGAAATGGTTTGCCCGTAACCGATGGGCAGCGGCCTGTTGTCATAGGCGTAAGGGATCTGATCTTCCGGCACGAACTCATGCCTCGGCACCTTGAGCATGGCATCCAGCACTTTTTCATCGAGCGCGCCCTTGTCGAGAAACCGCTGGCTCCCCCTGACGCCGAGCTTGATGACATCGATCATCTCCTGGCGCTGCTTCAGGAAACTCTCTTCGGCCATGGCAGCGGCGCTGCACAGAGACAACAGGCAAGCCAAAGCGAATCCTTTGGGAACGGAGCGATAGGTTTTTGACATGCAGACAACCTCCGGATGCAATCTGTATCAAATAAAGCACTCATGGGCTCATGCGCTGATGATATCGGCCCGTTTCTTAAGGATTTTCGGTTATTTCGCCCGCTTGTCCATGATTCGAATCATTTGGCCGATTAATGCAACAGTCCGAACCGTTCCGAACTTTCATATGTCGGCCAGCGAGCGGTGTTTTTTGACCGCCAAAAACTATTTTGGTCGCTAAACCTCTAAATGCAGTAGAGATCAGCTTAACTTTTTCCCTAAAGCATTGGTTCATCACATGCCGCGCTATCGAAAATCCCTATTCATTTTTCGCCGTGATTTACGCTTGTCCGACAATATCGGCCTAAACACGGCGCTGGCCCAATCCGAACAGGTTCTGCCGACTTTCATTTTCGATCCACGGCAGATTGAACCGCATGCCTACCAGAGCCAGCCGGCCTTGCAGTTTATGCTGCAGGCTTTGGAAGACCTGCAACAGCAAATCGCCGAACAGGGCGGCGACTTGTATTGTTTTCATGACTTGCCTGAAAATGCGATCAGCCAGCTGCAAATCAACGAATCGATCGAGGCCGTCTTCGTCAACCGCGATTACACGCCGTTCAGCCTGCGGCGTGATGCTCAGTTGCAGCAGCGATGCCGACAGCTTGGGCTTGATTTCCATAGCGCCGGCGACCTGTTATTGACCGAGCCGGAACAAGTCCTTAAAGACAATCAAAAACCCTATCTGATATTTACGCCGTTTCATAAGCAGGCCCGGCAGTTTCCTGTCGCGCTGCCGCAGTCCTTGAATCCCGGAATACTGATCAGATCAACTGCCCTCAACAGCCATCCTGAACTGATCAATACATTCAAAAAGCCGCATCATAATGTGCTGCAAGGCGGACGCAAGGTTGCATCGGCACTGTTGAACTGCTTGGATCAGTGCCGTGACTATGCCCGGCAACGCGATATTCCGGCTCTGGCAGCGACGACCGGCCTGTCGGCCTATCTGAAATTCGGCTGTTGCTCGATACGGGAGGCTTACTACGGCATCGTGGAAGCCCTGGGCGACGAACATCCTTTACTCAGGCAGCTATACTGGCGCGATTTTTTTACCCATATCGTCTTTCATTTTCCACACGTTTTCGGTCAGGCTTTTCACCGGCAATACGATGCAATCGCCTGGCGCAATAATCCCGATGAATTCGAAGCCTGGACCTGTGGACTTACCGGCTTTCCGATTATCGATGCAGGCATGCGGCAGCTGAATGAAACCGGCTGGATGCACAACCGCGTGCGCTTGCTCACTGCTTCGTTCCTGGTCAAAGACCTGCATATCAGCTGGCAATGGGGCGAGCGTTACTTTGCCCGGCACCTGATCGATTACGATCCCTGCGTGAACAACGGCAACTGGCAATGGGCGGCCTCGACCGGCTGCGATGCGCAACCGTATTTCCGTATTTTCAATCCCTGGCTGCAGCAGCAGAAATTCGATGCCGATTGTGTTTACATCAAGCACTGGCTGCCCGAGCTTCGGCCCTTCCCTGCCGCGGTTATTCATCGATGGTACAGGCAGGCGCAGCCGGGCGATTATCCGGCGCCGATCATCGATCACGCCCAGCGCAGCCAACAGACTAAAGCGCTGTTTCGGCACATTCACTGAAATCCGGAGGTTCAACCATGCCTTATTTATCCTTGCTGCTACTGATGCTGGTTTCCGGCTGCATCGGCCTGCCGTCCGGCGTCAAACCCGTCACCGGCTTCGAACTCAACCGATACCTCGGCAAATGGTATGAAATTGCCCGCCTCGACCACAGCTTTGAACGCGGCCTGACCGATGTCACGGCCGAATACAGCCTCAAGGGCGATGGCGGCGTCAGCGTGTTGAACAGCGGTTTCAATGCCGAGACCGGTCAGCGCCAATCGGCCGAAGGCAAGGCTTACTTTGTTGAATCGCCTGATGTCGGGCGCCTGAAAGTTTCGTTTTTCGGGCCGTTCTATGGCGCTTATAACATTATTGCCCTGGATAAAGCCAACTACAGCTACGCCATGATTGCCGGACCTGATCGCGACTACTTATGGATCCTGTCGCGCACGCCGACACTGGACCCGAAAACCCTGCAAGCCTTGATCGATCAGGCGCAATCGCTGGGCTTTGCCACCCAAAACTTGATCTATCCCTGATCAATAACTTTAATCAATATCTCGGAACTGAAATCAGCCATAACTGATTCCAGTCGCTCAGGCATCAGCAACAGGCCGCCCCGGATTCAAGTGAGAGGCTTTTATTGGGCGGTGCGCAATCGAACAGGCCGAAATGCGTGGATTTATCGCCCCAGATTTCAAAATGCTCGGCAAAACGGCTCATACCGAGCATATCGGCCGTATTGCCGCAGACGCGCAAGGGCCGGCCGGTTTCAAAATGGTGATGATCGTCCAGATCAAAAAAGTGAGGCGATTCCGGCAATGTGCCTTTATAGACGGCGACCTGCCCGAAATCCTCGCAGCGGTCTTCCAGCGGCGTTTTAAAAGCCCTGACCGTTACCGAGCGGAAATTGACCATGCCGATTTTGGCCACGACCTCCGGATCATCCAGCGTGATCGCATTACTCTTGATAGTGCGGACATCCGGGCAGCCAAGCTCCTGCATGATGCGGCGAAAGTCCTCCCAGTACAAAGCCCCGCCCAGGCATTCGCCCAACAGCACCGGGTCCAGTCTGAGCGCGGATGGAATGCGCCGGTCGGCATAGACATCGGAAAAATAAAGCTCGCCGCCGGGCTTGAGCACGCGGAAGACTTCCGCCAATACCTGCTTTTTATCGGGCGACAGATTGATGACGCAGTTCGACACCACCACATCGATAGAATTGTCGGCCATGCCGATAGCCGCGAGATCTTCGATATGCCCATGAAAGAATTCGACATTGGAGCGCGCGTAGCCGTAACGTTCGGCATGCCAATCGCAATGACTCCTGGCGACATCAAGCTGCGCCTCCGTCATGTCGACGCCGATGACTTGCCCTGTCTCGCCTACCAATCTGGACAGCAAATAACAATCGCGTCCGGAACCGCAGCCCAAATCCAATACGGTGCGGCCTCCAAGCGCCGGAGGCAGCGGCGAGCCGCAACCGTAGAAACGCTCAACCACTTCCGGGTGCAAATCGGCAAGCAGCGGGCGCAGATGTCCAGGCATGGCATCCAGTGTGCAGCAGGCGCTGGTCTTTAAATCCTGGTTGGATTTAAGCACTTCACCGTAATAATTTTGTACAGATTCACTAATGGCGGCATCGGTCATGTAGGCTCCGGATATAAAGCAGGTTATTTTTTATGAGAACGCAAAAGAATGGAAAGACCATTGCGTGTTTAGTTGCGGACTCGTTAAAAATAAAATTTCTTACAGCGGTTTGCAAAATATTTTGTAGGCAATGCGTAAATGAATAGACAAAAAAATTGAGTGATGTGGCATCAAGGTTCGAAAGCTTTTTTCTTATCGCAAAAAAGCTGTCGAAATTATTGATTTTGATTCTGGAGTGGAATCGTCGAGTTCGAGCAGCCATTTCGGCATATCATCCTTGAGCTGTACGCCTGAAAGCCCCCTGCGCAGTGCTTCATGAGTCAAATACGCCAGTTTGGCGGCTGCAGCCTGATAGGACAGGCCGTCAGGCGGCCGGATGTTGGAGATGCAGTTGCGCTCGGCATCGGTATTACCGATCCGCGGCGCGTACGTCAAATAGATGCCAAGGCTGTCGGCGGCGCTGAGTCCGGGCCTTTCGCCGACGATGATCACAGCCAGGCGCGCATTGAGCAGTGCGCCGATTTCATCCGATAGCGCCACCCTGCCATTGGCCGCCAGGCAGATCGGGCCGAGGCGCAGAGAGTTGCGTTGATAGGTATCGATAATCGCTTCCAGCAGCGCTAGGCCATGGCAGTCCACGGCAGTCGACGACAAACCGTTGCTGATGATCAGTGCCACATCGATGGCCTCAACGGCTCGTGATTTGAGCAGCCGGCGGCTTGCTTCATCCAGGCAGCGTCCCTGGTCTGGCCGTTGCAGATAGTGCACCCGGCTGGCGACCGGCGTAGACAGGCTGAGCGCTTCCAGCCCCAGCGCTTCGACCCCCTTCGCGAAGCGATCGATCGACCAGGGCTGATGCACCGCGTCGCGGGCCGCCGCATGGGCGATCTGGAAATCGAGCAGAGCCGAGGTCGGCAGGCCGCAACCGGACCGACCTTGAGCAATTCTGGCCTGGGTAAACCGACGCAATGGATGCCAGGGATCGTTCATGCCTGTATGCCTGCAAATCCTGAAAAATGGCTCAGCAACGGAGCGGCGATGCGGCTGTCTGACAAACTGTTCCGGCCGTCGAAGATGCCCATCCTGTCCAGCCAGGCTTCGAATTCCGGCGCGGGCCTTAAACCCAGCACTTGCCGCAGGTAGAGAGCATCATGGAAAGAAGTGCTCTGATAGGCCAGCATAATGTCGTCAGCGCCCGGAATGCCCATGATGTAATTGCATCCGGCGACGCCGAGCAGGGTCAGCAGGTTGTCCATATCGTTCTGGTCCGCCTCGGCGTGGTTGGTGTAACAAATGTCGCAACCCATCGGCAATCCCAGCAGCTTGCCGCAGAAATGATCTTCCAGGCCGGCGCGAATGATCTGCTTGCCGTCATAAAGATATTCAGGACCGATAAAGCCGACGACAGTATTGACCAGCAGCGGCGAAAACTCCCTGGCGACGGCATAGGCGCGCGCTTCGCAGGTCTGGGCATCGACGCCGTAATGGGCATTTGCAGACAGTGCGCTGCCCTGGCCGGTTTCAAAATACATGAGATGGTTACCGCCGCGCCCCAGTGATTCGGCCATGGCCTTGGCTTCCCGCAGCAGGGCCAGATCGATGCCGAAACTGCGGTTGGCCGCCTCGGTGCCGGCAATGGACTGAAAGACCAGATCCACCGGGGCACCGCGCCGCATCAGCTCCATGCTGGTCGTGACGTGGGACAGTACGCAGGACTGCGTCGGTATTTCGTGGCGGCTGATGATCTCGTCGAGCTGGTTCAGCAGGATGAGGACGTTATCGAGATTGTCAGTCGCAGGATTGATGCCGATAACGGCATCGCCACTGCCGTAAAGCAGGCCGTCCAGAATGCTGGCGGCGATGCCGCGGGGATCGTCCGTGGGATGATTCGGCTGCAGACGGGTGGAAAGGCGCCCCGGCAAGCCGATGGTGTCGCGAAAGCGGGTGACAACCCGGCAGCGACGAGCTACGGCGATCAGGTCCTGATTTCGCATGATCTTGCTGACGGCAGCGGCCATCTCCGGCGCCAGCCCGGCCGCGAGCGCCGATAAATCGCTGGAATCGGCCAGCAGCCAATCGCGGAATTCCCCGACGGTCAGCGCCGCGACAGGCGCAAAGGCTGCAGCATCGTGCCGCTCCAGGATCAACCGGGAGACTTCATCGTGTTCCGGCGCAATCAAGGGTTCCTCGATGAATGCCTTTAACGGCACTTCAGCCAATACCCGTTGAGCAATAGCCCGCTCGACTTCGGAGTCCGCCGCCAGGCCTGCCAGTTCATCGGCCGCTCGCCGAGGCGAGGCCTTGGCCATCAAGGTTTTTAAATTGCGGAAATTAAAATTCCTGCCCTGTACGGTCGCGGCATAGTTCATGTTTTGGCTCGATTTCCCATATTCGCTTTGTCATTTAGCCTGTGTAGGCTGGGTTGGAGCTTAGCGGAAGCCCAGCATGGGCGGCCGAAATGCTGGGTTTATCAACCCAGCCTACCGCTCTGTCATTTAATAATCTTTCAAGTATATGACAAGTATATGATGCAAATGTGACAATTTTGCCGATTCTGCCTGACGGTCTTTTGGGCGTATCTGAAGCTAATGTGAGCCAGCACGGACGATATTCGAGCGGCTACGCTTTAGGCTCCAGCGCAATATGAATTTCTGGAAACTTGTCGTCATCAAAAGCGAGCCGATCCTTCAATGCGTGATGCTCTTCATAAGGCTCCTCATAGGTCCAGACCGCATCCTCCAATACCTGACCGCCAAGCTTGAGATGGTAATAATGCGCGGTGCCTTTGAACGGGCATTTAGTCACGGTATCTGACCGCTCCAGTTTGTCCATGCTGATATCAGAACGGGGAAAATAATAGCGAGGCGGATGCTGGTCTTCGTCGACTTGAATGACATTGCTCGAATCAGCGATCACCTCGCCGTTGATCGAAACCTGAACGGGTTGATCAAGACGCTTTTCCTGGACTTTATGATCAGGCCATTTCTGGTGGCCGGGTGATTTGCTCATACTGACCTCCTGAGTGATGCTGTTCGTATTGATGCAGCTGAAAGAATCGCGTTTGCGGTTCGCCTGCCTAGCCCCCGCCGTAAGGGTGGGTGATGATTTCGAGGAGATGGCCATCGGGGTCTTCGAAATACACCCCGCGGCCGCCGTCACGGTGATTAATCTCGCCTGCCTGATGCTGGCCGGGATCAGCCCAGTATTCAAGCCCTCGCTCGCGGATGCGGCCGAAGATTCGATCGAAATCGTCTTCACTGATCAGAAAAGCGTAATGCTGCGGCGTGATCTTGCCGTCTTTCTCGTAGAAGTCGAGCGAAACGCCGTTACTGAGTTCAACGACCAGAAACGGTCCGAAGGGTTTCGGAGCCGGCAGCCCAAGGAGCTCTGTCAGAAATGTTGCCGAACGTTGCTGATCGCGGCAAGAAACGATGGTGTGATTGAGTTGTATGCTCATAGGGATGCTCTCTGACATCGGGTTTGTTAATTCAGTGACCGCGGCGAATGCCGGGCAGTTCAACCCGATAGAATGGCGCTATCAAGCGTCGGCATGGATCGTGAAACTCTGGACTTGACTGACAGTCACTGAAATTAGTCTCACTTACTTCAGGCATTGACTGTCTAAATCATAATGAAATACTTGCCTGTTAATGTTCCTGTAGAGACAAACACTATCAGTAAAAATGCCGCTGATAAGGCGACACGATGATTGCTAACCTTGGGGATTAGTTATGGGCGATAAAATTTATAACGTTCTGATTTTATCTGTCAGCAATTCGGGGCGCAGCATCATGGCAGAAGCGCTGTTCAATAAGCTTGGCAAAGGCCGCTTCAATGCTTATAGCGCCGGCAGTCAGCCAGCCGGCCAAGTGAATCCGTTTGCCATCGAACAAATCCGGAAAATGAATTACCCAACCGATGAACTGCGCAGTAAGAGCTGGAATGAATTCTCGGCGCCTGATGCGCCAAAAATGGATTTCGTTATCGCAATATGCGATGACATGGCACATGAAGTTTGGCCGGTCTGGCCAGGCGATTCAATTACCATGTGCTGGGTATTTGAAGATCCTGCAGCCGTGCAAGGCAGCGATGAAGAAAAGCGCCTGGCATTTGAAAAGGTGTTTCTTTACCTCATGAATCGCGTGCGAATATTATCAGAAATGTCACGCGCCAATTTTAATAAACTGGCTTTCAAACGAGAAATGGAAGATATCCTTCGCGGAAGGGACACTATCTTTCACAAAATAAAATCAGTTGCGTCACGGTCGAAGTCAATGCAAAGCGATCAATGAGCTATGCCGCGCCAAGCAAGCCCGACACACTTGGCTTTGCTTCGCCTATGAATGGGAATTTTTGTGGCCGAACTAAGACTATCAGCGTCAGGTTTGATCCAAACAATATAAGTAAAATTTCTTTTTAACCATTCGACATCGGCAGTTTACTCATTCCGGGGCTGATAGTCGAACGCCGCACTGAACTGGCTGAGAGCCTTCAACATATAGGCATTGATACTTATTGATAAGGTATGCGGGGCACTGCACACTTCTTAATAATGAGTTAGCGCTTTTATCGGCTCCGTTTGCCTTACTTTATTCAATCTGAGCGGGACAATTTTTCATCTGCTCTAAATCGCGTTTCAATCGCAGTTTATGGATAGAGGCTTAAAGCTTGCGAATGCCCTGGCTCGCTCTCGGCCCCGTGGATTTTTAAACGGATCGATATAATGCTATAAAGACAGTCCGATCCATTATCTAATTAGCGAGACAATGCTATGGTAAGCCGCAATTTGAGTATGTACTTTGTGGGCCTGATAGGCTGGATGGCCTTGAGTACCGGCTGTCAGATGCACCGCGATACCGATTCCCGCAATGTGCTGGGCGCTGTTGAAATCCGCGATGAACAAATTAAAGGACAATGGCCGGCCAAGCTGCCCAAAACAGTTTATGTCAGCGACTTTATCCTTGATGCACAGCGCATCGAAGGCGATCAGGGCGTCAAGGGCGTTCTGCCCGGTGGGCGTTTAGGTCAGATCGGACAGCGATTGCCGCACCCGATGGCAGTCTCGGATCCTCAAGCGCGGGCCAGGGAAATCGTTAATGATATGAGCCAGAGCCTGATCAGGAATCTCAGGAATAAAGGCTTCACCACTCAACGCCTGTCCGGCACGCAGGCAACGCTGCCGCGCGACGGCTGGCTGTTGCAGGGCATATTTACCGAAGTCGATGAGGGCAATCGCATCAAACGAGCCGTAATCGGGTTTGGCCGCGGCGCGACCCGCATGAACGTTCAGGTCGGCGTCAGCAATCTGGCCAGCGCGCAGCCGCAAACGCCTTTTATCCTATTCGGCACCATCAAAGATCCCAAAAAAGTGCCCGGCGCTGCCGTCACCGCGAACCCTTATGTGGCCGCTGCCAGATTTGTCATGGAGAAAAACGCGACGGAAAAGGATATTGAAAAAACCGCCGAGCAGATTGTCAACGAGATTCTGAAGCATACACAAAAATTCAAAGAACAGGCACGCCAATAGAATCAAATTATCAGTTGATCGCTGTTTATCGGCAGAGCATTTTATACATTTCCGAAAGCACAAGCTCAGCCCGTGAAGGCTGCAATAAGCCCGGGCAGGCCAAGGCTTATTGCAGGATCAGAATTAAAGCGATTTCAAATACTCGACCAAGTCTGCTTTCTCCTGATCGGTTAACCCCAGTTTTAAATGATCGTTATAGTGATTCACCACGTCAAGCAGCGAGGCGAAGCGCCCGTCATGGTAAAAGCCGCCTTTGGTGTGGGTCCACAGGCCTTTCAAGGGCGAAGTGCGATAACGCATATCCGGCGACCGGTTGGCTTGAAAATCGTCAATGCCGATCTCTTCAGCAGTATGCATGTTCCATCCCGGCTCGCTATAAGTCGGCGGCACATGACAGGTTGCGCATTGGCCTTTGTCTTCGAAAATCTGTTTGCCGCTGGCTGCAGCGGATGGATTGAAACTGCCTTGCGGCGCCTTTGGCGCGGGAATCGCCAGTTGATAAAAATGCAGCGCCGGCAGTTTTGAACTGACGAGATCAGGTTCATTGCGCACATCGTCGAAACCGGCTTTGGCCGCGATCGGGAATTGTGAGGCATCTTTCAGGCGCGGATCGAAGAAGGTGCCTTTTCCGTGCATTTCCAGCACGGCGACGAAGGCATTCCAGTGCGGCACGGAACCCCAGCCGGTCCAGGTGTGCAGATTAACGCCTGCCAGACCAAATGCGGGCGGAATGAGCGTAGCGGCCGACTTGCCATCCGGACGGAAGGCTTTGCCGTCGAGGACAAGCTCGGCATCAAACTTTCCAGGCCCCCAGGACGCCAGCACCTTGCGCACCGTATCCTCGTCGACTTCGAGCAACGTCGTAAACGCGCTGAGGTCAGGAGCCAGACTGATTATCGCGCCGACATTGAGATCGCGATTGGCCCAGCCGTCGAGCCGATGACCAATCCCGGGCGCCAGTGAATTATCCACTGTGGAATGACAGAGCGCGCATTGTATGCCGATTGAGCTCAGGTCATTTCCGGTAAAGAAGCCCTTGACGCCGACGACGGCATTGAGGCGCAGCAATTCAAGCGTACCTGCCGGATCATCGAGGTTTACGCGGCCGCTTTTCAGGCTGGATAGGATACTGGCCGGAAGCGCATCCACATCAACCTTGAGGCCAACCCCCAGCGCCGCCTTCGGACTCACGCCCGGGCCTACGCCGCCGAATCTGGCGCCCTTGATTGCCCGATGCAATTTCAGCGTATCGCCCCAGAAGGCCTCGTCGCCGAATGTATCGCGACGAAAAATTTCCCTGCCGTCATCCAGCATTTGCTGCGCTTGTTTATTAATTTGTTTATCGAGTTTTGTAAGCCTGCGATGATTGTCATCGGAAAAGGCCGTACCGGCTAATACGGAAACGGTCAATACGGGAATTACTAACATATATTTCCAATATTGTTTCATGAATAATCTCCATTTCTTAGTTGAGAAATTGGGATATAAACATCAGATAAAAGAATACTATCCTCTACTCCATCAATCTGAATGCTAGGTTTACTCTTAAGAGCAGAACTCTGTCTGTACGTTAGCGTACGTAAGAGGCTCTGCATGATGCTTATTTATTGCACATCATAAGCGGGCGCTTTGTCTTTTAGTCCAATACTTCTGGAACTGTAATGCGGCATATACGGCAACCGGCATCTTGTCCTGCCAGATACTTTTGATACGCCAACGTGGCCGCTAACACGGCTCTGCTCATGAAAAAAGAAGCATGAGATAAAGTTCCTGCGGCCTTCTTCAAAAGGAACTTTTGGTTCTGGCAGTGTTTCTAATTTTTTGAGTATGTTTTTTTGCTTAAAACCAAACCACTACAAGGTGACTACCAATGAAACATATCAATCAATTGATGGCTGCTTTTTTACTGTTAGTTTCCTACAGCATGATGAGTTCCGCCGTCGAACCCACGAACAAACCCGAGTCTCAAGGCATGGGAAGGGGCATGGGCGGAATGGGTGGAGGCATGGGCGGTATGATGGGTGGAGGCATGGGCGGAGGAATGGGCGGCATGACCGAAGAACAAAGAGATCAGCATATCCGTTCTATGCAGGAGCATATGCTGCAGATGCATGAACTCTCCGATCAAATTTTGAAAGAAAAGGATCCCGCCAAAAAAGAACAATTGAAAAAACAACAGTTTGATCTGATAAAAGCCCATCATAATCAGATGATGGAACATCGTCAGCAATTGCGGCAAGAACATCAAAAAATGATGCAGCCGGAACCCAAAACCAAACAATAAGTTATCAGGCGGCTGGCATCAGCCGCCTGGCAATCAAGCCCTCGTCATTGCCTCAGATTTCTGAGCAGTTGCCATTAACTATTTCTGATTGTCATCAGGTTGAGGTATCGTATCCTTCTTTTTAAGCTAAGGATTACCTGATGAACAACAATTACCCTGAGAAAACTTGCCATATTGACCGTCTCGTAACCCACCCCAAACTGGTTGCCGCCGCACTGAGCGGGCAAAAGACCCAACAGCGCCGTGATGGCATCTACGCTTATCCGGGGGAAACTTTTGAACTGGAAGGCACGACATTTACCGTTACGGCGGTGGAACGTCAAAGCCTGGGCGACATGACTGATGCGGATGCGCAAGCCGAAGGCTATCCGAATCTTGACGCTTATAAAGATCTAATCCTGAGAATGCACGCCGGCATGACCTGGAACAATGACAGCCTGGTCTGGGTCCATTCTTTTAAACGCAACGATTAGTCTATGCCGGCATTTGTCACATTTATGTGCAACTCCGGCAATAACCGAGTCGCCTAAACCTGCGCATCATCTTTATGGAGTTTGCCGTATAAATGTCTTTACATATGATCCATCCAGTCAATTTGAGCACTTACAACAAATGGACGGTCATTGTCTGGTTTATTCTCGGGCTGATGTTTTCCCCCTTGTCCCGCTCGGCGGAAGATACAACCGATCCCGTGCTGGTTGAAGTCATCAGTTCCCTGATGACTTCAAACCGGCACCCTTACCTGCTGCATAATGACATTTATGACCAGCATGAAGACATTCAGGCGCTGTACCAGTTGAATAACTATCAATTGGTCTGGTTAAAGAACGGTGCCTTAAACAGCCAGGTGGATGATGTATTGGCGCTGTTGGCGAATGCAGAAGAAAACGGCCTGGATGCGCAGAATTATGATGCGGCTTATCTTGCCCAGAAATGGCTTCAGATCAAGGCCGGCCAGAATGCATCGCTACAGGCTCTGGCGCTGTACGATACGGCATTGAATATAGCGCTGCTGCGTTATCTTTCCGATCTGCATTACGGTCAGGTCAAGACTCATAATGTGAAACTGGGCGCCGATATCATCCTGGAGCAGATCAGTCTTGCCGGCTTGATTATGGAAGCCGCCGTTCAGAAAAAACCGTCCGAGCTCGTTGCCAAGGTTGAGCCTGTCATGCCTGTCTACCGGCATCTAAAAGAAGCCCTGTCCAAATACCGGCAGCTTGCTCGAACACATGCTTTTCATCAGTTCACGTTTACGCGGGTGTTAAGCCCGGGCCAACGTGATTCGCAAATGGTATTTCTGCGCGAGCTGCTGACGGCTTTGGGCGACATGGCCGAGCCGGCGGCTCCCCTCGACGCGAAAAGCGGCAAACTTTATGATGCCGCCCTGGCCGATGGCGTCAAGAATTTTCAATTGCGGCACGGGCTCGGCGGTGACGGCGTGATTGGCAAAAGCACAGTCGCCGCCCTCAATGTGCCTCTCGCTGACCGGGTCCGGCAAATTGAACTGTCCATGGAACGATTCCGCTGGCTGCCCAGGTTGAAAGACGGTTCGCTGATTATCGTCAATATTCCTGCTTTCCAGTTATGGGCTTATGAATCGATCGGCATGGAAACGGCGCCGCCTTTGAACATGAAGGTGATCGTCGGCAAATCGTTAAACAAGCAGACGCCTGTATTCATGGCCAACATGAAATTTCTTGAGTTCAGACCTTACTGGAACGTGCCGAGAAGCATCGTCAAGGAGGAATTGCTGCCTAAACTGCGCCTGAACTGGGCTTATCTTGCCAACCAGAATATGGAACTGGTCAATGCCTTCGGTCCGAATGCAGCCGTGATGGCAGTCAATGGCGAGACGATAAATCTTTTAAGTCAAGGCGCTTTAAAAGTCAGACAGCGCCCCGGCCGTTCGAATGCGCTGGGCAATGTGAAATTCATGTTTCCGAATGATTACAATGTGTACCTGCACGATACGCCTACCCAAAGGTTGTTCAAGCGCACAAGAAGAGACTTCAGTCATGGCTGCGTTCGGGTCGAAGACCCTGAAGCATTGGCCGAATTCGTACTGAAATCCAAGGATGGCTGGGATCGTCAAAGAATCAGCAATGCCATGCGCCGGGACAATCCCAGATACGTTCCATTAGACAATCCCATCCCGGTCATTATTTTCTATGCCACGGCGATGGCTACTCATGACCAGGTGTTATTTTTCGAGGATATATACGGACTCGATAATCCGTTGATTCAGGCACTAGACAATCCGGTTCAAAAGAAAACAGCCGATACTGCCGTCCTCATTGAATAAAAACAGTCGATTAAAATTTACCAGGTTCTGACCCGGCCCGTATCGAGATGCACGAAGTTCGAACGCCGGTAGTAGCCGACGCCGCCGGATTGCATGGCAATCGCGGCATTACGCAAATGCTTGGTATTAAAGCCTTCAATACGAATGTCGATGGCTCTGCCCTGCATATGCAGACTGTGGGTGGCCACGCCGCTGCTCCGCTCCTGCAGCAGTGCATTGGTATAGGGCGAGCGATAACCGGAAATGATGTGGAATGGTCTGCTTATACCCAGCATGGTCCGTAGATTGTAAAGCTGATCCAGCAGAGCCGTATCGATGTCGTAGACATCATCGGTTCTGTGATCCCTCAGCAGATAATTCACCTCCTGCAAGGCATCTGAAAGATACCGGCCTTGTTCAAAATAAGTTAATGCTAATCTTTCGCCGGTGTGGGTGTTTAAAAAAGCGAGGTTTCGGGCGGACTGAAAGAACTTTCTTGGTGAAGCCTCAACGAGACTGGGAAAACCTGCAACTAATGAGCCGCAGGCTAACATCTGTAAAAATCTTCGCCGATTAATTTGACTCTGAGATTTATCGATTGTTGACATATTTTTTACTGATTCCTCTTGCGCGGATCGATAACAACCATACAGACATAACACTGATCCGCTACCGATACTTTAAAAAAACCAAAATACCGGAGTTACGTCCAAAAAGCGGCTATTTTATTGTATTTGGCAGTTATCTGACAATTAAGCCACAAATTGAGCCACTGTTTTCTTATCTTCAAAAAGTATAGTCTATTAAATATCAATAGGCTCGGAATTAAACCTGAAGCGTTTTCTTATTTTACTGGCAAAGCTTCGCTTGCGTTAAATACTGATTCCAGTGCGCCGCCTGCCAAACCTTCAGGAAAGGCGCCGGCGACGGCGCCAGCCAGTAAAGCGTTATCGTACAGACTGTCATTAACACAGAGGCTGGAATATTTTTATAGCTGAACAATTTCAACGCCGTGCCAAATGATTTTTTTATTCTGGTATTGGATAAATCGACACTGTACAGTTCATCCAGCAACAGATGCACAATAAAGCCGATAGCTATGAACGAGCCATTCAGCCAAGCGTGTAAGATATCCCACTCAAGGAAATAAAAACTGATACAGGTCATTAAACAGGCGAAAAACGCGGCGGCCAATAATGAATGAAACACGCCGCGATGCTCGGTAAAACTGTTAAACAGAAAAAACAAGCCATAACGTATCCCCAGATAAGTGGCCACAACGCCCAGCAACAACTGCTGTTGAACATAGCTATCCTTGAATGCCATCCATACACCGGACACGCCCAATAAGGCCAAGACATTGAACAACAGCTTGACTGGTTTGGAATTGCTGGCATCGATATCAGGCAGCATGCCGCCGACTATGCCTAAAAAAATAAGCCAGGGCGCATCGGCGCCATCAATCAGCCGCACATTAGCAGCAACCAGGGCGACGCCACTGCTGGCAGCAGCGGCGATGAATACATGGGCTTTAAAATCCGCCATACTAAGTAATGATCTCCTGATTATCAGAACAAAAAGGCGCGTATGACATCATATATCTGTGTATATGGCAACTTGGCTCAACAATTATTCGTAACCCTGACTTTTTCGGAGCGCTTATGCCGGATCTGATTTCACTCCTGGAACATCCCGATACGACAATCGCCATTGTTGGCGCCACCGATAATCCCGCCAAATTCGGCAATATCATTTATAAAGATCTGAAGCGTAAGGGCTTCCGATTGTTTCCGGTCAATCCTAACAAGCAAGTGGTAGAGCGGGATTTGGTTTATCCGTCACTAGCCAAAATTCCCGAGAAACCGACAATCGTCGACTTTGTGGTCCCGCCAGAAGCCACCCTGGCTGTGTTAAAACAATGCCTTGATCTGGGCCTGATGAATGTCTGGCTGCAACCGGGTACAGCCAACCCGGCAGTCATGGATTTTTTACAACAAAACCGGTTTCACTATCTGGCGGCGTGCATCATGGTAGAAACCCGATTTATTTCAAGAAATAAAACTTGACAGAATGTTGTCAAAGTTATTTTTCCCACAGCTGAGGGTAGCGATTTTTTGCGTCCAATTATTTGACTTGTCAATCACTATTTAACTGGCAAAATCATATCAAATGACAGTATTGACATTTTTATCTCATTGATAAATAAGAATAATGATTCAAATTCGGGATAATTGTTCAAAAGCTGAACAATCTGATAAAAAGACTTTAAAAGTGGCTAGTTAGCGAATTTATTTTCAAGTTACTCACAAAGTTATCCACAGAAAATGTGGATAACTTTATCAGCCTTGATCTGCTTTTTTGTACCTGAACGAGAGCAATATACAATTTACTCTCCTAATTAAGTCTGCTTCTGACGTTGCGCTGGTGCAACAGAGTCATTGAGATAACAATTGTACCGCACAGAGGGCAGCGGATAATGAATGGCAGAACTTGTCCACCATTAAACGTCATATCAACTGATTCGAATTTCTAGCTGAAAAAAGGAGCTTTGCTTGGCTTGATGATGGGATTCATGCCGAATCAGGACAATCAGCTCCATAATTATTTCAAAATAGGAAATTATTAATTAATAACTAGCCATATTGTCAACTAATAAGTGCGTCTGTATAGTATGCCTCAATTCACTTATTTCCTATTCTCAACATACTAACGGATCTTCAAAATGACTGATTTTCAAAGAGATGTTTTAATTGGCCTGATGTTCATCACCGGTGTTTTCGGTTTTATTTCCGGCGAATTCATTGTTTCTACCGTTCTGTTCGCAGCATCGGCTATTTTTAGCAACATATTCTTCAATCGCAAGCTGCACAGCTAAGATTTTTTACCATCTCCTGGTATTGCACTCCAGATAGTGACGATTGATTGTCCTGTTTGACCTCTCATACTCCCAATGCTCTTTTCGGCATTGGGAGTTTTTTTTGCCCTAAAGCTGCTGATTGCTGATACGGGCCCGCAAAATCACAAATTTCGCATTGGCTGCGACAACCGAACAGGTGCCGAAAAGTCGTTTAAGCGCGACGTGATAATCCAGATGACGATTGCCGATCACCCATAACTCGCCGTTTGGCTGCAATATCCTGCGCGAATGCTTGAACATGCTCGAAGCGATCTGATCGCCTACGGTATGCTGCTGGTGAAAAGGCGGATTGCAAAGAATCAAGTCGGCCGAATTCGGCTCAAAATCTGTCAGTCCATCGCCGGCGCAAAATATCGCCTGCCGCTTCGCTCCCAAAGCGCGACGGAAATTTTCTTCGGCGGAAGCCACGGCCATAAAGGACTCATCAACAAAGTGAACGGTCGCCTGCGGATTGCGTACAGCCACCATCAGGCCGACTATGCCATTGCCGCAGCCCAGATCAACAATATCGCGCGCTTCGGGCTTGACCGGCAGATGCTGCAGAAAAAAGCGCGTACCGATGTCGAGGCTGTCGCGCGAAAACACGTTGGCATGATTAGCAATCAGATAATCGGTGCCTTCGAGCCGATAGCGAACCGGATAAGGATTAGCCGGCACCATCCGCTTCGGGTCCGGCGAAGCGAAAATCAATCGCGCCTTTTTGTGGGCTAGAGACGTTGCCGTCGGCCCGACCAGACGTTCCAGTATTTTCCAGACCGAAGCCGGCAATGCCTTTATCATGCCGCCCACGATGATCTGCGTCGATGAGGTCAAATGCGGCTGCAGGCGTATCAGTTCATCCTCCAGCAAAGCCAGCGTCTTGGGCACTTTGATCAGAACCCGATCGAAAACGCCGTCCGGTGCGTCCAGGCTGCTCAGCAGCCTGACGCTGTCTTCGGCCAGGCCATTCTCGGCCAGATTCATGCGTGTCGCCTGCTGCGACAGATAGGAATCGGAAATCGCCTGCGGTCCAAAACGGCTCAACGCCACGGCCAGCGCGCCGAATGTGTCGTTGAGAATTAAAATCCGGGCATCGGCCGGCAGTTTCCCGTCTTCGGCCAGATAATCGAGCAGGTATTCATCGCCTGCGTCCCAGGCGCGCAGCAATTCGCGCGCACGCAACGGCAGGCGATTCAGTTTAAATTCGCCCTGAGGTACGGTTAAGAGATTGTCCACACGAGGTCTGTCATAGGGGCAACCGCGGGATTGCCCAGTTCAATAGTATTAAATATTAAGCACGCGACATGAATTTGCCGGTCAGGGTATTGATTCTGATCAGCTCTTCATTTTCCAGGTATTCCGGCACCTGGACTTCCAGGCCGGTTGTCAGGCGCGCCGGCTTGGTGCGGCCTGTCATCGTCGCGCCTTTAATGCCGGGCGCCGTCTCCACGATCCTGAGCGCAACCGATCCGGGCAATTCGATAGCCAGCAAGGCGTCATCTATCAGCAGAGCCACTATGCCTTCGAGACCTTCGGTCAGGTATTCCTTCTGCCCCTCCAGATCTTCGGCACTGAGGCTGTACTGGGTATAATCTTCCATATTCATGAAGATATAGTTGTCGCCATCGATATAAGAAAACTGCACTTTGGCGCGTATGCAGTCGGCGTCCTTAAAGAAATCATCGCCCTTTAAAGACTCGTCCAGCTTCTGGCCCGTCTTGAGATTGTTAAAGCGGACTTTATACAACGTCGTTGCGCCGCGGGACGAAGGGCTTCTGACTTCGACTTGCTTGACAACGTGCGGGACGCCGTTGATTTCGACAACCATACCTTTCTTTAAATCACTGGCCTTTGCCACAAAATTCTCCTTACGATAACCCCTGCCGCCGTACAACAAGGTTATAGATTAATAATCAATGAAGGCCGCTCAAACCGATAGCGGCAATTTTTATATTGGGGCAGACATTATATCGCAGAAGCGCGGCTTGACGCAGTTCGTCAAAGACAACCAGTAGGCTGGACGGGTTTGTTCGCCTAAATCTTCAAGCGCTCGACGATCCGTCCATGCTGCAGATGCTCTTCAATAATCTCATCGATATCGGCCTTATCGTGATAGGTGTACCATACCCCTTCCGGATAAACCACCAGCACGGGACCTTCAGCACAGCGATCCATGCAACCGGCATTATTGACACGGCACTTGCCCGGGCCGTTCAGTTTCAATTTTTTAACCTGATCCTTGGCATAATCGCGCACAATCGATGCGCCGCGGTTCGCGCAGCAAGCACTGCCATTCTCGCGCTGGTGGGTACAGAAGAATACGTGGTATTTATAATAGCTCATGGCAACTCACATCATAGTCTTGTCAGCCGCCTATTTTATCGCGGCCTGAAAATTTACACAGATTTCTTTACTGGCCGGGTTTTCTGAGCATTTTGCGTACTTCGCTCTGATGCGTTTCCTCCTGTGCGATCAGGCGCCTGGCATACTCCTCCAGCATCACGTTGCGGTCCTTCACCAACTCCAGCAATTCATAATAAGCCGATAAAGCCAGCATTTCATGCTCCAGCGATTCTCTCAGGATGTCGCCGATGTCATGCCGGTGCGACTCCAGCAATGGGCCGATGCCGAGGGAAGGATGCCCGCCCAAACCGGTGATCAACTCGCCTGCTTGATTGGCATGACCCAAAGATTCAGTTGCATGACTTCGCAGCCACGAAATGATGGGGATACGGTTATAGCCATATATCATCAATGCGTAATGCGAATAACAAACAACACCGGCCAGTTCGGTTTCCAGGATTTTATTCAGCACGGCCACCACTGCGTCATTATCGATTCCGGTTTCAGCCATAGTAATCTCCAAGAAAAATGTTCATGAACGTCGTACTCATTTGATAAAGAAACTTCCTGATTGGTGCCCGTTCAAATGACAAAAATGCGATTTAACACAGCCTCGAAAAGAATTTTGATAATCGGATGGACATTTCTTATGCATAAATCTCTTTGGACACTGGCGCGCATCATTATCATAGGAGCCATTCTAGGGTTCCTGGTTTCCCGCTTGTTCGGCATCAATACGCCTGTTCTGAAGAAAAATCCGCCGGCTGAAGAACAGCTGAGTACGCGCTTACGCCTGCCGCCGGGCTTTTCGATTTCAATCTATGCAAAGAATCTACCGGGTGCCCGCATGCTGCGTTTTACTGAAGCGGGCGATCTGCTGGTAAGCCTGCCCTCTGACGACCGGGTCGTCTTGCTTGAGCGGGATGACAATCATGACGGCGCGCCGGATGGCAGACGGGATCTGCTGACCGGGCTGAAACGGCCGCACGGCCTGGATTTCTATCAGGGACGTTTGTATGTTGCCGAAACCGATGCAATCGGGCGCGTACGCTTCGATGCCCGATCACGCGCGACACAAGGCGAATACGAGCGTATCGTCACCGATATTCCGGGCGGCGGCAATCACTGGAGCCGCACGGTGCGGTTCGGCCCGGATGGCCTGATGTATGTATCGATCGGATCGAGCTGCAATGCCTGCCTGGAAAAGACTCCGAAACGGGCAGCCATGCTGCGCTATGACCCGAACGGCGGGCATGAAACGCTATTCGCAACAGGGCTGCGCAATACGGTCGGCTTTGACTGGCACCCGGTCACTCATGAACTGTTCGGCGTCGATAATGGCCGTGATTTTCTAAGCGATGACTTCCCTCCCTGCGAACTTAACCGGATTGAACAAGACAAATTTTACGGATGGCCTTATGCCAATGGCAATAAAGCCCCCGATCCCGATTTTGGTACCGGCAATGAAGAAAGAATACGCGGCAGCGAGGCCCCAATTCATGAATTTGCCGCCCATGCCTCGCCTCTTGGCATCACTTTTCTTCGCAGTAAAAACTTGCCGTCAAAGTTTAAAAACTCAGCGTTAGTGGCTCTGCATGGTTCCTGGAACCGCACCCAAAAAATCGGCTATAAAGTTGTATCGCTGCATTTCGAACCCAATGGTGCGATCAAGGAACGCGACTTTGTCACAGGTTTTGAGCAGCAAGGCGATGTCATAGGCCGACCAGTTGATGTTGCCGAAGGGCCGGACGGCGCTATCTATATTTCGGATGACTTTACCGGCAGTATTTACCGGATTTATCAGCATCAATAATTTGTCACGATCAGCTTCGTGCCGGGCCATGAAATCATTGGAAAAGCAGCTTCAAGCGGAATGGGGGTTGCAACCCCGTTCTTAACGTTTCTGCAATGTCTGAGCTAAGGGACTGCACTAACCAATATCAAACGTTTCGGACAGGGCAACATGCCCTGTCCGGCTAGGTTATGAATAATATAAAACTTCGTGGCCTTCGTGTTCTTCGCGGTAAAAATCCATGGCCATTACGTGACATGAGAGAGGAATTATTCAGGAGACTGCTGCTCGACCGCTTCGCCTATACCGTTAAGCTCTGCATCAAGCTGCTTCCCGTCCAGTTCATTTTCCCATTTAGAGGCAACCACGGTCGCAACGCCGTTGCCGATGAGATTGGTCAACGCGCGCGCCTCGGACATAAAGCGGTCTATGCCGAGAATCAATGCCAGTCCCGCCAACGGAATGGTCGGAATGGCCGACAGCGTCGCGGCCAGGGTAACAAAGCCGCTGCCGGTAACGCCCGATGCGCCTTTCGAGGTCAGCAGCAAGACGCCCAGAATCGTCAATTCCTGGGTCAGCGTTAGCGGCGTATTGGTGGCCTGTGCGACAAAAATCGCGGCCATGGTCAGGTAAATCGATGTGCCGTCCAGATTGAATGAATAGCCGGTCGGAATCACTAATCCCACGACCGGTTTCGAACAGCCCAGTTTCTCCATTTTCAGCATGATGCGCGGCAATACCGATTCTGAAGAAGACGTGCCCAGCACGATGAGCAATTCATCCTTGATATAGCGTATGAATTTCAGAATACTGAAGCCCGTCAATCGTGCGATCAGGCCCAGCACGATAAAAATAAACAGCAGGCAGGCCAGATAAAAGCTGCCCATCAATTTCGCCAAGGGCGCGAGCGATGCGATGCCGTATTTGCCGATAGTAAAAGCCATGGCACCGAAAGCACCGATCGGCGCCAGCTTCATGATAGTTGCTACAATGCCGAAGAGTACTTGCGAGAGCTTGTCGATGAACAGCTTTACGTCTTCGCCGAGCTGTCCCAGCGCAGCCAGCGAGAAACCGAACAACAACGCAATCAGCAGCACCTGCAGAATGTCTCCCTTGGCGAAGGCATCGACAACACTGGCGGGAATGATATTGAGCAGAAAATCCGCCACGTTTTGCGATTTCGCCGCCGTAGTATAGGCCGTCAGGCTTTTGGTATCGAACGTGGCGACATCAATATTCATGCCCGCGCCGGGCTTGATGGCATGGACCACGATCAATCCGATGACCAGCGCCAACGAACTGACGGCCTCAAAATAAACCAGCGCCTTGATGCCGACGCGTCCAACCTTGTTCATGTCCCGCATGCCGGCGATACCGGAAACGACAGTACAGAAGATGATCGGCGTGATGATCATCTTGATCAGCTTGATGAAGCCGTCGCCCAGCGGTTTCATGGCGATGCCGGTTTCAGGATAGAAATGGCCAAGCAAAATGGCCAGAGCAATAGCCGTCAATACTTGAAAATAAAGCTGCTGATAAGGTTTCTTTCGGTTTTGCGCCTGCATGAATAACTTTTTCTCAGGATAAAAATTCCAGTTTAGCGCCATTGTATGGGACGGCGTGCGCCAATCAAATGCTGGCGCCAGTATTGATTATTCAGACTGGATACCAACACTCTGCCGGTACGTTGACTGGGTGCATGGATGAAATTATTATCGCTGATATACAGGCCGACATGGGAGAACGGGCGGCCATTGGTGTTGAAAAAGACCAGATCGCCTGAGCTGAGATCATGTATTGAAATTGAAGGCAGCGACCGAGCCATCTCGCGTGTCGTACGCGGCAAAGAAAGACCCTGCCGTTCATAAACGTGTTTGATGAAGCCGCTGCAGTCAAAGCCTTCCTGCGGCGAGTCCTTGCCGTAGCGATAAGGCACGCCTTGCAGGCTTAGGGCATAATCCACAACCGGCGGCAGTTGCGACTGCATGGGCCTTGCGGGAGCGACCTTAGGCTCATGGGCGCAACCGGCAAACAAAACAGCCACCAGCACCAAGGCAAGCCGGATGGAAAAATACAGATTGTTTAACCCCGCGGAATTTTTCAATGGCTATTATGCTAGAAACAGTTAAAGATTATTAACAGAAACCATTTATAACTAAATGATTACGCTATCATAGCTGAATCCAATCATGAGCGCATATAGTCCTCTTGAAAAATCTTTTGATGATTTTAAGAGCCTAAACTGTCCCAATTCTTTGAATTGCTTTATTGTGAATTGCAAATGTGTGCGGCAGTGCGCCGCTCGATACCGGCCGACTTACACGAAAATCGCTAAACAGGAGCATTATTATGCAGAAAACTATCGGCTATGCTGCCCATGATCACCATTCTCCGCTCGTACCATTCCGCTTTGAGCGGCGCGATCCCATGCCGACTGATGTCCAGATCGAGATTTTATTCTGCGGCGTCTGTCATTCCGATCTTCATCAGGTTCGTAATGAATGGGGCGGTTCGGTTTTCCCGATCGTGCCGGGCCATGAAATCGTTGGCAGAGTGGCCGCTATCGGTAGCGCCGTAACGGATTTTAAGCTCGGGGAACTGGTCGGCGTCGGCTGTCTGGTCGATTCATGCGGAACCTGTCCCGATTGCCATGATCATCAGGAGCAGTTCTGCGATGCGGCTACCTTCACTTATAACACCCCTGATCCGCATACTGGCCGTATGACTTATGGCGGCTATTCCAACCGGATCGTTGTCGATCAGCGTTTTGTACTGCATATCTCGGATAGCCTTGATCCGGCAGCGGCAGCGCCCTTGTTATGCGCGGGCATTACCACTTATTCCCCGTTACG
This sequence comes from Methylobacter sp. BlB1, assembly GCF_015476545.1. Lineage (GTDB taxonomy): Bacteria > Pseudomonadota > Gammaproteobacteria > Methylococcales > Methylomonadaceae > Methylobacter. The sequence goes on along the minus strand of NZ_JADMKV010000012.1, from coordinate 39,114 downwards.
GCACTGGCAGATAGGGCCGAACGACAAAGTCGGCATTGTAGGCCTGGGCGGACTCGGCCACATGGCGGTAAAATTCGCGCGTGCGTTTGGGGCTCACGTCGTGTTGTTCACGACCTCAGCAAGCAAAATAGAAGATGCCAAGCGTTTAGGCGCGCATGAAGTAGTCGTATCGAAAGATTCCGAGGCGATGGGCAAGCAGCGCGCCAGCTTTGATTTCATCCTGAATACTGTGGCCGCCTCGCATAATCTGGATGACTACACGGCATTGCTCAAGAGGGATGGCACTTTATGCCTGGTGGGCGTGCCCGATCACGCGCATCCTTCCCCGAGCGCGGCCAATCTGATCTTCAAGCGCCGCCGCATTGCCGGCTCTCTCATCGGCGGCTTGAAGGAAACGCAGGAAATGCTCGATTTCTGCGCCCAGCACCACATTACGGCCGACATCGAAATCATTCCGATCCAGCAAATTAATCAAGCCTATGAGCGCATGCTGAAAAGCGATGTGAAGTACCGTTTCGTTATCGACCTGGCCAGTTTGAAGCGCGATGCAGAAAGCGGTTAGCCTTCTTTTTTCAACAAAAAGCAAATGACTGGACTAGAAATACATGCTTTCGAAACGGATATAGCTGAGGATTGTCTTGAATATATTTATTCCCCCAATCAAAAAAACTTAAGTTTCGCTTATTTTTGAAACCGATATTTTTGGTAAAGTTCGAAGAAGAAAAACTTTTGATCATCCAGTTAACAGATTGATATTCGCCGCCGAGCCTGCTCAATAGTAAACAATACAGATGAAATACAACAACGGGCGTAATTCTGCAGTTAAATCAGTCTGACTCAATACTGCTCAAAAGACCATAAAAATTGGATGTAAAAAAAATATCCGACAATGGCGAATACAAACATAGGACATGCCTGACATGAACGAATCCGAAAATCTTGACGACATAGCCCTTGATTGTCACAAACTGATTGCGTCTCAGCAGACATTATTGCTATCGACCGCTACAGCGAACGGCGCTCCCGACATTAGTTATGCGCCTTTTGTACAAGATCAGGCGGGATGCTTTTATGTCTTTGTCAGCGAACTGGCCAGCCATACCGCCAATTTGCTGCAAAATCCGCAGGCATCTGTGATGTTTATCCGTCCGGAATCCGAATCTCATAATCTATTTGCGCGCGAGAGGGCTGTATTTGGATGCAAGGCCGAGGAAATACCGCATGATGATGAAATCTACGCTGTCCAGTTGCAAGCCCTGAGCACCAAATTCGGCGAAGTCGTCAACTTGTTACGCTCACTATCCGATTTTCATCTATTTGCTTTGCGCCCTGAAAATGGACGATACGTGATCGGTTTTGGCCGCGCTTATATTATCGATATGGACGATGGAAGCGTCCGTCCCGTCAACTCAAAAACATAACTATAGCAGCGCATATTGATTTTCAGACGTGATGGCCTTATATCAGGCCTGTCTAAACTTTAAAGAAGATCTTCAGCATGAGCTCTCTGCATATTGTCTGCCCTTTTTGCCATACCATAAATCGAATTCCTTCCGAACGCCTGGATCATCATCCTCATTGTGGCAAATGTAAACAAATTTTATTCGCGGGACAGCCGCTGGAATTAAACGGCAATAATTTCCAACGCCATATTTCGCGCAATGATATTGCTGTCGTTGTTGATTTCTGGGCGCCCTGGTGCGGGCCTTGCAAGATGATGGCCCCGGCTTTCGCCCAGGCTTCGGCTCAACTTGAACCTCGGGTACGTCTGGCCAAGCTCAATACTGAACAGGAACAGGGCATTGCCGCTCAATTCAACATTCGCAGCATTCCCACGATGATATTGTTTAAAGCCGGCCGTGAAATTGCCCGTCAATCAGGTGCTATGGGAACAACAGATATTGTGCGCTGGATCAGCAGCCATGCTTAAACTCATTACTGGCCTACTGGAATAGGATATGGAAATGTGATTGATTGCAGAAATAATTGTGCCGCGCACAGCCTGAACTCTAGATTCAGCATGAGACCTAAGAGTGTGAGCAGAGAATAATGAAGGTAAAACTGAAAGATAAATTAGGAGATGGGGTGAACGATGGGGCTCGAACCCACGACAACCGGAATCACAATCCGGGGCTCTACCAACTGAGCTACGCTCACCATAATGTGGACTTCTCAAGAAATGGCGCGCTTGGCAGGACTCGAACCTGCGACCCCCGGCTTAGAAGGCCGGTGCTCTATCCGGTTGAGCTACAAGCGCAAATTGGTCGGGGTAGAGGGATTCGAACCCCCGACATCCTGCTCCCAAAGCAGGCGCGCTACCAAACTGCGCTATACCCCGACGACCTTCTTTGTTAATGGCTTGCTAAACTTCTCAACCACCCTTGAAGAGATGACTATGATAAGAGGGATTCCCTATCTCGTCAACCATTTTTTGATTATTTTTATAGTTATTTTTCAAATAAAACATAACTCATTGAAATTACAAAACTTCATTATCGCATTTAAATCAAGCCCGGCCGCCTGCACGACGGCCGAATTTGATGATTACAATTTGGCTTTAACAAGCTGATAAATCTCTTCAGCAGCTACATCAGCGTCTTTCATGATCTGTTCCAATTCCGCCAGCTTTGCCTCGGCAAAGTCTCTGTCCTTAAGACTTCCCGCGTTGATGTAGACATTCAGAGCCGCACTTTTTAAGGCGCCGTAACCGGCCATGACAGCCACGCCGGCATCACTGATCACGCCCAGATTACCCTTTTCCGCGGCAATACGGCTTAATTCGATCGCCTCTCTACAAGCGCGGGCGCAAGCCAAAGGCACTTCAGTCGCTTCTTTCAATACGGACTGAATGGCCACGCTGCGCGCTGCCTTTTCCTCTTCCGTTTCTTTCGGCAAGCCGTAAGTGGCCATTAAACGATCAAAGACATCCACATCGGCTTTAATCATGGTGATCAGTTTTTCCCGCAGCGCTTCCGATTTCAACAGTAGCGCCTGCATTTCAGCTTCAACCTCGGCGTATTTGGGCTTGCCGATAGTCAGATTGCACACCATGCTGGTCAGAGCGGCCGACTGCGCTCCCATCACGGCGGCGGCACTGCCGCCGCCGGGCGTAGGCGCTTTACTGGCCAATTCATCAAGGAATGTCTGGACTGATTTATCTTTTATTTCACTCATTACTATCCTTCTTTAATCATTAACTCTGTTTCAGGGACAAGCCATGTGTCCTGAGATGATATTTCGGCTTTACCGTGAGCCTAAATACTTTTGCTATATTATTCCCGACGCCAGTTCGTACCGCCCGGCACATCTTCCAGAATAATACCCTGTTCTTTTAATTCATCACGGATACGGTCAGCGGTTGACCAGTCTTTATTCTTTTTAGCCTCAAGGCGAGCCTGGATTTGCTGTTCTATCTGCTCATTCGATAAGCTCAAAGTGCTTGAACCGGCTATTGCCCCGCCTTTTAGAAAAGTATCGGGATCATCTTGCAGTATTCCCAACAGTCCGCCCAAATATCTTAACGTAGCCGCCAACTGTACCGCCTTTTCCCGGTTGTTTTCCTTGACCTTGTTCAGTTCTCTTGCCAAATCGAATAATACCGATAGCGCGACAGGCGTATTGAAATCATCATCCATAGCCTGTTCAAACCGTGCTTTGTAATCGGCTTCTATTGCCGCCTCTGCCGTCTCGACGCCGCGCAGAGCAGTATAAAGCCGCGTCAAAGCCGCTCCCGCCTCATCCAGATGCTCATCGGAATAATTCAATGGACTGCGGTAATGGCTGGAAAGGATAAAAAACCGGATGATTTCCGGCCGATAGCGCTGCAGCACTTCCCGAACGGTAAAGAAATTGCCCAGCGATTTGGACATTTTCTCTTCATTGATGCGCACGAAGCCGTTATGCATCCATAAATTGACAAACTTTTCGCCGGTTGCCCCTTCCGACTGGGCGATTTCATTTTCATGATGAGGAAACTGCAGGTCCATGCCGCCGCCATGGATGTCGAAATGATTTCCCAGGCAGCAGGTCGACATGGCTGAGCACTCGATATGCCAACCGGGACGCCCCAGGCCCCAAGGGGATCCCCAGGCCGGCTCATTCGGCTTGGCCATTTTCCACAATACAAAATCCATCGGATTCTGCTTGGCCAGATCCACATCGACGCGCTCGCCGGCTTGCAGTTCATCCAGGTTCTTGCCCGACAATTGACCGTAATCTTTGAATTTATTGACTGAATAGAACACATCACCATTGCTGCCGACATAAGCCAGTCCTTTAGCCACCAAGGTCTCAATCATGGCGATAATCTGCTCGATGGATTGTGTGGCTCTGGGCTCGATATCGGGCGGCAGCACCGACAGCGCGCGCTCATCCTCATGCATGGCCTCGATAAAACGCTCCGTCAGCTTGCCGAATTCTTCGCCGTTTTCATTGGCACGCTGAATAATCTTGTCATCGATGTCGGTAATATTGCGCACATAGGTCAAGTCATAACCCAAGTGGCGAAAATAGCGTGCAACCGTATCAAACACAACCATGACGCGGGCATGGCCGATGTGGCAGTAGTCATAAACTGTCATGCCGCAAACATACATGCCGACCTTGCCGGCTTCGCGCGGCTGAAACAATTCTTTCTTTCGAGTCAGGGTGTTATATATTTTTAACATTGAGTTACCATGCCATATCGTTAAAGAATCCGCCTAAGTGCCTGTAATCAACTTCTGCAAGACAGCCAGCCAGATGAAATTTATGTAGATTTATAAACAAAAACCGCACAATTTACCAAGCACATACTTCTCTTTCAAGATAAAAACACATAGAATCTGCCCTTTGCATCACCCACAAGGAAAATCCATGCGCATCCTTATTCTTTCCATGATGCTGTCTCTAACAACACTTTCTTTTGCTAAGGAAAACAAAATGCCTGACACACAACCAAAAGTTAAATTAACGACGACACTCGGCGAAATCGTCATTCAGCTGAATTCTGAAAAAGCGCCTGCTTCATCGGCAAATTTTCTGACCTATGTTAACGAAGGCTTTTACAACGGCACTATTTTCCATCGCGTCATCCCAGGCTTTATGGCACAAGGCGGCGGCTTTGATACCAGCTTCAACCAAAAAGCCACCCATGCACCTATTAAAAACGAAGCCAACAACGGTCTGCCGAACAGCCGCGGCACTATCGCCATGGCCCGTACACCAGACCCTGACTCTGCAACTGCGCAATTTTTTATCAACTACAAAGACAATTCATTCCTGAACTACACCAGCCCTACGCCTAATGGCTGGGGTTATGCCGTTTTTGGCGAAGTGGTTGAAGGCATGGAAGTAGTCGACGCCATGGCCAAGCAACCGACAGGCAATCGCGGCCCGCATCAGGATGTACCTAAAACCGACATCGTGATTGAAAAAGCTGAAGTCATTAAATAATCGCCAAACCAAGAGGAATGACTAGAAGCCCAAGGCAAAACCTAATGCTGCCTTGGGCTTTTTGCACTATTTCTTCATGAATAAAGACATCCTATTCATATCAGATCTCCATATCTCTCTGGATAAACCTGAAATCACGCGCCGATTTCTAGACTTTCTTGAACAGCGAGCCACTAAGGCAGAAGCTATTTATATTCTGGGGGATCTTTTTGATGCTTGGATAGGCGATGACGACCCTACTCCGCCCAACAGCAAGATTCGGAAACATCTGAAGCAATTGACCGGTTCGGGCGCGAAAGTCTATTTACAGCAAGGCAACCGCGATTTCCTGCTGGGCGATAAATTCTGCCAGGAGACCGGTGTGACTTTGATTGATGATTATGCGGTTATTGATCTTTATGGCATGTCTACCTTGCTCACACACGGCGATTTGCTCTGCACCGACGACCTGCCCTATCAGGCTTTTAGAGCCAAATCACATACGCCGGAATGGAAACGCTATGTCTTATCGAAACCGTTGCTCCTACGTTTACTGATGGCTCGCTGGTACCGTTTTCGTAGCCACTTTCATAAACGTAAAAAAACTCTGGAAATCATGGACGTCAATCAAGACACGGTAGTAACCGTCATGCGGGAACACAACTGCTTGCGCCTGATTCATGGACATACTCACCGGCCCAGCGTTCATGACTTCGAAATAAACGGTCAGCCGGCCCAACGCTTTGTACTTTCCGCTTGGCGAAGGGATGCGGCCGAGGTGTTGTGCTGGAACCGCAATGGTTATCGCATAGAAACCATTTAACCTAACGATTAAGTTAAATAAAGTCTGACATTCAGATCTAGGTATCGGCCTTTATTAGATTTCCTAGTCAGGTGAGGCTCCGCTAAATTCAAGCCCATCAATGCAAGCCAATCGCAAAAGCAGGCGGTATATCGAGATAAAGTTGCCATGTACGCCAGGACTGACAGACTCAAAAAACCATTAAATTTCCAGTATTTTTATAGGATATGTGTTTTATTTTGAAGAAATAAACATTGATTACTTTCCGCAATCTTAGCTCAGACAAGCACACAGTAAAGATCTTATAATCACCTTAAAAGTTGACTTTTGAGGCAAAATCATTAAATTTAGGCGTCTGGTGTGACCAGGAAAAATTCCTTTTAGAATAAGAAGTCACCCTAATGCTTTAAAACTAATATTAGTCTTAAAAAACATAATCAGTATTCTGTCTAATTAGCAGAATATCAGGAGAAATATATATGAAGAAGCCTTTAAAAAGTTGGCTGCTTGCTTCAAGTGTGGCTGCTATTTTAGCTGCGCCAGCGGTTTCAACTGCTAACACCGAAGTTGAGAAATTGACTCAAAACCCAGCTAACTGGGCTACTTGGGGTGGCAACTACGCAGGTACTCGTTACAGCAAACTGAATCAGATCAACGTCAACAACGTTAAAAATCTGCAACCTGCATGGTCTTTTTCTACAGGTGTATTACGTGGTCATGAAGGCGGCCCACTGGTAGTTAATGACATTCTTTACATCCACACGCCATTCCCCAACACTGTTTACGCGATTGACCAAAAAACTCAGTCTGTAATTTGGGAATTCACACCTACACAAGATGCTGATGTTACTATTCCGGTTATGTGCTGCGACACTGTTAACCGCGGTTTAGCTTACGGCGACGGCAAAATCTTCTTGCAACAATCTGATACCGTTTTAACAGCTTTGGATGCTAAAACCGGTAAACGCGTATGGAGCGTACAAAACGGCGATCCTAAACTGGGCATGACCAACACGCAAGCGCCATTAGTTGTCAAAGACAAAGTAATCACTGGCATTTCTGGTGGTGAATTCGGTGTTCGTGGTTTCTTGGCCGCTTATGACATCAGAACTGGCGAACTGGCTTGGAAAGGCTACAGCATGGGACCAGACGGCGATACGCTGATCGATCCTAAAAAGACAACAACCTGGAAAGACGGTAAAGTTACTCCAGTTGGCGAAAACTCAAGCACAAGCACTTGGGAAGGCGACCAATGGAAAATCGGCGGCGGTACAACCTGGGGTTGGTACAGCTACGATCCTAAATTGAACCTGGTATATTACGGATCAGGCAACCCATCTACTTGGAACCCTGTACAACGTCCTGGCGACAACAAATGGTCCATGTCTCTATGGGCTCGTGATGCTGACACCGGGGAAGTTAAATGGGTTTACCAAATGACTCCTCACGACGAGTGGGATTTCGACGGCATCAACGAAACAGTTCTGGTTGACCAGGAAGTCAAAGGCAAAATGCACAAAACTATCGTGCATTTCGACCGTAACGGTTTTGGCTACACGTTAGATCGTGAAACTGGTGAATTGCTGGTTGCTGAAAAATTCGACAAATCTGTTAACTGGGCTACCCACGTTGACATGAAAACAGGTCGTCCTCAAGTTGTCTCTAAATACTCTACCGAACAAAACGGTGAAGACGTAAACACTGAAGGCGTTTGCCCTGCTGCATTAGGTAGCAAAAACCAACAGCCTGTGTCTTACTCTCCTGACACCGGCCTGTTCTACATCTCTGGCAACCACTTGTGCATGAACTACGAGCCATTCGAAGTTTCATACACAGCTGGCCAACCTTATGTAGGCGCCACATTGACCATGGAACCTGCTGGCGCAGACGTTATAACAGGCAAACCTGATGACTCAACCAACCTGGGTCAATTTACAGCGTATGACGCTAAAACCGGTAAAATCGCCTGGTCTAACAAAGAGCAATTCTCTGTATGGTCAGGTTCTGTTGCTACAGCCGGCGGCGTTGTATTCTACGGCACTCTGGAAGGCTACCTGAAAGCGGTTGATGCTAAAACCGGTAAAGAATTGTACAGATTCAAAACACCTTCCGGCATCATCGGCAACGTTAATACCTGGGAATACAACGGCAAACAATACGTTGGCGTTCTGTCAGGTATCGGCGGCTGGGCTGGTATCGGTATCGCTGCCGGTCTTGACACCGGTGAAGAAAACTCAAACTCTGAAGGTTTAGGTGCTGTGGGCGCATACAGAAGCTTGAGCTCTTTCACTAAATTAGGTGGTACATTAACTGTATTCGCATTACCTAATTAATAAATCGATCTGATTTTTTAGATTGATCCTAAAAGCCCTGGCCGATTACCGGTCAGGGCTTTTTTTTGCTGTTCCGTTTCCTAAGCTAGACATAATATAAACCTGAGCTATAGTTAGATTTTTCTATCCCTTATAAGGAAATTCTATGTCACCGCAATATGCATTCGATCAATTAATGAACGAATTCAATCTGCGCCCTGCCGATTTTTATTTTCTGGATTTGATGCCATTGATTGAAATCATATGGGCCGATGACGATAATCAGCCAGGAGAGTTAAGACTTCTCTATAACTTTCTTATCGAGCATATTGCCTTCTTGGACCGCATAGCAGGCATTCAGGTAGTCACTTCTGAAGATGCCGATGCTTTTCTTGATCGCTTTGCGCATAACCGGCCTTCGTCCCGCTTGCTGACAGAATTGAGATCAATTGTCTCTAAGGCAGTGCCCACGCATAGACATCCAACCATTTTTGAATACTGCCTGGACATCGCCGCGGCCTGTACGACCCAGTATCCTTACGGATTAAGAGACAGAATTATTGATGAAGAAAAAAAGCTATTAACGAAAATCTTCGCCGAACTTAACATTAAGCCGGATACAATGCTACCTGACCAGGTCTAAATACCTGCATTGAACTAACTTTTTGTTTAAATAACAATTCGTTATACAGTAAACTAGTTGTTCTTATTGTTCAATTTACACAAGGAGAACTTAATGCGGGCTTCGCATCAGATTCATAGAGTACTTGCCGGGTTATTTTTAACCGCAATGACGTTTTCGGCCGCAGCAGAAGAAAAATTCAAAGTCTGCGCAGATCCACTGAACCCGCCTTATTCGACTAAAAGTCAGGACGGCTTTGAAAATAAAATCGCCGAACTGTTCGCCAAGGAACTCGGACAGACGCTTGAATACACATGGCTTCCTCAACGTATCGGCTTTGTTCGCAATACCTTGAACGCGCCATTAAAAGAAAACGATGCAGACAGTAAAGAGTTTAAGTGCGATGTCATTATGGGAGTTCCTGCCGACTATGACCTCACGTTAACGACAGTGCCCTACTACCATTCAACTTATGTGCTGTTGATTGCCAAGGGCCGCGGCTGGGATGACATAAAGGATGCTTCTCAGTTGGCCGATCTTTCGCCGGAGCGTCAGGAAAAATTGCGGATTGCCATGTTTGACCGCGGCCCAGGAACAGCCTGGCTGCAGCAAAGCGGCCTGCTTGACCAAGGCATTCCCTATCAATCCATGTCAGGCGATGCGGAAAATAACGTAGCCATGCAGATGCTCAAAGATCTGAACGCGAAAAAGATTGACATGGTTATTCTTTGGGGCCCGATGGCCGGCTATGTCATTTCCGAAAGCCCCAAGAACAGTTATACGATGATTCCGATGCAGTCAGCCCCCGGCATGAAGTTCGACTTCTCGATGGCGATGGGCGTGCGCTTTGGCGATAAGGCCAGACAGGAAACACTCAATAAACTGATTGCCGCCAACGCGGACAAGATTCAAGCGATCATTAAAAGCTACAACGTCCCTTTATTGCCGATACCGAGACAGGTGAAGCATGAAGATGATGATTAAATTATCCTGATAAAGGCAAAGGCGACCTCTCAAGGTCGCCTCGTCTTAATTACGATTGAACAATTTAACAAGATGAGCCAATCTGGCAGCCCGCTCATGCGACAACTGGTCCCACTGGAAACGCCATTGCCAATTGCCTTCAACAGTGCCGGGAACGTTCATCCGATGACTGGAATCCAGTTCCAGAACGTCCTGCATAGGAATGATCGCCAGATTGGCGACCGAAGCCAGCGCAGCGTGTATCAGAGCACAATGCAGAGGCATTGAGGGATTGCCGAGATATTCATAAGTGAATCTTTTTTCCTCCTCGCTCAATGCTTGCGACCAGCCTAAAGTCGTATCATTATCGTGAGTACCGGTATAAACCACGCAATTTTTTTCGTAATTGTTCGGCAAATACGGATTATCAGGTCCGCTTCCGAAAGCAAACTGCAGAATCTTCATACCCGGCAGCCCAAATTCATCGCGCAGTTCCACGACTTCCGGGGTAATGACGCCCAGATCCTCAGCAACCAACGGAATTGATCCATGTTCGGCTTTTATGGCGTTCAGCAGTTCTTCTCCTGGCGCCTTAACCCATTGACCATGAATCGCCGTCTCCTCCTCGGCCGGTATTTCCCAGGCAGCCTCAAGTCCTCGAAAGTGATCTATACGTAGAATATCGAAGAGCTCAAGCTGGGTATGCATACGCTCAACCCACCAGCGGAATCCGGTGTCCTTAAGATATTCCCAATCATAATGAGGATTTCCCCAGCGCTGCCCCTTGGCAGAAAAATAATCGGGCGGCACGCCTGTCACTACGGACATTTGACCGGACTCGTCAAGTTTAAAAACCTGACGGTTAGCCCAGACATCGGCACTATCGTAAGAGACGAAAATGGGAATATCGCCGAACAACAGTACGCCGCGCTGTTTAGCGTAAGCCTTTAATTCCAGCCATTGCCTGAAAAAGACGTATTGTTCGAATTTGGTTTTCTCAATTTCCACGTTCAGGCGTCGGCAGGCTTCTTTGATCGCTTTTGTATCTCTTTCCTTGAAGTGCTCCGGCCACTGAATCCAGCACAGCTGATTAAACTCATTCCTGAGCGCGATAAATAGGGCAAAATCATCGAGCCAGAATGCCTGCGTCTTGCAGAAACGCGCAAACTGCTCCTTCTCCTGTGGATCGGCACGCTCCAGAAACCCTTGAAAGGCCATTCCCGTCAAGTAGGCTTTGTCGGAATTTGAAGCGTTTTGATAGTCCCGCGCGGATAATGGCAGCCAGCCTTTATTGGCCAGCCAATCCATGTTAATAAATAATGGATTGCCTGCATGCGCCGATAAGCACTGATAAGGTGAACGGTCCGCATGGGTCATGCCCAAGGGCAGCGTTTGCCATACGGTGATGCCGGCATCCGCGAGAAAATTGACAAAATGATACGCTTCCTGGCCCAAATCCCCCTGAATGCCGCCACCTGGTAACGACGAGATATGCAATAATATGCCGGCACGGCGTTTGTTTAACATGTCATTCCTGTTTAGTATTTTTTAGATATGTTCAATACCGGGTCGCATTGCGCCGCCCATAGCCGGAGCGCCTGAACCCTGTGTAAATGACATAGACAGATAAGCCGGCGGTTCCTTACCTAATAATCTGTACAAATTGGTCAAATTAAGCCGGAACTGTTTTTCAAAGTTACTGACCGCTTCTCCGGGATTGTAATCGCCAAACCACCAGAACCAGTCGGAGCCTTCGCAGACAGCCAGCTGAAGCTCGGCCTTGAGCACCTGATCGTCAGTCAGGCGTCCTGTGGAAATAACCTTATCGAACGCCCATTTCGCATCACCGAGCATATCCCAGCCTCGATTTTTATCGGAATCGCCTATCCAGGTCGAGAAAGTGCCATAGACCCAACTGCCGGCCACCAGTCTGGGCAAAGGCTTCACATCCACTTTATTTTTCAAGCATTCCGAAAAAGTAGTTAATTCAATTTCCGGATGACTGGATAATCGTTTATACAAAGCACTGAGAAAATAGTAACCGTTAGCAGGAAAATATTCCCAGGCGTTTTCGCCATCCATAATGATAGAAACGACCGTATCCCCCGGCTCATGCTTGGCAATATTTTCCAGATGATGGATCAAATCGCTGACCGCATCATCGGCATGCCATTTGGAATACTCAAAACCGATCAGGTCGGATAATCCGTCATCACGGAAAAAACAGGCAATATCGGTATTTTGAAGCTTAAACGGATGATGTATGCTCGGCTTTTCCGCGCCCTCAATCAGATTTAAACTGTTATGCGCCACTGAGCCGCCGCTTGCGGCCCAGTCAAAACCGACATCATCCAGTATTCTCAACGTCTGTTCGCTGATACTGCCCTCCGAAGGCCAGCATCCTTTCGGCTTAAAGCCAAAAAAGCGTTTAAAGGTCTGCACGCCTTTTTCAAGATGCCATCTGACTCGCTCTTCTCCGCCCGGATAAGCATCCAGTTCCGGCAGCGGCGCATGAGGCATGGCTTCATGCGTAGAATTCAAATCCAGCAAAAGCGGCATGATCGGATGCGCATAAGGCGTTACCGACAGCTCAATCTGGCCTTTTCTGGCCAATACCTTATATCTCAGAATGACGTTAGCCAACTGCTCGCCTATGATTTCCAGGATTTCCAGTCTTTCATGCAGCGTATAACCGGCACCTTTTTCTATCAAGCGCTTTACTCTGATATCCCCTAACTTGACGGTTTCTCCTATCCAGGCCAGGTGATACCAGACCAGAATGTCGCTAATAAATTGAGAATTGACGTAATTTAAAGACTCATAATGGTGTTCAAGCCACTCGGCCATCTCAACCAGCTTTTTAAATGCCGGGTAACGATTGATTTGCCGCTCCCGATTGGCGCGCATGCAATCCTTGATCAATTTCAAGCGCGCTTCGGGATCGGCAGGGATGCTGGGTTCAACCAGCGCCGCCAATAGCGGGTCAGTAATTGAAATACCGTCGTGCAAATAACTGCTGACTTGCTTGGCATAGTCCTCTATCTGTTCCAGCAGGATAGGCGCAAAATTTACCACGGCCTTGGCTTGGGGCGCCGCCTCCAGATGCGCCGCCATATCAACGTAGTCTTTAATCACATGCAGATACGTCCAGGGCAGTTTATATTCGCCGGTTTGCAAATCTCTGTATTCCGGCTGATGCATGTGCCAGCACAATACCAATTTCAATTTCTTTTTAACCATAATGTCGTCCGCTTTGTCCTTTACTGTCCGGCGTAATCAAAATCACCTCATCTGAAATATAAAATGTTTCTTCTCGAGACCCTCACGACACTTCGCCTATCTCACGTAGTGTCTTCGAAGCCCCAGCATATCAGGCGTCACTAAAACAACCCCGCCGGGGCTGACATAAAATCTTTTTTCATCTTCTTCCCTGTTTTCGCCGATCACGGTGCCTTCCGGTATTTCACAGCCTTTTTCTATAATGGCTTTCGTGATGCGGCAATGGCGGGCAATATTGACTTCAGGCAGAACAATCGTGTCTTTCAAGGTGGTATAGGAATTGACCCTAACATTAGAAAACAGCAAGGAATGCCTGACTGTCGATCCGGAAATAACACATCCGCCAGACACCATGGAATCGACGGCCATTCCACGCCGCTTGTCATTGTCAAAAACAAATTTGGCCGGCGGCGCCTGTACCTGGTAAGTCCAGATCGGCCAGCTCTTGTCATAGAGATTCAGATCCGGCTTAACGCCAATCAACTCCATATTAGCGGCCCAGTAGGCATCTATCGTACCCACATCGCGCCAGTAACTTTGCTCACCGCTTTGCAAATCCAGGAACGGATAAGCATTGACCACATATTTATCAATGACGGACGGGATAATATCTTTGCCGAAATCACGGCTTGACCCCCGCGTATCGGCATCTTTGATCAATTGTTCATACAAAAACGCGGCGTTGAAAATATAAATCCCCATCGATGCCAGTGCCGTATCGGTTCTGCCCGGCATGATCGGCGGGTTTTTCGGTTTTTCTACGAACGACTTAACGCGCCGGTTGACATCGACGTCCATGACACCAAAAGCCGTCGCATCCTGCAGCGACACTTCGATGCAGCCTATCGTTAAATCGGCATTTTTTTCGACATGATCGGCCAACATGGGACCGTAGTCCATTTTATAGATATGATCGCCGGCCAGTACGAGGATGAATTCAGGCCTGCGGCTACGCAGAATATCGATATTCTGGTAAATCGCATCGGCAGTCCCTGCGTACCAGGAGCCTTCCTCATGCCTTTGCTGGGCCGGCATCAGGTCGACATACTCGCCGAACTCGCCGCGTAAAAAACCCCATCCCTGCTGAATATGGCGAATCAAGGAGTCGGCTTTGTACTGGGTCAGAACGCCTACTTTACGGATGCCGGAATTGATACAGTTGGACAGCGGAAAATCGATGATCCTGAACTTGCCGCCGAAAGGAACAGCGGGCTTGGCGCGCCAATCCGTCATATTCTCCAATCGCGAACCACGACCACCGGCTAGGATTAAAGCAATGGTATTACGTGTTAAATGACTGACAAAACGATCATGATGCTGATTACTGGTCGCTGACATTTTTGATCTCCATGTGGAATAGGCTCACAACTGTTATTTAATTTTTGGTAATATTTACGCATTCATTATCACGAAATCATTATCTTACTATTCCGAGGGCATTCAAAGTGAAAAAGCAGTCGACCAGTACGCTTGACTCCGATTCTATTAAAATCATAGAAGCCAGGCATCATGACCCTTTTTCTGTTTTGGGCCGCCATCAAAAAAACAAGTCAACTCAGATTAAAGTCTACCTGCCTTACGCCCAATCAGTGCGCTTGGATAATGATGGCCCTGCGTTCCAGAGAATAACCGGTACGGACTTTTTTGAATATACCGCCGAAAGTGAAGAATTACCAAAACATTATAAGCTCTCCTGGATAGATAAGGACGGCTATGCGCACGAGAATTACGATCCGTATGATTTTCCTGTGCAGTTATCGGAGTTTGACCGGCATTTATTCGGAGAAGGCCGCCACTGGCACATCTATCAGAAACTGGGCGCTCACTTGCATAGCACTGACGGCATTGAGGGCGTGCTATTCGCCGTCTGGGCGCCCAACGCCGGCCGGGTCAGCGTTATCGGCGACTTCAATCTGTGGGACGGCCGCTGCCACCCGATGCGGAACCTCGGCAGCAGCGGCATCTGGGAGCTATTCATACCGGGCCTGACAACCGGCTGTTTATACAAGTTTGAAATAGTGAACCGGCAGAGCAATGAAGTTCTGATCAAGACCGACCCTTATGGGCAGCAATTTGAATTCCGCCCCAAAACGGCATCCATTGTCGTGAATGAAAAAGGCTATGCCTGGCAGGACCACCAATGGATGAACCAGCGCAGCACAAGCCGCGATTGGCTGCATGAACCCATGTCGATCTATGAAGTCCATCTGGGTTCCTGGAAACGTGATCCTCGAGGCAATTTCCTCAATTATCGTGAACTGGCGGCACAGCTCGTCGACTATGTGAAAGAAATGGGCTTCACCCATATTGAACTGCTGCCCGTGACCGAACATCCTCTGGATGCGTCGTGGGGTTATCAAACTACCGGCTACTTCGCACCGACCAGCCGCTACGGAACCCCCGATGACTTCCGCTATTTCATCGACACTTGCCATCAAAACAACATAGGCGTCATCCTGGACTGGGTGCCCGCGCATTTCCCCAAGGATTACTTTGCCTTGGCCCGCTTCGACGGCAGCGCGCTTTATGAGCATGAAGACCCGCGCAAAGGCGAACACCGCGACTGGGGCACGCTGATCTATAACTACGGCCGCAATGAGGTAAAAAACTTCTTGCTGTCCAGCGCCATCTTCTGGCTGGAAGAATTCCATCTCGACGGCCTGAGAGTCGATGCCGTCGCCTCGATGCTCTATCTGGACTATTCACGCGGCCCGGACGACTGGATTCCGAACATCTATGGCGGCAACGAGAATCTGGAAGCCATCGATTTTCTGAAAGAACTGAATACGGTCACGCACGACCAGCATCCCGGCACCGTCATCATGGCCGAGGAATCCACTTCCTGGCCGCAGGTGACGCGGCCGACCTGGACCGGCGGGCTGGGCTTCTCCATGAAATGGAATATGGGCTGGATGCACGACACGCTGGCCTATATGAGCCAGGAACCTATCCACCGCCAATATCATCATGACCAGCTCACCTTCGGCATGCTTTACGCGTTTACCGAAAACTTCACCCTGCCCTTCTCGCATGATGAGGTCGTGCATGGCAAAGGCTCTCTGGTCAACAAAATGCCCGGCGACGAATGGCAACGCTTTGCCAATCTGCGGCTGTTATATACCTATATGTACACCTACCCGGGCAAAAAACTGCTGTTTATGGGCTGCGAATTCGGGCAAGGCACGGAGTGGAATTTCAACCGGGCTCTGGACTGGTATGTGTTGGATTATGCGCATCATCGCGGCGTGCAAAAACTGGTAAAAGACTTGAACACACTCTATAAAGATCATCCGGCTTTATACACGCATGATTTTGACCATCACGGGTTTGAATGGATCGATTGCCACGATGTACAACAGTCCATCATCAGTTACCGCCGCAAAAGCGATCATGAAGAACTGTATATCATCCTTAACTTTACCCCGGTCGTCAGGGAACACTACCGGATCGGCGTTCCACAAGCCGGCACTTACACTGAAATCTTCAATTCCGATTCCACCTATTATGACGGCGGCAACGTCGGCAATGGCCAGGTTACCTCGGAGCCTATAGCCTGGATGAATCAGCCTCATTCCCTCAGCCTTACTTTACCCCCTTTAGGAGCCATCATCTTAAAGCCATAAAGGATTGCAAAAACAAGCTATGAAAAAAATACTTTTTGTCACCAGCGAAGCCCACCCTTTGATCAAAACTGGAGGCCTCGCTGATGTTTCAGGCAGCCTGCCCAAAGCACTGGCCGAGTTATCGCAAGACGTACGCCTGGTCATGCCCCATTATCAGGCCATCAAAACGCATGGCGATGTCCGCTTTCTTTGCTCCGTGCGAGTCGATAACCGCGATGTCAACATTCTTGAAACGCGCATGCCGGATAGTCCGGTTATCGTCTGGCTGGTCGATTATCCCGAGTTTTTCGATTATCCCGGCAATCCTTATCACGATGAGCAAGGCAACGACTGGCCCAACAATGCCGAACGTTTCGCCTTGTTTTGCCGCATTGCCGCAGAAATCGCCATGGATCGGGCTCACCTGAACTGGAAGCCCGATCTCGTGCACTGCAATGACTGGCAGAGCGGTCTGGTTCCGGCATTGCTATCCTTGGAGCACGACCGGCCGGTTACCGTGTTCACTATACACAACATGGCTTATCAGGGATTATTCCCGAGCAGCAGCACAGCCCCATTGAATTTACCGGGTCAGTTATGGCAGCCTTACGGGCTTGAATTCCATAGTATGTTGTCCTTTATAAAAGGCGGCCTGGTTTATGCCGATCGCATTACCACGGTCAGTCCGACTTATGCCCAGGAAATTCAAACACCGGAGCTGGGTTACGGCCTTGAGGGGCTTTTGACTTATCGCAAGGAGTTCTTAAGCGGAATTATCAACGGCATTGATACCGAACAGTGGAATCCGGCAACCGATCCCCTCATTGAGCAGCACTATCAGGCCGAATCCCTTCAGGACAAACAACTCAACAAGTTTGCCCTGCAGAGAAAACTGTCGCTGCCGGTTGACGAGCATATTCCGGTCATTGGCCTGATCAGCCGGTTGGTTGAGCAAAAAGGCATAGATCTGTTGCTGGAGTGTCTGTCCGAAATGGCCGGCATGCCCTTGCAATTTGCACTGCTCGGCAGTGGCGACAAGGTCTTTGAACAACGGCTGTTGAATTTTGCCCATTCATATCCCGACAAGATCGCAATCACTATCGGCTATGATGAATCGCTGGCCCATCTTATCGAAGCCGGCGCCGATATTTTTCTGATGCCGTCGCGGTTTGAGCCCTGCGGCTTGAATCAAATGTACAGCCAACGCTACGGCACTTTGCCGGTCGTCCGCAAAACCGGCGGCTTGGCCGATAGTGTCGTTGATGCCGTGCCTGAAACAATCGGCAATGGCACGGCCACCGGCATTGTTTTCAACGACGCCAGCGCCGGCTCTCTGATGGAAGCGATCAAGCGCGCGCTGATTTTATACAGCATGCCCGACATCTGGAAAAAACTGCAGGTTAATGCCATGAAAAAAGATTTTTCCTGGCAGCGCAGCGCCGAGCAGTATCTGGAATTATATCGGAGCATCTCACTCCATCCTTGAAAAGGCGACCATCCCGGCCGCCTTTAACCGCTTGTTAGCCCGTGGAGGTTGAGTTGGATACAACACGCCTGCTATTGATCTTCATGCTGCTGTCCGGCAAGCTCGCCCTGGCGGAGCAAACCGTCATTGAAGTGATCCCGCTGGCTAACCGGCCAGCCTCCGAGATACAGCCCCTACTCGAGCCCTTGTTGGAATATACCGAGCATGTGATTGCCAACGGCTCCAGCCTGGTGATCAAAACCACGCCGGAACGGTTGACTGAAATCAGGGCGCTGGTCAGCGAACTGGACACCCGACTGAACAATCTGGTCATTACCGTTATTCAAAGCCGGCAGCTGACCGTCGACGAGCTCAACGCAACAGCCAGAGTCAGAATCAGCGGTCCGATCGATGATCCATCGAAAGCCCGCGCCAGCGTATATGGCCACTACTCTCAAAATCAGAATCAGTACGCCAGCGAAAGCACGCAAACTATTCGGACCCTGGAAGGCAATACGGCTTACATTCAAGCCGGCGACACGTATCCAATGGAAAACGTGCAGATCTACGATTCGGGCTATGGTCCTACATTATCCACCACGACCGACTTTATCGACACGACGACGGGCTTTGCCGTCACGCCAAGGCTTGCAGGCGAACAGGCCATTCTGGACGTCTCGCCCTGGTCGGACAAACTCAACGCGCGCGGCCAGATGGAAACCCAAGGCGCACAAACCACAATTCGGATCAAACTGGGCGAATGGGTGGAACTGGGCGGCATCTACGAAGACAACCAAAGCAGAGGTGGTGGAAATTTGGCCCGCAGTCAAAAAAACGGCCAAAACAAACTGCGCATTTTTGTGAAAGTCGACAAGACCGATTAGAAGAAAGCGCTGGAACATAAAACCAAATCAAATCTGGACATCTACGGCTTAAGTTACAACAAAAGCGGTCCATCGATTAAAAATAATCCGTAAGATAAGCCGATTGCAGGGCGGCTACGAGTTTGCCCGCATCTGCTCGAGCGAGTTAGCGAACAGAAAGGTGGCCAGCAACACAGGACTCCAGCGATTGAATACCGCCTGCCGCTCAGCATCAGCTAAGCGCGCTCGACGTGTCCTATGAAGTGCACAATCAAGAACGATACCGCTGTCAATGATATTATTGACCTTCGGCGCCGTTGATCAAATCGTCCCCATTGCTGCCGCCGCAAACCGCTTCATTCCCGCCGAGTTCATCGGCAGAATCGCCGTCCCCCAGTTCGAAAATGGCATCGTTATCTTGCATATCGTACTGAAGGTCGGACTCAGCATTTTCCTCTATTCCTTCAAGAGGCGGAGATCCGGAACAGCGAAAATCCACTGCGACATCCGCTTTTAGAGCGGAAGCACTATTCGGTTCTATTCCGTGAGATGTAATAGCGTAAAAAAACAGTATAGCGGCCAATGTATAAATTTTCATAACCTAACTCCTCTTTTCTTGCGCAATCACGCCTTACCTTAACTGTTGCCCCTTCCTCAAGTCATGCCGGCTGGATTGGAGCTTTAGCGAAAGACCGGCCCTGGTGACGTTCAGACCTCTCTTCGTCAGTCACTTATTGCAAGCCAATTGTGATATTCGGACGGTTCAGGAGAAATTGCCGGGGCAAAGTGATCTAAAAACCACGACGATTTATTCCCATATGGTTCGAGGCAGAACTTTAAAACAGGCACGAAGCCCGCTTTATTTTTACCACAATTAAAAATACTGCGAAAACAAAATTAAGACTTACCTGTTCTTTATCCTTTTCCTACCCAGAGAAGATTGGGATGAAATGGGCTAAAAGAAAGCTATTTTTAAAGCCTGTGAAGGCGATTTGGTTGCTATCACAAGCCTAACACTTAGGCTGTGTTCGTCTTCCAGCCAGCTCTGCAATTCCTTCAGCGTCATCGATAGACTATGTGCTAGCTGTTCCTTGATAGCCGCTTCATACGGCTCCAGCCGCGAGCATTTGCAGCCGCCGGAGGGCTCGCCCTGGACGGCTCCAGTTTCACGCCATAAGACGTGCATCCTGCAGACGAAGGCCAGGCTGACCCCGTATTGCAAAGCCACGGTCCGCACGGTGTGGCCTGCAGCAGCGGCTTCAGCCACACGGCTGCGTAAATCTTCTGAACAAGGTTGGCATGATAAAAAACTGGCTTATAGCGTTTAACAAATGGTCAGTTTATAGCCTTTATCTAAACGATAACTTCCCTAGCCTCAATTCATGGCTTACCTGCTGCGAATCGACAACTGAATCTACGGACGAGGTTTCTGAGGACCAGCTAACGCCTCAGCCAGCAGGGAAGCAGCAGCGAAGAGTCAATCATATGATGAATTTTTTATGGTTCGGTTGAACTTGAGCATGGTTGGTGATTGTCAGATGCAGCAGAACGACCGGCGCTCTGCTGCATCCCAACCCCTACTGAGCGAAGCACCCATAACACGCAGCAGTATATAAGGCTTAGCAATGCTGTTCTGGTCAACGCAACAGAATCTAAATCATTCGTCTATGAAAAGAATAATAAAAGAATGGATTAAGCACCATGATTGCCATTTTCACTTAGCCTCTCCATTTATTAATATTTCATGCAGATGGTCTTTGTGCATTCTTTTATTGTTAAACGGCTGCTCAATTCAAGATTACAGGCCGACTCCTCTGCCTTTGTATATGAATGAATCCGGACCACCTATTGCCGACGCGCCTCCACCAAATGCGTTTTCTGCCGAAACTAGAGCTACTTCAGTTCCCTCCGAAACATTAGTTGAGCCTAAGGAACTCACGTTGAACCAGGCGGTGCAAACCGCTTTGAAATCTGATCCGCGAATCAAAGCCGCCTTAGAAAACATCAGTCAGGCCGAAGCTGATCTGATTACGGCAGGATTGATACCCAATCCTCAGATAAACACCGATATACAGTTAATGCCTTTGAATCGGTCATTTACAGCCGACCGGCAAGGCGGGCCTCCGCAATTTGATTTTAATGTCGCCATGCCTGTCGATTGGTTTTTGTTTGGAAAAAGAGCGGCTGCGATAACGTCCGGGCAATATGAGGTCGAAGCGTCAGCGGCTGACTTTGCCAATACCGTCCGGCTTAGGATCGCAGCAACTATTGCAGCATTCTATGACGTTCTGGAGATGCAGGCGATGCTGGATCTCGCCTATGAAAACCAGCGCAATTTAATCAAAATGGAGCAGATTATTCTTAAACGGGTGGCTCTCGGAGGAGTCGGCACCATCGAAGCAGACCGAATCAAGCTCTCTATTTTCAGTAGCCACCGTGAAGTTCATGCGCGAGAACTGGATTTAGCCTCCGCGTTTAACCGGTTACGTACCCTGTTGGGTATCAAAGACAATATTCCCATTAAAGTAAAAGGCACATTGAAAATCAACACATTGGCAAAGCCGATAGATGCTGAAACCGCCTTTAGATTAGCCGAGGAAAACAGGCCCGATCTAAGCGCCTTGCATCGCCAATTAGATAAAGCCGACTCAGATATAACGCTGGAAGAAAGAAAAGCCTATCCGCAAGTAATACCTGGCATTGGCTATACCAGACAATTCCAACAGCAGGCCATCGGCTTTCCCGACGCCAACTCGTGGATGGCCGGAATCAATCTCACCGTGCCTATTTTTGATCGCAATCAGGGCAACATAGCCAAAGCGAAGTCCATTAAAACTCAAACACAGTACAATTTACAGGCCCAGCTTGTGGACTTGCGCGCGGAAATTGACCAGGCCGCGAAAACTTTTGCTTCTTCGTATCAATTTTTAACCAACGACGATCCAGGACAACTGGAAGCGGCAAGAAATGTGCGGGACAAAATCACCCAAGCCTACGAGCTAGGCGGTAAAACCCTGATAGAAGTATTGGATACACAGCGGGCCTACCTGGAAACCTATCGAGTCCATATCAATGGGCGATCCAGCTATTGGCACGCATTGAATCAACTTAACGCAGTTATTGGCAAAGAAGTATTACGATGATCCATTCAACTTTTTTGTACAGTTGCCTCAAACGCTCTGGCCGATCAAAAACAATACTGGTGGCCGGTATGGTATTGACTATCTTGATAGGTAAATCATGGCAGGAAGCGGCGTCGGATCAAAAAAAATTCACCGCCGCGGGAGCGCCGAAAGTCGTTCAACTGATTGAGCCGGGGCTGATTGAGGTCAAACCCGGAAGCTTGCTGGAAAAGAAATTCGACATCTCGACTGTACAAAAAAAGCGCATCAGTACGCCTTTGCTGGTAGTGACCGGCGCCGTTGTTGCACACCTTCCTATCGGCTCGACGCCTAAAGAAGACCGCTGGCAGTTTAACAGTATTGAGTTATCCGGCGTTTATGCCGACTGGCTAAGAGCCCAGGCTGAAAAAGATTTCAATGCCAAACGTTTGGTAAAAATTCGCGAACTTACCGCAACGCAATTTAATTCCCAAAAGCTGGTTGTTGAGCGCCTCAGAAAGCTGGTTGCCACCGGTACGGAAGCAATTCGCGACTTGACCGCCGCGGAAGCCAACTTACTCGAGGTTCAATTGGAAGGCCAGAAAGACGTCTATGAGGCTGAAACGGCGCTCACTGTAGCCACTCGCAATAGTGCGGCGCTCGAGAGAAAGCTGTTGCAGGAAGGCGTGGACCCTCTTCTATTGCAGAGCTCCAATCCCGGCGTTTCTTTGATTATGGCTGACGTGCCCGAATTGAAAATTGGTCTTGTATCGGCAGGCCAGTCCTGTGTAGCGCGATTTTATGGGATTCCCAATCAGGCGTTTTTCGGCAAGGTACGCAGCCTGGCGCCCACCCTATCGGCTGAAAGACATACACTACGGGTGTTTTTTGAATTAAATGATCAGGCTAATCAATTTAAACCAGGCATGTATGCAGAAATCGGCCTGGGCACCGACCCGCGGGAAGCCATTATGGTTCCGGTTGATGGCGTCCTGCACAGCGGGGATGCCGATTATGTATTGATTGGAGCCGAGCCTGGCTTATGGCGCATCACCAAAGTAGAGGTCGGTGAAAGTATTGATGATCGCATTGAGATTCTTAAGGGCCTGCAAGGTGGCGAGCGTATTATCGGCAACGGCGCCATTTTGCTAAAACCGATGCTGGTTCAGTCGCTGCAGGGCGAAGAAGCCGGGAATACGCCAGGGTCTGCAGGAGTGACACGATGATTCCGCAATTACTCAATAAGGCGATGCATTATCGCTTGATGATTTTAAGCGGCACCCTCATAGTGATTATTCTCGGCTTATGGTCATTTTCGAGAATGCAGGTCGACGCCTATCCTGACATATCTTCACAGATGGTTCAGGTTATAACGGTCTTTCCAGGCCGAGCGCCCGAAGAAGTGGAGCGCCAGGTGACCGTACCGGTAGAAATTGAGATGCGCAATGTCCCCCGCGTGGTGAATATACGTTCCCGAACGATTTTCGGCCTGTCGGTGGTTCAGCTGACTTTCGAAGAAGGGGTTGAGAGCTATTGGGCCAGACAGCGCGTAGAGGAAAAGCTCACCAATATTAATCTGCCTAATGGCGCATCGGCCGAATTGGGCCCACTGGCGACAGCATACGGTGAAATACTGCGCTATGAGCTGATATCGGATGGTCGCTATGACCTTATCGAGCTTCGGTCAATCAATGATTGGATAGTCATTCCTCATCTGTTGCGCGCAGCCGGCGTCGCTGATGTTACCAACTTCGGCGGTTATGAAAAACAATACACAATACTGCTGCATCCGTCGCAATTAAAACGTTTTGGGCTATCTCTTAATGATATTGTCGATGCCGTACAATCTAACAATGAGAGCGCCGGCGGCAGCGTGCTGTCACGAGGGAGCATGTCTTTTGTCATTCGGGGTAAAGGCGCTTTGCAGGATATATCGGAAATTGGCAACATTTTCGTTAAATCCGTCGGCGGAACCCCAATTTATGTGCATGACGTAGCCGATGTGGAAGTCGGTGCCAAAATACCGTCCGGAATTCTGAGCAAAGATAACAAAGACGAATCCATTGAAGGCATTGTCCTGATGCGCCGAGGAGAAAACACTTCGGATACATTGGATCATGTCAAGACGGTGATCGCTGATCTTAATCAGATTGATTTGCCGGAAGGCGTCAAGCTGGCGCCATTCTATGATCGCACCCAATTGGTTGACACGACACTGCACACCGTAGGCCATAGCGTGCTTTTAGGGATATCACTGGTTACTGTGGTATTACTGTTCTTTCTGGGACGCCCTTCTCTGGCATTAATAGTGGCCTTGACCATTCCTTTTTCATTATTGTTTGCCCTGGTAATGATGAACGCTTTCGGCATTCCGATCGGCTTACTCTCAATCGGCGCCATTGATTTCGGTATCATCGTCGACGGCTCTGTCATTATGGCGGAAAACATCGCCCATCGTTTACATGATGCGACGCAAAAAAATGAACATACCAGCGCGGCGAAAACGGTATTGCTTGCGGCTTTGCAGGTAGAGCGCCCTGTCTTTTTCTCAATCCTGATGATAGTAGGCGCTTTCTTGCCGTTGCTGACTCTGACGCATATAGAGGGACTGTTATTTCGTCCTATGGCTCTGACTATTTTGTTCGCCTTGTTTGGCGCCATGTTATATGCGCTGTTTGTGGTGCCTGTTCTATCCAGCATCTTGTTTAAAAAAGGTTATCGCGATTGGGAAAATCCGATATTAACCTGGCTTTATCCTCGTTATGCTGCCGTGCTCAAGTTTTTATTACATTATCGCTGGCAGGCAATTGGAGTTTCAGTCGCTGTGCTTGCCGGCATTCTGGCATTAGTGATTCCTCGTCTCGGCACAGAGTTTTTGCCCTATATGGATGAAGGTGTTATCTGGGTGCGTGCGAATTTTCCTGAAGGGACCTCTTTACAACAATCATCAAAGTTCGGCAAACGGCTGCGCGAGATTATCACTGAGTTTCCGGATATAGATTTTATTGTCGTTCAAGCGGGCCGCAGCGATAGCGGTACCGATCCTTTTCCGCCCAGTCGAGTTGAAATGCTGATTAGCCCGAAGCCGCGAGACCAATGGGTCCAGTTCACACGTAAACAGGAGCTGCTTGCCGCCTTAGGATCTCGCTTCCGTAGCGAGTTTCCGACCACCCGCTTCAATTTCACTCAACCGATCATAGATAGCGTGACGGAAGATGCCAACGGCACCTCGGCCAATCTGGCGGTTGAATTTTCCGGCGCCGATTTGGGCGTTTTATTGAATCTGGCGAGAAAAACTCAAGCGCTGGTCAGCAAAGTTCCAGGCGCAGTGGATGTCGCTATCGAACAGGAAGGCCCTCAGCCGCAGTTGGTCATAAGCCCCGACCGAGCCCTGTGCGCCCGCTACAATGTCAATGTAGAAGATGTCACGCAGCTCATTGACGTGGCTATCGGCGGCGCGCCTATCGGCCTCCTGTTTGAAGGTGAACGGCGCGTTGATATTGTTGCCCGATTCGCGAAAGAAGTTTTACGTTCACCGGCCGCGATCGGGCGTCTGCCTGTCTATAATGCTGACGGCATACCTATCCCGCTAGCCCAGGTTGCTCATATTGATATTATCGATGGGCAGACATTAATTGCCCGAGCAGATGGAAGACGCCGATTGACCGTGAGGACGGATATCGTCGGACGCGACCAGGGCGGTTTTGTATCCGATGCACAACGGTTGTTCAAACGGGAAATTGAAGCGCCCAGCGGCTATCGCATAGCCTGGCTGGGGATGTTTGAGAATCTTGAACGGGCTGCCCAGCATTTCAAAATACTTGTGCCTTCAAGCATCGGCGTCATATTTCTTCTGCTGCTGGTGACATTCGGCTCGTTGCGGGCATCGCTGTCGCTACTGTTTGCGATTCCTTTCGCCTTCGTGGGCGGTGCCACTGCCCTTTATCTTCGGGGCATGAATTTGAACGTCTCCTCAGGCGTCGGCTTCGCAGCGGTTTTTGGAGTTTCGCTTATGAATGGCGTGCTGATCATAAGAACCATTACTGAATTACGCCTTGCCGGCATGCCTATGGATCAAGCCATTACCGAAGGCTCTGTGCGCTGCATCCGACCCATTCTGGTGGCATCATTAGTCGCTATTCTCGGCCTGGTACCTGCATCGCTCGCTACCGGGCTGGGTTCGGATGTACAGCGCCCCTTGGCTACCGTGATTGTCTGGGGGCTATTCAGCGCTACCGTTATGACGGTTCTGCTGGTGCCTATTCTCTATCGGTTATTCGAGCCGCGCATCAAATCGCCTACTCCGGAAGAACAAGAACTGGATGCGATAGCACCGCCTCATTAAGAAAATTGTAGTGCCAACAATACTCACAGAAAATATTGACTCCCGCAAACATCAACCCTACTGCAACAGTTTAAATGCCGGCACCCGCAATCACTAACGCGACAATTGCCCAGAACCGGAGCGATTGTGGTCAACGTCGCCAGTCGAAAGGCTCTATCGGGCTGCAACAAAGCCATCGGCGCCAGCATGATGGAAGGCGGTATCGGAAAGAATGAGGATTCGGCAAAACTTAATGCCGATGTTTAGGCCATGGCAGCGCTTATCATATAATTTCTGGAACATCACATTTCCGTTCCTGGCAAAAAAGGCACAAAACTTACCGGCTCCAGTTCTTCAACTTCAAATCCGCCTTGTATGCGGATAACCCGTTGCAACCGCTGATTGCCTGCTTTGCCGACCGGAACGATCATGACGCCGCCCAACGCCATCTGCTGCAGCAGCGTATTAGGAACCTCAGACGGTGCAGCCGACACAAGGATGCCGTCATAGGGCGCATGTTTCGGCCAGCCCAGGATGCCGTCGCCATGCAGAAAACTGACGTTCTTCAGTTTTAAATCCCACAAATGGCTTTTGGCTTTTCTCTGCAAAGGCCAGATTCTCTCTATGGAATACACGTGATCGACCAGCTGCGCCAGAATGGCGGTCTGATAACCGCAACCGGTACCGATCTCAAGCACTTTTTCCAGACGGCCGAACTCGAGCAGCAATTCCGTCATTCTGGCGACGATATAAGGTTGAGAGATAGTCTGATTATAGCCGATAGGCAAAGCGACATCTTCATACGCCCGGCTCGACAATGCCTCATCCATGAAAATATGCCGCGGCGTATTGCACATCGCATCGAGGATTTTATTGTTTTTAATGCCCTGTTGCGATAAGCGGCTGACCATGCGCTCCCGGGTACGCCGGGAAGTCATGCCGATCCCTTGCAATCGTTGCATCATAAGCCGTTCTCCTTAGGCAACCATTCCTTTATAGCATTTATGCGCTCATACCGGGTTAAATCGACTTGTAAAGGCGTAACTGACACATAACCTGTATTAACGGCATAAAAGTCAGTTCCGGGCCCGGCATCCTGTTCTGTTCCCGGCGGCCCTACCCAATAAATAATGCGCCCGCGAGGGTCATTAGTCTTGACCACCGGTTCGGCTTTATGCCGCTGACCCAAGCGCGTAGCCTGATAGCCCCTCAGATCCTTTATGGTCACATCGGGCACATTGACGTTCAGGATGGTATCCTGCGGCAAAGGGTGCTTGATCAATTGCTGCAGCAGCGTCACTGCCACATGCGCGGCTGTATCAAAATGGGTCGGATTGCTTGATGCCAGAGAGATGGCGATGGCGGGAAGCCCCAGAAAGCGGCCTTCGGTTGCCGCGGCGACGGTTCCGGAATAGAGCACATCATCGCCCAGATTTGCGCCATGGTTGATGCCGGCAAAAACCATGTCGGGCTCATGTTCCAACAGTCCCGTGACAGCCAAGTGCACGCAATCGGTCGGCGTGCCGTCCACTCGAACGAAACCGTTTTCAGCAACGGCCATCCGCAAAGGCCTTTCCAGTGTCAAAGAATTGCTTGCAGCGCTGCGGTTCCTGTCCGGTGCAACCACTGATAAGTCGGCATGTTTGCGCAATACATCCGCCAGCGCACAGAGCCCTTCAGCCAAGTACCCGTCATCATTACTTAACAAAATGTGCATTATCAGTCGCCCTGAAGCAAAATAAGCTATAGAATTTCACATCTTAGCAACAATACTCTTCAAAATCAGCTTTCGTGGTAAAAAAAAATCTCACTCCAGAAGACAGCCATTTATTTCGCCAGACGGTCGGAAAGGTAACGACTGTAAAAGACGATAAGGTACTGTTTACAGAAGATAAAAAACCCAAGCCTTTTCCCAAACCGGCCTCTGTCGATATGGAGGCCTATTTAATCGATAAGGCTGAAATAGATCTTGAAAGCGTGAGTCTTGAAGACACAATGAGCTTTCTTTCGCCGGGCCTGCAAAAAAATGTCTTAAAGAAACTGCGTCGCGGCTATTTTGGCCTCGACGCCGAAATCGACCTGCATGGACTAAGCAGCAATGAAGCCAAGCGCCAGTTGCTCAGATTTCTGCACATGTGCGTAGAAGACGGCTGCCGTTGTGTGCATATCGTACATGGCAAGGGCTATCGCTCGCCCGATAATCTTCCTGTTCTGAAAAACAACCTTAACCTATGGCTCAGGCAGCACAAGGACGTTCAGGCTTTTTGCTCGGCGCCGCCCAAAGACGGCGGCGCCGGCGCGGTTTTTGTGCTATTGCACGTCGCCGAGAAATACCGGAACGATAACGAGTTCTTTTAATCCACGGTCCATTGTACTAAGCCGCTATAGGCCGTGCCGATGACCAGCACGCCGAACACGATCCTGTACCAGGCAAACGCGGTAAAATCATGATGGCTGATATAGCGAAGCAAGGCGCGCACGGCTAACAAAGCGCTGAAAAAAGCCGCGACCAAACCGACAGCAAATACAGGCAAGTCTGTACTGTGCAGCAATTCGCGGTGCTTATATAAATCGTAAATGCTGGCGATAATTAAAGTCGGTATGGCCAGGAAGAAAGAAAACTCGGTCGACGCCTTGCGCGACAAGCCGAATAATAAACCGCCAATAATCGTCGACCCGGAGCGGGACGTGCCCGGTATCAGTGCCAGGGCCTGCGCAAAGCCGAGCTTTAACGCATCCATCGCGGTTAAATCCTCAACTTCATGAATGCGGATCTTATGCTCTCTTTTTTCGGCCCAGAAAATGATGAAGGCACCGATAATGAAAGCTGACGCGACAGGAATCGGTTTGAACAGATGCGCTTTAATCAGGCTGCCGAATAACAAGCCCAAAATCGCCAGCGGCAAGAAGGCAATCGCCAGATTGACAGTAAATTTGAGCGCCTCGGGCTGCCATTTCAATAAGCCAGCGATGGTCCTGCCGATCTTGGCCCGGTACTCCCAGCAGATCGCCAGAATGGCGCCTGTCTGAATCACAATTTCAAAAACCTTGCCGGTTTCATCGTTAAAACTCAGCAAATCGCCGACCAGGATCAAGTGTCCGGTACTGGAGATAGGCAGAAATTCGGTCAGTCCTTCGACGACACCCAAAATGAAAGCTTTTAAAGCGAGTATTAAATCCATTGTTGTCTCTTTGTTTATACTTCTTCGATAATTTCGCGTAATACCGCCGTCGCGTAACTGCCGGCCGGTAAGGTAAAACTCAGCGCCAATGCCTGGTCATCGATAAATTGCCATTGCAGATTACGGACGTTCACCCGTAGCGCGCGCCGGTCGCACTCCACATCGGCATTGACCAGGCCCTGAGCCAGATCTCCGTATTTATCGGCAACGGCTTGCTCAATCGCCCGAGCATCGGCCGATACACCCGGCTCACCTTTGCCCCACAAGGCACCTGTTGGATGTATTTCTTTCGCCTGCAGCCGCCGGATGATGTCCTGATCGGGCTGATCCGATTTGAAACAGCTATGCGACTGATCGAACATATAAGTATCGCCGGCAATCGCCTGATCCCAGGTTTGCTGCGTGATCCGGTAGGCCAGAATCTGATTGAAAAGATAAGAGCGAGCCGCCGATAAATAGATGCTGCGCTGCTCGCGTTTGACTTTCATGCCCTGAAACAACGCCAGAGCCTTGCTGACATTGCGGCCTTCATGGCCGAAACGCTGGGGGCCGAAATAATTGGCGATGCCGCCCGCTTTGATGGCTTCCAGCCGGGCAAGGGTTTGTTCCTGATCGCCCTGCCATTCCCGCACGACGATTTTGAAACTATTGCCGGACAGAACGCCGCGTTTTAATTTTTTGGCATGGCGGACAGATTCAAGAACCTTGACATTATCGGATGCAAACTGTGCCCAGTCGGGATCTGCCTTGCCCGGCAGCCAGACGCTGAACCACTGCGTCGTGACGGCATGCCGGTCTTTCAGGCCGGCATAGCTGACATCGCGCTGCCTGACATTGGCAAAACGGGCCAATTGCCTAGCTACGTAGTCGGTGTTTTCATCCTTTTTTTCTATGCGCAGAAACACATGCTCGCCGGCGCCTGCCGGCTCAAAGGACAGATGTTCGTCGACGATAAAATCTTCCGGTACTGTGCGGATGTTGCCGCGGCCGGCAGGCCCGCCGTAAACACAGGGCCACTCAGGTATTTCAATCAATTGCGTCAAATTAGGCTCGGCTTATCAGATAACGGGTTATTTTTCTATCAAGACAACTGCCTGAACGGCTATGCCCTCTTTGCGGCCTTCGAAGCCGAGCTTTTCCGTCGTGGTCGCCTTGACATTGACGCAATCGATGTCAACTTTCAGATCGTCGGCGATATTGCGGCACATTGCGCCGATATGGGGCGCCATTTTCGGCGCCTGAGCGATAATCGTGATATCGGCATTGGCCAGGCTGTAACCTTTTTCCTGCACAATGCGGTAAACATGGCGCAGCAAAACACGGCTGTCGGCGCCTTTAAACTCGGGATCGGTATCGGGAAAATGCTTGCCGATATCGCCCAGCGCCGCCGCACCCAGCAGGGCATCGCTTAAGGCATGCAGCACGACATCGCCGTCGGAATGCGCCTCCAGGCCTTTTTCATAGTCTATTTTTACGCCGCCTAAAATGATGTATTCGCCTTCTTTAAAGCGATGCACATCATAACCTTGTCCAACTCTGATCATTGTTGTTCCAAATAAAATTGTGCTAAAGGTAAATCTTCGGGCCGTGTGATCTTGATATTGTCGGGGCGGCCTTCGACGATTTTCGGCTGCAGCCCTTTCAATTCCAGCGCGCTGGCTTCATCAGTAATGGCCGGATTGCCTTCGGCTTCTTCCAGGGCGGTTTTTAATGTGCCGTAGCGGAACATTTGCGGCGTCAGCGCCCGCCAGATATGGTTCCTGTTCAGCGTGCCGGCAATTCGGCCGTCCTGTACATTTTTCAAGGTATCGTGCGAAGACAAAGCCAGTATGCCGCCCACGTCGTCATGGATCAGGCAGGCAATCAGGTGATGAATATCGGAAGCGGTGATGCAAGGCCGGGCCGCATCGTGCACCAGGACCCAATCACTATCCGATGCTTTACCGCTTATGGATTTCAGTGCCGAAAGCACTGAATCGGCGCGCTCCTTGCCGCCGGCCGCGGTCAGAATCTTTTCATGCTGCGCTATCGGCAATTGCGGCCAATAAGGATCGTCACTGGAGATGGCAACGGCAATAGCTTCAAAAACATCGGCTTGCAGCAATCGCGATAGCGTTTGCTCAATCACGGTTTTGCCGGCCAGTTCAAGGTATTGCTTGGGCCTGTCGGCCTGCATGCGTTTGCCGACGCCGGCCGCAGGCACAATGCCCCAGAATTTTGTGGATTCGGTCATTTATTACTAGTCAAACGATAGGATTTTATCCAGGCCGGGCCATATTCAAGCCCGCTACTATAATCCGATTATTATTCCAAAACCTGGAAGAACGTCTCATCTTCTCTAATCATGCCTAACTCATAGCGGGCTCTTTCCTCTATGGCGGCCTGCCCTTTTCTCAAGTCCAGCACCTCGGCGTAAAGCGTTTCGTTGCGCGCTTTTTTCTCCTCCACTTGTTCCTTCAGCTCGTCAAGACGCTGCTGATACGCGTGAATTTCCCGAATGCTGCCATCGCCATACCATAAACGGTATTGGAGATGAATGGTCAGCAAGATGATAATTACGATAAGACTTTTGATTGGCTCACCCTCGGAACGGATAACGGGCGGTTGTTAACCGCCCTGCATCATTCCAGAATCCAGCTGAATTACAGCATTTTGAATGCGCTACGGCCAGCGTATTTGGCCAAGCTGCCCAATTCATCCTCGATTTTCATCAGACGGTTATATTTGGCTACCCGGTCGGAGCGGCTCAAGGAACCGGTCTTGATCTGGCCGGTACCGGTCGCCACGGCCAAATCGGCAATCGTGGTGTCTTCGGTTTCGCCGGAACGGTGCGAAACAACCGCAGAATAACCGCCGGCCTGCGCCATGTTGATCGCATCCAGCGTTTCGGACAGCGTGCCGATCTGATTGAGCTTGATCAGGATGGAATTGGCGATATTTTTGTCGATGCCTTCTCTCAGGATGGCCGGGTTAGTCACAAACAGGTCATCGCCGACCAACTGGATCTGGTTGCCCAATTTTTCGGTCAGCATCTTCCAGCCGGTCCAATCATTCTGATCCAGGCCGTCTTCGATCGAGATAATCGGGTATTTCATGACCCAGTCCATGAAAAAGTCGGTCATTTGGGCTGAATCGAAGCTTTTGCCTTCCGCCGACAATTCATAACGGCCGTTTTTGAAATATTCGGAGCTGGCCGCATCCAGGCCCAGGCAGATGTCAACGCCCGGCTTGTAACCGGCCGTTTCTATCGCTTCGATAATGACGGCAATCGCTTCTTCGTTGGAGCTGAGGTTCGGCGCAAATCCGCCTTCGTCGCCGACCGTTGTGGCCAAGCCTTTCGATGTCAATACTTTTTTCAGATTATGGAACACTTCTGCACCATAACGGATCGCTTCACGGAAGGAAGGCGCGCCTACCGGCAAAATCATGAATTCCTGCAGATCGACGCTATTGTCCGCATGCGAGCCGCCATTGATGATGTTCATCATCGGCACCGGCATGATGAACTCGCCGCTCTTGTTCAGATGACGGTATAAAGGCAGGCCTGCTTCCTTGGCCGCCGCATGGGCAGCCGCCATGGAGACGGACAAAATGGCGTTAGCGCCTAAACGGCCTTTATTGTCGGTGCCGTCCAGTGCAAGCATTTTTTGATCGATGCCGGCCTGGTCGTCCGCATCCATGCCGATAATCGCGGCACGAATTTCAGCGTTGACGTTGGCTACGGCATTCAGTACGCCTTTGCCCAGATAACGGCTTTTATCGCCGTCACGCAGTTCTATTGCTTCGCGCTCACCCGTTGATGCGCCGGAAGGCACCATGGCGCTGCCTGTCACGCCGGAAGCTAAAACAACCTCCGCTTCAACAGTTGGATTGCCTCGCGAATCAAGAATTTCTCTAGCGCGAATATCGACTATTTTGGCCATGCTGATGACTCCTTTATTGTTATAGGGTTGTTTCTATGAGATGAGTGGATTTAACGGCCCGATCGATCGTGGCTAAGGTTTCCAGCAGTTCCTTCATTCTGCGCAGCGGCCAGGAATTCGGGCCATCGCTCAAGGCTTCCGCCGGATTCGGATGCGTCTCCATGAACAGCCCGGCAATGCCGACGGCCATGGCAGCTCTTGCCAGCACCGGCACAAATTCGCGCTGCCCGCCGGAAGACGTGCCCTGTCCGCCCGGCAACTGCACTGAATGCGTCGCGTCGTAAACGACCGGGCAGCCGGTGTCTCTCATGACCGCCAGTGAACGCATGTCGGACACCAGATTGTTGTAGCCGAACGATACGCCGCGCTCGCAGACCATGATCTGCTGGTTGCCTGTCGCCTTGGCTTTATTGGCGGCATGGATCATATCCCAGGGAGCCAGAAACTGGCCTTTCTTGATATTGACCGGAATGCCCTGCCTAGCCACGTCCTGAATGAAATTGGTCTGCCGGCATAGAAAGGCCGGCGTCTGCATAACGTCGACGACCGAGGCCACTTCCGCCAGCGGCGTGTCTTCATGCACATCGGTCAATACCGGTACGCGGATCTGCTGTTTGACCTTTTCCAGGATTTTCAGTCCCCGTTCCACGCCGGGCCCGCGGTAACTTTCATGCGAAGAGCGGTTGGCCTTGTCAAAGGATGACTTGTAAATGAACGGAATGTTCAATGCCGACGTGATCTCCTTGAGATAGCCCGCCGTATCCAGCGCCATTTGCTCGCTCTCGATGACGCAGGTGCCGGCGATCAGAAAGAAAGGCTGGTCGAGGCCGGCTTCAAAATGGCACAGCTTCATTATAGCGTTCCCTTTTTGTGTTTGGATGCGGCAATGACGAATCCTGAAAACAATGGATGACCTTTTCTCGGCGTTGACGTGAATTCAGGATGGAACTGACAAGCCAGGAACCATGGGTGATCCGGGATCTCAATGACCTCCACCAGCCGGCCGTCGATGGATTTGCCTGAAAAGCGCATGCCGGCTTTCTCGAGTTTTTCAACATACTGATTGTTGAACTCATAGCGATGGCGATGCCTTTCGGTAATCACGTCTTTCTGATAAAGCTGGAAAGCCAATGAGTCAGGCTGCAGCAGACATTGCTGGCCGCCCAGACGCATGGTTCCGCCTAAATCGGAGTTTTCGTCGCGCGTTTCGATCTGGCCGCTTTCAGCCATCCATTCGGTAATCAGACCGATGACCGGATGCGGTGATTT
This sequence comes from Methylobacter sp. BlB1, assembly GCF_015476545.1. Lineage (GTDB taxonomy): Bacteria > Pseudomonadota > Gammaproteobacteria > Methylococcales > Methylomonadaceae > Methylobacter. Next base: position 3,995 of record NZ_JADMKV010000012.1, on the reverse strand, counting down.
CGGCAGGAACTCCGTACTGTGCGCGCCTTCAAGGCCGGCTACGTCGCGCGCATACTCGATCACGGCAACCTGCATGCCCAGGCAAATGCCCAGATAAGGGATCTTGTTCTCACGTGCGAATCTGACTGTGGCGATTTTGCCTTCCACGCCGCGCTCGCCGAAACCGCCCGGTACCAGAATCGCATCGACATTTTTCAAACGCGATACGCCTTCGTCCTCGATGATTTCGGAATCGATGTAATGGATATTGACTTTATGGCGCGTGCGGATGCCGGCATGAATCAAGGCTTCACTCAGCGACTTATAGGCATCGGTATGATCAACATATTTGCCGACGATGGCGATATTGACCTCATCGGTCGGGTGAGTCAACGCATCAACCACATTTTGCCATTCGGTCAAATCGGCCGGCGGCACATCCAGCCGCAATTTATGCACGACGATGTCGTCCAGGCCTTGATCATGCAGCAGCAGCGGAATGCGATAGATCGAGTCGGCATCGACGGCCGTGATGACCGCTTTTTCCTCGACATTGGTGAACAAGGCGATTTTGCGCCGCTCGCTGATCGGCACCGGCTGTTCAGAACGGCAGATCAGGATATCGGGCTGTATGCCGATAGTACGCAATTCCTTGACCGAATGTTGAGTAGGTTTGGTTTTGATTTCGCCGGCGGAACGGATATACGGAACCAACGTTAAATGGATGAACAATGATCTGTCGGCGCCCAACTCGACGCGCAACTGACGGATGGCTTCCAGGAAAGGCAGCGACTCGATATCGCCGACCGTGCCGCCGACTTCGATCAGCGCCACATCCATGCCTTCGGCGCTTTGATAAACACGGCGCTTGATTTCATCGGTGATATGCGGAATGACCTGAACCGTCGCGCCCAGGTATTCGCCTTTACGCTCCCGGCGCAGCACGCTTTCGTAGATCTGGCCGGTCGTGAAATTATTTTTCTTGGCCATGGTGGTTTTAAGAAACCGCTCGTAATGACCCAAGTCCAGGTCCGTTTCGGCGCCGTCTTCGGTAACGAACACCTCGCCATGCTGAAAAGGGCTCATGGTGCCCGGATCCACATTGATATAGGGGTCCAGCTTGGTCATGGTGACTTTAAGGCCACGGGCCTCAAGAATAGCCGCCAGCGAGGAAGCCGCAATACCCTTGCCAAGAGATGATACGACGCCGCCGGTAATGAAAATGTATTTTGTCATGTAGAATTTTTAGACTTCAGATGATAACTGATGCAGTTGTGGCGATTGCTCCCGTTGCCCCGCTCTCCCTTCCATGGAGCCGCAAAACATGCCCATTTTAATCGACAATGGGAAATTCGTCATGGTCTTTCAAGCTTTATTCCTGTCCTTGCCTGCACAGCCTGATGCAGGCATCTGTTTTTTCAGCGTAAAATTCGGCACTGATCCATTTATCGCCGACAGCCGCGAGCTTGTCATCCAAATAAATCAGCGGCATGCCCTCCCGTTCCCACGGCGGAATCCCTGCCTCCTGGAACAGATTTTTAAGGACGTGGCGACCTTTACGGCCCGGCAATGAAATTTTTTCGCCGCCGCGTCGAAATCTGACGACCACGTTGGCATTCAGCCAGCGCTCGCGCAATATGCCGGTCGATGAAGGCAAACAAAGCCAAACCTGACCATCGGCCGTTTTCAGCGAAGCTTGCCCGACAGGCCAGCTGATGTCCTGCAACGCCTGCTTTGGCGACTGCTTCAGGCAATACAGCTTATCCCGGTAGCGCCGCACATCGTATCCCCGGCCGGAAAGCACAGGATCACTCCCGACTCTTGCCGCAACAATCTGGCTCAGAATCCGTTCAACAAAATCCTGGGCCGGCATTTTCAAGCCCAGCGTCTGGAACCAATGCCTGATGACCAACTGCTGTCTGGGCTTGTTTAATAGCTGCAAGCTGCTGATCGACAATGTTTTGTCGGCTTCATTGAAAACGGCATGAAACAAATCGCCGGCAATGACCGAGATCAACGCCTGCGCCTCGGCGCAATGTCTGGCCGAACGGGCAACCGTTTTGTCGCATGCCGACCAGCGCTGTTTGATCAGCGGCACGATGATGTTGCGCAGGAAATTGCGGTCGTAATCGATATGCAGATTGCTGGGATCTTCCACCCAGCTCAGCTTGTGCGCCTCTGCATAGTGCCTTATCGCTTGCCTGGACACATTTAGCAATGGCCTGAGCATCAAGCCCCGGCCAAAAACCATGTGCTCGGGCATGCCGGACAATCCGCGCAGGCCGCTGCCGCGGAACAGCTGAAGCAATACCGTCTCCAGCTGATCATCCCTGTGCTGTGCCACCAGCAGCACATCGTCTGCATCCATCAAAGCCTTTAACGCGCTATATCGGGCGTTTCTTGCCGCTTCCTCGGGACTTTCTCCGGGCGCGGCAACGGCATTGACATAGAGCGCCTTAAAACTAACACCGAGCGCTCCGGCCGCATTCCTGCAATGCGTAGCCCAGGCATCGGCTTCCGCCTGCAGGCCATGATGGACATAGACCGCCGTTATTCTACCGGCGAGTCCCGGCATTGATGCGCATAGATGCAGCAAAACATGCGAATCGACGCCGCCGCTATAGGCTACATAAAGATGCGCGCCCGGTTTAACCTGATCCAGCGCCGATTCTATGACTGATGATGACAGCATGCCGTATAGCCTAAAAAAACAAAAGGCCGGCAAAAGCCGGCCTGAAGATCGGACCGATAAGCCGGAATTTAACGGCCCTCCTCGACGATAAAGGAACCGAAGCTCATAAGCCGCTGATAACGTTTTTCCAGCATTTTCTCAACGGATTGCTGCTTTAATTCATCCATATGGCGGATCAGCGCTTCCCTTAAATTCAAGGCAGTCGCCTGGAAATTTCTGTGCCCGCCGCCCAATGGCTCTCTGACCACTTCGTCCAGCAAGCCTTGCTCGCGGATACGATCGGAGGTAATGCCCATCGCTTCCGCCGCCAACTGCGATTTATCGGCGCTTTTCCATAGAATGGATGCGCAGCCTTCCGGCGAAATAACAGAATACGTACTGTACTCGAGCATGATCAACCGATCGCCGACGCCGATGGCCAAGGCCCCGCCGGAACCGCCCTCGCCGATAATCGTACAGATAATGGGCGTTCTCAGCTTCGCCATTTCGAACAGGTTTCTGGCGATCGCCTCGCTTTGGCCGCGCTCCTCGGCGCCGATGCCCGGATAAGCGCCCGGTGTGTCGATCAGGCAGATAATCGGCATTTTAAAGCGCTCGGCCATCTTCATGATCCGCAGCGCCTTGCGGTAACCTTCGGGGCGCGGCATGCCGAAATTGCGATAGATCTTTTCCTTCGTATCGCGGCCTTTCTGATGGCCGATAACCATTACCGGCTGGCCTTCCAGCCTGGCCAGGCCGCAAACGATAGCAGGATCGTCGGCATACGTGCGATCGCCGTGCAACTCGTGGAAATCGGTAAACATATGCTCGATATAATCCAGCGTGTATGGACGACCGGGATGTCTGGATAATTGGGAAATTTGCCAGTCGGAAAGATCGGAAAAAATCGACTCGGTCAATGCGAGACTTTTTTCTTCGAGATGCTTAATCGCTTCTGAGATATTAATATTGTTATCAAACTCCACATTGCGGAGTTCTTCAATTTTCGCTTCTAGCTCAGCGATGGGTTGTTCAAAATCGAGGAATTTTAGATCCATGGAGACTTGGCTGTTAAATATTGCTGAAAAAGGGATTTTATAGAAAAACCGTTTTTAATTCTAAAAAATTTCCTGTTTGTTTAAGTACATCTGATATTTTCATTCAATAAAAGCAGCTGATGTTACGCAGTAAGTTGAATTCAGATCAGTTTAGTAAAGTGTCGCTGGCGCGACGGATTATTTTAATCGGGTTCTCGCACCCGAAGGCGAGTTCCTTTTCTTTGCGCGGCCCCGGCAACTGCTCCTGCGTTGCTCTAACTCCTGCATCCATGCAGTCGAAAGAAAAG
>NZ_JADMKV010000129.1 GCF_015476545.1 Methylobacter sp. BlB1 | reverse complement strand
TTTTGGTTCCTTTTCTTTGGCCGCGCAAAGAAAAGGAACTCGCCTTCGGGTGCGACAAATCGGCAGGATGATCGATTTGCACGACATAGTCGCCTGTCAAGGCGAAAAACAGGGATGTTTTTCGTGAAACCCGATTAAACCAAACCGTCGCGCTAGCGACACTTCACCAAACCGACCTGAATTCAACTTGCTGCGTAACACCAACTGTTTAACCTGTCTGCCCATCAACAGTTGATGCTTCCAGGCTGTTGCTTAACCAACAGCCGTTAACCCGCCCAGCCAATTCCTGCCATGCACTAAGATTTATCAATAAGTCAATGCCGACTGGTAATTACCTCATCAAAGCAGCCGATTGCAAAAATACAAAACATTTACCTTAATAACGGGCAATCCTAAAACCCTGGCCTGAATCTTGCTGTTCTATATCGCCAAGTCTGGAAACCATCCAAACACGCGGTTTCCACCACGACTGATTTTTTAACGAATAAGTACAGGAAAGATCGAATGAATATGAGCGGCAAGCTGATAACCGGGATATTCGCGAGCGGATTACTCGCACTGACGGCGCTGCCGGCAAACGCGCATCATGCCTTTTCAGCGGAATTCGATGCCGAACAGCCTATCGAGCTGAAAGGCGTTGTAACCAAGCTGGAACTGGTCAATCCGCATAGCTGGCTGTATCTGGACACTAAGCAGCCGGACGGCAGCGTCAAGAACTGGGGGTTCGAATTCGGCGCCCCGTTCAGCCTGAAGCAAAAAGGCATCACCAAGGCCAGCCTGCCGGTCGGCAGCGAAGTCACCATTCAAGGCTACCGGGCCAAGAACGGCAAGGAGTTTGGCTATGCGGTCACTACGGTACTGTCGGACGGCCGCAGCGTCAAAACCGGCGGCGCCCAGGATGCACCCGGCGCGCAAGCGCAAGGCACCGCCCAATCTCAATAGTCCGGCCCCGCCAGATCTGCCGATTCTTAACGTTGCGCGGCCTAATCGGCTGCGCGATCCAGTCGCCTAACAATCGATTTCCAGTTTCCGGCTGACTAGACCCAATTAGGCAAGGCTGCAGGCTTTGCCTAACGATCAGGAGAACATTCTTGAATACTACACCGAATAGCAACCAGGACTTAAAGTCTACGGGTATTCCATTCGGGGCGAGCTTGCCGCAGCCCGGCTCAGAGCTCCCTTCGACAAGCACAGGGCGAACGGCATTTAGCGGTGGCACTGCTGAGCCTGCCCGACCTCAGGACATCGCCATGCTGACCGGCGGCATCCTGCTATTGCTGATAATGTCTATCGGCAGCGCATTCGCCGCCACTAAAAAAGTACCCAGGCTAACCAATGGCAAACCGGATTTTTCCGGGATCTGGCAAACTACCAGCGCCGCCGACTACGATCTGGAGCCGCATGCCAACCGCAAGGATGCGCCGCCCGGCGCCGGCATTATCGAAGGCCAGTACCTGCCCTATCTGCCCAAGGCGCTGGAACAGAAAAAGAAAAACTTCGAAGCCCGCGCTACCGACGACCCCGCGCTGAAAGGTTACACGTTGGGCGTGCCGCGCGGTATCTATTACCCCGAGCCTTTCCAGATATTTCAGCGTAAACAGGATTTGACGCTGGTGCATCAATTCGGCCATTCGGTACGCACGATACACACCGACGGCACCGATCATCCCAAGGACCCGTATGACTGGTGGCTGGGCGATTCCCGTGCGCATTGGGAAGGCGATACGCTGGTGGTCGACGTCAAGCACTTCAACGACAAAACCTGGTTCGACCGCGCCGGCAACTTCCACAGCGACGCGCTGCATGTCATCGAAAAATGGGCCTTCCTGGACCCGAACACGATCGAATACAAAGCCACGGTCGAAGACCCTAACGTATTCACGCGCCCCTGGAATATCAGCGTGATGCTGTACCGGCACCGGGAAAAGAATTTTCAGTTGATCGAGGATTACCGGTTCACGCTGGACTACGACCAATACTATCCGCCCAAACCCAATAAGCCATGAAACGCCGGCCAGACACAGATGAGGACGTTATGAAGCATAAAATGACACACCGACCGGCGGTTATGCCTGGATTGGCGCTTTCGGCAATGTTGATCGCCTGCCAAAGCGTCATTGCCGCGCCAGATGATAAAAAGCCAGAAGCCAAACCGGCTCAGGCCCCGAAGCAGTTAAAGCTGGGCGGGCCCGGCATCGAACAGGAAAGAAGCTTTCCCAAGATCGTCGCCGGCAAATGGACAGGTCCAAGGCTGGCCGATGGACAGCCGGACGTTCAAGGGCATTGGTCGAACACTATTGCCAATCACAACAATTTTACCGACCCGCAAGGCGGCATCCTCAACGACCCCAATCCCAACCGGGTCGCCAAAGGCCCGCGCGAGCTGCGGGCGCCCAGCCGGGTCAGCGATCCCGTGGACGGCCAGGTGCCGTTTCAGCCCTGGGCGCTGGAAAAGGTCAAGGAATTTCAGGCCAATTTCCATAACCCGCTCAAGCCGGAATATGTCGAGCCGTTGGCTCGCTGCGCGCCGGCCGGGATTCCCAAATCGCTGTACTGGCACGGTTACGAGATCAGCCAATATCCCGGCTATGTGTTGTTCCAGTTCAATTCCGGCACCCGCATCATCCACCTGGACGGCAAGCCGCACCTGCCGGACAACATCAAACTATGGAACGGCGATTCGCGCGGCCACTGGGAAGGCAACACACTGGTGGTGGATGTCGCCAATCATAACGGCAAAGCCCTGTTCGGCCGCTCCGGCGAGTTTATCAGCGAAAACGGCCGCATCCAGGAACGCTATATTTTCAGCAATGACGGCAAACGCTACACCTACGAGGCGCTGCTGACCGATCCGACCGTTTATACCCGGCCGTTCACCATAACGGTGCCGGCGCGCAAATGGACGGCGAAGGACCAGCCCAACGGTTGGCACTTCGAAGTGGAACCGGCCACTCATGCCGGCAAGGAGACAATACTGGACCAGTACGAACGAATCTGCGCCGAGAATAACGGCAGCTTTGGATTAGGCGCCGTCGAGCAGGCCAAGAAGTAAAAAATAGCTTTGTTGAGATTTATATGTCACTGATCGAATTTTCCCAAACCCTCTACGACTCCGAACTGGGCACTGCCTTACGCGAATCGGTTTACATGTTTCCGATTATTGAAGGCCTACACCTGATCGGTTTGGCCATTTCGGTAGGCTTGCTGTTTTTTGTCGATTTACGCTTGCTCGGCCTGTTTTTACCGCAATTGCCGGTCGCGCAGGTACTGTACCCGCTCAGGCCGTGGCTGCTGAGCGGATTCATACTGACCTTCGTGACCGGGGTTTTACTGTTTGTCGCGGGGGCTTCCAAAATCATCACGCTGCCGGTGTTTTTTTATAAGCTCGGCTTCATCGCCCTGGCCGGCGTCAATGCCCTGTGGTTTGAGCTGAAATGGGGGCGCGACGTCGACGCCTGGGGCGCAGGACCGGCGCTGCCGGCCACGGTCAGAGTCGCCGGATTCACATCGCTGACGCTGTGGAGCCTGACCATTATCGCCGGACGCCTGATCCCTTATCTGAGTTACTGATGTTACGCACGAACGACTTTATCCCGTTTGCCGCGCCGAGCACCGGAGCTTTTAACAGATCAGGCCCGCAGGG
>NZ_JADMKV010000128.1 GCF_015476545.1 Methylobacter sp. BlB1 | reverse complement strand
TGGCACATCGTGATGCCGCAGGGAAGAGGAGGAGTCCATACCATTATCCTACCGCACTATCTACTGTGGTTGGCGTACCGATAGGTTGCTGGTATTCCATCGCTTTTTAGATCACTATTCTCCGACCGGTCTTCGCTGATGAGAATATCGTCTCCACGACCCGAATATCGCGCAGCCCTTCCTCGCCAGGCACCAGCAGAGGCTGATTATGTAAAATAGCGAAGGCATCGTCATCCATCTGCCTGGCTTGCTGGCTGTCCAGGAAGGCGTCTAATGTTTTGCCATCGCTGGTTGATCCACGGATACCGCTATACTTCTGGAAGGGCTCCAGTTTATACCAGCCTTTTTCGCAGTCCACGTGCAGGGAATTCATGCTCATAGCGAAGCTTGTCTTGCAATGCGCCTTGATGCCGCTTGGAAACTCGAGATCGAAGGTCATCGTTTCGTCCACATCCTTGAAAACTTCCGGGCGATTCGTCGACTGTTGGGCAGTCACTGCGATCGGCTCCTCCCCACTGCAATAGCGCGCGGCCTGTAGCGAATAAACCCCCATGTCGTACATGGCACCTCCCCCCATGCTCTTTTTCTGCCGCCAGTGATCGATTCGATCGTAGTAGAATCCGGCGGCGGCCGATATCGATTTTACCGGCCCATAGACTCTCTCTTTGCCGAAGCGGATCACGGCCTGGGTATTGGGCTCATGCTGCATGCGATAGCCGATCGCCAGCTTGACCTTGTTATCCCGGCAGGCCTTGATCATGGCTTCGCACTCCTTGACCGTCATGGCCATGGGCTTTTCACACCAGACATGCTTTCCGGCGTTGGCGGCGCGGATGGCGTATTCCGCATGCATGGCATTAGGCAGCACGATATAGACGACATCGATATCCGGGTTATCGGCGATCTTATCCATCGATTGATAGTCATAAATATTCCGCTCAGGAATGCCATAGCGCCGTTGCCACTGCTCGACTTTGGCCTGTGTCCCGGTGACAATGCCGGCAAGATAACAGTACTTCGTGCGCTGCAAGGCCGGGGCCAGAAGGTGGGTGCTGTAGCGGCCCAGCCCCACCAGGGCGACGCCCAGGCGCTCCTTGGCTGGCCGGGCAAGGATATTGAATGGCGGAAGCGCCAGAGCACTGGCGCCCAAAATCACTTGCTTGATGAATCTTCGGCGGGCAGGAAGTTGTTGTTTCATAGAGAGTCCTCGAAAAATGAAGCGGCACACATACCTGTAGATTTTTCCTAAGGAACTACGAATAACGATTGAAAGGGAGCAGCTCCGCTCCCGTCAGAAGCATCAATAGCTTTTTTGTTAAGTGAAAAGTATGAAAAAATCGGCAGCTTGTCAATTTTGCGACAGATCCGCAAATAGAGCTTGCTGCGCTTTAATCCCCTGCGCCACGCTTGGGAAAACCGACTGTCTGCGACAACAACACTTGTTGATCATGGGACAATTCCAGCGCATCGGCAATGGCGGTACGGTCGATCCATGCGCGAATGACCGTAGAGAGGCCGGTGCTCGCGGAAAATAAATAGACATTTTGGGCAATGGCGCCCGCCACCGCGGAAGCATAGGATTCACGTTGAGTGACCGGAACCATCGCCATGCGCCTATGATCGGCCACATAAACCAAATCTAACGGCGCTTCATCGACAAAGTCCTGATAACCCGTTATTCGCCTCAGATCCTGCTTCACCATAAGGTCGAGAGCGTGCCTGTGAGCGTCATACCAATAAGCTCCCTCAGGAAGTGCCACATAAACATCTATCTCCTGCGCATTTAAGGCCGAAGGCGCGGTACGCCCGCCATCGGGTCTGTTAACGCCGTAAGTCGCCCAAAGCAAGTCGGAAAGTAGCTGCAATGGCAAAGCATCAGGCGCAAATTCGCGCGACGAGCAGCGTTTGAGCAGCACCTCCATAAGCGGAAGTCCACCTGCTTTCTGGGGCGGGGGCAGCGCGATCGATTCTGTCGATTTCCCCCGAACGGGACCAGGGCGCAATTGCCCCATCATTCCCAAGACCAATTTAGTCAACGTTTTCACGGCGGTTTCTCCAGATTTGTTGAAGTAAGAAGCGCAGAATCGGTTATGCTTTTTTTGAGCGTAATAAGCCTTAAAAATTGCATCAAGCTTGGTTTTTTGCTCAAGGCCTTCGGCTGTGTGATCACCAACTATCAGCTTTTTTCCCGTGCCGATATTATTTCGAGATTAAAAATGAATAGCTGCTATGTGCCAAGAGTTGACGATCAGGAATTCCAGGATAATAGCAAGTGTAAGCTAGAAAACAGCCATTCAACGACAAAGCTTACTTGACACTTTGAAGCGCAGCAGGAAAGTGATCAGGTGGAGCGCTTTGTTATGAATTTTTTAGTGTTATATAGATTTTTTATCAGTAATGCGGTGTGAATTCTATTTATCTTATTTTCAATATAGTTGGCAAGCCTAATCGAAGGATTGTCGACATACTTGGTTGACATGTATGCGGCTAAAACGATGATCGGAAATCCGATAGAAATCGCAATAATAAAAGAAATGTTATAGCCAAGGAGGGTATTTAGTCTCAGGAATAACCACGAAGAGAAAGATCCTATTATCAATAGATGCATGGTATACAAACCATATGAGATATGCCCGAAGAACTGGAAGACTGGCAGGCTAAGATAGCCCTTTATTTTGTTGTTTGAGGCTATAAGAACAAAAATAAGAACAGCGGACAGCATGGGGTATCCCCCACCGAAACCTTGGTCATCTGGCAGGAAAGAATATATTGTGCTCTTAATAAATTCTTGATTTGCATAATGAGGGTAAGATGAGAAATAAAAAAACAGAATGAATAATAAGCAGTAAGTGGTATTACTTAATTCAAGCGAGATTCTGTGTGTGTAGTTTTTTATTATGTCCGCAATTATCAATCCAATCCAGAATCCTTGGTAAAGGCTATCTTTAAAAACAAGCAGCAGTATAATGGCTATCAAAAGTCTGTATTTTGATTGCCCAAATAACAGTAGAAATAAATACACCATCATCGAGCCATATAACTCAAGCTTTATAGTCCAAAGCGGTGGATTATAAGCATTGCCCTTACTAAATGAAGATGTTGCCAAGTCTACAAAAAAACTAGACGGATTGAAGCTTCCTGCCCAAAAATGGCTAAACCATGGTTGTGAGCTGGTTAAATTAGAAACAGGGCCATTGTAAAATAGACCGCTATACCAAAATAACGAGCCAACTATAATTGACACCCAAACAAGACCACCGAGTCGTATTGGGCGCTTTATAATGGCCGCTAGCAAATTCTGTGTCCGACGAGGTTCACCCAAATAACTGTAGCTTAGTACATACCCGCTTAATATAAAAAAAAGGCAAACGGCAAAATGTCCAGAAGTAAGTAATCCAAATGGTGGAAAGAAAGTAATACTTTCCCAACGTGTGTGTTGCTGATAGTTTCCACCTATGCCAAAAACTGTATGAGGGTAAAATGCCGCAAGATAATGAACAATTACAACTATTAGCGCGGCAATTCCTCTTAACGAATCAAGATGTGCTTGTCGTGATGGAGTCATATGTTTCTGACCATAATAAGTAATTAAATCTTTTCAGTATACCAATCCATTACGGATGATATACGGTTTCTTCTTGACGTCTGTCCGCTATCTGTAGCTAACTAAACAGTCTATCAAAAATCAGCTCGTAGGATAATGGTATGGACTCCTCCTCTTCCCTGCGGCATCACGATGTG
>NZ_JADMKV010000127.1 GCF_015476545.1 Methylobacter sp. BlB1 | reverse complement strand
CATAAAAGGAAACTTCACATAATGGCACTTATGCAAAGCTTTGCATAAGTGCCATAACCGGTCAGTCAATAATGCTAGATTAACGGCAGGTGAATCTTCGATAACAGTCATTTAACGCCTCGCTTCAGCCGGGGGCCTGACGGTGGCTGTCAAGCGATGCAGCCAAGGTATTTACATTGCCGACGTCATGAGGTATGGAATCTCGGTATTAGAAGAAACGCTTGTTTGAGAGAATCAAGGCTGCCTCGGCTCCACTCCGAGGCAGCCTGACGTCAAACTCGGCCACATTGGTAGCGATTGTCGTCTTCACAGCGCCAGACCTTTCATGCCAGCGCTTGAAGAGCAACCTGTTCTTCTAGATATGGACAATTGTTCCACCTACCAAATCTGACGTGTGCGGCGACTTGCCAAGGCAGATCAGCAGGCATCATGCCAATAACTATTTCAGTTCCACTTAGCACACTGTCTGCGACACACATCAACGGAGCTGCTGGTGCTACGGGCCATAGTGCCGCGTTCCCGTTCGTGTAATACTCCGGGTCTTCTGCCTTCTTATCGTGCATCTAGATCATTAGGGCCAATTCGTTAGCGCGTTCCGGATCATGTCGACCATGCCGGAGCCGCCGGCCGCGACGTTATTGTTCTCGGCAACGATGTCCCCGAACGGTGTCCAGATAGTCCGGTACTCGCTACCGGAATGAACGCCGATGATATAGGGCCCCTCGGGCCAAGTACCAAACAGCGGCCCGCCCGAGTTACCATCGCTCGCGTCCCCCATATGCTCGATCTCCGCGAAGCTGCCATCCGGGTCGTCATCGACCACGCGGATGCCGTTTTCGACAGTCGGCCATTCCCCGCCCGAGTTGAAATCGGCGGCATAGCCGGGATAGCCGATCAGGCTCCAGCGCGACTCGTCCTCCCAGTCAGAGTCGTAGGTGCGGCTACCGAACCAGCCGAGCGCCTCGCCAAGCGGATCATACAGTTTCATAACCGCGACATCAAACGCTTGGGTGGAATCCGAGACGACAGTCGTCGCCATCCGGTAGGCCTCACACCAGGACGCCATGCTGACCATCGAGATCCCGTTGAAGTACGCTGGGGTGAAGAGTGCGCCCCACTTCCTCGGACTACCGTCTCGCGGCATACAGTGCGCCGCGGTGACGATGGTCCGGGGGCCGACCAGCGTCGCCGTACCCGACCGGAAGCTACTACTGCCCGGAACGTCCCAGACTTTCAGCCTCCCAATGCAGTGCAACGGATAGTCGGACGGCACGAAGAAACTGCGGTTGTCCGGATAGTAGACGTTGTGCGCCTGCATCCGGCAGCCGTCGGCCCGCCGCAAGGTCGGCACCGCTCGGCCGGGTGCCCGCTTCGGATGGTAGAGATAGCCCGACCACTGCGGGCGGAACGGCGGCAATGGGTCGACGGTGCCCGACTTCACTGATTCGGAACAGTACTCCGCCGCTAGGCCAGCACGCCCGAGGAAAGATCCCGGCGGAAGCCGGAATCCCACCGAGGAGGGATCGAGCCTCTCAAGCCCGATCTCGGCCGTCTCCTCGTTGGCATCCGATACGAAGACACGCCTGTCGGAGCAGCTCTCCGCCAGCGCCTTCGGCACCTCGCCCTTGGGCAGCTCATTGTCCAGAAAAAGTATTTCGTCCGGCCCGAACGGCAGACCCCGGGCTGGGGTAGAGAACTCGGGTCTAGACGGATCAAGCAACCTGAATCGCGGCATGTTTAACTCTCCATTAGCAAGTAATGATAAAGTTTCTGTATATCTATCATGAAAAGTCATTCCACTGTAATAAACTTGTGATCTATTAAGATTTAAAATTACGGTAGAAGCATGAAAACCATCGAATAACCATTTCAGCCAACCTCTGGAGTGTTATGCGCGCTCTAAGCGAATCAATTAGAACGATTGACTGACGACTGTCGACGGAGCATGCGTAACTCGTTCGGGCTAATTCGACTGACCATCGAATGGCGAACCAAGCAGCACTTGCGCCCAGCGCGCTGGCCCTTTTGAGCCCGAGCCCCGTACGCAAAACCACAGCGTACAGTCTTCGCCATCGTCGATCAACGCCATGAGATCGCCAGCCGCGCCGTCCTTCGGTAAGGACACGATGCCCTTCTCCAGAGCTGCCTCATTTATTCCGGTGGGATTTACAGGAGCCCCCTCAGGCAGTCTAGTCTCGACTTTCTTTGGAACAAGCCGAGCTTGCGCGGCCCGCTGCGACTCGAAAATTCCACCGCGATCATTGTCCGAGCGCCCGCTGACCCCCGGTCCGTTCTCGCTACTACCTCGAACGCCCACGTGCCCCAAACCAAATACACCTACACCTCCCGTTTGGTCAATAGGAGGCTTGGTTTCGCCACCGGCGAGCCCGATGACACCAGCAGCCACCGGCATCTCTCGAGGGGTCGGAACTCCACCCCGCCCGATGATGCCCGCGCCTGGTTCCAATGGCCCGACCAGGGTTGCTACTCCTCCATCAAAGATTTTCTCAATCTTGGCATCAGCGCCTTGGCCGAATAAACCCACGCTGCCCGTTTCGTTGGTAGACGGCACATCCTTTTCGCCCGCATGACCGCCAAGGCCGATAACCCCGGCTCCGAGTAACAGTCGATTCTCATTTGTGTCCAGAATTTTCCCGCCCTCGCCGAAGATACCCGCTCCGGGTAAAACGGCCGTCTGACCTGGCGTCAGATCCGCATCTCCGCCTACGCCATGGACGCCGATTCCTCCGCGCCCACGGCGGGAAAGGCGATCGCCACCGGAGCCGCGGCCGAATACGCCCGTTCCCTCGCGCGGGCCACCGAGTCCAACTACACCTATTGTGCGTCCTCCTGCATCGCCCAAGACTCCGATTCCGTTCTCACCGCCCAATCCACGGACACCCAATCCTCCAACGTTTCCGCCGATTCCGGTGACTCCAGTTCCACCACTGCCGCCCACGTGTTCGGCGCTCCAGCCATTACCGACGATTGCGTCAAGCGCCATTGGTGGACGGAATTCACCATCCTCTTCCGTGTCTTTGGCCACTTCGACGCTGAAAATGGCGTCTCCGCTAAAATTGATCCTGAAGCTGTTGACTTCTATTCCGATGATGTCCACGGAACTGAATTTGTTCTCAGCCCAAATCGTTGTCTGATCGTTGGATCGATTAACGCGACCCGAAACCAAATCGTCGTTACTTTCAGATGAGCCAGACATGTGGGTCTCCTCGTTTCTGGTGAAAAATATTAATATGCGAAATACCTTATAACGTCCACAACTCGTAGTACATAGTGTAATGCTAGGTCCATTTCCACTTTCCCAGATTGTTATCCTTCCGACAGAAAGAGGATGTTAATGTCAGAATATACCTTAGGCTTAGGCTATGCCCGACAGATGTACCTGTAGCGCACCTCTTCCAAGCCGTTACAGAGGCAGTCCATAAATTTTTCCTGTGCTGCTTAACATCCCACATAAGCGGCTACTAACGAAGCACAGTAAAGTTGATAGTCCGAGTTAATGAGATGATTAGTTATCGATGTTGTGCCAAGCCAGATTTCCACGACTTAAGCTAGTATTCATGTTTTGTACTAGATTTCTCGTACTATTACTATTCGTCTAATTACTAATAAGGTAGCCGTCTTGAATAAAAAGTTAATGGTGAAGCTACCGACAGAAGTCTATCAATGAATAACGCTCACTACGGATGATAGATCTAGTTGATCACCTGCAATTGACTGTCCGCTTTCTACTGATACGTTGCCGTTCGGAAAGATGAGGAGAATGGCTACTTTGGGTCGATTTTACCCTTTCAATACTGACCGCTCACTATGTGCCATTATGTGAAGTTTCCTTTTATGCACAGTAACTTGGTGGCGCATAGTT
>NZ_JADMKV010000126.1 GCF_015476545.1 Methylobacter sp. BlB1 | reverse complement strand
TGATGACGTGCTGGGTCAGTACGGTCTCATGCCCGCGGCTGTCGCGGATCGTGACACTGATGTCGTACTCGCCGGCATACAACGCCTGGGCCAAGGCCCGGTTCGGAAAGGCGGTATGCGGGTGACCGTTGACATTGGGCGGAAACGACCAGTCGTAAGCCAGGCCTTCGAAGCGCCGGTTCATGGCCGGCAGGTCATGGGTGACCAGCAGGTTCAGGTCGGACGGCGCCTGCACGGTCAGCTGCTTCATGGTCATGGTCCAGTTCGGCCAGACATAGGCCCAGGGCGCATAGCTCAAAGTGGTTTCCCTCAGCGTCGCCGCTTTGAAACCGTCCACCCAGGCCCGAAACACCAGCGGCTGCTTGTCGATCAGATCCTGCGCCGTCGGCGTCCAGTCCAGCGTTTGCCCGGCGGCTAGGCTGCCGTCCGGCAACTGCCATTCCGTTACCAGACTGTGCACGCTTTCCATGCCGCCCCAGGACGGTCTGACCGTGCCCTGATAGTGGTACATCTTGCCCACCTCGACAGCCTTGGGCCCTTGAATGGAAATAGTGGGCTTGTTCGGATTGGCGATGACCACATAACTTCGGGCCGCTGTCCAGGCGGCCGGATCGTCGTCACGGGTATCCGCCGGTCGGGTGCGTAGCGTCACGTAGACCTTGCCTTCGCTTTCCTCGGTCATCGTGGCGGTTGGTCCGGTCTGCACGGTTTTGCCGCTGGGCGCCTCGAGGGTCCATTCATTCACCGTGTCCGTGGTCAGGACGCCTTCCCGGTACAGCTGCGCGGCCAGCGTGACCGCATGCCCCGGCGCCACATGGCGTGGCCCCACGATCTGCGCCTCCAGTTTCGAATAGGCCCAGACTTCCACGGGCTCGGCGTAGCTTTCGACCAGCGTATTCTTATTCACCATTTTGGCCCGCACCATGCGCCGACCGGGTTCCGGCATCGGGACGTTATGCCGGATCGTGTTCGATTTCGGCTGGGGCTCCCAAGTCAGGCCGTGGTCATCGCTGCGTTCCCAGGTCACTTCCTTCAGCGCCGCGCGATTGTCCTGCGTCATGGTCAGGGTAAGCGCGAACGTCTTTGGGGCCGGGCCATCCAGCGACTTGGCCGTAATGGTGCCCTCGATTGGCGTGCCCTTGACGACTTCGACATAGCGGGTCGACGAGGCCAGGGTAACGTCCAGCTCCGGCATAGCGCTGACCAGTTCGGCGACCGCCGACAGCTTCATAAACAGCAGGCCGGCCGGGTCGACCTGGAAGGTCGCTTCGCCGTTGCTCATATCCTGCAGGTTAGTGATCGGCGTCTTGGTCCCTTGTATATTGGTCTGCGCCAAAATCTGGGTTCGCCACTGCCCCATTGTCTCCGGCGCATAGACCAGGCCCTCCTTGGTGTACTTGCCGACCCTGACCTTAACGGTCACCAACTCGGTATCGGGCGTCTGTGGCGGTACGTCGATCAGCAGCTTCAAGTTGCTTTCCGTGCCGCCGATGGCGGTAATGACCTGTTCGGTATAGGACTGCGGATAGCCCTGCCAGGCCACGCGCAAGGTCACCGGCCGCGCTTCCAGCAGGCCCAGGTTCGGCGTCGAAAGCCAGTAGCTGCCGCCGCTCATAACGTTGCCACGCTCCAGGTTTTGCTGGCTGTCGATCAGTTGGTATTTAAACTTGGCGCTGGTCGGCATCGCCGCTTCGATCGTTGCGCGCGTAATCGGCTGGCCCATCGGCACGTAATATTTACCTGCCGCTATTTTATAGCCACCTTTCAGCGTGACCTGTGGCGGAGGCGGCTCCTGGACGCTTATCTCGAAAGTGCCGGTCTGTAGCACCGCCGTCAGGCTATCGGCAAACTGACGCTTGACGGTATAGCCCAGGGTATGAAGGCCTACAGGCGTCAGCGCGCCTTCCAGCTTGATAGAGTTCAACGACACAGACAGGTTTTTGTTCAGTTGGTCAGCGCCGGTGAACTCGACAAAACAGGCCCGGTTGCCTTTGGTGGCTTCTTCCAGCGCGGCCGCCTGATCGATGGCCAGGTGACAGACAGGCTCCGATGTCTGCCTGAAAGTCAGGTTGACCATTTCAATGCCGACATAGACTTCGCTTTTGCCGACCAGGCCGAAGTCCCAGACGATCGGCAAGACCGTGACGGTTTGGCTGATCGGCTCTGAATCATAGCGGGAGCCATTGACCCAGCGCGAGACCACGGCCTGCACGGTAAAATTGCCGGCGGTACCGGGATAGCCGGTCAGCGTCGGCAGGCCCTTACTGTCAGTGCCGGCGACCAGGTCGGGTACGGTCGTCGTCAGCGTGACATAGCATTTAAACGAATCAGCTTCCGCTTCGGCTTGTACGGTGGTCAGCGGGCAGGACGCGTCATGGGATGGCTGCAACGCGACATCGACTTTCGTCTCGCCCTGGTAAACGGTGGCCGGCGAGACCACTAAGGTAGGCAAGGGTATCGGCTTGCCATAGCCCTCGTCCTGATCGGAATCAGGCGCCGAGCCATTCGCATTTTTGGCCACGACGGTATAAAAATAATGTGCCGTCGAGCCAATAACAGTCGTGTCTTCATAACTGGTCGCCGGCGCGGCCAAATTGGACACCAGCAAATTGCCTTTGGTACCAGCAGATGTTGAACGGTAGATATCATACTGCACCGCCAAAGGCTCACCAGTCCAGCTTAGCATGACTTTATCGAATACGGTGCCGTCGCTGGCGGTGAAACCACTGACTTTGTTAGGCAAGAGGAAACCTGATTGAGCCCAGGTGGTACGAGGTGTAGTATTGTTGAAGCCGTGCTGCCCCGAGCCGTTCTCACCGGTCACCCAGAGCGTGCCGTCGGTTTCCAAAGCGATCGAATTGAATACGCCTGCCGAAGCCATTGCCACATTGCTCAGGACCTGCTTCCAATAAGAAGTGGCGGTAGTGGTTCCATCGCCATACTGTCCATGTGTGTTCAACGCGTATGCGTCTAACACCGAAGCAGCCCAAAGAGAGCCATCGGTCTTGGTGACGAACGTGATATCCCCATAATTGTTACTAATAGATCTGACCGATAGGCCTTTGACGCCGTCAAACAGTTGACGCCATCCAGCCGGTTTAGTCCCAATTGAGCCCAGACCATCGGATACAAAGCGGGAATCACCGTATGCCCATAAGGTATTGTCATTCTTGATGCCGTAAACGGTAGGCGTGAGCGTGCAAGGCGCAGGACATGCGTCATAACTGGTAACCCCTTCTATTTCCTTGAAACCGGAACCGATCGTCGTAATGGTAGAGCCGTTGTCGGCATCGACAGTGCCATCGGTCCTGAGAATATAAGTGACTCGCGTGGACTCGCCTGCCGCATAGACGTAGGAAGACGTGATATCCTTGACATTCGTGTAGGTCGTCGCGTGCCAGTTTGATACGGAGGTGCCCGTGTAAACGGTGCCTGACACAATCGCCCAGAAAGTGGTGTTGTTGTCATTCGTGTGGATCAACGATACACCCGTCAAAACTTCCTGCCAGGTTTTGTCATATCCGAAACCCGCCGCCAATAAGCGTCCGTCGGTTTTCAGCGCAAATGACGTACCGCTTCCAGCCAGCATATCCTGAACATCGGTCAGGACAAGCTTGAATATTTTAGAGTCGGTCGTTGAACCATCGCCCAGCTGGCCGTGGTTATTAATGCCGGCCGCATACAGTTGGCCATTGGCTTTAAGCGCCAGATTGAAATGCGGGCCTGCCGAGACTTTGGTATACGTGTCACTGATACCCGCCAGAGGAGCAGGTGGCGGTTGGCGATAGCCATAGTCAGTATTGGTCTGGTCACTGGCGCCAGCAACTTTGATGTAATAGCCGTGGACGCCCCCTTGCGTCGCCGCGGTGTCGGAATACGTGGTGGCGGTGGTGGTGGCGATCTTGGTCTTGCTGCCATTCAAGCCCAATGAACGCCAGATTTCGTAACTGACCGTGCCGGAGCCCATAGCGGTCCAGCTCAAATCCACGCTGGCAGCAACGGTGCCCTTCGTGGCC
>NZ_JADMKV010000125.1 GCF_015476545.1 Methylobacter sp. BlB1 | reverse complement strand
CTACATTTGGGGCATCTAACCATGATCACTGACTCGGTAAAAATGGATTAGCTTAGCTCAAACCATACCAGATTAACAATGCCGTCCCACCACATACGCCAGTCACCCAGAAAGCTGAGCCAGAGATATACAAAGGTGGCGGGCTTGTTGTTTTCAAAGAAGAAATGCCCTGCCCAGGTAAAGGCGTAGCCTTGTATAAAGGCCACGGCAACCAGCCACCCCATTGACGTGAGGGAGGCGCTCAGGAGCAACACCAGGGCTATAGATGTACCGACAAAGTGCAACCGACGGGAAATCCGGTTGGCGTGCCCGCTGAGGTAAAACGGATAAAACTCTTTAAATGTATGGTAAGCCTTTGCTGCATTCACGATGACACCATAACGAATTTCCCGAGCGGTGTTTTTACCAATAGTGGTTTATAGGCTATGCAAAAACTTAAGAAACATCATTACGGCATTTGTGCGATAATTTAAGGTTTAATTATTCATAGGACCGGTTGTGTCCGAATTATTCTGATACTGAAAGGAGTAACACATGACAGCACTGGTTGGCATCATTATGGGCTCGACCTCTGACTGGGAAACCATGCGCTTTGCTGCGGAAACGCTTGATCGTCTAAAAGTGCCGTATGAGGCTGAAGTCGTTTCGGCACACCGGACGCCGGACAAACTGTTTCAATATGCAGAAGCGGCAGAAGCTAAAGGCCTGGAAGTGATTATCGCAGGTGCTGGCGGCGCCGCGCATCTGCCCGGCATGACAGCGGCGAAAACCGCCATTCCTGTTTTAGGTGTGCCTGTACAGTCTAAAGCATTGAACGGCATGGACTCCTTGTTATCGATCGTTCAGATGCCTGCCGGCATTCCGGTCGGTACATTGGCTATCGGCAAAGCAGGCGCCATCAATGCGGCTTTGCTGGCGACGGCTATTATCAGCAATAAGCACAACGAATACCGAACCGCATTAAACGACTATCGACGCGAACAGACTGAGACAGTGCTTGAGCATTCAGATCCTCGGGAGGATATGGTATGAAAGTAGGAATTCTTGGAGCCGGGCAGCTGGCGCGTATGATTGCATTGGCGGGTTATCCGTTAGGGCTCGATTTTATTTTTCTGGACCCATCGGCCGATGCCTGCGCCAACAAACTGGGCGAGCATCTGCATGGGGATTACAGTGATCCTGCCTTGCTCGCGCAGCTGGCGGAGCTCGCCGATGTTGTTACCTATGAATTTGAGAATGTGCCGGCACATGTCGCCGAATTTCTGGCGGCGCGGACCCAGGTGCATCCGGCTCCCAAGGCGCTGGCGGTTGCTCAGGACCGACTCATCGAGAAAAGTTTTTTCCGCGAAATCGGCATTCCGACTCCGGCTTTCGCGGCTGTGGACAGCCTTGAAGACCTGAAGCAGGCCATGTCGACCATCGGTTGGCCGGCCATTTTGAAAAGCCGCACCCTGGGCTATGATGGTAAAGGCCAGTCCGTGCTCAAGTCGGTTGACGACCTGGAGCCGGCCTGGGAATCGCTGCAAGGCGTGCCGGCTATCATTGAGGCTTTTGTGCCATTCAAACGCGAAGTGTCCATTATTGCAGCACGCAACGTTTCAGGCGCTATCGCTTTCTATCCGTTATCCGAGAATTTGCATCGCGGCGGCATTTTGCGGATTTCGGAATGCCGCGATGGCGATGCGCTGCAAAAGCTGGCTGAATCTTACGTTTCTGCGTTAATGGAAGCGCTGGATTATGTCGGCGTGCTGGCGTTGGAACTGTTCGACGTGGACGGCAATCTGGTCGCCAATGAATTCGCGCCGCGCGTGCATAACTCCGGCCATTGGACAATTGAAGGCGCTGAAACCAGTCAGTTCGAAAATCATCTGCGCGCCATTCTGGATCAGCCATTAGGCTCTACGGCATCGGTCGGCAAGGCGGCTATGGTGAACTTCATCGGCGGCCTGCCGGCTGACGACGATGTTTTGAAGATTCCGAACGCGCACCTGCATCTCTATAACAAAGCGCCGCGGAAAGGCCGCAAAGTCGCCCACGCGACAGCGCGCGCGGAAAATTCAGAGAGGCTGTCAGACCTGATTAGAGCGTTAACAACGCTCGCCGATCAGGTTGATGATTCATAACTGTCCAGTCTCTTGCCGGTTGCGGTGGCAAAGCCGCAGCCGGCAAGATTCCTCACGCAGGGTGAAGCCATTTATAAATCTGCCGTGCCGCGGGCCAGCCAGCCTCGGGCTTTGGCAGTAATGGCCGTCACGGCCGGATGCGATACTTTTCTCAACATCGAAATGGCGTAGAACCGAACGGTTAAATCTTCAGCCTCGCCAATGGGAATAACTTCGCATTTATCTTCTATTTCTTCTTTGATGGCCGTCGGTAAGGCAAAAATGCCGATGCCGGCCTGGCCAAATTTCTCCATCAGTGCGCTATCATCAAACTCGCCGGCAATGCGCGGATGAATATGCCGTCTGTCAAACCATTGCTGAAGCTGAGCCCTTATTCCGCTGGCGTTGCCCGGCAATAACAACGGAGCCTTATCAAGACAAGTCGGGAATGTCTGCTCAAACGTGTCTGCCAATTTCGGTGCGGCAAAAAAAGTCAGCGTCGACTCCCCAATCGGTCGACAGAAGCCCCGGATATTAGTATCTGCAGGTACTTGGTTGTCCGAAATCACCAGATCCAGCTTGTGCTGGTCCAGATCGCCCAGCAGCGAGTCAAGATTGCTTTCATGGCAATTGATGCGTACCAGGGCAGGTATATGCAAGGCTGGCTCCAGCAGGCGATAGGCGATGGATTTAGGCACGACGTCGGCAATGCCTACATTGAATGTCAATACCGATTCGGTAGGCCTATCGTGAACTATGCTCTCCAATTCGCTGCCTAGCGAAAAGATTTCATCGGCGTAAGTTAAAACTCTGTGCCCGGTATCGGTGAGCTCGAGATGGCGTCCTACACGGTCAAATAAAGCCACACCTAGCGTTTCTTCCAGTAAACTTAGTTGCCCACTGATCGTTTGTGGTGTCAGATTCAAACGCTCGCTGGCTCGGGCAATGCTTTTTTCCTTGGCGACCATCCAGAAGTAATGGAGATGCTTGTAATTAATCATAAATATTGCTCAGTTAATGCTCTGATTCCAGTCAATTAGAACATGATCACTAAATAATACTCGAATGATTTTTTTTATATTCAACAAATTTGATGCATTGGCAGATGTTTGCTTCTTTAAAAAAGCATAAAAGTTCGAGTATTTCGATCAATTAATAAAAAATATCCGACTTTTTATTTGGTACAGTAAGAGGTAAGTTAAAAGCTCATCTGGTAATACTCATGTAGGAGTGCAGTATGCAAATTGATATTCAAGCCCGAAACTTTTCCTTGACCGAATCGTTGAAACGTTATGTCGTTAAACGCATCAATAGCGCTTTAATCAGCAGCAACGATTCCGTCCAGCGCATTATCGTACGCCTTTCCAGTGATAATGGCCTCAAAGGCGGAGCTGATAAACGCTGTCATATTCAGGTAGTGATTCCGCATCAATCAGATGTAATTATTGATGATGTTGAGGAAAACATGTATGCGGCTGTTGACAATGCGACCGATCGAGCCGGGCGCACTGTTACGCGTCATGTGACTAAACATCGCAAATTCAAACGCGTATTAGATCCAATTGACTCAACTGCTGCGTAGAGTTTATTCAATTCATAATCATTCTATTCGACTAAAGACACTAACGCGCTCTCTCCATTCGGGAGAGAGCCATTAGCAGCACCTCAGTCCACTGCAGCATTAATCAAGCTTGGGCACTCTAACCAATTTGCCGAATCAGTTTTAACCAGGCCTGGACTGTTGATTTACCGTATTTATCCAGATCATCTCTTTAATCCGATTCATAATCCGGAGGAGAACGCATGAACTTTCGAATACGACAGTTGATCGTTTTAGCGGCTTTATGTCTGGCGAGTCTGAACGGCCTTGCCGGGCAACGTATCGCCGTTTTGGATTTCGAGCTGAAGGATCTGACCCTGGCGCCAGGCATTCCTTCTGAAGTCGAACGTACGGCCGTATGCATCCAGCCCTACCATCTAGCGCTATTTCTGCTTTAGCGTTTCAATAAA
>NZ_JADMKV010000124.1 GCF_015476545.1 Methylobacter sp. BlB1 | reverse complement strand
ACATAAAAGGAAACTTCACATAATGGCACTTATGCAAAGCTTTGCATAAGTGCCAAAAACGGTCTTTCAAGAACTATTAGTGAAGGTCAGATGAAACTTTGAAAACAGTCATTCAACGTTTGTATTCACCGGCCTGCGGGACTTTTCGCGCAGGGTTAGACGGCAATGCATCTAGGCTCCGACCTATACTGCAAGCGGCAAGTCGATGAAGCCTTAAGCAACGATTATTGCCGCGATGGTTGTCAAAACGTAGGTAGCTAGCAGCATGACCCATTGAGCCCAGGCCCAAACGAGAAACTATATCATAGGCTTGGAGATAATGCTGGAATGAAGGAAAGGCGCATGGACGGTCTGAGGGATGGCTCTCTTATGAACGAATGTTGTCTTTATTGATCAGATTGATTATAAATAGAGAGATTGATTATGAGGACCTGGATAATCTGCCAATATCAAAGCCTATTGGATGGAATCGTCTTTTTTGAATGATGAAGAAGACTGCCCGACATGGAATAGTTGGCAAGGGATTTGAGTAAAATTTAAGATTGGCAATTTGTATCCGGTGAGATGACAAATCATTTCAAGGAGACAAAAATGAACACAAAGATAATTAATGCTGCTATCGCTTCTTTAGAAGTGTCCTCGAGTATAAGAAAAGTATACTTACAGAAAGGGGCAGCTATAGCTGGACATCTATTGTTGGGATTCATCAAATTCTCAATGATATCTGCGCCCTTTTTATCTATGGTGATAATGATCCTCGCCTTATGGGGAGTTGTAGGAAAGACAACCTATACCGATCTTGATGCCATACAGAAAAAAGACATCGCGTTTGATACCAAAGAGGCTAAAAATTACCTGGTCAACGAGACAAAAAATATTAAGCAATGTTCTGAGGAATTGAAGAGTCCAGACATTAGACCGGAGAGAGAAAAACTGAAGCCAAGTAAAGTAGATTGGGAACATATTGTTTAAACCTTTGAGCTTGCGCTAGTCTTTTCTGAAAAGACTTAATCTTTCAACGGTTTTATCGGTAATCTCAATGCTTTCTAAATCCTGAGCTTGCGTTGGTAAAAAGCCTGGGTGGACGGCTGATGAGTAATCGTCAGAATGCCTGCATGAGGTAGCTCGTGGGCCAACAATTTGAGCATCTTCTCTTCGTCATTAGGGGGCAACGAGTCGAGGGCTTCCTGAATGAAGAGCCATTGCGGCCGATGCAATAATGCGCGAACAATACCTAAATACTGCTGCTGTTCATTTGACAACACGTCTTCCCAAGCATCGACCTGATCTAATTGGTTGATCAGGGCTTTTTGACCCACCTGCTCGAGCTTTTTTTCTACTTCGGCCTGGTCAAACGCTGTCTTGGGTTTGGGGTAGCAAATGGCATCAAATAACGACTTTGCTGGAAGGTAGGGCTTTGGCGGCATAAAGAATATCGACTGACCAGACGGTACTTCAATCTGGCCGGATCCCCATGGCCATAAACCGGCAATCGCTTTAAATAGCTTGGGGCCATTGTTGGCTCGATCAGAAATCAGCACATGCTCCCCCGCTTTGATTTCACCATTGAAAACGATTGAAAGCTTTTCTCCTTTCAGGTCTTCCAGCCTGACGTTATTAAACGTTAGCGCCGAAACATTGGCTTCATTCACATGAATCTGATGTGGATTCGGCGGTAAAATTTCATGCTCCAGATGATCAAGGGCATTCATGAGCCCTAAGACCCGCTCGACCGATGTTCGCCATTTGGCGACCTGGGTCATGTTATCGACCGGCCACGACAAAGCGGAAACCATGTGCTGAAAGGCCTGGACGGACTGAATCAAGATACCCAATGAAATTGCGCCGGCTATATAACGCGGCGATGCAACTAAAATCGGCAAGGCCATGGATGCGACTGAGTAGCCGGACGTAAATAACTGAATCCGAATCCAGGCGCTTGTTTGTTCGGCATAGGACCCGATAATCGCTCGAAACGAATCAAGCAGCCGCTCTTGTTCGTTAGCCTCGCCTCGAATCAATGCAATGACTCGGGAATTATTCTGAATATCGATCAGATTGTGCCGGAAATTAGCTTCTCTGGTTTGTCTTGTGTGAGTGGCCGATGTCATCGGTTTCCCCATCCACCAGCCTAAAATCGAAGCGCAGATTGAGTAGCTGATCGATATCCAGACCAGGTACCCCATCACCGGAATCGAAACGTTTCCGAACTCAAATACAACTTTTCCGGAAATGCCCCAAAGAATTTGGCTAAAGCTCGCCAACATCAATAAACAGTAAAACAATGAATGACTTAGCGCTATAGCGTCTTCGGTCGCAATACGAATATCTTCCGCGATGCGGCCGTCCGGATTGTCATGATCACTTTGGGATAATAAAGTGATCTGATAATGGCGGCCTTGTTGTATCCACTTGGCAATGACTTTTTCGGTTAGCCAGGTCCGCCACCCAATCAATAAGCGCCGTTTGACGATTAAATGGACTGTGGCGATCGCTATGCTACCCATGAAGATCAGAATTAATATGACGGCCTGGGCTTTTACGCCAGCCATTGATCGCTGTTCAATGGCATCAAAAAGAGCGGCATTCCATTGAGTAATATAGACGGCCAGTTCAATCTGCATCACTGTCAGTACAATCATCAGGACAGTTTCTGTCCATATTATGAGGCTGTTTTTGGATTTCCAGTAAGAGCCGGCCAATTTCATAAACGTAATAAAAAAATTTTTTTTATGATTCATTTATGATTATCTCCCGAGACGTAACTCTATTTAGAGATTGCCTCTATCCTATCATTTTATATTGACGAGCAAATCATAACTTGAAATTGAATTTGGGGCCTGTCAAGTTTATGCATAACGCCTAGCATGACAGCATACAGCAAGGGATACGGCACTAATCCGCCGATCAAGCCACTGTGGTGAAAGGTCGAGTTGGGTCGTTTTTTGCCGGTCAATCTGCTTCTTCTGCGCTCCTCTTTTTGGAAAAAAGCAAAGGAATTCCATCGGCATGGCCGGTAAAACGCCTATCGCTTCATCTGCAATATCTTCTCTTTCAATGCCAACAGACTTTCTCTTTTAGGCAGCGCTTCCAGCCCTTCTTCAATTTTTGCCAAGCTTTCATCGAACTTTTGCTGATCAAACAGCTCGTTAGCCTGCTTTTCAATCAGGTCGGCGATCTTCTCCAGTCCCTGCAAGGCCTCCTTGTTGTAAGGATCGATGGCCAGCACCTGACGATAAGCCCATAAGGCGTTGCTGCCGGATGGCGCGGTGATGTAGCCGACTTCAAAATGGATTTGCGCCAGTTCGAGCAGGTCCTTGATCTGAAGTTGCTGCTCCGGAGTCAGTTCGACGACTTCAGGCACGGCATCCATATTCTGGTAAATGTAGACATAACCGCCCGCCGCCGCGATTAAAGCCGCAATCGCAGCAGCGCCAAGGACTTTCGGCCAGGGCGATTTGGGCTCTATTTCATCAAGAAATTGCGTGATGGAAGCCGTTCTCTGCTCTCTTTTCAACGCCAGGGCGTGCGTCAGGGCGCTCCATTGCCGGCGCTTCAAGCCCGGAATGACCGGCGGCTGAAGATTGACCTCCAGCGCCTTCTGGGCGGACAGCTTGCCGAAAGGATGCTTGCCGGCCAGCAGTTCATAGCTGACGCAGGCCAGCGCATAAATATCGTCGCGCGGATCGGGATCTTGGTTTTCAAACATTTCCAAACTGGCGTAAGCCGGCGTCAGCGCCCCTAGGTCGCGGGCATTGAAAACCGTATCGTCATGGCCCTGGCGGTCCGATCTTACGGCCGCGCAGGCGATGCCGAAATCCAGCACTTTGACTTCGCCGCCGTCAGTAATAAAGACATTGCCCGGCTTGAAGTCCGAATGAACGATGTTCTTTTTGTGGGCGTAACCCAATGCCAACGCCAGTCCTTTAATGATCGGCCAGGCTTTATCGAAAGGAATGCCGCCTTGCGGAGCGATTTCACGGATATATTGAGAAAGCGACTTGCCTTCCAGTATTTCCATGACCATGAAAATGTTGCGGCCGTCGCGGTCGAAATCATAGACGCTGACGATGTTGGGATGCGCCAGCATCTGGGATTTCTTCGTTTCTCGCTGGAGCGCGATGAACAGTTCCGGATCATCCCTGAATTCTTCATTTAACACTTTTAACGCAACGTCGGTCTGCTGGTCCTGCGCTTCCTGGCGACGCAAGTCGGTCGCCCTGAACACAGTACCCATGCCGCCGCTGCCGAGCACTTCCTTGAGCACGAAGCGCTTGTTCAGTATCG
>NZ_JADMKV010000123.1 GCF_015476545.1 Methylobacter sp. BlB1 | reverse complement strand
ACCAAAACAAAAGCCAGCATCCGGTTTCGGAAATCAACATGGTGCCGCTGATCGATGTGATGCTGGTGCTGCTGATCATCTTCATGATCACGGCACCCTTGATGACCCATGCCGTCAAGATCGACCTGCCGAAAGCCAGCAGCGAGCCGCAGGCGACGGAAACGGAGCATGTCGCGCTATCCATCAACGGCGACGGGCAGTTATTCTGGGATGAAGCGGCCGTCTCGCGCGAGCAGCTCAACGAACGGCTGGCGCAGATCGCGCAACAGTCGCCGCAGCCGGAACTGCACGTGCGCGCCGACCAGGCCGTACCGTACCGCTTTGTCGCCGAGGCCCTGGCCGACGCGGCCAAGGCCGGCGTCACACGCATCGGTTTCGTCTCCGAGCCCGAGCCATCCCATCCACATTAATGAACCACAGCCACCCAGCTTTCCCCGCCAGGCAGCCAGACACTATCAAATAAAAATAAAGGGGAAATCATGTCCTTAAAAAAAACGACAACGCCCGGCGCCAAATGGCGCCTGGGCGCGCTATTGCCGCTGGGGGCGGCGCTGAACGGCATGGCGGTGGCCGCCGAGCCGGCCGTTGAAACGCGCGCCGGCGCGGACAAGGAAATCACGCTGCCGGCCGTCAAGGTCAAGGCGGCCCGCGGTCAACAAGACGACGGCTACAAGGCCGACACCTCGACCACGGGCAGCAAGACCGAGATGGCGATTCGCGACATCCCGCAATCGGTCAGCGTGGTCAAGAAGGAACTGATCGAGTCGCAGAACGCCTTCAACCTGCGCGACGCGCTCAAGAACGTCAGCGGCCTGACCATCGCCGCCGGCGAGGGCGGGCGCACCGGCGACTCGATCACCCTGCGCGGCTTCTCGGCCAGTTCCGACACCTACCTCGACGGCGTCAAGGAAAACGGCCAGTATGCGCGCGACACGTTCTTCATCGACCGGGCCGAAGTGCTGAAGGGCGCGTCCTCCATCCTGTTCGGGCGCGGCGCCACCGGCGGCGTGATCAACCAGGTGACCAAGAAGCCGACCGGCGGCACCCACGCCACAGGCGAGTTCACTTACGGCCTGTACGACTTCAAGCGCTCCACGCTCGATGCCGAAACCGCCTATAAGGACCTCTCGGCCCGGCTCAACGTGCTCTACCAGGACGCGGGCTCCTTCCGCGACTACAACTACACCGACCGCTGGGGCATCGCGCCGTCGTTCATGGCTAAGCTCACGCCGGACACCGATCTGTCCCTGAACCTGCTGCACCAGGAAGAGGACAGCGTGTTCGACTACGGCGTGCCGATTTACCAGGGCAAACCGGCCGGTACGCCCATCGAGACCTTCTACGGCTTCAAGGACGACCGCCTGCAGAAAACCGACGTCAACGTCGGCACGGTCGCGCTGACGCACCGCTTCAACTCGGATTTCTCGGTGAAAAACACCGTGCGCTACGGCGGCTACGAGCGCCAATACCGCACGCATCTGTTCGGCGCGGTCACCGACAATGGCCTGGACTCCACAGTCGCACGCACCCAGGCGCTGCGCCGGAACACGCAGGAAAACATCTACAACCAGACCGACTTCGTCTACAAAAAACCGCTGTTCGGCTTCAACAACACGCTGATGTTCGGCGCCGAATTCGGCTGGGAGGATTATGACTTCAAATCGAAAAACTCGAGTGGGGTTGCCACCGTCTCCCTCTTCAACCCGGTGCTGACGCCGACGGTGGGCGCGGGCCGGGCCAATGATTTCAGCGGCACACTCGCCACCGACCGCATCACGCAAACCCAGACTTACGCGGGCTATGTGCTGGACCAGTTCGAATTGTCGCCGCAATGGAAATTGCTGGCCGGCACGCGCTACGACGTGTTCGAGGCGGAACAGGACGACCTGCTCAACGACGCCAACGACCTCAGCCGCACCGACCGCCAGTGGAGCCCGCGCGGCGGCATCGTCTGGCAGCCGACCGACAACCAGTCCTATTACTTCAGCTACGGCACGTCCTTCAACCCGTCGGCCGAAGCCTACAGCCTCAGCGCCGCGACGGCCAACCTGCCGCCCGAGAAGAACCGCAATTTCGAGATCGGCGGCAAGTTCGACCTGTTCGATGGCCGCCTGTCCGCGACCGCCGCGCTGTTCCGGCTGGAAAAGTCCAACGCGCGCACGGCCTCGCCTGACGATCCCAACCTGACCGTGCTGGCCGGCGAGCAGCGCACCGACGGCTTCGAGCTGGGCCTGGCCGGGGAAATCCTGCCGCGCTGGGACGTGTCCTTGACTTACGCCTATCTCGACGCCGAGGTGACGAAATCCAACAGCACCGCCGTCGGCACGGTCAGCGGCCTGACCAAGTCGCTGCAGGGCATGACGCCGGTCAACGTGCCCCAACACAGCGGCGTCGCCTGGACCAGCTACCATCTGACCGACAACTGGGAGATCGGCGGCGGCGTGTTTTACGCCACGAAGCGCTACACCGATACTGTCAACGAAGTCGAACTGCCCGGCTACGCGCGGCTCGACGCCGTGCTGGCCTACCATCAGAAGCACTACGACGTGCAGCTGAACGTGTTCAACCTGACCGACAAGGTCTACTACGAATCCGGCCAGACGCGCTCGGCCCTGCCCGGCGTGCCGGTTTCGGGGCAGTTGTCGGTGCGGCTCAAATACTAAGGAGAAAATGACACCCCGGTGTAATTTTTGAGCCCCCGTGGGAGCGATGCCTACATCGCGACTAAAGGCCGCAAGTCGCGATGTAGGCATCGCTCCCACAACCGCTGGCCGGAGAAATATCCATTAAACCACTCAACTTAAGGTGAAGAAAAACATGCATGCCTCATCCGATACCCTGCCGCCGCACGCATGCCTGGACCGGCCTGTGGGGCGCGGCGTTGGGCTTATTATTCGGATTGACCGGCATTCTGATGAATCACCGCGAGATCATGAAAATCCCCCTCGGCAAGATGGAGCAAAAAGAAATCCAGCTTCCGCTGCCCGTACCAAGGCCCGCCGATCCCAAGGCCATGGCGATCTGGCTGGGGCAGACTTTGGATATCGATACCGGACACGCCCGGATACGCCGCGAGCCCGGCAAGACCGTCATCTGGAACGGCAATGAAGTGCGGCAGCCGTCGAGCTGGCAGATTGCCGTGCGCAGTCCGCAGCGCTCCATACAGGCTGAGTACTGGGAGAGCAACGCCTTCGTCAGCGTCAAGCAAAGCGAGGCCAATTTGCCGGTGATGCTGAACAACCTGCATAAAGGCACCGGCATGGGCGTCGGCTGGGTCTTGCTGGCCGACACCCTGGCCGGCGGACTCATAGTCCTGAGCCTGACCGGCACGCTGCTATGGACCCGCCTGCACGGCCGCCGGCTTGCCGCCGTCGGGCTGGCATTGGGCTCCCTGAGCCTGGCCATAGGATTTGCCTGGCAGGCGCTTTAGCTTGTGTGGGGGCGACTTCGCCTGGAGCGCCTACTGTTGGCAGTCGCCCCCACAAATACATTCCTTAAAAAGGAAAGTTATTCTTTACCGTATCGTTAATAGGAATTCTCTGGAGATTCTTCATGCTGATCCATATACCCGACGTACTGACTGCCGAGGCATTGACGAAATGCCGCACGATTCTGGAGGCCGCGCCCTGGGCCGATGGCCGCATTACGGCCGGCACGCAGTCGGCCCAGGTGAAAAACAACCGGCAACTGCCGGAAGATACGCCTGAGAGCGATGCGCTCCGCGCCATCGTGCTGGAGCACCTGAACAGGAACGCGCTGTTCCTGTCCGCGGCGCTGCCCAGGCGCATCTTCCCGCCGTTGTTCAACCGCTACGAGGGCGCCGCCAACGCCTTCGGCAATCATATCGACAACGCCGTGCGCATCTGCGCCGCGACCGGCGAGCGCGTGCGCACCGATCTGTCGGCAACGTTGTTTCTGAGCGATCCGGATGACTACGACGGCGGCGAACTGGTCATCGAAGACACTTACGGCGCACATGCCGTAAAGCTGGCCGCCGGTGATATGGTGCTCTACCCTGGCTCCAGCCTGCACCGCGTCGAGCCGGTCACGCGCGGTGCGCGAGTGGCTTCGTTCTTCTGGATGGAAAGCATGGTGCGCGAAACGGAACGCCGGCGGCTGCTGTTTGAAATGGACATGGCCATACTCGAACTGCGCGAAACACAAGGCGACAGCGCGCCGACAGTCAATTTAACCGGTTGCTATCATAATCTATTGCGCATGTGGGCTGAGGTTTGAACGGCAGAGTTAGTATTCCTGCATGTGGAAGAGTGGCTTGTGGATTTCGAAAAACTGCCTCCATTCACGCCGGATCAGTGCATATCCTATGCCAACTCAGCGGACTTTTGCTTGCTTAAACGTCCAGGACGGTTCTCGTGCATCAAGTCCAATTTGACTCAAAAACATCGCGATGGCTGCGCGAAGT
>NZ_JADMKV010000122.1 GCF_015476545.1 Methylobacter sp. BlB1 | reverse complement strand
ATAAGGATGACTGGTTTGGCGGCGTTAGCACAGATGGTCGGACTGGACGCTTACGCTCTAATTAATCTAGAGTGGTGGTCTAAGTACCATTGCTTAGGCATTCGTACCAACTTTATTGTTGAGCAAAAATAAGGGACACTAATCCTTAAGGCAAGGGTACCGAATAAGTGGGCGACTAAATTATCGAGCGGCAAAGCTGAGTAGTGGGAACAGTCTCTCGAAACTATTGAAACGAATCCGTTTGATTTAACAATAGAAATTGAAAAACAAATGTAAGAAATGTATCAATAAAATATAAGCGATTATATGTTGGAGCTTATAGCTCTTGTATAGAGCAACAATTTTTATTGCCCGGCTTTCCAATATTCACGTGATAGAGTTCAGTGGAAAAATAGAACTGAAAATAGAGATTTTCCTGTTCAGTTGAGCATTAAATACAAAGCATTACAGCCAATGGGCTAGCTAAAAAGGCTTTAAGGTGCGTTAATAAAAAATTGCTGTAGAACATAGTTATAGCAAACGCAATGCCTTAAAGAGAAATCGACATGCAGAAATCTTGTGTTAATAGTACTGCTCGAACTGAGAGCCTTAAAAATTAAAGTGGAAGGTGACTCTGTGATAAGTGTTAACACTAAGAATAAAGAATTTATTGGCATTGCATATCATGATCAAAAAAAAATTATTGAAAATTTTGATCATGACTTTCTTTACTATGCAAATGGGAATGAATTATTAGGAGAACGGAACCATGTCTTCGCCAGCTAAAGTGTTGTTGCTCGTCGAAAATAACTCGTACCCTTTTGATTTTCGTGTACGCCGCGAGGCGCATGCATTGCGTGATGCGGGCTATCAGGTAAGCGTCATTGCCCCCCGAGGTCCTGCTCAGCCGTGGATAGAGGACGTTGAAGGCATCAGTGTTTACCGTTTTCCGGCTCCGCCAGGAGGCGCCGGCGTAATCAGTTATGCATTTGAGTTTGGTTATGCAACGCTCGTTATGTTATTGCTGACAGCCTGGGTTGCAATGCGCAAAGGAATTGATGTCATTCATGCAGCGAATCCACCTGATACACTTTTTGTTATTGGCGCCATATTCAAATTGTTCGGGAAGCGATTTGTCTTTGATCAGCATGATCTTGCGTCAGAGATCTATCTTTCCCGCTTTGAGCGGCCGCGTACAAATCTTATTTACAAAATATTGCGCATTTTGGAACGATGTTCATATGCAACGGCTGATGTAGTTGTTGCCACGAATGAGTCCTACAAACAAATGGCTCTCAATCGGGGAAACAAGCACCTGGATAAGGTGTTTATTGTTCGGAATGGGCCACCTCTCGCCTATAAGTTGCTGGAACCCGATCCCGATTTAGTCCTGAAAGCAAAATATCTGATTGGGTATATTGGTACTATAGGGCCTCAGGACGGAGTGGATTACTGGCTGCGAGCTATACGTGAGATGGTATTTACTCTTGGACGGCGCGACTTTCTGGCCATTATTATCGGAAGCGGAGATGCTTTATCTAGTGTGCAGGCTTTAGCCAAGGAGTTGCAAATTGAGGCTCATGTTTTATTTACCGGTCGGCTTTCAGAGTTAGAATCCCGCAAATATCTTTCAGCTGTTAATGTATGTGTACAGCCGGATCCGTTAAGCCCACTGAATGACAAGTCCACAATGAATAAGCTTATGGAGTATATGGCATTAGGTAAGCCGACAGTAGCGTTCGATTTGGTCGAGACTCGTTTTTCCGCCCAGGAAGCAGCAATTTATGTTCAACCGAATGACGAGCTAGAGTTTGCCGAGCGAGTTAGTTGGTTACTGGATAATCCAGACGAATGTGAGAAAATGGGTAAAATTGGCCGTGATAGAGTTGCTAATGCATTGGCATGGGAATACTCAGTACCCGTACTGCTCCAGGCGTATAGCGAGGGTTTAGGATTGCCTTTGTGTTATTTGTCTAATCTAACGGTAAATAAAGAGCCATGATTTAATAGACTTGGACCATTCCTTAAGTCACTCTTTAATAGACCGGAAATGCACTTTTTGATAAGAGGAGTCATTACATTATGATGACTGAATCGATAGATGCAGCTGAGATCCGGGCGGAGCCTTATCCAACCTGCACCATATGCGGAAGGGAAGGGGAATTCATTTACTTTGAACAGCAAGACCGAATGTTCGATGCGCCCGGGGAATGGAATCTAAAGCAATGCACCAATGAGCAGTGCCGATTGGTCTGGTTGGATCCCATGCCGATAAAAGAAGATATTGGCAAAGCCTATGCACATTACTATACCCATACCTCGCAAAGTAATGAAAGGCATGTAGGAATGCTAAAACGAATTTACTTTCTGCTGAAACGCGAATATTTGACAAGTAAATATAACTATCAATTCAAATCGAATTCTTTGCTGATTCCTTGTATTGGACAATTTTTATATCTGTTTCCTCTCCGCCGCGCCGAAGCGGATGGGGAGGTTCGATTTTTGAACGCTGTACCTTCTGGTAAACTGCTGGACGTAGGATGTGGTTCGGGTGACTGGCTACTGTCGATGAGAGAATTGGGTTGGGAGGTAACAGGTGTTGATTTCGATGAGAGTGCTGTAAAAGAAGGCAGAGAGAGAGGACTAACGGTTTATTGTGAAAACTTGGAGCAATTGAACTTTCCAAATGAAAGCTTTGATGCGGTCTGCTTGAACCATGTAATTGAGCATGTTTATGATCCAGTTAGGACGCTGAAGGAATGTGCTCGGATATTGAGGCCCGGAGGAAAACTCGTGGTATCTACACCTAATGGTTCAAGCCTCGGTCATCGAATTTACAAAAAATACTGGCGAGGGTTGGAGCCACCGAGACACCTGCACATATTTTCTTTCCAATCCATACATCAAGCGATTAGTCTTGCTGGGTTCCAGAAAACAACTGTTATGCCACAAGTCGCAGACTCCATTATATACGAAAGTCATCTTCTTCGAAGGGGATGGCAAAGTTCATTTGTGGGAGCCCGCCGTCAATGGCTTATTTGGTTTTTTGCTCGATTTTTTTGTAAAGCTGAATTATTGCTAACCAAATGGAAACCTTCGTTAGCCGATTGTGTAACTGTAATTGCGGTGAAGTAATTAATTTGGAGAATTACCATGAATCAAACAAATGTTACTGATTTAGGATTAGGCTCCCGCAAGATTCGGCTTTTGGTTACTATTGCCAGTTACGGATTAAAAAATCTTGATCTATTGAAGCGAATCATTCATCGGTATCACAGTATGACCATAGATGTGGATGTGGTAGTGGTTTCCAATGAACCGAAAGAATTGGACGGGGTTAAAGTCGTGGTTGGGCTACCTTCTAAAAATCCATGGTCTTTACCTTTCGCACATAAGCCAATTTTTGCTCAGAACATCGATAAATATGATTTATTTGCGTATTCTGAGGATGACATGGAAGTGACAGAGGAGAATATTCATTCGTTTCTGCGCGCTACAAATGATTTGGCACAGGATGAAATTGCCGGATTTCTTCGCTATGAGGTGGATAAGTTTGGAATTTGGTCTCTCCCCGAAGTACATGGTAGATATTACTGGAAACCCGAATCGGTAAAGCAACGCGGAAATTATACGATCGCAGAATTCACAAATGAGCACGCTGCATTTTATCTGCTCACACAGGCTCAGCTAAGACAAGCTATTGCTTCTGGCGGTTTTCTTCGGCCTCCATACGAGGGCCGTTATGATATGCTGTGCACTGCTGCGACGGATCCTTATACGAGTTGCGGCTTTCGTAAAGTCATTTGCATTTCTGCTGTCGAAGATTTTCTTATTCATCATCTTTCTGATCGCTATACGGGACAATTTGGCGTTTCACTTTCCATTGTTAAAGAGCAGATCCATACGCAAATAGCCATTGCTAAAGGTATTCATCCGGTAAGTAATCTCTTTCGCGCTGAATCTCTTATGTTAGATGGTGAATGGTCAAAAAATTATTACGAGCAGCCATGCGAGGATTTGCTTAAACTAGTGCCATATAATACTAAAAGCATTCTCTCTATCGGATGTGGTTGGGGAGCGACTGAGGCTAAGTTAAAAGAACGTGGAGCTATAGTTACTGCTCTTCCTATGAATTCCATATTCGGAGCAATGGCGGCGCGGCTTGGAATTGATGTGATTTATGGTTCACTCGAAGAGTGCCTGGAAAAGTTAAATGGCCGAACTTTTGATTGTGTGATCATGACGGATTTGTTACATCTACTTCCAAATCCTGAACAGGTGGTCGAACCTTGTTCTCATTTTGTTCGCCAAGGTGGAACATTTGTAATTAGTGGTCCAAATTTTGGTTCCGTTAGGATGCTAGTTAAATGTGCATTGGGCATGGGAGATTATAAAAAGTTACATAATTTTAATGAAAGCGGGGTTTACATGTTAGGCCCGACTGTATTGAAAGGATACCTGAAGAGATCAGGTCTTAGCATTGCGTCCTTACGTTGGCTTAACGGGATGTCTAAAAGTGGAATAGAAAGAAAACTCGGTGGGCTTGGGGCTGATAACTGGATTTTGCAAGCGCACCGCTAATTTCTTCACAAACAACGGCATTGTTAGTTAAGTATAGTATCTAATTCACTGTTTCATTTAAGCATCAAAAGCATAAGAATATTTGAGCATAACTTTGCTTTTTGCTATAGCAATTTGATTTTCGACATAGCCGAGCAAGAAAATGCCTGAATAAGCTGTTATAGCCTTCCACGGTATAGGTTTCA
>NZ_JADMKV010000121.1 GCF_015476545.1 Methylobacter sp. BlB1 | reverse complement strand
GGAGCTTTAGCGGAAACCCGGCATGGGCGGCCGAAATGCTGGGTTTATCAACCCAGCCTACCGCCGCTAAAAGCTCCAGTGCTCGGCGCGGCAAACGGGATAAAATCGTCCGCGCATAACATCAGTTATAAATGCCGCAACTGCGGTTTCAGCGAAATCCACTGTAGGGTACGCACCGCGTACCTTCTCAATGTCTAAATCAAACCTCAAAAGGTACGCGATGCGTACCCTACAAAGCTTTTAATCCTGGGCGACTGCCAACAGTAGGCGCTTTAGGCGAAGTCGCCCCCACAGGTTTGTTAATATCACAGCGCCCGGGTCAGTTAAACGATCTCCGGCGTATTCAGCACGCGGTGCAGTATTTCTTCTTCCAGCTGAATCAACCTGGGGTTGTCGCGATGGCGCGGGCGCGGCAAATCCACACGGATGTCCAGGTCAATTTTGCCGCCGTCGAGCAGAATGACGCGATCGGCCAAGGTGACCGCTTCCGAAATGTCATGCGTCACCAGAACGGCCGTGAATCCGCTTTCCAGCCAGACTTTTTCTATCAGTTGCTGCATCTCTATCCGGGTCAACGCGTCCAGCGCCCCCAGCGGCTCATCCAGCAACAACAGGCGCGGCTCGTGTACCAGGGCGCGGGCCAGCGCCACGCGCTGCCGTTGCCCGCCCGACAGCACGGCCGGCCAGTCATTGGCCCTGGATTCAAGCCCAACATGCCTTAACGCCTCCAGCGCCCGACCCTTTCCCGCCTTGCCCAGGCCCAGGCCGACGTTATCGAGCACTCGCTGCCAGGGCAGCAGGCGCGCTTCCTGAAACATGACCCGGGCATGGCCGTTAAGCTGCCGATGCACTTTGTCATCGTAAAAAACAGCGCCTTCATCCGGTTGGTCCAATCCTGAAATCAGCCGCAACAAGGTGCTCTTGCCGCAACCGCTTCGCCCGACAATGGCGACAAAACTGCCCGGTTCGATCACCAGATTTAAATTTTCCAAAACGGTCAGTTCGCCAAATCTTTTGCTTACCTGCTGCAGTTTGAGCGTAAGACTGGATGTATGCTTTGAATTTGCTTTCATTGCGAAAATTGCGCTGCTTGCCTTATTTGTGGTTAAAACCGGGATGCCATTGCAGAATGCGACCCTCAAGAAAATGGACCGCCGTATCGGCCAGCTTGCCCAGCAGGGCGTAGATCAGAATGGCCAGGATCACGACATCCGTCTGCATAAACTCGCGGGCGTTCATCGCCATATAACCGATGCCTGAGGTGGTGGCGATGGTTTCCGCGACGATCAGCGTCAGCCACATGAGCCCCAGCGAATAGCGCAGCCCCACCAGGATGGAAGGCAGCGCGCCCGGAAAGATGATCTGCGAAAACAGCTGCCAGGGGCTCAGGCCGTAAACGCGGCCCATCTCGATCAATTGCGGGTCGGTGGTTTTTATGCCGTGATAGGTGTTGGCGTAGATCGGGAAAAACACCCCCAGCGTCACCAGAAACACCTTGCCTTCCTCGCCGATGCCGAACCAGATGATGACCAGCGGAATCAACGCCAGATGCGGCACGTTTCTGACCATCTGCACAGTGGTATCGAGAAAACGCTCTGCGGTCCTGAACAAGCCGTTCAGTAGCCCCAGCAGGAAACCGATGCTGCCGCCGATCAGAAGCCCCCAGCTCGCGCGCTCGGCGCTGGCGAGAATGTTTTTCGCCAGTTCCCCGGATACGGTCAAGCTGACTGCCGAGTTGACGATATCGAAAGGCGCCGGCAAAATCCGGGAAGAAATCCAGCTGTTCTGGGCGGCAATGCACCAGGCGGCGATCAGGAAAACCGGCAAGAACCACCCTGAAATTTGACCGATCAGTTTTGACCGGTCAGGCAACAGTTGACCGATGCTCATGACGCACCTACCTTCAATTCCGATGACACCTCGACATGGCCGGTATCGCCGACCGGGCTCAAATAAACGACGGCATCCTCTTTCTGCTTGCCGACGTTGACAGGCAGCAACGGAAACAGCAATTCCGCGACGCGATAGGCTTCTTCCAGGTGCGGATAACCGGACAGCACGAAATTGTCGATGCCCAGATCGGCATATTCCTTGATCCGCGCGGCCACTGTCTCCGGCGAGCCGACCAGCGCCGTGCCGGCGCCGCCCCGGACCAGGCCGACGCCGGCCCACAAGTTCGGCGATACTTCCAGCGCCTCGCGGGTGCGCGAGCCGCCCCATTGGGTCAGTTCCGCCATGCGCCGCTGGCCTTCGGAGTCGGAGCGCTTGAAAGCCTGCTGCGCCTTGGCTACCGCATCATCGTCAACATATTTGATCAGGTCGTCGGCGGCGGCCCAGGCTTCCTCGTCTGTTTCCCGCACGATCACATGCAGGCGCAGGCCGAATTTCAGCGTTCTGCCGTTTTTCGCGGCCTTCTCGCGCACATCGGCGATTTTTTCCGCCACTTGCGCGGGCGGCTCGCCCCAGCTCAAATACACGTCCATCTCATTCGCCGCAAACTGATGCGCCGCAGGCGACGAGCCGCCGAAATACAGCGGCGGATGCGGCTTTTGTACGGAAGGGAAAAGCAGCCTGCCGCCCTCTATGCGGGTATGTTTGCCCTGAAAGTCCACTTTATTGCCTTCCAGCAATTCCCGCCAGATATGCAGAAACTCCTCGGCATGCTCGTAACGGTCGTCATGCGATTGGAAAATCCCGTCCCCGGCCAGCTCGGCCGCATCGCCGCCAACGACCACATTCAGCAACAGTCTGCCGTCGGAGAACCGGTCCAGCGTCGATGTCATGCGCGCCGCTGCCGCCGGCGACAGCACGCCCGGCCTCAAAGCGACCAGAAACTTCAGGCGATTAGTCACTGAAACCAGCGATGACGCGACAATCCAGGCATCTTCGCAGGTGCGGCCGGTCGGAATCAGAACGCCTTCGTAACCCAGCTCATCGGCAGCGCGTGCAATTTGAGTCAGATAGTGATGATTCGCCGGCCGGGCATTGACGGCCGAGCCTAAATAACGGCCATCGCCTTGCGTGGGTAAGAACCAAAAAATTTTCATAATACTGTCCCCTGATCGGTTGATTTGAACTGCCGGAACCTTGGGTTCCGGCTACTGTAACGGTTATTTGCCCTGCGGCTGCCAGACGGCGTCCTGCACCTTGATTTGATTAGGCAGTAATTTGACGGCCAGCAGCGTGTCGGCAATCGTCTGTTGAGCGGCGGTGACTTCAGGCTTCAAAGGCTCCGGGCCGTAGTTGCTGCGGCGCAAGGCTTTTTCAAGGATTTTGGCGTCGATGCCGACGTGCGCCGCCAGTTTTTGCGAAGCCTCAACAGGATTGTCCTTGATCCATTGATCCGTTTTGCGGACTTCATCGAGCACCGCGTCGAGCAGCGCCGGATATTGCTCGGCGAAGTCGCGCCTTGAGGTGTAGAACGCATAGTTGTTCACGATGCCTTCGCCGGTCGTTAAAGCGCGTGCGCCCAGCTGGATTTCGGCGGCGGCATAGAAATAATCCCAGATCGACCAGGCCGCCACGTCGCCGCGTTCAAGAGCGGCCCTGGCATCCGCCGGTGCCAGATAGGCCACGCTGATGTCGTCCAGCGTCAGGCCGGCTTTCGCCAGGGCCTGGATCAGGAAAAAATGCGCGTTCGAGCCTTTGGCGACTGCCACCTTCTTGCCTTTCAGATCGGCAACGGTTTTCAGTTCGGAATCGGCTTTGACGACAATGCCCTCGCCCTGTGGCGACGCGGGTTCATTGGCGATGTAGACAATGGAAGAGCCTTTCGAGGCCTGAGCGGCGACAGGCGGCGTCTCGCCGGTAATGGCAAAATCCAGGCTGCCGGCGTTCAATGCTTCCAGCATCGGCGGCCCGAACTGGAATTCCGCCCAGTTCACTGTCACGCCGTGCTCTTTCAGACGTTTTTCCAGTTCGCCGGTCGATTTGAGAATAATCAAGGGGCCGTACTTCTGATAGCCCAGAGTGATTTCCTTCGGCCAGTCCTCGCCTGCCGCATAAGCGGTGCTGGAAAGTGCCGTCGCCATAGCGGCAACCGCCATTAATGACTGAATGGCTGTGAAAAAGCTTCTCTTACTCATAAAATTCCCCTCGGGTTGATTAATATTCTGTTGGTTCATAGTCTTTTTGAGGTGCGGGCAAACCGGCTGCAAACACTAACGCGCGAACCTGTTCCGTGAGTCTTGACTCGGCTTCATCGTCCAGCGACAAGAGCCCGTACGGGTCCCTTTGAATCAGGTCGTCCGAGACAAAAAAGCCGCTCAGCACATGCGTGGCGCCTAAAGCGGTCAGCACGGGCTTCAGCGCGTAATCGATGGCGAGCAGGTGTTTAGAGGACCCGGCCGTCATGATCGGCAGGACCGTTTTTTCGGCCAGGGATTTTTGCGGCAGCAGATCCAGAAAAGCTTTCAGGGCGCCGCTGTAGGAAGCCTTGTAAACCGGTGATGCAATGATAACGCCGGCTGCGCGCTCGATTTGCCCGGTTACATGGTTCAGGTGCGGGCTGTCCTTTCCGGCCCCGTAAATCAATTCCTGCGCCGGGATATCGCGCACGGACAGCAGTTGCGTGGAAAAACCATACGCTTCAACCTGGGCGAGTATCCGTTTCAGCAAGTCAGTGGATTTTGACTGTTCAGCCGTACTGCCGGCTATGGCAACAATATGAGACATATAAATTTATTCTCCTGATTCTTATCAATACGAATGGCTGTCCAATGAATTACAACCTGATGTTACGCAGTCAGTTGTTGAATCCAGATCGGTTTGGCAAAGTGTCGCTAACGCGACGGTTGTTTGAATCGGGTTCTCGCACCCGAAGGCGAGTTCCTTTTCTTTGCGCGGCCAAAGAAAAGGAACCAAAA
>NZ_JADMKV010000120.1 GCF_015476545.1 Methylobacter sp. BlB1 | reverse complement strand
ACGACAAAATCGCTTGGTAGTTAAAGTACGACAAAGTCCCTTGGTGTTAACAGATTGAATCTGCAATAGAGTCGATCTGCCAAGACACAAAGAAAAACGCCCGCATGAACAAGACAAAGGAGAGCCTCAATGAGGTGGTTACGGGACTCTTTGAAGGATTGATTGGCACGTGCCACGATCAGGTCAGGAAGCTGGACCGTGAATACTGTCTTGGAGCCGAAACTGCCCAAGGACAAGGTTGGCCTCATCCAGATCGCAGGCGGCGCGGCGGAACAGTGCTATTTTATGAAGGATTATCATGACGAAGCAGTCACCGTGGTCGAACTGCACAACGTGAGATGCCCGCTATCGCAGACTCATCACAAGAACCAATTGAGGTAGTCCAATAAATAAGCCAATTTAGAATCCGATTATGAATAGAGTGTCATTTTTTTCAAAACTGGTCGTTGGCGTCATCGTATTGCTGATATTGATCGTTTTGCATGTACTACCTCTTCCTGTATTGGAAGTGCTGATTTTGTATGTGATGATTTTTCGGCCGCTCTGGTTTAAAAAGCTGGTAGACCAGTTTTATGAGTAATAGATTATTTCATTGAATTTTGGTGAGACGCCTTCAAAATACGCTTCATACTGTTATAGCACTTCAGTCCGCCAAGCCTAGCCGCATCAAAATTGATGCTTAAGCTATCTTCTGATGTTATTCAGCTTAAAGAATTGCTAAAAGATTATTTTACCTGCTCAGTTTGAGAAAGAATGTAAAATACCCAAGTTTGGATAATTACTTATGAGGTCTCTTTGCTCAGCCTCACTATTCAACTTAGGCGCTATACATGATTGAAATCGTCCAATTAATTTTATCAATAGTTACAGGTATTTACTCTGGCATCATCGTTGCAA
Source organism: Methylobacter sp. BlB1 (assembly GCF_015476545.1). GTDB lineage: Bacteria > Pseudomonadota > Gammaproteobacteria > Methylococcales > Methylomonadaceae > Methylobacter. The sequence continues at coordinate 4,130 of NZ_JADMKV010000120.1, read as the reverse complement.
AATATTCGGAGTTCAGGTCTCTACGCGAGGAAAGCAGTCGAATCTTACAAAAAGGACTGCCCGCAAAAGAGTGTGACTTTGAGCTGGGCCTCATCTCGAATTCTCTTAAGCAGCTCGGCCATATCGAATCAGCTGAACAGCTTTCAGAAATTGCCAATGACTACGCAAAACTGGCAAAACCAAAGGAAATTATTGTCGAAGATGGTTCAGTCAGATTGCCTACAACCAAAGAAACAATCAAGATGACTAATGAAAATAATCAGCTAAGGCTCAGGGTTTCAAACCTGAAACCGTCGTGGCTTTACATTATTTTTCCCATTTTATAAATCCAGCTGTATTTTAGAGTGACAAATTGGCGATCAGGCTCAAGCTCAAATTTAGTTGAGCCTGTTCTGATATTTTATGTTCAACAACAGACTTATCCCGGATACTTATAATCAATTTATGAAGGCGGCTTTAGGTTGACGCTCAAATATCAACCCAAAAGCTCAAGAAACTGATCTATTTGATCCGCTTCTGTCGCAAAACTTGTTACCAAACGAATCAGCACTTCATGTTGAGCCAACAGTCCTGGCCCTACGCGTGGAGGGTTCCATTGATAAAAAACTGCCCCTTTTTTCTGGAGTTCGTCTGCATGGGCTTTGTCTAAAATACAAAAGACTTCATTGGCTTCTGGATGCCACGCTAATTTGGCTCGTTTAGAGCTAACGATGCCTTCTCGCAAGCGCTCAGCCATAGCATTGGCATGGCGCGCCAGGTGCAGCCAGAGCCCATCTTGCAAATAAGCATCGAATTGGCAGGCGATAAATCGACTTTTGGAAAACAGTTGTGCCGCGCGTTTACGGATAAACGGTAAATCCTTGCCCAACTCCGGATTCATAAAAACCAAGGCTTCAGCACACCAGCAACCGTTTTTGGTCCCGCCGAAAGAAACAATATCCACGCCTCGTTTCCAGGTCATTTCCGCTGGGGTGAGTTCCAACGCAACCAATGCGTTCGCAAAACGCGCGCCATCCATATGCAAAGGCAAACCGTAAGTTTTTGCAATTTCCGCAATGGCGGCAATTTCATCAGGTTTATAAAGCGTGCCGATTTCGGTAGCCTGAGTTATGGAAATTGCCATAGGCTGCCCTACGTGTACAAAATTAGGCGGAAAACGCCCAATCTCGGCTATGAGGTGGTTTGGATCAATTTTACCGTCTTCCCCATCAACGGGAGCCAGACGAGCCCCATGAGTAAAAAACTCCGGCGCACCGCATTCATCTTCCAGCATGTGTGCTTCGCGGTGACAAAAAGAAACTCCGCCTGGACGGTTGACAGCAGCCAGCGCCAGCGAATTAGCCGCTGTGCCAGTACTTACAAAGTAAACCGCAACTTCGCGCTCGAATAGCTCATTAAACCGTTGCTCGATCTTGCGATCGAGTGCACTTGTGCCATAAGGAGCTGAAAATCCTGTTGAGGCTTCCAATAACCGTTGCGAAATAGCCGGGTGCGCGCCGGCCCAATTATCGGATGCAAAATTCATAGTAGGTGTTATTGTGATCATGTTTGCTTATTCGTATTTCTGCTTTAGAAATGCGGCTGTTTTTTAAACGGTCGCGGATACGCCAACTATCTAAATTCCGGCTTGCTCAGACAGCAAGAGCGGCATCGACCTCGATGACCAAATACTTTTCCGTACTTTCAAATTTCGTATGCGCGAGCAATAAAAGTACTACAAATTCTTGGTCCTATGATAGATAAGCGTGGCCTTTGTCTATTGCATAGCATGAGTTTCTAACCGCAAAACTGAGACCAATCAATATCAACCAACGTTCCACGATTCGGACATATTGCCGAGCAAATCTATGAGGCGATTCGGAGCAAGCCAATCCCGGGCCTGCTCAGTTATCTTGAGCTGGACAGCCAGCATGTTTCCTGTTGTATCATGATGGCAATATATAATTCTCTTACCCTGATAAATCGCTGATTTTATCAATTATCACTTCCTGATAAGTTTTCCTTATCATATCTGTCTTTTAAATTTAAGGAGTTGACCATGGAAACGGTATTTCGCTTGAAGCCCGAAACCGAATTCCACACCGACGAAAAATGTTTCATTATCGAGATGCTCAACACGTCAGGCGATGAAAGCTGCTCAATTGCCCGCGCCCGCGTCGAGCCCGGCGTTACGACCTGCTTACATGCCGTTCGCGGTACGGTAGAGCGCTATGTCATTCTTGAAGGCGAAGGGGAAGTTGAAATCGATGGCGCTCCGTTTGTAAAAGTTCGTCCTCTTGATGTGGTGCATATTCCTGCAGGAATCTCTCAACGCATCAGGAACACCGGGCAAACCGATCTCGTCTTTCTTGCAATTTGTACGCCGCGATTCAAGCAGGACGCTTATGTGGATCTGGAAAACGCCACTGTTGCCTAACCGAGAAAATCCAGTCAAAAACAGCCATTGACTCCTGTGGGATGTGACCTGATATCAGAAATGGCCTCCAAAATCTGGACAGTAGCTTAAGTGATAAAACTGCCCTATGGTGATATCAAAACCTGAGTAAAAAACAATAAACAAGGCAAATGGGCTTAGTTGCGCACTATCCGAAAAATGACCAGCCTGCCAGGTGAGGACGAGCGATATATTTGTTATATTCCAATGGCCAAAGGCTTTCTCTCTATCCGGTCGAGGTAATGGATTGGAATAAAGGCATTGAGCTGGCGCCTGTCGAACGCACTGGACACCCGCTTTTGCGTAGAGGGCTTGGAAGAAACGGTTATTCGTACCGAGCCAATGCCCTGGATTTTTTCAAATAACGAGATTCATGCACGTTAAGTGATGGGGTAATTACCGTACAATTACTAGTGAAAAAACCTTTGTAGTATAAGCGGAAAACCTAATTACCCTGATCAAACCGCGAAAGCGAGCATCATTCCATGGAATAAATTGGTTGACCGGATAACAACGTTGTCAAAATTAATAAGGAAGCCAACATGTCCAACACTCTCGCGTATCCGATGAAGCAGTTTCAACTCCCTAACGGCATGCGTTTCTGGAACGCTCCGGAATCAGGCAAGGAAACCAAATTCATTTACAGGGAGATTTTTGAAGAGCGCTGCTATGAGAAGCACGGCGTGACTATCGCTGATGGCGACGTCGTGTTCGACGTGGGAGCCAATATCGGCATGTTTGCCCGCTCGTTGATGGACCGTTTCCACGATCTGCAGCTCTACTGTTTCGAGCCCGTGCCGAATACGCGGTCCTGCCTCGAACGGAATATCGCCGAATGTCCCGATAGATCGAGGCACTTGGTTACGGTCCTGGATGTTGCCGTTGGCGCGAAGGAATATCAGACGACGATCGACTTCTTCCCCTCCGCACCTGGCAACTCCACGTTATATCCTGAAGAGAAAAAGCAAGAATTCAACGATATCGCTGATGAGCTCCGCATCGCTGATCTCTGGAAAGCCAAAAAAGGCGCTGCTCTCCTTGCACTTCTGCTTTATCCGTTCCGGCGATGGCTGTTCCGCCGAATATCCGAGAAGTTTTTGGGAAAGGCAAAGCCGATATCGTGTCAGGTGCGGACGATCAGCAATGTGATCCGTGAGCGGGGCGTGCAACGCATCGACCTGCTGAAGGTGGATGTCGAAGGTGCCGAAATGGATGCGCTTGCCGGGATCGAGGACGAGCACTGGCCATTGATCCGTCAGATTGCTGTGGAGGTGGCGCCGGCAAACAAGCATCAAATAGCCATGCTCTCGAATCGCTTACAATCACTTGCCTTCTCTCGAATCGTTGTGGAGAACATGCTCGGAGGCAACGACGATCTCAGCTTGCCGGGCCCTTGTACGGTTTATGCCGTGCGAGAAGCGTGAGTGTTCACCTGAATCGAACGGGCAAAGGTCGTTCAGAATCTTAAAGACCGAAGTGATCTTGCCCTGATCTAGCGGACCCTCGGTTAAGAGAGTGATCTCTAAGCTCGAGGTCAACAATGAAAAACAAAAAAGGGCATTGTTAAGGTAGTATGGTATGGGTTAAGCTAATCCATTTTTACCGAATCAGTGATCATGGTTAGATGCCCCAAATGTAGCGCAGAAGGCTGTACTAAAGATGGGATGGCGAAAGGCAGGCAGCGTTACCGCTGTAA
>NZ_JADMKV010000011.1:90646-92467 GCF_015476545.1 Methylobacter sp. BlB1 | reverse complement strand
ACTTCGCGCAGCCATCGCGATGTTTTTGAGTCAAATTGGACTTGATGCACGAGAATCCCTTGTCCGGGACGTTTAAGCAAGCAGAAATCCGCAGTGTAACCATTCGTCTCGTACGGATATTTTTCCATCGGAGCGATAATAGCTATGCGATACACCTGACCAGGAACTAATGGTTCTGCCGGCACCTTTGTTGTATACACATCGGTCGTTTGACCATAGGGTATACACTGATCTGGCGTGAACGGGGGCAATTTTTTAAAACCGACATACCATACTTCCTCACCCTGTTCATCTACAACCTCTATCATTTCAAGATTTGCTTCACCAGCGCGGGTTTTTTCGGTGCTTTCAATGGAAAAACAAGGGACATTGCCACTTTGTCGAACAATAGCCGGACCATTTATTTTTCTTATCGGAGTACAGCCACTAATCAGCATAAGGAGCAGTGCGACGGCTATTGGTAAATAACAGAATAGTTTTTCTATCATATCTTAGGGCAGGTTATCGCTATTTGATGGATCAGTCAGGAAGTCCTTCAATGTTGTTTCATAGTCTTCAAGTGAGTATGTAGCAGGTGGGTTGGCACTCAGCTTATTTCTGACGACATCTGGTTTCTTAAGAAACTTCAAGGCAAAGTAGTCTGCCAAAATATCACCCTGAGCTTCCATATTGTAGTCACAGAACTTCCTCTGCGCATCAAGCGTGTATTTATAGTCCAGTCCTGGACGGAAAGCACCTCTGAACATAACCCAATAGCCCAGTTGATATTGCCATACATGGGTCATTTCATGTATGAACCAGGCTTTTTCGTAAACCGTTGAAGTTGAGAAGTCCTCTCGAAAATCCGAAGGGAGAAAATACATTTCCCCATCAGGTGTCACAGCAGTCCTGGCATTTTGCAGTCCAAAAGGGAAATAGCCTTCATTGTGGACCCGAACCCTAGCGTAGTTGATCGAATCCTTAAAGATTTTTTTCGCCATTTGAATCTCCCCCACAGTTAATCCTCGGGATTCATTTTCCGAGGTAACGTGCGAGCTATTTTGAGCGGCGATACCAATCGGTCCAGGTGACGGCGACCGGTGCTGAATGAGAGTACCTTCATCTATCACCGGCCTATTGGTTGATCCGCCCAGAGGGCCGTTATTGCCTGTCATGTTGACTCCTTGTAATTTCGAGAAAGTTAAACGTGTCTATCCTGTGGCTTATGCCGGTTTCCCGTTCCCAAGCGGTTCCTTGGATGAATGCGCATCAGCCCTGAACCGCCAGACTGTAAGCGCTTCCTGGTCGTTCCCGCGCGGGAATGCATACCGGGCTTGCACATGCCTGATACTTTCAAAGCCCGGTATCGGCTCCTGCGGAGGATTGTGGAAACCTGGGAACGACGATGATATGTTTTATCCAACCGCAGAGGACATAAAGAGCACGTATTGGGCAAATCCCGTCCCTGTCAACGGCATAATAGCGCAAGGCCAGATAAGCCGTCACCTGTCGCGCTATGTTCAGGATAATCATCGCCGTGCGCAAATCGCCGGATTCGCCGTGAACCGGGCCGCTGCCCTGGATGCGCAGCAGCTTGGGAGATAACCGCCGTAAATCAAAGCCCCCTTCAATGGGCTGATGCAGGATGCAAAGCCAAGGTGTTGACCAATTCGCGTTGTTACCAGGCTAGTCGTGATTTGAGCAGGACATTTGTTTGATCATGCCGATCAGGCATTGCATCAATCAAAAAAGAGGACAGAAACGGGACAACTTGTGCAGATTTAATGAATGGTGGCGATGGGTGGGATCGAACCACCGACCTTGGGGTTATGAATCCCACGC
>NZ_JADMKV010000011.1:58801-90636 GCF_015476545.1 Methylobacter sp. BlB1 | reverse complement strand
AATGGTGGCGATGGGTGGGATCGAACCACCGACCTTGGGGTTATGAATCCCACGCTCTAACCGGCTGAGCTACATCGCCTTTGAAGTAGGTCTCTCAAAAGAGCGGGCATTTTAAATACCCGCTCGAGATTTGTCAAACGTTGAATCTAAAATGAACCACATCGCCGTCTTTAACGACATAATCCTTGCCTTCAAGACGCCATTTTCCGGCATCCTTGGCGCCCTGCTCGCCTTTATTGGCAATGAAATCTTCATAGGCGATCACTTCGGCGCGGATGAATCCTCTTTCAAAATCCGAGTGGATGACGCCGGCTGCCTGCGGAGCGGTTGCGCCTGTCGGAATGGTCCAGGCCCGGACTTCCTTTACGCCGGCGGTAAAATAGGTGGACAGGTTCAGCAGTGCGTAGCCGGCTCTGACGACACGGTTCAAGCCCGGCTCTTCCAAGCCTAGATCATCGAGGAATTCCTTCTTTTCATCGTCGTCCAGTTGGGCAATTTCCGCCTCTATCGCGGCGCATATCGGCACGACGACAGCCCCTTCCTTTGCGGCAAACTCTCTGACCCTATCCAGCAAGGGATTGTCTTCGAAGCCGTCATCCTGAACATTGGCAATGTACATGGTAGGCTTGATCGTCAACAGGCACAGGTCTTTTATCAACGCTGTTTCATCATCGCTCAGCCCCATGGCTCGCACAGGCTCGCCGGTATCCAGGTGCTTGGCGACTTTCTCCAGCACCTGTTTTTTCGCCAGTTCATCTTTGTTGCCGGATTTGGCGGCTTTTGATACGCGCTGCAATGCCCTGTCAACCGTAGCCATATCCGCCAATGCCAATTCGGTGTTAATGACTTCTATATCGGAAACGGGGTCGATCTTGCCGGCGACATGGATAACGTTGTCGTCATGGAAACAGCGCACGACGTGGGCTATCGCATCGGTTTCACGAATGTTGCCCAGAAATTGATTGCCCAAGCCTTCGCCTTTCGAGGCGCCGGCAACCAGCCCTGCAATATCAACAAATTCGATGGTCGTAGGCAGTGTACGCTCGGGTTTCACAATTTCTGCCAGTTTTTCCATTCTATTGTCAGGCACGGGAACGACGCCCACGTTGGGATCAATTGTGCAGAATGGGTAGTTTTCGGCGGCGATCTTCGCCCGGGTTAATGCGTTAAACAGGGTCGATTTTCCAACATTGGGCAAACCAACGATTCCGCAATACAATGCCATAGAGTTCTCTTAAATAGAATTTTGTACAAGAAAGGAATACAGCGAGAGGTTCAAGCTGAAACAAACGGTAAATTATACAATTTATCGCTTTAATCTAAAATGCCTATTTAATTTATCCGGTGTTGACGCTTGTTCTCAATTTCACGATAAGAAATCGATAGTCATCTTCTGATAACGCATCGTTTAAAACGATAATCGTCTTTTTGCCGGCGTTCTGCCTTATCACCTGTAAAAATATTACATATACGGTGATAACCGTTGAATTTATAACTCGGACCGGTTCGAAGTCATTGCCGTCCAAGATTTCCCAGCCTGACGCCTCGGTATATCTGATTATCTGCCGGAAATCATTTAAGCGCCTGATAACGCCCCAACAGTGCAGACCTATTCCTGCCAATAAAGCCAATTTAATGGCAAGCGGCAAAGCAGCGGTCAGACATGCACCCAACGCGAGCACATGAGCAAAAATCAGCAGCTGTTCCAACCGTTTGGAAGGTTTAAGTTCCAGCAGCAGAGAGGGATCGTATTTTTTTGACAAGAGCATCCATTCCTTTTGCTTCAGGCACTTGCCCGTCCACCAAAAACCTCAACAGCTCCGCATCGCTGAAATTCAGCAATGCCTGAAACAGTTGCTGTTCAACATGCCCAGCCTTTAAATAGGCATGTTCCAGATACAGGTTAAGCATCTTATCCAGCTCCAGCGAACCACGCCGGCAGAGCCATCTCAATTTTTCTTCTGAAACCATCAACCTTGTTGCCGGATTAACAGCATTTTTTTAATTTCAGCAATCGCCTTGGCAGGATTCAGGTGTTTGGGACAGGTATCGGTGCAGTTCATGATGGTATGGCACCGGTACAGCTTAAACGGATCCTCGAGGTCATCCAGCCGCTCGCCGGCAATTTCATCGCGGCTATCATTAAGCCAGCGGTAGGCCTGCAACAAAACGGCCGGCCCCAGAAAACGGTCGCTGTTCCACCAATAACTCGGGCAACTGGTTGAGCAACAAGCGCACAGGATGCATTCATAATAACCGTCGAGTTTTTTGCGGTCTTCCCTGCTCTGCAGCCGCTCCCGGTCCGCTGGCGGCGGCGTTTGCGTTTCAATCCACGGTTTTATGGAAGCATATTGAGCGAAGAAATGGCTCATGTCGCCGACCAGGTCTTTTATCACGGACAAATGCGGCAACGGGAAAATTTTAATCGTGCCCGGATAATCTTCAATGGCGTTGATGCAGGCCAGCGTATTCTTGCCATTGATGTTCATCGCACAGGAACCGCAAATGCCCTCCCGGCATGAACGCCTGAAGGTCAAAGTACTATCGATCTCATTTTTGATCTTGATGATCGCATCCAGCACCATCGGCCCGCAATTATCAAGATCGATTTCATAGGCATCGATCCGCGGGTTTTCACCACTTTCAGGGTCCCAGCGGTAAACTTCAAACCGTTTAGTATGCTTGGCATGCTCGGGCGCGGGAAAAAATTTGCCTTTTTTAGGCACCGAGTTTTTAGGCAAGGCAAATTCAACCATTAATAAACCCTCTTCTTAGGTGGAATAGCTTCAACGTCATCAGTCAAGGTATACAGATGTACGGGCTGGTAATCGATTTTAACCTGCCCCTTATCCAGCCAGAGTAATGAATGCTTCAGCCAGTTCTGATCATCGCGCTCAGGATAGTCCTCCCTGGCATGCCCGCCCCGGCTTTCCGTTCTGTTTGCCGCTCCGGTGATTGTCACCATCGCTTGGCTTAACAGGTTGTCCAGCTCCAGCGTTTCGACCAGATCCGTATTCCAGATCAAGGATTGATCCTTTATTCCTATATCAGCAAAGGACTCGGCGACTTGCCTTAACTTTTCAATACCCTCATCAAGCACAGGCCCCGTTCTGAAAACAGCTGCATGCGTCTGCATGGTTTTTTGCATGTTTAAACGTACATCAGCCGTTTTCAAAGATCCTTTAGAGTGGCGGATACGATCGAAGCGTGCGAGCGCCAAATCGCATGCCTCTTTTTTTAAAGGTGCATGAGGGGTGCTTGGCTTTACCAGCTCGGCGCAGCGTATGGCCGCTGACCGCCCGAAAACGATCAGATCGAGCAATGAATTCGAGCCCAGCCGATTGGCGCCATGAACTGAGACACAAGCAGCTTCGCCAATGGCCATGAGCCCTGGCACAACGACTTCGGAATCATCCCCGTTCTTAGTGATGACCTCGGCCTTATAATTGGTGGGAATGCCGCCCATGTTGTAATGTACGGTAGGCAAAACAGGGATCGGGTTCTTGGTGACATCAACGCCGGCAAAGATCCGGGCCGTCTCTGATATGCCGGGCAGGCGTTCTTTTATAATGGCCGGGTCCAGATGTTCGATATGCAGATAAGCATGGTCGCGTTCCTTGCCTACGCCGCGCCCTTCCCTGATTTCCAGCATAATGGCCCGGCTTACGACATCTCGGGAAGCGAGATCTTTTGCATGAGGCGCATAGCGCTCCATAAAGCGCTCGCCCTCAGAATTGGTCAGATAACCGCCCTCGCCCCTAACACCTTCCGTAATCAGACAGCCCGCGCCATAGATACCGGTCGGATGAAACTGCACAAACTCCATGTCTTGCAGCGGCAATCCGGCCCGCAGCACCATCGCATTGCCGTCGCCGGTCACGATATGAGCGGACGTGCAGGAAAAGTAACAGCGCCCGTACCCCCCCGTTGCCAGCACAGTCATGTGAGACCTGAATAAATGCAGGCTGCCGTCCTCCAGGCACCAGGCCAGCACGCCTCTGCAGGCACCGTCTTCCATGATCAAGTCGAGAGCGATATATTCGACAAAAAACTCGGCCCGATGCTTGAGCGACTGCTGATACAAAGTATGCAGAATGGCATGGCCGGTCAGGTCTGCAGCGGCGCATGTGCGCTGGGCCGTGCCCTCCCCGAAATGCGTGGTCATGCCGCCAAACGCGCGCTGGTAAATTCTGCCGTCCGGCGTTCTGGAAAAAGGCACGCCGTAATGCTCAAGCTCGATGATGGCCGGGATAGCCTCACGGCACATATATTCGATGGCATCCTGGTCGCCCAGCCAGTCGGACCCCTTGACGGTATCATACATGTGCCAGCGCCAGTCGTCTTCGCCCATATTGCCCAATGCCGCGCTGATGCCGCCCTGCGCGGCGACGGTATGGCTGCGGGTGGGGAAAACCTTGCTGATGCAGGCCGTTTTCAATCCCTTTTCCGCCATGCCCAAGGTCGCGCGCAAACCGGCGCCGCCAGCGCCGACAACGACGGTATCGTAGCGATGTTCAATGATTTTATAACTATTCGACATGCCTTATACCATTTTCCCAATATTAAAAATCGCCATCACAGCGACTAACGCCAGAAGAACAAATACCAGCTTGACGATCCACACGGAAACAATCTTCAGCCATTCGGTATGGACATAATCTTCAATGACCACTTGCAGACCCAGGCCGGCATGGTAAAAAACAGCCAGAATCCAGGCGATCATAAGCACGCTGTTCAAAGGTTTTGACAGCCAGACTACAGTTTGCGGATAAGATGACTTTAACAGATGACCGATGAACGTCAGCCACCATAAGGACAGCGGAATAAGCGCGGCAGCCGTGACTCGCTGCATCCACCAATGAGCAGTTCCGGCCTTTGCAGAACCCAGGCCCCGGGCTTTGGCAAGCGGTGTACGATAATCCATGATAGCCTCCTGCTTAAAGTAAGAAAAAACCAGCGACAGTCAGAATGACCGATGCTATCAGTTCGATATAGACATTCCTGTCCATGTGTTCCCGTTCGAATCCACTGCCGGCATCCCAGATTAAATGCCTGACGCCGTGACACAGATGAAAGAACAGCGCATAAATAAATAACCAGAGGATCAGAGTGCCCAAGGCATGGTTCATAAGGTTTTGCAGGGTTATATATGCATCCTCTCCCACGCTGACTGTCAGCAAACTGCCTACGAACAGCAGCAATCCTATCGACAATATGACACCGGTTATACGGTGAACAATAGACGCAACTGCATTCAGGGGCAGCTTGTAAACCTGCAGATGTGGAGAGAGTGGCCGGATTTTTTTCTGTTGGTCCATAACACATCACGATTTAAGCCATAAGGTAAGTTAATAATACCTTGTCGGCCACGGGTAAGCCAATACAAAATACGCCCAATCCATAGGTAATAAATGCGGGGCGAGCTGATTTTTTGTCTTAGTTTTGAAGCGCGTTATAATCAATGCCCTTCTTAATGCACCCACCCATAAAATCTCATCCATGGACCAAAACTGGAAAAATTTTCTAAGCACCGAACATGCCACGTTTAAAGATGAGGGCGATATTGCTTTCCCTGCTATTTCCCCTGACAGCGGAAAACATATCTTTGCCATCTCTGAGCTGGCTGTTCTGACTGTAGCCGGAAAAGATGCGGCAAAATTCCTGCAAGGACAGATCACCTGCAATATCAATGATATTACCGAAACTCAAAGCAGTGTCGGCGCTCTGTGCAACCCGAAAGGGCGCGTCATTACAACTTTTTTGCTGGTTAAAAAAACCGATGCCTTCCTTCTGATTTTGCCGAAGGCATTGCTGGGATCGGTTAAAGAGCGACTGCAAAAGTACATCCTGAGGTCCGATGTGCAATTAATCGATAGCTCGGATGAACTATGCCTGATAGGGCTCTGCTGTCCCGCCGGGCAGCCGAGCGGCTTATCCTTGCCTGAGCGGTTGTTTGCAACCAGCCAGCAAAATGCCGTCTTTATCAATATTTCGCCCGAACAGAGCCGGTATCTAATTATATCAGAACCGGAGAAGGCGATAATGCTTTGGAAAACATGGACCGGCGATCATGGCTTCCAGCCGCAAAGCTCGGCGCAATGGCGCTATCTGGACATTACCGCAGGCCTTCCGTGGCTGACGCCCGAAACGTCAGAGGAATTCATTCCGCAAATGCTCAACCTGGATAAATTGGGCGGCATCAGTTTCAACAAAGGCTGCTACACCGGCCAGGAAATTGTGGCCCGCACCCATTATCTCGGCAAAACCAAACGGGAAATGTTCCTGGCTGAATGCGCATCAGCAACCGCGCCCCAGCCCAATACGGCAATCATGGACAAGAACGCGGAATCAGAACAAAGCATTGGCACGGTACTCACGGCGCAAGCCAGAAACAATGTTTATAAAATGCTTATCGTTCTGCAAGTGTCCGATGCGAATACTTATAATCTGGCCTTAAACAATCAAGATCAGGACAAGGTCACGGTATTAACGTTATAATTTTACTCGTGTACATTAGACCTTCCTTATATCGATATCATGCAAGTAGCTTTCTTGCAGAACATCGCGGGAACTGATCGTCCGGCATGCCGGATTGACTGCTCTTCAACTCCCGCTTTTGGCAAGCCGAGTCTTGCAACCGATGCTGAAATACCGGAAATTGAAAGTATTTCAGATGAAATTGAATTAGCAAAGAGCATGCTTTCCTAAACAGCAGCACCCTGATAAAACTATGATGAATACACAAGCAGCCATACGTTTTCGCCGCCTGGGCACCTTGACTATTTTCGCCGTTTATTTTGTCATTCTCGTAGGCGGGATTGTAAGAGCCTCCGGAGCGGGCATGGGATGCCCCGATTGGCCGACCTGCTTCGGACAATGGGTTCCGCCAACCGAAGAATCACAGTTGCCGGCCAATTATCATGAAATCTATGCCGAACGCGGCTATGAAAGCACGCAATTCAACCCGGTGAAAACCTGGACCGAATATACCAACCGCCTGGTTGGCGTGACGGTAGGATTCCTGATTTTCCTGACTGTCTGGTCATCGCGCATTTACCTGAAATCCGACAAAACCGTCTTTTATTTATCCTTAAGTGTGTTTTTTCTGGTTGGTTTCCAAGGATGGCTGGGTTCCACCGTGGTCGCCAGCAATCTGAAGCCCATCATGATCACGCTGCATATGCTGCTGGCTTTGTTCATAGTCGCCCTGCTCATTTATACGATTGCCCGATCGCAACGCGACTTTATAGGCCGGATAGACACTCAAGGGTTGCCCGAGAAGTTCCGGGCCGTTTTGATCGTCGCCATGATCATGACTTTAACGCAGGTTGCCATGGGCACCCGGGTGCGCGAAGCGGTGGATTTTATTGCGCATGAACACGCCTATATCGATCGCCAGTTCTGGCGCGACGACTTTCCTGTCATTTTTTATATCCACCGATCCTTCTCGTCGATTATTTTATTTACCAACCTCTGGCTGGTCTGGAAAATTTACCAGTCGGTCGACAAGCAAAGCATTTTGCTGCGCACCGGCTTTTCGCTTATCGGTCTGATTGTGACGGCAATCATCGCAGGCATCACGCTGGACAGGCTGGGCATGCCGGCGGTTGCCCAACCCGTGCATTTATTAATGGCCAACCTGATCTTCGGCGTACAGTTTTTCCTGTTTATATGCCTGAGTTATTCGGCAAATAAACCGGCAATTTCAAACCCTGGCCATTCGCGGATTACCAGCACTGATTGATTTGTTTGACGACGACAGCCGGGTAAGTTTGCTTCATGACATTCAGGCGCTCCTGGACCTTGCCGCCCGCTTTAATCTGGGCGTATTTCTGGGGTTTTGGGGTATATCGGGGCTTGACTTCGGCTTGAATGCCCATGGCCAGCAACTGGCTCTTCATTGCCAGAGCCCGGCTTTCGTTTTTGAATACGCCTAACGAAATCAAGCCATTATCTTTACCCTTCGTCAAAAGCCAGAGATCATTGATGCCTTTGTCCTTGATCATTTTCAGGTTGGCCTCGGCCTGCTGCCTGGTTTCCGCGGCTGGATAGTAAACCAGATAATCACTGATCACCTCACCGTCGCGGCTCAGCGACTTAATGGCTGCCTTGGGCGCATTCAATTCTCTTTTCCAGAGCTGATAGGCATTGCCATTGGCGAAAGGCCCGGCTTCATAACAACTGGCCGGTTCGCTTGCAGCGTCACTGTCCTGGGCTTTTTGAGCGGCGGCAATAATTGGCTGATCGGGCTTTGATTCAAGCCTTGGCTGGCCTGACTTTTCCTTATCAGCATGAGCGGATTCAGGCAGCGCTTTTTCCGCTTTTTTCTGATCAATCGGACGAGCAGCGCTGTTTTCAGCTGGCAAACCTGCCTCGACCACAAGCTTGTCCATGGGCAGACTCAATTGCTCAGCCAGCAAATTATTATCAGGAGCCTCTAAACCCTTCAATGAAACTGATGGGACCGTGGCTGCCGAAGTTTTCTTCGGATCTGCTGCAGTATCCGGCTTAGGTCCGGATGCCTGAGCTTGCTGGGCATTTTTTAGCTCGCTGACCAATAGAATGCTTTCCTCGTCCGGCGAATCGTATTGCTCGGCGATATCGGCCGAGGGTTCGAAAGCGCCCTGTTTATATTCCCACATGAACAGTCCGACATTAGCCAGCGCCACTAAAAACAAAAAAAATTTCATTCGTCACTCTTCAAGATTATGGACAGTCCACGCAACACAATATCGGCGTCGATGACCGGTTTGAAAACAAGCCGCTCAGCGACAAGCTGTGCGTCGCCCCCTGTCAAGATCACTTGCATATTGTCCGGTTGCCGGGCCACTACATGCTCGATCAGCCCGACTGCAGCCGATAAGGTGCCGCTATAGATGGCTGCTGCCGTGTTCGTCGCAAGCCCGAACGCATGATGCGTTTCACTGAATTGTAGCTGCTCGGTTCCCAGCGAGAGCGATTTTTTCATCAGCATCAATCCGGGGCTGATCAAGCCGCCTTGATGCTTGCCATACGTATCAAGCACATCCACGGTTATTGCCGTGCCGCAATCGATCACGCAGGCTGGCCCCGGATAGAAATGCCGGACGGCCACCAGCGACAGCCAGCGGTCAACGCCAAGTTTTTCCGGATTTTCATAGGCATTCTGTACACCGAATGCCTGTGCTTGAGCTTTGGCCGAGATGATATCCACGCTCGGCCAAAGCTCAAGAGCAACTGAACGAACCTGTTCAAACAGTTGCCCTGCACTGACGCAGGCGATGGCGATCCGTTGAGGCGGAGAGATTTTTTCCCAGATATTCACAAGCTCATGCCGCACCACCTGATCATGGACGAGCGGCTGTCCGGCAATGATTTGATAGCCGTTGGCCATACCCCATTTCAGTCGGGTATTGCCTATATCGATCAGCAGATTCATGACAAATAACTGCTGAAGCTGACTTCGCCGGAAGCAAAAGCCTGGACATGGCCATCCAGCCGTTTAATCAACAACAGCCCATCATCATCTATACCTTCAACAGTGCCCTCGAATTGCTGCGTGGCGATAAACAGTGTCGCCGCTTTGCCTTTCAGGCAATCATAACTGCGCCATTCATCGACATAAGCTTTAATGCCGGCCCCCTCAAAATCCGCAATAACCGCTATCAGATGTTCCAATAAAAGACCAGCCAGCCTGTTTCTGGAGAGTTGCTGCCAACCGGTCACTTTACTCAGATCAGTCCATGCCTGCGTAATGCTTTCAGCCTCAGGTTCGGGCAAAAACAAATTCAGGCCCAAGCCGATCACAGCCGAACACGGGCCATCGGTTTCGCCTGAAACCTCGACCAGAATACCGCCCAGTTTTTTACCCTGGCTGTAGATGTCATTAGGCCATTTCAGGCCGACATCCTCAATATCATGCTGTCTTAAAGCCCGCATGACCGCTACGCCGATAGCCAGGCTCAATCCTGAAATGGCGGCAGGGCCCTGCTGGAAACGCCACAGTATAGACAGATAAATATTACTGCCGTAAGGCGATATCCATTGCCGTCCCCGCCTGCCTTTGCCGGCGGTTTGATGCTCTGCGAAACAGACAGTGCCGGACAGCGCGCCATGTTGTCCGCAATCTACCAGATAACTGTTCGTGGAATGGATACGGTCATGAATTTCAAGTGATGAAATCAGCTCGCGGGTCCGATCGCTCAGCACTTCATCGATTTCGGCATGCACAAGCAGCTCAAGCGGTTTGTCCAGCCGGTAACCTTTACCTCTGACTGCCGAATGTTGCAGGCCCAATTCAGTCAGGCTGTTTAACTGCTTCCATACCGCTGCACGACTGAGCTTCATGACGCGAGCCAGTTCGGTTCCGGAATGAAATTGGCCGTCTGCAAGAATAGCCAGAATTTTCTTTTGTTTCTCAGAAATAACCACAACTTTAGCCTCTGAAACCGAAAGACTGTTTATTTACTTCATGTATCAAAACATTAATGCCTGTTGACTGATTGCCTGATTGCCTGATTCTTTTCGGATGTATTGGGCAACCGTATTGCGCGCCATACCGCCAATTCCCAATTGGACGATAACCGCTATTGATGATAAGTAGATCATTGATGTGCCGGAAATTCTATGCTGAAATTCTGTCATACCCTCCCTGGGACAGCTCATTAATTATACTGCAAATAAACTAATCTATGAGGATCTGCAGTTAAATCATCGTAATTTATCGCCCATGCGCCGATAAATAAACAGCTCCGTCCAAAACCTGGACAGGAACCGGTGTTAGTTTTTGTCTGACGCAAGGCCCGAACACACATAAGCCGTCATCAATTCTAAACAA
This sequence comes from Methylobacter sp. BlB1, assembly GCF_015476545.1. Lineage (GTDB taxonomy): Bacteria > Pseudomonadota > Gammaproteobacteria > Methylococcales > Methylomonadaceae > Methylobacter. Next base: position 79,820 of record NZ_JADMKV010000011.1, on the reverse strand, counting down.
GGCGCCATGAATGGCGCAGCTGATATGCGTCCGCTCAGGGTTAAGAAACTCATCCGGCTTCCAGTTCATCTCCACTTCCCAATGAGGACAGGCATTTTGATAGGCTTTTACCGCATCAAGCGTTTTCACCAGCAGCGCCTCAACCAGTACACCCGATGCATTGGTATAATTGAATTGCCGGCATTGGCCGGCTTCAAGATCGGCGATATTACAAATTTTATTTGAATCGGCCTGCATGTTTCTTAACTGTCATCAGGATGAAAATGAATACAAGCTTATATTATATACACGATCCGCTGTGCAGTTGGTGTTACGCTTTCAAGACCAGCTTGTCCGCACTAAAGCAGGCATTACCACCGGACATCGAGTTTAAAAGACTTTTGGGCGGACTTGCCCCCGACTCGACAGAACCCATGCCCCTTGCCCTGCAGCAAAGCATACAACAGGCATGGCATCGCATCGAGCAAACGGTGCCGGGCGTTAAATTCAATTTTGCATTCTGGAGCAATAACACGCCTATTAGGTCGACCTACCCAGCCTGCCGGTCATTATTGGCAGCGAGAAAACAAGGGATTGAATTTGAAGACAGGCTTTTAGCCCGCATTCAGGAGGCTTATTATCAGCACGCCAAAAATCCGGCGCTCGATTCCACATTGTTCGAGTGCGCCAGCCAGGCGGGTTTGGACAGCAAGCAATTTGAACTTGACTATCGCAGTCATGAAATTGACAGGCAACTGCAGCAGGAAATCAAGACCGCCAGACGTTTTGGCGTCTGTTCTTACCCATCGCTGATCCTGGAGCAGAATGGCAAAATTTCGCCTGTAGCGGTCGACTATCTCAATTACAGAACCATGCTTGACGATATAAAAGGCGGTTAATAGACCGTTAAAACCACAGTTTCGGGCGACTGGCAGCTATTTTGGTCACAAGCCTGAAGCTGCAGATTCAGCTTAATAGGCTCATAGCTTCCGTCATCATGACGGGAAAGTTCGGCCTGCAGGTGTACCCGGCCCTCATAAAGTGCCAATGGATTTTTATCGAACGGCAGCGTCCTTAACACCGGCTTGGGATAAGTCGCCGCATCGATAGTCCATGACGAGCCTTTTGCCAGGTTTATCTCCGTAGCCACCGCCGTTTGCTGTAACGACTCATGGGTATTGATGTGCCAGCCTTCTTTGATATCCAGATCGATTATCACAGTGCTTTTGCGCGGCTGTTTTATGCGTTTTGCTTCAATTTTGACAGCGCCGCGCGCAACATATTGGCGAGGCCCGATCTCGCCATGTTGCATTTCATCGAGCTGCGCCAACAGATAAGCAAAAGCTGAAGGCTGTCGATTGATATCGTCCGCGAAAGCCTGAACGATTTTTGCCGCATGGTCAGCATAGACAAGCTCTCCCGTGCGCCTGGCCAGCCTTGAAAGCACACGCACGGCAACGGCATTGCCGGAAGGCAGCGCTCCGTCATAGCTGTCTTTGGGATGATGGAACAATAGCCGCTCCCGTCCCATCACCAACGCGCCGGAAGCACTGTCCAGAAACTTCTCCAGCATTTCATCGGCAAGCGCCTGGGCTTGCTGCAGAAACAACGGTTCGCCGCTGATATCATAAAGCGCCAGCAAAGCCTCACTGAAATGGACATAGTCGTCCTGGCGAGCGGGAATGGATGACTTATTATCGAGACTGACGCGCCACAACACACCCTCTTTGAGCCGTTGCTTCTTCCACAGCGTACCGGCCGCGCGCCTGGCGGCATCAATATAGCGCGGCTCAACCAGCCTGTCGCCGGCCTCGGCCAGCGCCGTGATCAGCATGGCGTTCCAGGCAACGATGATTTTGTTGTCTGTCAACGGCGGAATCCGTTTTGCGCGATAAAGCCTGAGTTTTTCCAGCAGCGGATCGAGTCTAGTAAATAATTGGTCCAGGCTGACGCCTTTGTCACGGGCGATGTCATCCAGCGAGCGAGGCAGGTGAAAAATATTCTTGCCTTCAAAATTGCCCTTTGGCGTCAGGCCGAAAGTGTTTATGATGAAGAAGGCATCGTCAGGCGGCAGCACGGATTTAACTTCATCCACTGTCCAGATAAAAAACGCGCCCTCCCGGCCTTCGCTGTCGGCATCGGTTGCGGAATAAAATACGCCTTCCGGAGTCGTCATTTCTCGCAGCACATAATCGAGCGTCTGTTTGACGATGCGCGCATAGAGCGGATTGCCGGTCAGCTCGTAGGCGTGCAGATAGACTCTGGCAAGATAGGCCTGGTTGTAGAGCATTTTTTCAAAATGCGGTACCAGCCAATGCGCATCGGTGGCATAACGGTGAAATCCGCCGCCAATCTGGTCATAAATGCCCCCTTGCGCCATCGCCGACAACGTGTGATTCAAAGCGGAAAATAGCGCCGGATCGAGATTTCGCTCATAGGCCTGAAGCAGCAGCAACAAAACCGGTTCGCTGGGAAACTTCGGCGCCGGACTGAAGCCGCCATCTTTGGCATCGTAGTGCTCAAGCAACTGGCCGATCGCCGCCTGCATGGCCGAAGAGTCCAGTTTGCTGACCCGGCGCTGAGCGGCCGTGACACGATCTAGCGCATCAGCCAGCTGCTCGGCCTGATCGATCAGTATTTGCTGCTGGCTGTGCCAAACCTGCGAGATCTGCAATAGCAAGTTGACAAATGTTTCTGCCGGATAATAAGTGCCGCCGAAAAAGGGCTTGCCTTGATGCGTTAGAAATGACGACATCGGCCAGCCGCCATGCCCGGTCATCATGGTGACGGCTGTCATATAAATCTGGTCGATGTCGGGGTACTGTTCCCTGTCTACCTTGATGGAAATGAAATTGTCATTGAGGATTTTTGCAATATAGAGGCTTTCAAAACTTTCCTCTTCCATGACATGACACCAATGGCAAGTGGCATAACCTATCGACAGAAAAACCGGTTTGTTTTCCAGACGCGCGATGGCAAACGCCTCATCACCCCAGGGAAACCAATCCACCGGATTATGGGCATGCTGCAACAGATAAGGAGAATCCTCAAAGATCAGCCGGTTGGTATAAACCGGCTTGCCGTTTTCCAGATGATGCGTGCGAGGCTGGTAATTCGGGCCTTTAGCTTCCAGGGCAGCGGCCAGCTTGGCTTTCAGTTCGGCGGTGGATGGCATGATAAAGTCCCGTAGGCTGCATGTTTCAAAACAATTAATGGCGCATCTTTAGGTGCGCCTATGCTTGATAATGCATTGGACTTTATTTTGTCGAAAATGCTCCGACGTCGGTAAAAAAGCGTTGCTGTTACCCTTGTTTTTTCAAGCAACGCTTTTTAATTCAGCTCTCTACCGTTTGGGTGGAATGCCGCTTACCCCTTTGACGCAGGCATACGGCGGCTTTCCTTCACAAAGCCCCCAGTAACTACCGAAGCTGCCTTCATTGCTGGGCTTCCAGTTTTCCGAAAACGCCTCAAACGCAACGCCGGACCAGTTCTTTTGAGACAGTTTTCTAAAGGTCTGCTCGACGACTCTCATTTGATTTTTCTTGCCGGCTACGCCGCAATGCTGCTTGGTATGAATATTGTATTCCGTGCCGCCTGCCGGGCCGTTAGGCCAGCCGAATTCGGTCAGAATCACGTCTTTCTTGGGATAAGTTTTCCGCAGATCCTTGAGCCGGGCGATATGAAAATCAGCCGCTTTGCTGGCTGATGTACAAGGGAAAATACCTGAATATTTATTTTCCCACCAGGGGAAAATATTTGTGCCTATCCAGTCCACGCTTTTGCCGAAGCTGGTTTGCTTGCAAGGCCATGACCGGTTGCACCATTCCCACCAGGTGTCAATCGTTGTGATAGGCTGAGTTACGCCGGCTTTACGCAGACTGTCTATGCAGCGCGTGATCTCGCCATCGAAGGCATTGCCGTGCCGCGTTCTGACTTCGGAGCCGCAGCTCAGCTTTACGATCGTCTGCGGGAAAGCCCGCGCGACTTCTATGCCGCTGTTAATCGACTGTGTATTGACGTTGATGTCATCGTCCAGCCAGATGATGGCGATCACTTTGAGATTGCGCGCTTCGGCCGCAGCAAAGACATACTCCAGGCCATTCATGACGCCGTAGGTCATAATGCAGCGAAAGCGTGTTTCCTTGACCAGCTTATCGAGCAGTTCATTGATCAATTCCCTGGATGGATGAGTGCCCTTGTCGGGATTAAGATCGCCGACGTAAGGGCTGAAAGCGGCGCACTGCAATACTTCATTGGAGGGTGGAATGGGCCCATTTTCTTTATGCTGGAGTTCCGCTATCGGCTTTTCTGTTGTCGCCGGCTTGCCGGCTGCCGGTGGCTGCTCCTGCCCCGTAGCAGCCGGCTTGGCGTCAGCTTCCGGCTTATCGGCTCCGGTCGGCTTGGCATCAGCTTCCGGCTTATCGGCAGGCGGTGTTTTTTCTGTGGCTGCCGGTTTATCAACAACCGTTGACTTGTCTGCAACTGCCGGTTTTTCTGTAGCTGCCGGCTGATCTGCAGCCATTGACTGACCACTCATAAACAACACGGAAAACCAAACCCAAAACAGCAATTGCTTCATGAAATCCTCATAGAATAAAAATATTAATGGATAAGCTTACGCTCACTTCCCGCTAGAGCGATATGATAGCGATTTCTTTACAAAAGTCGTGAATTTTATTCATCCTGATTTTCAAAAAAGAGCTACAAATGCCCATTCTGACTTCAAAATGTAAAATTACCTGTGACTTTACCAGCTTCCGGAAAATTGAAATGACCTTTAAAAAGCACTAAATTCAAGCCAGTGCAAATTACACAAAAAGCATCATTTCAATAAATATTGTCCTTAAAAATTATAGGGTTGCAAAACCCTAACAGCACCCGGCAATTGCCAAAGCATGCCATCCGACACAGTAAAATATAAGCCTGGGCCGCAAGCCTGGATCGGCTACTGAAAGAAATGGACATCAATGGCAAATAAGGATTTCTTGCCGGCGTGCTGCATGAACAATTCCCTATAGACATTGAATTGCAATTTTAGATTCAGACTATCCGGTTGCGACAGGAACGCACCGGATAGTCTGGGCATGGTTAATACGACGAAGGCGGTTTTTGAGGGCCGCGGTAATATTTTGTCAAAGTCGGATTGCTGGCAGGCGTTTGAACCGACTCTTGCTGCGCGGTTATAGCCTCTTCATCAGGCATAGGCGGCAATCTTTCGTAAATTGCTATCGGGTCACCGTCCAGCTTGGTCAGGGCTTCATTCAGAATTTGCTGATCAAATTCAGGTATTTCACCGCTATTTGCTTTCTGGATAAGGCTCAGCGCCAGCTCAAAGCGCTGATCCCGCGTCATTTCCTCGCCTTCCAAATCAGGGTGCGCCTCTATGTAAAGCTTGTTATCCAGCCATCCCACCTTAATAGGCTGCTTGACGATATAAACAGGTGTTCCCACCGGCACCATGTTATAGAGCTGCTCTATATCTTCAGGATACATACGCACGCAACCATGCGTGATCTGCATGCCGATACCGAAGATCTTGTCGATATCGGTGCCATGTATGCGGTATTCACCGGGCAGATTCAGATACAGCGCATAAGCGCCCAGTGGATTATGCGGACCAGGCGGCACGACTGCCGGCAGAGGGTCGCCGTTGGCCGCATGTTCGCGCCGGATTGATTCAGGCGGATGCCAGACAGGATCTTTAATCTTGCGCGCGACTTTGGTTTCGCCCAGAGGCGTCTTCCAGTCCTGTCTGCCGACCCCATGCGCGAACGACATCACTTGCCGGGGCATGCCTGGTGCCTGAGGCGGATAAAAGTACATACGGTATTCGGAAATATTCAGCGTGATGCCCTTGTGTGGCGAGTCGGGCATAATGCGTCTATTGGAGATGCGAATGATTTCATCCTTTTTCACATGCCAACGGTCAACGTCCGGATTTAGACGCACTATTTCCATTTGTCCCAAATTGAACCTTCTGGCCATATCCAGCAAAGTTTCTTCCTGCTCTGCCCGGGCCAGAGGCACCCCATCCGGGTATTCGGTGATGACAGTATCGTTGGGATCTGCCGGCCAATTGTAGGTCGTGGCACTGGCTTTGCCGCCGATGACTGATAATGCGATCGACAAGGCAAACAATATACGCAATTTCATTTTGATAATTTTCTCAAACGCAAAAACAAATATAACATCACTTTTTCAAACTCAGGCTTAACGCATGCTGAACGGCGAAAAATAGCCTGATTGAAGAAAATCAGTGAAGAGGAAAAAATCCTGTCCTGATTAAAAAATACTTAAATTCTATCATGTCAGGAAGATTTAAGCATAGCTTGACTCAGAGGTCTTTAAAATATAGCTTGGCTGTTTAACATAAAGGCAGATAAAAACGATATCGCTATTGGCTTAATATCAGCTGGGCTTCTATCAGAAATTATAGTCTGGTTAAATTAACAAGAAATTTAATGCATTTTAGTAATCATCGCCTTACAGGATACCTGCGGCTGTGCGTAAAAATTCAGAAATCCAATGATATCCGGCAAAACCGGCTTGCTGTCCTGCAGAGGCAATGCCAGCGCCGCCAACAGTTCAACATGATCAAGGTCTTCGTATAGACGGGTTTCCACGCAACCCGCCGCATCCCTGACCTTATAGCTCAGGCTCTTGATATTGATTGGCTTTACCGTTTCATCGTTGTTGCCATACAGCAAAAGCAAGGGAGGTTCCGTACCCTGAACAAAATTGACGGGCTGGGAGGCCAGATATTTCTCTTCGGGGCCGAAAATCTCTTTTTGATAGGCTTCTGTGAGAGGTAAAAAATCATAAGGACCTGCCAGACCAATAAATCCCTTTATGCGCTGGTAGGTTTCAGGCCGCAGATAGTCCTCATTAAGCGTCAGCATGGCGCCCAGATGCGCTCCGGCCGAATGCCCCATCAGGAAAATATTGTCGGGATCCGCACCGTATTCTGCGCTGTGAGCCTTAACCCATTCCACGGACCGCCGAGCATCGTCTATGATCTGATCAAACCTGACTTCCGGATAGCGTCGATAATCCGGTATGACGACCGCATAACCGTGCGATGTCAAAGCCTGGGCGACAAACAGGTAATTCTCCTTGCCTTTGGTCTCACATCCGCCCCAGCAACCGCCGTAAAAAAAGACAACCGTGGCTCGCAAAGCCTGATTCCGGTCAGGCAGATATATATCGAGCAGGTTCAGTCGATGCTCACCATAAGCTATGCCTTCAATTTCAGTAAAATTATCGGTCCGGGCCAGTGAATTCACAGCGAACAACAAAGACTCGGTACACGCTGCCAATGCAAACAGATAAAAAAGCCCCAATACACGTTGTGTATTCCGCCAGATACGTGACTTTGTTTTCGGATGACTCATGCAAATATCCGCATGACCAATGACATTCAACGACAACGTCCAGACTATTGCTTTGACATCTCATGTGCCTGGTTTGCAAGCGTTTTTTCCATATTCGTCAGCACACCGAACAGAATGTGCGAAAAACCGATATAGAGAAAAAACGGCGGGTAATTCGGATCAATCGGGATCTCGTTTATCTGTCCATAAAATTCCAGTAATCCGGTAATCAAAACCAGAAAAAAACCGGTCAGAATAATCGCTTGAAATTTATCCTTTAAAAAACAATATACGCAAACGCCTATTTCAGAAATAGCCAGGTAAATCATCATGATGCGCAAGTTATTGCGCAAGGGATCATAAAACTCCCTCTTGAATTCGAAAATTGCATCACTGCCCGATACTGACGAGATACCCCCTACCATCAGCACAATCACGGAAAGATAAAAGTTGGCAGTCACAAGGAACTTTAAAGTCTGGAATACTTTTGATGTCATACTTCCACTCATCTGCTTCGTCATTCATCAAGTAAAAGAAAACCCTCCCCTAGACTGCTAAGGAGGGTTTATCGAGGAGGATTTTTTACAGTTCTCGCGAGGTTGAGAGAAAAAAGAAGAATCAGTTAACCGGGTCAGTTAACCGGGCGTTCAACATCACCCGAATATTCGACTCTTGTTTAAAGTAAAAAATCCCTAACTCATAACCCTATTCTAAATAAACAATTGATTTACCATAAGAACGTTACGACAGTTTGTCAATCCATACCTGAACAAGTGGGCACTTTGTAACAACAGGCGCAACTTAACTTTAAGAAAAAGAACAAACAACTTATCCGACTTTATTGACTCTATCAGGAAAAACGCAATGAGGTCCGAACCATGAAAGCATTGATTACAGGCGGAACCGGCTTTATCGGCCATGCATTGACTCAGCATCTGACCCGCCAAGGCCATGCCGTTACCGTTTTAAGCCGCAATCCCGACAAAGTCGCCGCAATCTGCGGCCCCGGCGTAAGCGCGCTAGGCAATCTTGAGCAGCTTAAAGCCGAAGACGCCTATCAGGTCATCATCAACCTGGCCGGCGAACCCATTTTTGACGCCCGCTGGACCGACGCCAGAAAAAAACTGCTCCGGGACAGCCGCATCAACCTGACCGAACAACTGGTTGACGCCATCGGACGCATGGCCATCAAGCCGGATCTGCTGATCAGCGGTTCGGCTGTCGGCTATTATGGCGATCAAGGGGATACTGTTTTAACGGAGCAATCGGCGCCGCATCCGGACTTTTCGCACCAGCTTTGCGCCGATTGGGAACAGGCAGCCCGGAAAGCCGGGCAGTTTGGGATCAGAGTCTGTCTGATCAGAACAGGTCTGGTCATCGCCGAAGATGGCGGTTTGCTGAAGCGCATGTTGCTGCCGTTCCGTTTAGGGCTGGGCGGCCGCCTGGGCAGCGGCCGGCAATGGATGTCCTGGATACATCGCGAGGACTGGATAGCGATTGTCCAGGCTATGATCAACAATGCTTCCATGCAAGGCGCTTATAATGCAACCGCCCCCAATCCGGTCACCAATCGCGAGTTTACGCAAACGCTGGCTTACTGTTTAAACCGCCCCGCCCTGCTTCCGGTTCCGGATTGGTTGTTAAAAACCATGCTCGGCGAGATGTCGGAGCTGGTGTTAGGCAGTCAGCGCGTCATGCCCGAACGGCTGTTGGCGCAGGATTTCGAATTTCAATACCCGGATCTGGTTTCAGCAGTGAAGCACGCACTATTGAAGGCCTGAAGCTGCAGGAAACACCGGGAATATGAAAGCATCTTCAGCATTCATTCAATAACGCCAGCCTTCTGCAACGCAAGCCGCAACTTTTCCATGCGTCTGCGGTTGACGCCCAGATCGCTGTAACCGACGCGCGAGGCGGAACGGATATGAATCAGTCCGGTCTCAGCATCGAGTAGGGCATCGACATCATCGACAAAACGGAAAACCAGGCTGGTCGCCTCCGCGTGCAGCGTATCCTCCGTTTCTTCGGTAATAACGGTGCGGCTTTGGCTGACAAGCGCCTGCTTGAGTGCTTTCCAGGCATCTTCTGCCTTGCCGATTATTTTAAATGGGGCAATAAAATGCTCCTTATCCGCGTCCGCAGCCTGGCTCGAAACACAGTTCGGAGTACCCGGGCATGGGGCCAGTTTTTTTTCGGATGCATTGGTAGGGTTGGCAGTCATTAAAGTCATCGTAATAAAACCCGTATATAAAAGAGATTTGATGGTCATCGGTTCGCCTGTCACAAGTGAGTAAAAGAGCATCTCATTTATAAGACACGGAAACCAGGCAAATCGCGAATCATCTTCACTAATCGGCTTTTTGCTATAAACTTTAATCCCAGTCAAAACGCATTCTTATACGGAGTTAAAGCTATGCCTTATTTAAAACTAAGCACCACCGAATCCCTCTCTGATGAACAATCGCCGCAATTACTGGAGCAATTGTCAAAACTGATGGCGCAACAGACCGGCAAGCCGGAACGCTATGTCATGGTGCAAATCGAAGGCGGCAAGGCCATGCTCTTCGCCGGCAACAATCAACCGCTGGCTTATGCCGAATGTAAAAGCATCGGCCTGACCACGGCGCAGGCCAAGGCCATCTCGTCTTCACTGAGCCGACTGCTGAACGATGCGTTGCAAATCCCGGCCGACCGCGTCTATATCGAGTTCAGCAACTGCCCGGCCGAGTATTGGGGCTGGAATGGCTCGACTTTCGGCTAGTTAAACGATCCGGTCCAGCCGCTTTCCAAACGTAATAAACACGTTAAACGGAGATATCAAACATGGCTAATCGCATTACTCTGACCCAATTTCTCATCGAACAGCAGCGCGAGTTGCCGGGCGTATCGGGCACGTTCACATTGCTGCTCAACGATATCGTGACCGCATGCAAGAAAATATCGCATCTCGTCAACCGGGGCGACCTGATCGGTGTGCTGGGCAGCGCCGAATCCGAGAATGTCCAAGGCGAGGTGCAAAAGAAACTGGACATCATCACCAACGATATTATGGTCAACGCCCTGAACTGGACCGGGCATCTGTCCGGCATGGCATCGGAAGAAGTCGATGACATCATCAAGATCCCGAGCCAGTACCCCAAAGGCAAATACCTGGCGTTGTTCGATCCGCTGGACGGCTCTTCAAACATTGACGTCAATCTGACCGTCGGCACCATTTTCTCGATACTGCGCTGCCGCGAAGGCATCGATCCGACACTGGAGGATTTTCTGCAGAAAGGCAGCGATCAGGTATGCGCCGGTTTCGTGCTCTACGGTCCGTCAACGATGATGGTCCTGACGACCGGGCACGGCGTCAACGGCTTCACGCTCGACCAGGATATCGGCGAGTTCATCCTGACGCACCCGAACATGACCATTCCGGATGACACCGGCGAATTCGCCATCAACATATCCAATCAGCGTTTCTGGGAAGCCCCCGTGCAGCGCTATATCGATGAGTGCCTGAAGGGCGAGGAAGGTCCGCGCGGAAAAGACTTCAACATGCGCTGGGTTGCATCGCTGGTCGCCGAAGTCTACCGGATTCTGACGCGCGGCGGCGTGTTCCTGTATCCGCTGGATTCCCGCGATCCCTCCAAGCCCGGCAAACTGCGCCTGATGTACGAAGCCAATCCGGTCGGCTTTATTATCGAACAGGCCGGCGGCGCCTGCTCTACCGGACAAGAGCGCATACTCGACATCAAGCCGGCCTCTCTGCATCAACGCGTGCCCGTGATTTTAGGATCAAAAAACGAGGTTGAGCGGATTGTGGATTATCACCGGCAAGGCTGAAAAATAATCATACCCGGGGGACTCGTCCTCTATCACTCTAACAAAATAAGAAAAATGAAGTTATTACCGACAATTGCGTTGTCTCTATTCAGCCTAAATGTCACTGCCGCCTATAAATGTATCGTAGACGGCAAAACAGTCTATTCCAGTTCGAAGTGCGCCCAGGACGCGCAGCAATTTTCGGTCGACAAAGACTCGGACTGGACCATGAAGCTGAAAACCAGAACCTCGCCGCAGGAAGATGCTCGCTTGAACGCCATTGGCGCCTCGCCTAAGTCAAATGAACCTGAGAAAGAACTGCCGCCTAAAGCCACTGTTGTAACCGGTCAAGACGACGGCGGGCCATCAGAAGAGACTGAATTCAACTGTGACGGCAGAGACCGCTGCTCGCAAATGACTTCGTGCGAAGAAGCAACTTTTTTTCTGAAAAACTGCCCAAACCAGCAAACGGACGGTGACAACAATGGCATCCCGTGTGAAAAACAATGGTGCAACGACAATACTGAACACGATAATGGGACATATAATGACAGTGATAACGGCAGACGTAAGATCGCAACTCATCATCGCAGGCGCTAAATTGGCAGATCCGGCATTTCCAATGTCCTCAGCGAGATTAGCGCCGCACTTCAATCAGCCTTGCTCAATTGCTTCATTATGAAAAAAATCCCCATCGGCATCAGCAGTTGCTTGCTTGGCCAGCATGTCCGTTATGACGGCAGCCACAAGCACGATGCCTATATCACTGGCACGCTCGGCGAATATTTCGATTTCCGGCCATTCTGCCCGGAAGTTGAAATCGGCCTCGGCATACCGCGTCCGACCATCCACCTGGTCAGACTCAATGGCGAGGTGCGCTGCATCGGCGTCAAAAACCCTGAAATCGATGTGACGGAACGGCTACGCAGCCATGCCGAACGTCTGAAAGCGCAATTTGCCGATTTATGCGGCTATATCCTGAAAAAGGATTCGCCGAGTTGCGGCATGGAACGCGTCAAGGTTTATACCGATAACATACCCAGGCGGGACGGTGTCGGGATTTACGCCGAGGTCATGATGCGCAACAACCCGCTGCTGCCGGTCGAAGAAGAAGGCCGGCTGGGCGATCCTGGCCTGCGCGAGAATTTCATTCAGCGCGTCTATGTGCTGCACCGCTGGAAATCAATGCTGGAGGAAGGGCTGACGGTACGCAATCTGACCCGTTTTCATGCCCGGCATAAGCTGATCATCATGAGTCATGGCGACTACCAGGAGTTGGGCCAGTTAGCGGCCGGCGCAACCCCGGACAATATCGAACAATTTGCCGGTCAATATATCCTTTTGCTGATGAAGATGCTCAGAAAAGTCGCCAGCCGCGGCAATCACGTCAATGTCCTTCAGCACATCCAGGGCTATCTGAAAAAAGAATTAAGCGCCGATGACAAGGCCGAGCTATGCGAGATCATTGAGCGTTACCGCCAGGGCGAAGTACCACTGATTGTACCTTTGACGCTGCTGAAGCACCACTTCCGCAAAGCGCCCGATCCTTATATTGACGAATCCTATTATATGTCGCCCTATCCTCAGGAATTGCGGCTGACCAGTCTGCTGTAATCATGGCGAACATATTGATTGTCGGCTGCGGCGGTCTGGGCACGCGCCTGGCTCATGTACTGTCCGATAAAGGCCATCAGGTAACGGGGCTTAAGCGCCATCCGCCAGCCCATGACAGCCAAATCCGCTATGTGGCTGCCGACATCGCATCAGACATAGGACTTGATGCGCTGGATACAAATTTCGACCAGCTGTTTTTCATCGTTACGCCCGATGAGCGCACTGAGTCAGACTATCGCGCCATTTATGAGGCCGGCCTGCATCATCTGCTGGCTAAACTGCCCCAGTGCCCGTGGATTTTCGTCTCGTCAACCGGGGTTTACGCGCAATCACAAGGCGAATGGGTCGATGAAGATTCGCCGGCCGAACCCGAAGCAGTCACGAACCAGTTAATCCGGCAGGCAGAAAAGCAGCTGATTGAACTCAATCCAGATAACATCATCGTACGCTTTTCCGGCATTTACGGCCCCGGCCGCGAGTCGCTATTAAGAATGGCCGCGCAATCCCCCGCCATTCAAAAAGAACCGCCCTATTTCACTAACCGCATTCATCATCTGGACTGTGTCGGCGTACTGGACTTTCTGCTCGAGCAGCGGCTAAAAGGCCGCAAACTGGAAAACTGCTATCTTGCCAGCGACGATGATCCCGCTCCTTTATGGGATGTGATTTCATGGCTGGCCGAACGCATGCATTGCGCACCGCCTGCCGCCAAAGCGGTCGACCAAGATGCTGCGATGAACAAGCGTTGCAGCAACCGGCGATTGAAAGATTTGGGGTATCAATTTCGCTATCCTGACTACAAAAAGGGTTATGCGGAGCTGACTGATAAAGGCAGGCCGGGCTGACAAACCCGGCCTGCACTTACTGCTCCATCGGCCAAATCTGGTAAAGCAGAACGCGGATATCGCCGGGAAAAGCCTCCGGTTTCGCGGCAGAAAATGTCACCGTATTTTTGCCCGGCTTCAGTTTAAGCCGCAGACTGGAGAATTCGACTTTCTTTCCCGGCGCCATGCCGCCAGGCCAATGAATCGTTTCGCCAAGCCCTTCCGAAGTCAGCGCCTGCCCCGCCGCCAGCGATTCAGGAAAGACCATGCTTTCTCCGTTGACCGTGATGATGGGCCGGTCAAGCGAAGGAACTGACGCAGGCGTCCGGAATGCACGCAAACCGTCGAGCGCGACGCTGACCGTCGTCTTGGCCGGCATGGCATCGAAATAAAACAGCAGATACTCCGCATTCGTCCAATCGAACTGACTGTCGGCTGGGAAGGGAAAGGTCAACAGATGCCATCCTATGAAGTCAATAGCGGCTTGAAAATCGGCGCTGCGCCCTTTTGAGTCTCTGAGCTGGATATGAAGCTGCTCGTATTTGGCATCCCCCATGACCCAGACGCCCAATGCATTATGTCCCGATAGATTCAAAGGCTTGTCGAACCGGCGGCCGATCGCCGACCATCCGCCATACTTGCCATTGTTTGCTGCGGTATAAAGCAAAGCGCTCCCGCCGACCTCTATCTCGCTCCTGGTTGCCCCGAAACTCTGCCGCACGCCATCGCGCACAGGCCCGTTGAATGACAAAACCTTATCCGCGCGGACAACATGTTTCTCGTATTGATTGCGATCGCTCATCTGGAAGTCGGCTGCATTGTCAAAACTTTCGATCATGAAGGCTTCCGGTGCATTATAGGCAGCCGGCGCTCCAGGCCTCCTGCCGGCAATGATCTCCACACCAAGCTGGCGCTCGCTCGCCGTATCGTTGCGAATAATCCACGTATTCTGCTTGCCGTCCAGCACATCCACATATCTCACCGGCTCATACAAAGCGCGATAGATCTGCCAGTCGCCGTCAGCATCGCTGAACAGTTTAAAATCCTTCTGCGGCTCTCTCAGCTTGGCTTTTATCTCCTGCGAAACAGGTTGGGCACGCCGGTACTGCTCCCACTTTCGAAGCGTATCCATCATCTGCCGCGACTGCGTCTGACTTTCCAGCGCCGCGCGCGACGTCTCCAGCGAAATCGATCCATCCACTGCCAGCGCTTTGGCGGCGACATATTCGAGCTGATCCGGCCGGATATCCTTGAACCAGTAATACCAGCCGATATCGGGGCGGGTAAAGTTCGCATCCATACGCAGAATCCCGGGCCATCGCTCATCGAGGTAGCCTTTGATGTCGCCGTGGCCGTCTGCCGAAGCGGACCGCGGCACGATATGCCAGCGCAAATCCGTACCGACGCCGTTGCTGGTCTGATAGAGCACGTCCTTCCTGAATTTACGGTAATAAGCAAGATGCATGCGATTGAGGTAATACCAGCTGTCGATATAGTCATCGATGATACCGTCGCTGGCGTCAATATACAGCATATCGAAATCCGCACTGTTAAAGACATCGGCGAAGTTTTGGGTAAGTTCATCAACGAGCGAGCTATCAGGGTCCACGAGAAAATAGCCCCACATTGTAAGAAGCCTTTTTACAGCCGATCCGGCAGGATGAGCCTCTGCCCTGGTGCCCAATGCACCGCGCACACAACGAATATACCGGAACGGAGGACCCGGCTCCGCGGCCTCATAGCGAATGATCTCATCGCCTATTCTCAGGTACTGGCCCGGAAACTCCTTGCGGCGAGAATCTATCGGCGGCAACCTGGGTTCAGCCACCAGCGTGATGGCGGAGGCTTTCGCATCGAGCGCCTCGGCAAGATCCGGGACAGGAACCGCCGCCAGGCGACCATCCGGCTTTGGCGTGATGTAGAAATCGTTCGGCGAGATCGAGGGGCCAAACACATGCACTCCGGCTTCAAGCCCGGCCGCATGAATCTTCGCCACCGCCGCTCTCACTCCCTCGAGACCGTGCGGAAAATTGTCGGTGTTGATCTGGTAATGGCCGTGGCTATCCAACCAATTGTTTTTCAAAAAAACAAGGGTGCCGAAGCCTCCCAGTTTGGCATGGTCGATCAGCGCATCGATATTGGCTTCCGACGCGTCGGTAGCAAACAGATAGGATTTTTGCACTGATTCCGAATCGCGCGCCCAATTTCCACCCAGCTCAGGGGACGGCAATCCCGCCGCGCGTTCGGCTTCCCGGATCGCAGGCTTGAAATCCTCGATGGGCGCCGCCACAAGGGAAAATTTCGCGCCTGCTATGCCATGGCCGTGCTGAGCTTCGCTCCTGAGCAATTGCACAGAGTTGCCCAGCGACATCGGATGGTTGACCGTGTTCTCGGTAATGCCGAAGAAGGCCGCGCCGAATTCTCTGTCGTAGGTTGCATTGAAAGCCGGCGCGACGGTTTCGAGACGCCGCAAAGGGAAGTCGATGGTCAGGCCATCAAGATCCGCCGGCTCGTCACTAAGCACTTCAAAAGTGAGATGCCGCTTCGCAGGAATCACGCGCAAACTGACCTTGATCTGAGGATCGATGAATTGCGCGGTCAGGACATCGCCTTTCCGCGAGAGCCGGGTCACAGGCATTCCCTGTATTCCGGCCCGTGAGACAGTCAGCATCGGCCTTCTGGCATTGATTGCCGCATAGTCTTCGCTGGAATCCAAGCTTATGAAGTGAGTCAAAAAACCGGCAGGCGAGAAACTCAACTGTACAGCCTCATTCTGAAAAACCATGTCTGTCGCATCAGTCGGCAGTTCCGGTAAATCCGTAGGTTCCACGCGGACGTCGTCGATATCGACGCCCGATTGCGAAGCGGTGGAAATAACTAAGGCCGAATCAAGATATCCCGTCCCGGCTGGCTGATAAAAAACGGTGTACTGCTGCCATTTCGCGCCGGCATGTTCCTGCAGAAGCGTCTGGCTTTCGGCCTGTCTTTCCCGGAAAGATTCGTACGTCTGTACGGCGAACGCACCGCCTCTGGCCCATAAGGAAACGCGATACCACTTGCCCGCCTGCAGGCCCCGGCAGCGCTGATAAATGTGCGCGGCGCCGCGAGCTGACGCAGTTATCCGGGCAAATCGCGAGCCTATATGCGGATCATCGGCGCCAAACATCAACTGGCCGGGATAAGCCGGGTTTAGTTGCCAATCAGAAGGAATCTGCCCGGCTGCGTCCAATTTCCATCCTGCCGCCCATCCATCAGCGCCCGGTTTGGTGTCATGGAGAGATTCGAAACTGCCGTTATTGATGATGGGAGCGCCTTCTACGGCCTGGGCCGGCCGGCTTGTCGCCATGATCATGAAAGCCACGGTTAATATCACTGTCGCGCTTAACCGTGCACACTGCCGCCATTTCATTTTTATTCCTTAAGGACGCTGTTGAAATTTTCCGACTTCCGAAATTGGCTACCAACCGGCCGGTTTGCCCGGCTTCTTCTTTAAATTCTGTTGAGCTAGCGGGGAAGCCTCATTTTCAAGCAATCTTACCTGGTTCTGCCTTAGAAATTATTAAACCAGTAGACAATTCGCCCAATTCACCGTTTTCAGGGATTAAACGCTTACATCGCCAAGCCAGTTAATGAGAACTTTCGGCTTTAGCCTTAGCTTTAGCTTTAGCTTTAGCTTTAGCTTTAGCTTTAAATTTATTTTAGATATGCAGTGAACATCAAAAAAATAATTTCTAACCTATACTTTGCTATTTATATTTTTTGATTAAACGGATTTCGCTATGGGTTACCTGAATATTTACTTTAACGATGAACTCAAATCCAAACATGAGGTGAAATCCCTCATCACTCGAATTGGCCGTAATCAGGATAATGATGTTGTAATCGACAACGTAGGTGTCTCGGGCAATCATGCTGAAATCATCAAAAATGGTGACAAATACACCATTCATGACCTCAAAAGCAAAAATGGCGTTTATGTAAACGGCGAGCGGATATCGGAGGCAGAATTAAGTTACGGCGATGAAATAAGTATTTTCAAACATAAGCTAAGATTCATCGCGGTTGATTTACCTGTATCTGTTGAAAAAACGGACGCACGAACTTCAAATGAAAAAAGCAATAGCACCCAATCGGCTACCGTGGAGGTCGACGTTTCCAGACTGGAAAGCCTGATAAAAGACAAGGAGGCCAGTAACGCCTCCCTTGAAGCTGCCAGCGGCGCAATGGCCGGCCGCACGTTCAGGCTGTCAAAAACCCGTTTTTCTGTCGGAAAATCCTCGGACTGTGATATCCAGATCGGTGGCTGGTTTGCCCCGAAAGTCGCTGCCAAAATCGTTCGCCAAAGCGACGGTTATTATCTGGTTCCGGAAAAACGTGGAAAAACCCGCCATAACGGCAGCACTGTCAAAGCCAGGGTAAAACTCAAGCATGGCGATGATATCGAAATACGCGGAACAAAATTTCGTTTCCTCAACAGATGATGAGCCGCTGATTAAAGGCGCCAAATCCTTTTTCTCAACAGTGAAAAGCTACCATTGACTATCCAGGTTCCCGGCTACACGATCCAGAAGCTTTTAGGCGAAGGCGGCATGGCTTCTGTTTTTTTGGCGACGCAGAAATCCCTCGACCGCCCTGTCGCTTTGAAGATTCTGAAAAAATTTGATACCGAAGCCCAAATCAAGCGTTTCTTCAATGAAGGCAAGATCATCGCCTCATTGAATCATCACAATATTATTACCATCCATGACTTGGGAGAGATCGATGGACGCTGCTTCCTGGCCATGGAGTATATTGAGGGCGGAGACCTCAAGCAGCGCATCAATACCGGCTTGCCGCCGGATGAAGCCATACAGTTGATAAAACTGCTCGCGCGCTGTCTCGATTTTGTCCACCAAAA
The DNA here is from genome assembly GCF_015476545.1 of Methylobacter sp. BlB1. Taxonomy (GTDB): domain Bacteria; phylum Pseudomonadota; class Gammaproteobacteria; order Methylococcales; family Methylomonadaceae; genus Methylobacter. The sequence goes on along the minus strand of NZ_JADMKV010000011.1, from coordinate 61,329 downwards.
AGGCATCATCCACCGGGATATCAAACCTGAAAACATCCTTTTCAGAAAAAATGGCTCGCCTGTCCTGACGGACTTTGGCGTGGCCAAACAATTACAGTCCGATACCTCGTTGACCATGGACGGCTCGGCCATCGGCAGCCCCCATTATCTAAGCCCGGAACAGGCCGAGCAGAAACCGCTCGATGCCAGAACGGATATTTACAGTCTCGGCATTATTCTTTACGAAATGCTGACCGGTCAAAAACCGTTTCAGGGCGATTCACCGATTGAAATCATCATCGCGCATTTAACGACCGAAGCCCCTCCACTCCCAAAGCGCCTTGCACAATATCAGGAATTATTGGATTTGATGATTGCCAAGGATGCGGATGATCGCTTTGACTCCGCCGGCGATTTGGCCAACTTTCTTGAACAGCTCCAAAATCCTGTTGCCAGGCGTGTGTTGTCCCGGAAAACCGGCAGGACCACGCCTTCTGCCGACAAAAAAGCCAAAGCGCCCTTTAAAGGTCCGCTTTCAGCAAATCAGCCAAGCGCCCCCCCAAAACACCCCTACAAGCTGGTATGGCTTGGCGTGGCCAGCGTCGCCGTGCTATCGGCTGCCATCTATTTTTATCTTTATTTAAATATAGAACCGGCTTCATCTGAGGACTCTTCAGCCAATACTGCCCAGAATAAAAGCGCTACTGCCGAAGCGCCTCCCCCTTTATTGGACGAGAACAGAATCCGGCAATTACTTGCTCAGACAGAAGCCCTTCTGGTCAAGCCGAACTTATCCATGCCAATCCTGAAACAGGCATACGATGCATACAATCTGGTGCTTGAGATAGACCCTGATAATGGTATTGCCACCCAAGGCATAACGCGCATCGGAGCCCTGTATGCGTCCATGCAGGAAAAAATTGATCTGTATCTTTCAGAAGCGGCAAAGGCGCTGCAGACCTACAGATTGACTTCGCCCTCCAGAAATAACGCCTTGTATTATTTTCATGAAGTCCTGCTTCTGGACCCCAATAACGCCGAAGCCCAACAAGGAAAATTCAAGGTCGCCAGTGCTTATGCGGATCTGGCCGAGTCTAATCTGGACGCTTTTGATTACACCGCTGCCAAGGCAAATATTCAAAGAGGGCTTTCCATTTACCCTAACTCCTCCAGATTGCTGGCGCTCAGAAAGAAAACCAACGCCTTTACGGATGCCCCCCAGCGCCTGTTTGGAAAGATTAAATCGATATTTGATTAAACAGTGTATGACAACACATTAAAAAGAGGAGCCCCTGATGCCCTGGAAATTTGGACAAGCGATCAACATAGGCAAACGCAGTGAACAGCAGGATCGCATAGGCATATTCCACACGGGGGATGGAAAAAGGCATTTAATGGTTGTCGCTGACGGCATGGGCGGAATTCCCAAAGGCGGTCAGGCCGCGCAAATTGTCGTAGACACTGCTGAACAGGCTTTCAAAAAAAACAGGATTCGCAATCCCGAATTATTTCTCGAAGCTATCTGCAGTCAATCCCATGAAAAAATTAATCAACTCGAAGCGGATATCACCTTGGCGCCCGGCACAACCTGCGTCCTGCTGTATATCGACAAACGGCAGGCCTATTGGGCTCATATCGGCGACTCGCGCCTGTACCATTACAGGCAAGGCCGGCTGATCAATCAAACGCTGGATCATTCACTGGTTCAGCTGATGATCGATCAGGGCGCCATTGAAGATGGCGGCAGTGAGGCCAGATCGTTACAAAACCAGCTTTACAAACGCCTGGGAGGCGCTAAAAAACCGGAGCCCGATATTCATACAGACGCTTTGAAAAGCGGCGATATATTCCTGCTATGCAGTGACGGGTTCTGGCAATTTATAGAAAAAGACCAGATTCCGGCTATTCTTCAGAATCATCCGCTTGATCAGGATGGCCCTGAGCATCTTGTAACCCTGGCTTTACAGAATGGAGGCCCGCATTGCGATAATATCAGCGTTACATTGGCGCAATGGGAACAAGCGCAAACGGGTTTTATACATAAAGTGCGCTGCCTTTTTAAAAAGGATTAAGGTCAGAAATCTTCTGTTTTCCTTCATCACATTCAAATAATGCTTTATTCGATCTTTAAGCGTTACTTCCTGTACGGAATTACCAGAGCTTTATCCGCTTCGTTCCAGCCCTGTTTTGGTTGCGCTAATGTCAGCAAAACCTAACCTGACAGACAGCGCTGGAAGCTCGGAGACTGTCAGGTTAGCTTGCAATCACTACACACTTAGCGAGATTTTAGAGTCACCTATCAATCACTAGAGAAAGGTCATCAATCAGCCATTGGTTTGCTGGAGTAGGTGTCACTCGAACAGAGATACTATGAACTCCGGCGGTGGGAACTAGAAATGCACACTGTTTGGTAGCGCTCACCGCCCCATCAAGTATATTAGGCGTGCCATTGCCGGATACGAATGCGCCATCCAATTCTCCGCTGGTTCCGTTGGTTCCGCTAGTTCCGCTAGTTCCGCTAGTTCCGCTAGTTCCGCTAGTTCCGCTAG
>NZ_JADMKV010000011.1:0-58791 GCF_015476545.1 Methylobacter sp. BlB1 | reverse complement strand
GTTCCGCTAGTTCCGCTAGTTCCGCTAGTTCCGCTAGTTCCGCTAGTTCCGCTAGTTCCGTTGGTTCCACTGGTTCCGCTCGTTCCACTGGTTCCACTGGTTCCACTGGTTCCACTGGTTCCGCTGGTTCCGCTGGTTCCGCTGGTTCCGCTCGTTCCACTGGTTCCGCTCGTTCCACTGGTTCCATTGCCAGAGAATGAGCATACAACTTGACCTTGTTGGCCACTAGGATCAACAAGAATCGTAGCCACTAGCTTGGCCGAAAAATTGCCTCGCACTGCACCTGTAGCATTAAAGATGACGCGCACTAACTGGTTTGGGCGCGATGTATTGAAAGTAACTGTTTGACCACCAGCCTGCGGACCATTAAGGTCAAGATTTCTAGCGGCTGCGCCATTTTGTGGGCTGTTGTTCTGTGTTGCGAATAAAAGGTCAGCAGTAGCTGTGTTAGTTACGAGCCCGAAACCCAAAAATGTCGTCAATGTGCCTACGTAACGCATCTTCTTGTTTGTTGATCGTATAATCATGTCTTTACCCTCATTGATGTATGACAAAGTAAAACAACTAGATCAAAATTTCGTCCTCCGTAGAAAGCTTGCGAAACTGAATTATGGCTGTTGGATTGGCCATGTTTTCGCTCATTACGATAGTAATCCCAGTTTACCGGACCAGTGGCTTGGAGCGGGACCGGAAGCCTCAAGGCTTAAGCGATTGGAAGTGAATAGGATATAAAACGGCGCTGAATTGGATGGTTGAGTAGCATTATTATCGATCCGTTTTCTAGGGCCTGAGCCCAATGCGGAATCAGAATGCAATGAAGCGAATACCGGGGGGTTAGTTGCGCCAAATTCTCTCTCTGCTTGTTCTTTTATTGAATTTGGCTGATTCGGCCGCAGCCAAGCTATGAAGCCAATGGCTAGGGCGGATATAATCGCAATCTTGATTGTTTTCATAAGACAACCTCCATCAGGTATGGAGTTAAACTATTTTTGTCAAACATACAGCATAGCGGCTGCCGGCAAGGCGCAGCCTGAATTGATGTAATGGTTAGTTGATGTTGACTTATGCTAGATTTTCGCTATTTGAAACTTATTATTTATATTTTGGCTCTGGATTGCTATTCGTGCCATTACGGTCAAACTAAGCAGACATCGGGCCTATAGCCTGCCTCAACTTAGGCGGCTCTTGTTGTTTGCAAATAATGATCGGTTACTTTGCCTGCTATAAGGATATTCACGGCCATATTTCTTGACGAGGTTAAGTCTGCCCAGCTATTAACTCCATCCTCCGCCCAATGCCTTGTAAATTTTTACGGTCGATATGCGTTGGCGCTTGGTCACATCGATTAATTCGAGATTGGCCTGCAACGCATTTTGTTGAGCGATAAGCACCTCCAGGTATGTTGCCCTGGCAGATTTATAAAGCTCATCAGATGTTTCAATAGACTTTTTCAATGCTTCGCTTTGCTGCTTTTTCTGGGCATGGATCTGTTCCAGATTCTTAATATTGGCAAGTTCATTCGACACTTCGACATAACCATTCAGAATTGTTTTCTGATAGTTATACATGGCGGTCAGCTGATTGGCTTTTGCCGTGTTGAACTGCGCTTTCAACGCATTCATATTGATCAGCGGCGCCACTACGGTTCCAAAGAGTGAATAAGCGAGCGATGCAGGCGTCTGAAATAAAAACTCGGGATTGAATGCCTGATAACCCAAGGTCGCCGTGATGTTGAAATTCGGGAAAAATGCCGCCCTTGCCGCTTTCAGATCAAACTTGCTGGCCTCAATCTGATGTTCGGCTTCGCGAACATCGGGGCGGTTTGCCAGCAATTGCGAAGGAACGCCCGATGCGATTTGCTGAGGAATCGCTTCGAACAGCACTTCCTTCTTCCTCTCAATGGGCTGCGGATAGCGCCCCAGCAGAAAATTAAGCCGGTTCTCGGCTTCCGTAATTTGTTGCAGCCTCTGTTTTTCCAGGGCTTGCGTATTGAGCAATTGGGCCCTGAACTGCTGCACGGCCAGTTCATTCGCCCTGCCGGCTTCTTTCTGCAGTTTTACAACTTCCAGCGCCTCCTGCTGTTTCTGGATGGTCTGCCGGATGATGTCCAGTTCATTATCCAGAGCCAGCAGTTCGTTATAGTTAACCGCGACATCGGCCACCAGATTGGAAATGACAAAGTGGGTGCCTTCAATGCTCGACAGATAGCCCTCGATTGCCGCCTTGCGCTGGCTCCGCAGTTTGCCCCAGACATCGACTTCCCAGGAGGCCTGCAGGCCTAAAAAGAGATCGGTCAGATTTTCGGGAACAATTTGCCCGGGCGTGATTTCGGTAGAGGCGTTGCCCGCCCCGTCCATGGTGTAAAGCCCGAACTTTTGCACCCCGCCGCCTATACTCAAATCCACTTTCGGCAACAGCGCCCCGTTTGCCAGCTTCACGCTGGAGCGCGAGACTTCAATCCGCTGCAAGGCCATCTGCAGATCGAGGTTGTTGGCCACGGCGGTATCGATCAGTTTGACCAGAAGCGGATCGGTAAAGTATTGGCGCCAGTTGATGTCTGCAATAGTCGTGGCCGTGTTTTTCTGATTTTGAAAACTTGCAGGAATCGCCTTTTCCGGAATGGACAAGTTGGTATCGAGCGACGCACAACCATTGATGGTTAAGGCCAAAAACGAGATGGCCAAGGGGTAATAAATTTTATTCTTCATTGAATTTAAATAGTTTCCGAGAGAGCCATTTCTTCTTTTCTGCCGTCGTGCTTGCGCTTGTCTGTAATGCTTGCAAACACCACATAGAGCCCCGGAATGACGATGACCCCGAAAATGGTCCCGAAAAGCATGCCTCCCGCGGCTGCCGTACCGATGGTATTGTTGCCTATCTTGCCCGCCCCCGAAGCGAACATCAGCGGAATAAGGCCGGCAATAAAGGCAAAAGAGGTCATCAGAATGGGACGCAGACGCAGCGTGGCGCCTTCAATGGCCGCTTCGAGCGGCGTTTTCCCCAGTCGGTGCTGCATCATGGCAAACTCAATGATCAGAATGGCGTTCTTGCCGAGAATGCCGATCAGCATGATCATGGCGATCTGCGCGTAGATATTGTTTTCCAGCCCCATGACCATCAGTAAGAACAAGGCTCCGAATATGCCGATCGGCAAAGAAAAAATAACCGGCATGGGCAACAGGAAGCTTTCATACTGGGCGGCAAGCAGCAGGTATACGAACACCAGGCAAATCAGAAAAATATAAATCGCCTGGTTGCCCGCCTGAGCCTGGTCCCGGGATGAACCTGCCCAATCGTAACCAAAGCCTTTGGGCAGTTTTTGCGCGGCCACGTCCTTGATCGCTGCAATGGCCTGCCCGCTGCTGTACCCTGGCGCCGGCTGGCCGTTGACCATGGCCGAGGTGTACATGTTGTAGCGCGTCACCTGCTCCGGGCCATAGACCTTTTCAACGCGAAGAAAGGAGGAAAAAGGCACCATTTTTCCGGCGTCATTTTTGATGTACAGCTTCATCAGATCATCCGGCTGAGCACGGTATTCTGGCAGCGCCTGCACCATGACCTTATACATCTGGCCGAAACGGATAAAGTTGGTGGCATACTCGCTGCCGATCAGGGTTTGCAGCGTACTCATGGCGTTCTCGGCGGTGATGCCTTTTTGCGCAGCCTTGTCGCCGTCAATGTGCAGCAGAAATTGCGGAAAACTGACGTTGAAGGTGGTAAAGGCATTCACGATCTCGGGCCGCTTGTTGAGTTCCTCCACAAAGTCATCGGCCACTTTCTGCAATCTTTGCAGATCGTCCGAACCGGTCTTGTCCAGCAAGCGCATTTCAAAACCGCTGGAATTGCCGTAGCCCGGCACGGGCGGCGGCGTGAAAAACTCGATGCTGGCATCTTTGATATATCGGGTTTTTTCTTCCAGCCTATGGATGATGTCCTTATCGGAAACTGTTCTCTCATCCCAGTTTTTCAAGCTGATCAGATTCATGCCGTAAACAGCGCCCGTACCTTCGGAAAGCAGGCTGAACCCAGCCAGACTGGAAACCGAATTCACACCGTCCAGGCCCGATGCAACACGCTGCACCTCATCCGACACTTTTTCGGTGCGCTCAAGGGTTGCTCCCGAAGGTGCCGTAATGTTGGCGTATATGGTCCCTTGATCTTCTTCAGGGATAAAACCTGTAGGCACATAAGTTCCTATCAAACCGGAGCCTACAGAAAATCCAACCAATATTCCAAACGTTATAACCCGTCTGTCAGCGATAACGCCGATCAGCTTTTTGTAGTTGCCGGACAGCCTGTCGTACCCGTTATTGAATCCTGCAAAGAATTTCTGCAGACCCGATTTTTCAGCATGCTCAGAAACATGAACATTCTTGAGAAACAAGGCGCACAACGCGGGAGTCAGGGTGAGTGCCGTAACACCTGAGAGGACAATGGAAAACGCCATAGTCAGGGAAAACTGCCGGTAAAAAACGCCTTCCGGGCCTTCCATAAAGGCGACCGGTAAAAACACGGCCGACATGACCAGCGTGATGGCGATAATCGCTCCGCTGATTTCGCGCATGGCCTGCTCCGTGGCTTTTCGCGCGCCGATTTTGGAATGCTCCATTTTGGCATGCACGGCCTCAATCACCACAATGGCGTTGTCCACCACGATACCGATAGCCAACACCAGTGCAAACAGGGTAATGAGATTGAGGGAAAAGCCCATCAGCTGCATGAAGAAAAACGTGCCGACCAACGATACCGGCACGGCAATAATGGGGATGAGGGTGGAGCGAAAATCCTGCAAGAAGACAAACACCACCAGGGCAACCAACAGAAAAGCTTCTACCAGTGTCTTGATGACTTCATGAATGGAAGCATCCAGAAACTCGGAAACATCATAGCTCAGGGTATAATCCATGCCCGGCGGAAAGGACGTGGACTTTATCTTCGCCATGGTCGCTTTGATAGTGTCAATCACCTCCTTGGCATTGCTGCCCGGGCGCTGCTTTAACAGAATGGCGGCGGAAGGCCGGCCGTTTTCTTTGGAAAGGACGTTGTAATCCTGAGAATCGAATTCGATTTCGGCAACATCCTTGAGCCGCAATATTTCGCCATTCTCCGCACTGCTCAAGACGATGTTTTCATAGGCTGCCTTGGTATTATGTTTGCCGGTGTACTTCAAGACGTATTGAAGCGCCTGCGCCCTCTTACCTGAGCTCTCACCAATCTTACCCGGCGCGGCTTCCACGTTCTGAGCTTTCAGTTTTTCAATGACTTCCGTAGCCGAGATGTTGTACATCAACAGTTTATCGGGCTTCAGCCACACGCGCATGGCGTATTCCCTGGAGCCCAGGATTTCGGCAAAACCGACCCCGTCTATTCTTTTGAGTTCTTTTAAAACATTGATGTCGGTAAAGTTGTAAAGAAATTTCTCGTCCAGCGTTGGGTCCGAACTGAGTATGTTGATATATAACAGCATGGCGTTTTGTACTTTCTCGACAATAACCCCTGCTTTAATCGCTTCGGCGGGCAACTCGTCCAGCACCGAAGACACCCGGTTCTGCACGTTGACGGCGGCGACTTCCGGGTCAGTGCCGGCCTTGAAAATAATCTGGATTTCGCCGCTGCCGTCATTGCCGGAAACAGACGACATATAAGCCATGCCGGGCACGCCGTTGATTGCTCGCTCGAGCGGCGTTATGACAGCCTTGACGACAACTTCCGCATTGGCGCCGGTAAATTTTGTCGTAACATTGACCTCGGGAGGCGCAATATCAGGAAACTGCGTGACAGGCAGTCGGGTTAAAGACAGCAACCCCATCAACGTGATCAAAATGGAAATGACGATCGACAATACCGGCCGATGAATAAATCTGGAAGTCATGATAATCCTTACCGCCCGGTTAAGCTTTAATGTCTAATAACATCACTTCGGCTAAATCAACATCGACAGGATTGATTTTATGTCCATCCCTTACATTCTCGACGCCTTCGAACAGTATTTTTTCGTCTTTTGACAAACCGGATTCCACGACATAAAAGTCAGGAAACCGCATTTTGGGAACGATGTTTCTTTGCTGTAGCACGCCTGCCTGATCGACTACGAAGACATACAGCTTGTCCTGAATTTCAAACGTTGATTTTTGAGGAATTTGCAAGGCATTCTTCAGTTGTTTGCTGACAATGACCTTGCCGCTCGCTCCATGCTTCAAGATTGCGCCCGGATTTGGAAATCTTGCCCTGAAAGCAATATTGCCCGTTGAGCGATCGAATTCGCTTTCGATCATTTCTATTTTTCCTTCGTAACCATAAAGCGCATTGTTGGCGAGCTTTAAACTTACGGTTTTTGTCTCTTGTTCTCCATTGGTGATGTAGTTCAGGTAATCGATTTCCGACAGGTTGAAATAGGCAAATACTTCGTGATTGTCGGAAATGGAAGTCAGCATATCCCCTTCTTCTATGAGACTGCCGACCTTGTTCGGAATCCGGTTGATAACGCCGTTATAAGGCGCTTTTATTTTGGAAAATGAGAGCTGTAAAGCGGCCTGCTCTTTGTTTGCCTTAGCCTCTTCCACATCGGCTGTTAATGCCTCCATTTTGGCCTTTGTTACAGCCAGCTCCGCTTTGGATACAATATTTTTTTCGACCAGCCGCCTTACGTTGGTTAACTCAACTTGGGCAGCCTTCAGATCGGCTATGGCATTTTTATAAACCGCATTGGCTTTTTGTAATTCTTTTTCGAATTCCAAAGGGTTAAGCGTAAACAGCAGTTGCCCTTCCTTTACCGGCTGGCCTTCGTCCACATAGATTTTTTCAATGTAGCCTTTAACCTGGCTTCTTACCTCGACATATTTTACCGACTGTATGTCGGCCACATATTCGCTACTGTAATTGGTGTCTTTTAACAGGGGGGTTATTACCTGGTGGGAATCGATGGTCTCAATTTCTTTTTTAGGTGTGCAGGATGCCGTGATCAGGCAGAAGACAAGAAACAGTATTTGGCTATTTTTCATTTGAAGTCATTTAGGCAATTGAATTTCTGACACAGCAAGAGAATCGTACGGATTTTCTTCGTGCTGTTGGGATTACGGATTTTTTTCAAACAGATGGCAGTTAGGGCATAAAATTTTTTGCTCTGCTCATTAAAACCCAGCTTTCACTTTTTCTATTAACGCATGCTTAAATTTGGAAAGCTGAATACTGAAAGGCGGACGCAGTTCTCAGAAAACGGGTACAAATGAGTAAATGAGTTGTTGTTCATAACATTGGCTAATGGCATTGCAAGTCATGGAATTATTGATTATCTTAAATAAGCAATAATAATGCCAACATTAACAAAGATTAAATAATATTATTTTTCCTATAGATATTTCACCTTGTAAACTCATTCGCCTGAACAGAGTGTTGCAATTTGCGAAAAGCGAGTGCAAAATGCATCACTATGTCTGTTATTTATAAATTAACTTTCTCCCTGTTCGCCTTGACATTAGTGGTTTTTGGCATCTACGGGACGTATCAACTTCGAACCGAATCGCAGGACTTGCGGGATGATGTTGAAAAAGAGACTCGCTTATTAGCCCACAGTTTGCTGGTTTCTGTAGAGAACGCTTTACGGGATCAGCAAACGGAAGATGTGCAGGAGCTGTTGCAACAAATAGAGCACTTCAAGCCTTCTATAGACGTATCTGTCTACATTCAAAACCACAGCATTATCCGTTCCGGTGCAGAAAGCCTGGTGTGGCCGGAAGAAGTAAAACAAACGCTGTCCCAGACTGCGCTTGATGGTGAAATGAAGCAATTTTATTTTCCCGCAGACGATCCTGACTTTCTGGTGATGTCCTTACCTTTCAATAAGGCTTCAACCGCCATGCCGGGCAATCTGGCTGTGGTGCGGTCCCTGCAAAAGATGAAAGAGGATTTAAGTAAAACCAGAACCTATATTCTTTGGTCTTTTTTTTCTTTGATTTCATTTACCTCCCTGCTTTGTTTCTTTTTAGGACAGATTTACATTTCCCGCCCGCTGCAGGAACTCCGCCAAGCCATGCTGGCTTTCAGAAACAGCCGGGAACCGCCGGAGCCTTTACCAATAAGCGGGAATGACGAGCTTTCGTCCGTGCGGCAGGAATTCAACCGAATGACGGTGCAATTGTTTTCCGCTTACCGCAGACTAGACGCTGAAACCCAGCAACGGCGGCAGCTGCAACGTGCCTTACAGAATGCGGATAAGATGATAACGATCGGCCAGTTATCGGCAGGACTGGCCCATGAAATCGGCTCGCCCCTGCAGATCATTAACGGCAGGGCGAGAGCGCTGGCCGACGGCAGCGAGGATTTGCAGGAGGTGCGGCGGATAGCCAATATCCTGGTCGACCAAACCGACCGTATCACGCGAATTGTCCAGCGCCTTCTGGAGTTTGCCCCGCGCCCGTCATCCGACCCCGCGCTCTGCGATGCCATCCAGGCTGTAGCCGAAGTCATCGACATGCTGGGCTTCGAAGCGCGGCGTCAAGGCGTGGTCATGACTTTCACCCATCCTGAGACATTGCCGCTTCTGCTGATCAACAAAGACGGCATCCAGCAGATCGTGTTGAACCTGCTGTCCAATGCGCTGGCGGCAGTCGTTGACACAGGCTCGATCAGCGTCGATCTGTCCCAGGATTCCATTGTCTATGCCGACAACAAAATACCGGCACTAAGGCTTACCGTCAGCGATACAGGGACAGGCATCGCGCCGGAACATCTGCCCTATCTTTTCGAACCTTACTTTACCACTCGCAGCAAACAAGGCGGCACCGGTCTGGGACTGGCCGTGGTCAAGACCTTGGTGACCGAAATGGGGGGCAGTGTCGTCGGCGAAACAGAATTCGGCAAAGGTAGCCATTTTATTGTTCACTTGCCCTGGAAGAATCCCTCATGACTTCAGAAAACGTTCGCCTGCTGGTGATTGACGACGATCCCGGCATTGTTGATTATCTGCTCGACATGCTTCGGCATGAGGGCTATTCAGCCGTCGGATTCACGCAAACCGATGAGGCGCTCAGCGCCATAGAAAAAGAGCCATTCGATCTCGTCATATCCGATGTGGTCATGCCCGGCATGCGCGGTCTCGAATTAATGACAGCCATTCACCGTAAACGGCCTGAACAGCTGGTATTACTCATTACCGCCTTCGGCAGCATTGACCTGGCGATGCAAAGCATGCACGCAGGCGCCTGCGACTTTTTAACCAAGCCGTTCCGCATCGAAGAACTGTACGCCGCGGTAACCCGTGCGCTTGAAGACCGGCAAATGAGGCGCACCGCAGTAAAAATCGACTATACCGATGATAAAAACAGCGACACAAGTGTTTTTGTAACCCGCAGCGCTTGCATGCGGCAATTGATCACTCTGGCAAAACGGGCTGCCGCAGTAAATTCGACGGTGCTTTTAACGGGCGAAAGCGGCACCGGCAAAAGCGCAGTGGCACGCTGGATTCATGACAACAGCCCGAATCGTCAAGGGCCTTTTATCGCCGTCAATTGCGCGGCGTTGCCGCACAGTCTGGTGGAAAGCGAATTGTTCGGCGTCCGCAAAGGCGCTTTTACCGATGCCAGCAAAGACAGGCCGGGACTGTTTTTGCAAGCGAATTCCGGAACCCTGTTCCTCGATGAAATCGCTGAACTGCCCTTGGAAATACAGCCCAAGCTGCTGCAAGCGCTGGAAACCGGAAAAATCCGCGCACTCGGCGATACCAAAGAAGAGCAAGTCAATGTTCGCCTGATCGCCGCGACCCATCAGCCGTTGGAACAACGCATCAACGACAAACTGTTCCGCCTTGACCTTTATCACCGATTGAATGTGATCAGCCTTGAAGTGCCTCCTTTACGAGAGCGTAAGGAAGACCTTAACGAGTTGATCAAAACATTAATCGACACAATCTGCCAACGTCTTGGCAAACAAGGGCCGGTCAATATTTCGGCGGAAGTGCTGCGTTGGATACAAGCCTACCATTGGCCGGGCAATGTCCGTGAACTTGCCAACACTTTGGAGCGGGCTATCGTACTTGCCGAACATGACACGCTTTTTATTGAAGATCTGGCGCAAGCCTCGAAAATTCCTTTCAACGACAAGAATTTTCTGGAACTGGCAATGATGCAGGGATGGACAGTCGAAGACGTTCAGCAGGCCTATATTCGCCATGTTCTGGAAGCAACCGGCGGCAATAAAATTCAAGCCGCCCGGATACTTGGCCTGGACCGCAGCACTCTGTACCGCAAGCTGGGATAATACTTTCCTGCAGGAAAATCAACCGGCTGATCTGAAACACTTTCACAGCCTCGAAGCCGCCTTTTCATATTAATGTGGACCGATACCTTCAAGCTAGACAGGTCATGGGTTTGCCGGTTTTTTACCTGCCCCATGAAGACATTCAGTGCGCGCGGCAAGGTTGGTCTATGAACGGCTATTTTGCTATGATCCCTTTGTGATAAACAACCACAGGTATAAATCCACACAGTAGAAATTGTCCACAAATACGCCGCCTTTGTCGGGCTGCGCATCATTCTGTTCTTTAATACACATTAAGGAGGTTCTTCGTGTCACCAAAAACACGTATTGGTCTCATTGGTTACGGCAAGACCGGCAGAGCCGTAGCCAACATATTCAGCACCGACCCTCGCTTCGAACTGCGCTGGATTGCTCGCCGCACGGCCAGCGGCGTCGCTCAAACACACCCAGACACCGCCGTCCCTATCATCAGTATTGAACAGCAACCGTTCGAGGAGCTGTTTAACCGGCATCCGGTTGATGCAGTCGTGGATTTTTCCTTGCCAGAAACAGTACATTCGTATGGAGAAATAGTACGCAAACGCAGAATAATACTGGTCAGCGCGATTTCTGCTTATTCGAAAAGCGATCTGGCTTATATTCGTAATCTTGGAGAATATACACGGGTGATGTGCTCGCCCAACATTACGCTGGGGATCAATTTCCTCATGACGGCAGCCAATCTGCTACGCAAGGTCGCACCTTTCGCCGATGTGGAAATCCTTGAGCAACACTTTAAGGAAAAACCTGAAGTTTCAGGCACGGCACTTAAGATTGCGGAAAAATTAGGCGTGGAAGATGATCAAGTCACCTCATTGCGGCTCGGCGGAATTATCGGCGAGCATGAAGTCATTTTCGGTTTCCCCCACCAAACCGTTCGATTAATCCATTCATCAATCAGACGCGAAGCATTCGGTACCGGCGCAGCTTTCGCTTTATCCCAACTGGCAAGCTGCGATATCGGCTTTTATACCTTCGAAGACCTGCTGTTACGTGCCACCAGCCACAATGAATTGCCGAAGTCCGGCATTTCCAGGGCGACCATTTGAATAAAATTAAGTTACCTTCGGCATGGCCGGAGGTAACTTAATTTACTATCCGGAATTAATATTCACTCAGCCAATAAAAGTGGAAAGGCTGGATGGGCAGCCTGCCCTCCTCTATAACAGGCTGCTGGCCCGAATATAGATCGATTAGCTGGCCGGAAGTACCGAACCCCTCATGAGCCAGGGTTTGCAAATCGAGAGTCTGCGGTTCGGCGCTGAAATTGCTCACCACCAGAACGCTTTTCGAGGAGCGGTTGTGATCGAAACGCATGAAGGCAAACAGATGCTCGTTATTCGTATCGATCAGATGGCGATTATTGAAATCGGCAAAGGCTGTCGTTTCCTTGCGTATCGCGATCATCTTCTTTAACGCGGCGAACAGCGTGTACTCTATCGTGCCCTGCCTCTTGCGCAGTTCAACACGTTGCCAGTCAATTGTCGGCCTGTGTATCCAGCGGCTGTCGCCTAATTTATCATGATCATCGCGGTAGCTGTAGTCATTGAAGGTGCCGATCTCGTCGCCGTAATACAGCAATGGGATGCCGCCGAAGGCCATGATCAGGTTATGCAGCAGCAGGATTTTATCGATAGCGATCCTAATCTCCTGTTCATTGCCGGATTGGGCCGCTTTTTCGAGGCCGGCCAGCGAGGCCAGAGAGCCTGAGATACGCGCATCGCCGGTTTTATCATTGCGCATGAACGGCACGCCGCTGGCGAAAGACCCCGGATAACTGCCCGTATAGAAATCAATCAGAAACTGCCGGTGGGCGAAAGGATCGTAACCGGCGGCGCGAATGTCGTTGTCATCATAACCCAGACCAATATCATCATGGCAGCGCACATAGTTCAGCCAGGTGGCGCGCTCCAGTTTGCCGGGCAGGCTCTTCAAGCCCTGAGTCAGCAGTTTGCAGTTTTGGGTGGCGATGGCGTCCCAAAGCAGCGCCATGAACGTGGCGTTATAGGCAATCTCGCATTCCTTGGCAATGATCGCGTCTTCGCCGAAATATTTGATGATTTCCACCGGCGCGACGATGGCTTCGGCAATAAACAGCGCGCCCGGCGCCACGACTTGACAGCAGTCTTTCATCAATTGCAGCAGCAAATGGGCTTCGCGTTCATTCTGGCAAGTGGTGCCTATCTTCTTCCATAAAAACGCCACCGCATCGAGCCTTATGATATCGGCGCCCTGGTTGATCCAGAACAGGATGACATCGATCATCTCGATGAATACGGCGGGATTGCTGTAATTCAGGTCCCATTGATAATTATGGAAAACCGTCATGACCCATTTTTGCATGGTCTCGTTCCAGGTGAAATTGCCCGGACTGGATTCCGGAAAAATCTCCGGCATGCTTTGCTCGTACATGTCGGGAATTTCGCGGTTATCAAAAATGTAATAGTAATCCTGATATTTTTTATCGCCGGCGATAGCCTTCTGCGCCCATTCGTGCTCATCGGAAGTATGATTGACGACCACGTCCAGCACCAGCAAGATGTCGCGCTTGCCGAACTCATCAGCGATTGTCTGCAAGTCTTCCAGCGTGCCGATCCGCTCGTCAATTTCACGGAAATTGCTGACCGCATAGCCGCCATCGCTTTTGCCGACCGGGCATTTCAGTATCGGCATGATGTGCACAAGATTAATGCCCAGCTCTTGAAAATAAGGCGTTTTAGCCGCCATATTCCGTAAATTGCCGGCAAAGCCCGCACTGTAGAGCGCCATGCCGACCCACTTCTGGCTTAAAAACCAGTTATGGTCTTTTTCCCGAGCGATATCAAGGTCCTTCAATTCCCTTGGCCTATGCATGTACTTCCGCACCAGCGTTTCAACCAGACGCTGCATCTGAAGTTCAAAATCATCTCGCTGCCCGTAGAGGCGCTCGAAAAGATTATGGATGGCATAGAAATTCGCCCCCAGCCGCGTATAAAAATGCTGCAAATCCCGTCGCCGTTCGTATGCATTCGGCTGCAGCTCATCCAGAATTTCATTCAGCAATGAATGGGAGATTTGTTCGTACATGATTTTCTCTCTGAGGCTACTGATTGAGTGCCCAGGCTTCTATAAAAGGCTGGTAGAAGCCAATGTCCTGAACCGTCGCGCCGCGCCGGCCGACCAGCGCCGAAGCGAAACACTGCGCGCGCTCCATGGTCAGTTTTATATTCCAGCCCATGTTCAGGCCGAGCAGCAGAACGGCGGCAAAGGCATCGCCGGCGCCGACCGTATCGAGTACCTGCAGAGCCGGCGCAGGCGCCACATTGACATGATTGCCCGCCGCGTCGACCGCCAGCGCGCCCTGATCGCCATAGGTTACAACTAATCCCTCAAGGTTATGAGCCCTCTGAAACGCACGCATATCGGCTTTGATGTCGCCTGATAGCGGCTGCAATGCAGCCAGCTCATGATGATTGAGCTTGACCCAGTCGGCATCGTCAAGCAACCGCCGCACATCGTCCTTTTTCCACCACGGCGCGCGCAGATTGACATCCAGAAAAATTTTGCCGCGATGCCGGGCCTTTAATACGGCCAGCGCCCGTCTCGACACCTCATGCCGCACCGCCAATGTGCCGTGATAAAGCAGACCGTCGTGTATTTCCACGGCCAGCTCATCGGCAGCAATGAAGTCATAGGCCTGTGCCGGCAGGATCGCGTAACGGGGTTCGCCATCGTCGATCATGACTTGCACCGAGCCGGTAGGATGTTCGCTATCGCGTTGCAGGCCCGACACAGCCATGCCCCATGCCCGCATGGCCGCTTCAATGGCATCGCCTAACGGGTCCCGGCCGATGCGGCTGATAAAACGCGGAGCCTGGGCGAAAGCCTGCAAATGCCAAGCCGCATTGAACGGTGCGCCGCCGAGCACGCAGCTGCCGTCGGGAAAATGATCAAACAACACTTCGCCGAACACTGTAATAGGTTTATTAGTCATTAATTTTCATCCATTGTTGCGTGTGCGGCAGATAATGTGCGACACCTTCTAAAATACCGGCGCTGTAATTGCCGTTCATACCCATAAAACCGCCTTTGGCGAGATAAAGCGCGCTGCCTGTCGCGCGCAACGTTGCCAACGCCTGGGCTTCTCGGCGCACATCGGCGCTGGCGTTGGCAACCAGCACCGACCGAATCGGACTGATCAGCACCGGCAGATCATTGCCGCTGTCGCCGGCGAACACGGTATTTTCGATGCCGACCCCTAACTCCCGCATCAAAAATTCGATGGCATGGACTTTAGTGGCGCTGGCCGGCAGCACGTCCAGCAATCCGATTGGACCGGTCTCATCGACACTATAGATCAGGTCGGCCTGGATGCCCTGCTCCCCTAGCAGGCCGCGCATCGCCGCCATCAGCCGGGGCAGATCGGCCTCTATCGGCACATAATAACTGAGCTTGAAGCGGTTCTGCTTGGCGCTTTCCTGCAACCTCAGCTCCGCCAGATGCCCGAACATTTGCCGCATGTCGGCATGATCGCGGCCGGCCCAGTCGGGCGCGATGGCTGCTATCCATTGCGGCCATTCCTGCCAGCCCTCGGCCGTTATCGCATAAATGCTGGTGCCGACATCGCCGATGACGAAGTCGGGGCACGGCAGTTCGTATGCGGCTATCGCCTGCTCCACCAGCGCCTTGTGCCGTCCCGAAACATAAGCCAGCAGAACTTCCGGGCGCGCGGCCAGGGCCGCGAACAGCGCCCTGGCCGATGCCGATTCCGGCGCGTTGCCGTTCGGCAGCAGCGTGCGGTCAAGATCGGTACAGATTAACAGCCGTTCAGTCATTGTTGTTGAAAAAATCATAGTGCTCGATCGCTTCGATAATGCCCAGCGCATGAGGTTGCCGTGCGAAATAAATACGCTCCGGTTCATCCAGTTGCGCAAGTTCCTCGCGATGCCGGTTAGCCACGACGACGGCCAGCGTATTGCCGCGCATCATGTCCTCGTCGGCGGCCGATCCGCCGGCGACCAGTATCCGTCCCAGCGGAATGTTCCACTGCTGGGCGAAATAGCGTAACGCCAGCCCCTTGGATGCGCGCACCGGCACGATATCGAAATATTGCCCGAAAGCGAGCCGTGCATTGACAACCTGTTCTTCCTGACGCAGCCGCGCATTGATCTCGTCCGGGGACGGCGCAATATCCGCATTGTAATAGAACGAGATTTTGAAACGGCTTTGCTCGTTCTTGGGCTGCCAGGTCAGGCCAGGCATTTCACTCATGATCCTGCGGATAGCTCCCGGATTCCAATAGTGATCGATGTGCCGGGCCCAGGCCATATCGGCCGTGATATGGGGCGCATAGTAGATTTCCGTGCCCAGGCTGGTCAGCAATACGTCCGGTGTCGGGATACGGTGCTTCCTCAGCGCCGCAAGAGCCGAGTCGAGCCGTCGCCCGGTTGCGATGCCGAAAAAGACATGCCTGCGCTTGTCGCGGATATAGCGGGCAAATTCCAGCAAGCCTTCCGGGTTGCCGAGCAGACTCTGATCGATATCGGTGAAGATGGCCCGGTCCTGATAGCGCAGGGAGTTGCGTGAGCGGGCGACTTTGGGCAGCGGCATCTGCTGGCCGAGCAAGGGCCTGATGCTGTTCACGTACTTCTCGGCATGCGCCTGCCAGGAATAATATTTACGGACATTGGTCAGGCCGTTCTCTGAAAATGTCCGCCACTGCTGCCGGTCTTTGAGCAGTGTCATAAGCGCTTCAGCCAAGGCCTGTTTATCGAGCGGATCGATGAGCAGACCGTTATGGCAGTTGCCGATAATATCGACAGGGCCACCGTTTTCGGTCGAGACCAGCGGCAAACTACATGCCGCCGCTTCCAGCAGAGTCAGGCCGAACGGTTCGGTCAGCGCCGGATTGACGAACACGCCTTTCGATAAAGCCGCCAGACGGTAGATAACCGGAACGTCTTCCTGGTTGTGGTGTTTGGGGAGCGCAATGCGCCCGTACAGATCGTAGCAGTCGATCAGGAGCAGGATGTCCGTGAGCACGGACTGGGCGCCTTCATCCATTTCGCGGATATCGTCGCGGCAACCGGCCACGATGACCAGATTGGCCAGTCGCTGCAATTTCGGACATTCGCCGTAGGCTTCAATCAGAGTCGCAATGTTCTTGCGCACATCCGGGCGCGATAGCGCCAGGATCATCGGCTTTTCGGGTTCTTTCAAAAATCGCGTCAGGCTCTTGTGAATCGCTGTGTTTATCTCCGAACCGTCCGGCGCATGAAATTGATCCAGATCAGTGCCCGGCGGGATGACCACCATGCGCTCGGGATGGTAATAGTCGTAAAGCTCGTACTGTTCGGCGATTTCGTTGTTCGTGCTGGTAATGACCAATTCGGCATTGGCCAGAACATCTTCCTCGACATTGATGCGCCGGGATAAATGGTAACGTTGTTCAATGGACTCATTGAGCAATCCCGTCGCCAGCAGCCGGCCGCGTTTGTCGCGTCCCAGGGAATGCCCGGTATGAATCAGCGGAATGCCGGTCAGATGAGCCAGACGCATGGCCACGTAGCCCGCATCGGCATAGTGGCTGTGCAGTACATCGGGCATGCGCGGCTGCTGGTGCAGCCAGTGCAGCAGATTGTCTGCGAATATATCCAGATAATCCCAGAGCTCCTCTTTACGAAAATAGCCGTCCGGACCTGCGGCGATACGAATGATGCGGGCCTTATCCTGAAGCCGCTCAACCGGTTCGCCGTAGTCGGCGCTGATATTGGCATCTATGATCTGCCGGGTTACCAGATCGACGCGCTCTACATCGTCGCGTAACGCCAGCGCCCGGGTCAGATCAACGACGTATTTGGTCTGGCCGCCGGTATCGGCATCACGACCCAGTTCAAGATCGTGGCCGCGAATCAGGCCGTGAACACTGATCAGAAGCAGATAAAGGGGATCTGTTTTGCCTGTCATAACCATTCCAGTCAGCTAGAGGTTAATAGGTGTTTCGCATTCCTTTTTCATCTTATCTCTTCGTAAAATTTGAGTTTTCTGCCGTTCATAGATCAGCAGAGCCTGTATTGAATCCATTGACACTATTGGTTCCACGCAGTTTCAGGCGCTATTCCTTTTTCTGAATCAACCAATAAGTAATGCCCAATGCCACAACAACCAGTGCCGTTGCACCGACATATTCATAAGGCAAATGCTTATAATCAAAGACGATGACTTTCCGTGCAACCGCCATCAAAGCGGTCGCCACCACCAGCTTAACGGGAATCACATCACTGCGGATGTACAAAGTGATATTCAAGAAAATCTCAATGGCGATCAGTACGGCCAGAAATGCGCCGAAAGTATCCAGGATTTCATCAGTGGTCATCAGCAGAAAAGGCGGCGTCGTCATTTTTTCGTAAATCACATAGATGACATCGACGATGCCGAGCAGTATCACAAAAGTCATCAGCATGGCCAGAAACTTGACGCCCGTGCGAATCGTGCGATGCAGGAACTGAATAAACGAGTCTTCATGGTCTATGGGCAGTTCTTCATGCTTCGTTACGCTCACATGCTTGATCAGTTTGACGCGCAGAAGGTTGACTAAGGGGTCGATTATACCTCGGTGCGCAGCAATGCCGGCAGGCGTAAATTCCTTGTCAAAAAAATGGGGGAAGTCTTTGAAAGTGTTCAAATCGTGTTCGTCCAGCTTCTCAAATCCCATGCTCCAATAGGGAAAATCCCGTTCGGCAATCGGTTTTCTTTCAATCTGGGTAACGTCTTTGTGCCGCATGTCTTTTTGTATTTTTTCAAAGGTTTCATCAACGGCTTGCTCGTCGCCTTCCAGGATCTGAAAAAAAGTCCTGTGCAAATAAATAAGCGCGCCGGTAATATCTCTGGCGCTGTTATTGGTGCGGCAGATTTTCAAAAGCCCTAACAGTTCTTCGGCATTCCAGTCTTTCAGAGCTGTACTTGCAAAAATCAATCTGATCATAGCTGTTTTCCTCTAACACTAGACTCCAATCGTCAAGCAAGATTCCTAGCATTAAAGGCTAATTGTCCGTTTCAGATACTTGAGAACGAATCAGAAAACTTTAGTATGGCTTTGCCGGAAAATTCATATTGAAACTGAAGGGATTGAATGATTGGGCTTTCTTATATCAAGCCGAGTTTTGCATCCATCAATTCGACTATTGCTCAACTGACTATAAAGGCATGCTCTTTCATCCGGTCGAATGAAAGAGCATGCCGACTGCCTTTCGGGCAGTGAAATAATCGTCAACCTAATGGAATTCTAATCTTCTGGCCCGGGTAGATTAAATCCGGATCTTTGATGACTTCCCGGTTGGCTTCGAAGATGCGCTGATATTGATTGGCGTCGTGATAATATTTCTTGGCAATTTTCGATAAAGTGTCGCCGCTGGCAATCACGTAGTACTCGACATTTGCAGGTTCCAACGCCGATGCGGCATCCTGGCCTGCCGAGGTCGCTTCAACGATGTCGATTTTCGGCACGACTTTAGTGACGCCTTTGACGTTCCCGGCCATCAGTACGGCCTTCTGCGCCGCTTCCGCGCTATCGGTCTTACCGATCAAGGTCACTTCGCCGTCTTTGTAGGTAACACCCAAATCACTGATTCCCGGGTTACTGGCCATAATATGTTCCGTAATTTTATCCGCGGCCTCGTCATCCCTATTGAACAATTTGCCGCCGATATCTTTAACAAAATCTAATAGTCCCATATCATCCTCCAGTGCTTGTTTGAAAAGCGATTAAAAGAATTTCTTGGCAAGATTCAATAAATCATCGGTGATATCGCCATCTTTATCCGCATCCAGAAAAGACGTGATCCAATTACCCGGCGAATTGGCCCCGGCTTGTCCATAGTTTTGCGCTGAATCGGCGGATAAGGTCTTACCGGACGTCTGCTTGCTCAAGGCGCCCATGACCACCGCTGCCACCAAGGGCAGTAACTGCTTGACAATGCCCGTATCTGCGCCTGTTTCCTGGGCGGCATGAGCCGCCACATTGCGGCTGACATCCTTACTGCCGAAAATATGGCTCAAAATTGCGTTTCCGTCCGCTTTTGCAGTTTCTTCTTGCAATGCTTCGGGATGATCAATATAACGTTGATGGCTGCCGGTCTTTAGGGCGTTCAACAGCCCTTGCAGTCCTTCGCCGCTTGTCGCGTTGGATTTGATTCCTCTGGAGACAGCAGGCAACAATTGCCTGACAATATTCTGCGCATCGCTTTGATCAATACCGACGCTTTGCGCCAACTTGGCAACCATGTCCGCATTCTGCTTTCCTAGAACAGCATCTAATAGACTCATCGCTCAACCTCCTCGTGGCTTGTGGCTTCTACTAATAAGCACCACCGGTGCATACCGCTTTGGATCAAAAGCCGCTTATTGATTTCCTCGTTTCCGAATAAAAAACATCGACTATTTCCTACATTCAGATCAACAACTTGAGATTTAAGTTCTGGAAAACTTGAAACGGCCCATGGGACTGGCTAAATAAACGCTCAACAAAAATAACCTCCACTATTAAATTCAATTTATTCAATAACTAAGAAATACAATGTATTAAAGCACTTTAAATATTGTCCTGCGTCAAATTTTTGTAAAAGTGTTGTGGTATAATTTTTTAAAAACCCTATCACTCTCTCGTGCATGAATGAAGATCAGGCCAAGCCAGCGCAATATTTAATCAGTACCGTTTCAAAACGTTCCGGCGTCAAAACCGACCTGATCAGAGCCTGGGAAAGGCGCTATGAGGCCGTGACACCTTCCCGCACAGCGGGCAGGCAGCGTGTCTATACAGACCAGGATATCGCCAGATTAAAATTGCTCAACCAGGCTATAAGCAATGGCCACAGTATCGGCCGGATTGCCAGGCTCTCTCTGGATGAATTGCAGTCCCTGCTCAAAAGAGATACCCATGCGGCAAAACAGCCGATGGGCGTTGTCACTCCAATACGCGCCAACAATCGCGATCTGGCGGAAGAGTATCTGGAGAAATGCTTCAGCGCCATCATTGCTTTCGAAGCCGCGGTACTAGAAGGTCATTGTGAAAATGCCATTGCCGAGCTGGGGCCAATGCCTTTTATCGAGCACTTGCTGACGCCTTTACTGAACAAGATTGGTGAAAGTTGGCAAGCCGGTTTGTTGAGGCCGGCGCATGAACACATGGCTACGGCCATAATCCGTTCCCTGGCTTATATCCTGAGATCCAGCGCACCCAGCCCAAAACAGGCTCCACGCTTAATTATGAGCACACCGCTAGGCCAATTACATGAAATAGGCGCCTTGCTGGCCACGATTATCGCCGAATTCAAAGGCTGGCACGTCACTTATCTGGGACCCAATCTGCCGGCTGAAGAAATTGCCGCCGCCGTTAAATATGCCCGCGCTTGCGCGGTAGCAGTCAGCATCAGTTTCAGAACTGATGACCATGTCATCAATAGAGAGATAAGACGTCTGAACAAACTGATAGGAAAAGATGTCGCTCTCATTGCCGGCGGGAGAGCGACATCCGATTATCAAGCCGTCCTGGATGAGGTTGGCGCTTTAAGCGTTCAGAACTATGAACACTTCAAACTGATTCTGGACCGTTTACGCATTCAAACTTCGCTTCATGACTACTCTTAACCGGATCAAGTAGTTCTGATTCAAAAAGAGGGGGAAACCTTAATCCCCCCAGAATGAGCGCACCTCAAATCTGTTCGGTAGTTTTGTCGGCATCTGCTTTTTTCTGCCCTTTGCTACCCGAATTAGACTGATTGCCTTGATAATCGTTTCCGTCCTGAGGCGGTCTGACGTCTCTGCGCGCCATTAGATCCTCGATTTGCTGATGATCCAGTGTTTCCCATTTCATCAGTGCATCGGCCATTTTATGCAGGATGTCGATGTTTTCCTGCAGAATGATTTCCGCCCGTTGATAGTTGCGGTCGATGACCAGACGTATTTCCTCATCGATCATGTGAGCGACGTTACTGGAAACAGGACCGCCCTGAGAGCCGGAATATCTCATGAAAGGCTGGCTGCCCTCCTCGCCGTAAACCTGCGGCCCGAGTTTGTCCGAAAATCCCCAGCGCGTCACCATATTGCGGGCCAGCTCGGTTGCGCGCTCGATATCATTGGAAGCCCCTGTGGTCACGCGGTCGCCGCCATAAATCATCAGTTCGGCAATTCTGCCGCCGAACAGACCCGCTATCTGGCTCTCCAGTTTACGTTTGCTGGCGCTGTACTGATCTCTTTCCGGCAAGAACATGGTGATGCCGAGCGCCCGGCCTCTAGGCATGATGCTGACCTTATAGACCGGATCGTGATCGGGCGACTTCTGCCCGACGATACAATGCCCGGCTTCGTGATAAGCCGTTAATAATTTATCGTCTTCCGACATAACCATGGTGTGTTTCTCGGCGCCCATCAGAATCTTGTCCTTGGCTCTCTCAAGATCCTGCATGTTGACTTCTTCCTTATTGGCCCTGGCTGCAAACAACGCCGCTTCATTGACTATATTGGCCAGTTCCGCGCCTGAGAATCCCGGCGTGCCGCGCGCTATGTACTTCAGCTCGACATCTTCGGCAACCGGCACATTCTTGAGGTGCACATTCAAAATCTGCTCACGGCCGCGCACATCGGGCAGCCCGACATTTACCTGACGGTCAAAACGCCCCGGCCTGAGCAGCGCTTTATCGAGAATATCGGCCCGGTTGGTCGCGGCAATAACGATGATGCCTTCATTACCGTCAAAACCGTCCATTTCCACGAGCAACTGGTTGAGCGTCTGCTCGCGCTCCTCATTGCCGCCCCCCGCGCCGGCACCGCCGCGTTGACGGCCAACGGCGTCGATTTCATCGATAAAGATAATGCAGGGCGCATGCTCTTTAGCCTGAGTGAACATATCCCTGACCCGGGAAGCGCCAACGCCGACGAACATTTCAACGAAATCGGAACCGGAAGCACTGAAAAACTTAACTCCGGCTTCACCGGCAATGGCACGCGCCAACAGGGTTTTACCGGTACCGGGAGGGCCGACCATTAACACGCCGCGCGGCATTTTGCCGCCCAGTTTCTGAAACTTGTGAGGATCTCTCAGGTAGTCCACCAGTTCGACCACCTCTTCCTTGGCTTCCTCGCAGCCGGCGACATCTTCAAATTTGACGGTCATATTGTCTTCGGTCAGCATTTTGGCTTTGCTTTTGCCAAAGTTCATGCTGCCTCCCACACCTCCGCCAGGCATTCTGCGCATGTAGATGACCCATATAGCAACCAGCAGCAATACAGGAAACCAGGATATAAATAATTGCGCGAGAAATGATTGTTGTTCTGGTGCGTAGGTTTTTATCTGGACGCCGGCTTCGAGCAGATCATCAATAAGGTGGGGATCATCAGGATTAATAGTCTCAAATGTTTGACCTTCCGATGTGCGGATTCTGATGAGATTCCCCAGAATTTCCACCCGCTCAACCTGACGATGTTTGACTTTTTCAATAAAACTTGAATAGGCTATGGAGTTATCCGTTGGAGGGTTTGAGTTCAGCCGGGTAATGATTACCGCCGCCGCGATCAAAACAACACCCCAAAGCAGTAAATTCATCGAATATTTCTTCATGATTTGTCTCCTGGCTTTGGCGGTACGATCAACACCTTGGCGATGTCTGAGTGCTTACGGGCACTGCTTGGTTTTATGCATAAAAATATCATTATAGACAATTACTTATATTAACTTGCAGAATTGAAGAGATACGTAAAAAAATGTATCTCGCCTTTTTCCTTATCAGTTCCATATCAGGTTTTACTGCGCTTTGCCCGTGCACTCCATCCTCCGTTAGCAAAGCACGATGTTAAAACCCAGGCCTAATCATCAAGACATCCTCAAAGAGAATATCTAGCTATAGGGAAGCGGTTGAAATTTTTCATAAAAAAACCTGAGGCTCATATAAACCCCAACTTTTTCGGGCTGATTCTTCGGGCGTTGTTTTTATGGCTTGTCTTGCTTTCGGCATATCACTGATCCGATCTGAATCTATAACTTTGCTGATTTCCTGCAACGACTTCATGCCAAGACTCACTGTGAAATGATTTGAGGGCGATAGGTAAGCATTGCCTAACTCATTGTTTTGACCGCAGTTTATCTAAATAGGTCATAATAATGACGTCTTTGTAAGCCTAGTTAGATTACAATCTGATCGATAGGATAATAACATATTGATTTTATTAGGTTATTTTCAACCTAGTAAATTAACAGCGCATGAACTAAGCGGCACTTCGGAAGCGATAACCACCTGATTCTCCACCTAATCTTCATCCCATAATAATCAGTAGCCCGGCCTTTGTCTAATTATAATTAGACAAAATATGTACAAAAAGACCTGAGCAGCCAAACCTTATTAGAAAATTATAATATAAAATGAGGTTTTTGGAAAAATAGTTGATAATCAGCTACTGATAATTTTTGATGCTATCAGTCTGAATGCTTCACCGTAGAGGACATGAAGGCATAGGCCAGAACGCCTGCCGGTGCCCAACCGGCGCGGCAGTCGGGACCGGCACAATGGTGACAAGAACAATCAGTAAGATAACCAGCGCGTTATTCTTCTCTTTCCAAATGGCTTTCGAGTTCTTCCCAACGAGCCAGAAGGTCGATCCGGGAAATGACACCCACCAGTTTTCCGGCTTCCACTACGGGCAACGATGTCACTTCATGATCCACCATAAGCCGGGCCGCCATGAACAGGCGCATGTTCGGTTTAACGGTGTACACATCCTGAGCCATTATCTCGGCGGCGGTATGCCCCTGGGCCTTGTCAGACTGAGTGTTTTTAGGACCAAAGAAGGCAACCCAGAAATTCTCCTTCCAGATGGAATCCCGGGGTTTGAGCCGCTCGTCGAGCCCGCGGTGAATCAAATCTTCAGCTGTGACAATGCCGAGCAATTTGCCCTCATCGTCGACAACGGGAACGCCATTGATGCGATTGGCGATCAGCAGGTCCGCCACCTCTTTAACCGGAGTTTCCGGCCTGACGGTAATCGGATTGGTAGTCATATAATCTCGTATTAACATAGACATTCTCCCTATCTTAATAAGTTAGTTAGGCATACATAGCCGTTCAACTCCTGTCGGCCCCTCCTTGAACCGTGGAACGCTTGCATAATGGCGGCCATGATGGCTGCCACAACGTCGATCTCAATCAATTCTCAGGCAACGCGCTGACGCAACAATAGAAAATCGCAGGTTTGCCGGTCGACCTTAATACAACATGCCGTTGCCGTAACGTGCTATGGGAACGACTACCTGGATAATTTCCATTCGAAATTTTTATTGAATTATTCAAACAGCAATTATGACAGCGTGTCGATCCGGTCCAACCCCTCTTTTAAACGGGACGGGGCGCTTTTCAACTCGGACAGCGGCAGCGCCAAAAACGCTTCAATTCGTTCTTATCACGAACTGGCTTTCCGGTGGAGGAATGTTTTAACCCGCCTTGTTCTACCCTGACATCTTCTTTCAATGCATAACTTTTGTACAACTTCCATGCCCATAAACTTATAATATTTCAAACAAGTGATAAGTACAGTTCCTACTTCATCAACACGCAGCCACGCCGGTTTTGAGAGCAAGACTCGGAATGTTTAACAGCAACGGTTTGTTAAATTAATCGGCAGATATCAACGAATACGAAAATTCAGATGCCGAAACCAATTAACACACATTATTTGAAAACAGAGGATGATCCTCGTCGGCAGGCTGTACTTGCCCGCGCTCATGCCGGTTACAGCGCCAACAGCCAAATTCGTTTTGCTTTGGGTGAATGCTCGCTCGGTTCTATTCTGGTGGCGGCCAGCGAAATCGGCATTTGCGCCATCGCCTTGGGCGACGGTCCGGATCTCTTAGCTCGGGAGTTACGAGACCGTTTCCCCCAAGCCGAACTCATCGGCGGCGATCATGAGTTCGATCAATGGGTCGCTAAAGTGGTTGGCTTTGTCGAAGCCCCGGCGATTGGCCTGGATTTACCGCTGGACATACGCGGCACCGCATTTCAACAAAGGGTCTGGCAGGCTTTGCGGCAAATCCCGGTCGGCGAGAAAGCGAGCTACACCGATATTGCACAGCGCATCGGTGCGCCCAAAGCAGTACGAGCGGTGGCGGGCGCCTGTGCGGCCAATACCTTGGCGGTAGCCATTCCTTGCCATAGAGTAGTCCGCTCGGACGGCAGCTTGTCCGGTTACCGTTGGGGCGTGAAGCGTAAAGCCGAACTGTTGCGGAGAGAGAACCCGGCATGAAGCCCCATGTGATGGCTTGCACACTGCCGCTGCCTGCGAATTATCGGGTAACCGATATTCTGTCTTTCCATGCGCGCGATACTTTATCTGTTGCCGAAGCCGTAGATGCCGACCGAGTGCGCAAAGGGATCGTCTGGCAAGGTTCACCGGCCTGCTTGACGCTCCGATTTTCATCCCAGTGCGCTGAAATAGAACTCAGCATCGATCATCCATCAGCTTCATTCGAAGCTGACGCATTATCCACGCTGGCCTTGCGCATGCTCGGATTAAATCAGCCCATTGCTGTTTTCGAGGAAAGTGTCAGCCAGCATCCCCAGCTTGGAATGCTGGTCAAAAAACAAACCGGATTACGCGTGCCAGTCTCGGCATCGGCATTTGAAGCCTTGACTTGGGCGATCACTGGGCAGCAAATCAGCGTTGCCGCCGCTATTTCAATACGCCGTAAATTCATTCAGTTGGTCGGATTACAGCATTCCGGCGGCCTCTATTGCTACCCGGATGCAAGGCATGTAGCGGATTTAAGCAGCGACGACTTGCGCCGGGCCGGTTTCTCGCAAAGCAAGGCGCAGACTTTGCTGGCTGTGAGCAAAAGGATAGTGTCCGGTGAATTGGAACTGAATGGCGATCTGAAGGAGCCGCCGATAGAACAAATTCGTCAACAATTATTGAAAATTCGCGGCATAGGCCCCTGGACTGTCGATTATGCACTATTGCGCGGATACGGTTGGCTGGACGGTTCGCTGCATGGTGATGCCGCAGTCCGCCGCGGCTTGCAGATATTACTGGACCACGTTGAGCCGATGGATGAAAACCAAACCCGGCAATGGCTGGAAAACTTCGCACCGTGGCGGGCTTTGGCGGCCGCGCATTTATGGAAACTGGCTTCCAGCGCATCGCGGCGTCAGTGGAGATAAATGTTCGATTGGAGTATCATCTAGCGCTTCAATTTCAAACCTTAAGATCCTTCGAGATTTATTATGCCCCAATACCGTTCCCGTACTAGCACTTTCGGCCGCAACATGTCAGGTGCGCGCGCCCTATGGCGCGCCACCGGCATGAAAGACGAAGACTTTTCCAAACCCATCATCGCCATTGCCAATTCCTTTACCCAGTTCGTGCCCGGCCATGTGCATCTGAAAGATATGGGCCAGCTCGTCGCGGCGGAAATCGAAAAAGCCGGAGGCGTGGCCAAGGAATTCAACACCATAGCCGTGGATGACGGCATCGCCATGGGCCATGAGGGGATGCTTTATAGCTTGCCTAGCCGCGACCTGATCGCCGACAGCGTGGAGTACATGGTCAATGCGCACTGTGCCGACGCATTGGTCTGCATTTCCAACTGCGACAAAATCACCCCGGGCATGATGATGGCCGCTTTACGCCTGAACATCCCTGTAGTGTTCGTGTCCGGCGGACCGATGGAAGCGGGCAAAGTTAACTGGAAAGGCGAAATCCGCGCGCTGGATCTGGTGGATGCGATGGTGGAAGCGGCCGACGATCGCATCAGCGACGAGCAAGTGGCTGCGGTGGAACGCTCCGCCTGCCCTACCTGCGGTTCCTGTTCAGGCATGTTCACGGCCAACTCCATGAACTGCCTGACCGAAGCGCTGGGCCTAAGTCTGCCCGGCAACGGCTCGCTGGTGGCCACGCATGCCGACCGTGAGCAGTTGTTCCTGCGCGCCGGCCGCCTGATCGTCGAACTGGCCAAGCGCTATTACGAACAAGATGATGCCAGCGTGCTGCCGCGCTCGATCGCGACATTCGAAGCGTTTCAAAATGCCATGAGCCTCGATGTAGCCATGGGCGGTTCCACCAATACCGTGTTGCACTTGCTGGCGGCGGCGCACGAGGCCGGAGTCGATTTTACGATGTCGGATATCGACGCGATTTCGCGGCGCGTGCCCTGCCTGTGCAAAGTCGCACCGGCTACGCAGAAATATCATATGGAAGACGTTCATCGCGCCGGCGGCGTGCTGGGCATTTTGGGTGAACTCGATCGCGCCGGCGTCATCAACCGCGAAGTGCCGACCGTGCATAGCGCCACCCTGGGCGCCGCGCTGGAGCAATGGGACATCCAACGCACCCAGGACGAAGCAGTCAAGGAACTTTTCCGTGCCGCACCCGGCGGAATACCTACCACGGTCGCCTTTTCACAGTCCCAGCGCTATCCGAAACTGGACGACGACCGCGCCAACGGCTGTATCCGCGACAAGGCGCACGCTTACTCACAGGACGGCGGCCTGGCGGTACTGCACGGCAATATCGCACTGGATGGCTGCATCGTCAAGACTGCCGGGGTAGACGACAGCATCCTCAAGTTTACCGGCCGCGCCCGCCTATTCGAAAGCCAGGATGCCGCGGTTGCCGGCATTCTCGGCGATAAAATCCAGCCGGGCGACGTGGTTGTGATCCGCTACGAAGGCCCGAAAGGCGGCCCCGGCATGCAGGAAATGCTGTATCCGACCAGTTATCTGAAGTCCAAGGGCTTGGGCAAAGCCTGCGCACTGCTTACCGATGGCCGTTTTTCCGGCGGTACCTCCGGCCTGAGTATCGGCCACGCTTCGCCTGAAGCGGCCGAAGGCGGCGCCATCGGTCTGGTGGAAGAAGGCGATACGATAGAAATCGATATCCCCAATCGCCGTATCCATCTGGCCGTGTCTGTCGAAGAACTCGAGCGCCGCCGCGCCGCGATGATCGCCAGAGGCCCACAGGCTTGGAAACCGATCGGCCGTCAGCGCAACGTATCGGCTGCGCTTAGAGCCTATGCCGCCATGACCACCTCTGCTGCCAAGGGTGCGGTGAGAGATGTGTCTCTGGTAGAGCGAAAGTAAAAGCTCTCCGTTGCACGCGGACGATGTCTGCTGGAGCTATACCCGTTGGCTCCAGCAGACTTCCAAACTTGAATGATTCGGCCAAAATAGTTATGCCTATCAAGTGAATTCGCCCCTACAGCTGAATTCAAACAACCTTCCCGCTGGTGTGCTTTTTTAAACCCGTCCCAATTAAACTGATGTTACGACGAGCACCCTGTCCCGTTTGCCGCGCCGAGCACCGGAGCTTTCGGCGAGAACAGCTCGCAGGGGCGCGGCAGGGATGCCGCGCGTTGCCAGAGGGCTAAGGATGGCCCTTCTGGCAACCCTCGCCGAAAGCGAGGAGCGCAGGAAATAAGCGGCAACCGGGCGGCCTTTCTTTGGCCGCGCAAAGAAAAGGAACTCGCCTTCGGGTGCGAGAACCCGATTAAATAAAGCCGTCGCACTAGCGACACTTTAGCCAAACCGATCTGTATTCAACTGACTGCGTAACATCAGTATTAGTAACGCCATTCGACACAATCAGTTCAGATTATCCAGTACAGCTCCTGCCCAGGCCGAGAACTTGCCGGTGTAAGGAATAACCGTCAATCCTCTTCGTTCTCCGGAATAGTGAAAGATCTTATTGACCCTGCTGATTTGCGTATCATCGATAGCCAGGTCGATGTAAAACACCACCTTGTTATAACCGTCGCTGCGATCTTCCGCGAACTGTTTGAGAATCAGCCGCACTAACGCGTCTTCTTCGGGCAGACTGTAGCCGACGATCACCAGCACAGTCGATTCGTGCAGCAACCGGATAACCTTCGGAAATATGGCCTGAAAATAGTTTTGCTGATAATCCTGCTCATGCGACGGCAGCATGATTTGCGGCGGATTTAATTTCAGACAGGCGAAATCTCTCTCGCTGTAATCAAATTCATAGCCTGCAGGGGTTTCATAAATCTCAAACCCACCATTAATTTTCAGCAGATTATTGACAAAGCCATGATCGTGTATCGTTGTAGCCCTGCTTTTGCCGGAACACTGGCGCGGCGTGATCCCCCGATAGGTATATCGTAAAAATGAGTCATCCGGCCCCGCGCAATTGTCCAGAATAGCCTCAATGGTGGCATCGTAGTTTGTGGTGATGAAATGCGGTCTTACGCCTTCAGGCAAACTCTCTGAACCATCGGCATCTGTAAGCAGCCGTAAAAAAAGCTGCAATATAGTCTGCTGGTCATCGGTCAATCGGGTGTCGAAACAAAATTTGTCGAGATCAGGATTAACGGGATACGCAGGCGCCATGTTTTTAAATTTTTCGACGATCAGCGCCTTGAGCTCGTTTTCAACGATGGCGATATTCTGTTCGTCCAGATATCTCGATCTGACGGCGGCATACTTTTTCATCATGCCGATCTGGTAAACGATGTCTTTAAAAAGCTCGCAGGTTATATCCAGTCCATGCACCTGATAATTATTGAGCGTAAGAAATTGCTCCAGAGCCCTGCCGCGAGGCATCCACTCCTTGTATTTGAACTCAAACAACTGATTTTCCAAAGGGAATCGCTCATCCCACGACTTAGGAAAACCGGCTCCCAGAAAAAATGAAAAATTACACAATGGCGCTGTTTTCTTGCCTTTAAAGGAATGCTGTTCAACCAGGGAAGCAAATGTTTTCGGTGAATTCATCATTTATCAGTTTAGTAGCATTACTAATTGCAAGACATTTGACATTACAAGCCTAACGGAACTTTCATAATCTTCAGCCGTTTTGAATTTTGACTTTTACTAAATAATTAGACCAGTTCACATGCCATTGATTTCATTACCCTCTATCTTACTAATATTAAATTAGTGTGACATGATTGTATCCATAAAAGAAACAATTTATCTTATTTTTTATATATAGTTAATTATCTGCGCCACATGTATAGTAATCTCATCCTCAAGAACAACTATTATTTTTTACAAAAAACTGAAAAATGAACGATCTATCTAAAGATATTTTGACTGGTTTGGTATTTGTAACAGGCCTTTACGGGTTTGTTTCAGGCGAATACATTATCTCGTCCACTCTATTTGCAACAGCCACTATTGCCAGCAACGTAAACCAGAACCGTAAAAGGAATAATGCGAAATTGATGTAATTATCCCTGAGCATTCGCTTCATATTGCTTCCCTCAACTATCATTTGATGACTCCCAGGGCATTTGCCCGGGAGATTTTTAACTTCATTTTTCCTTTTGTGATGGCACCAGCGCATCCGTATGACGCTTAGACTAACCACTAGCACCATCCTGCCCGCTTGACAAACAGCCATACAGAAACAAGCGCGTGGCCTGCCGGGCCAAGATATCAATTTGCGCCTCATCCGGCGTTGAGTCTAAACCGAGCTGCAGCTTAAAAACCTTTTCACCGCGCAATGCGCTTATAAATTGTTCGGCAAGAAAATACGGATCCACGTCGGAAAAATAGCCGACTTTCTGCTGCCGGATAAAAAACTGCTCAAGATGATCCAGCGTTCTTTGCGGCCCTTGTTCATAGAACTGCATGGCAAGGTCCGGAAATTGCAATGATTCACCTATCAGTATGGCGCGTATGCGTACCGCATCCGGCCGAGTAATGCCGAAAAGAAACTGTTTGGCGAAAGCAATCAGCGCCTCCTCCGGCCGGCCCTCCAGAAGCCCCTCCGATAGGACTTCGATAAACGGATCACTGGCGCGCTTTATAACCGCACCGAACAGCCCGGCCTTGCCGCCGAATTGATTATAAATGGTACGCATCGACACATGCGCCTCCCTGGCAATGGTTTCCAGACTCAGGTTTCCATAGCCGTATTCAAGAAACAGCTTGAGCGTCGTATCCAGCAACCGGTCACGGCTCTGACGCTCCTCGCCCTTACGGGGGCGCCCGCATTTAATCATTTGTTCACTCATAAAAACATTAGTTGACTCGGACTATGATCATACCGTAAATTAAAAGGTAATATGTTTTACCATTTATTTTTTCCTTTCACATCAAGGTACAAAAGGGATGAAAAACGCAACACCCATATGGACTCTCATCCGTCGGCCAGACTCGCCAGGGATATCAATGCATTATGGCCGGCAAGTTCTGCTGACTCTCATCACCTTATTGGCGATAGCCGGATGCGGCGAACAGAACGATCCGGAAGCCCAAAAAGCTCAAGGCCAGGCGCCTGGCGTCAAGATCGCCCAGCCCCTGGCTCAAGATGTTACTGAATGGGATGAGTACACGGGCCGCATCGAAGCCGTCAGTTCGGTAGACGTTAGGGCAAGGGTCAGCGGCTATCTCGAAAAGGTCAACTTCAAAGCCGGGGAAAAAGTAAAAAAAGGCGATCTGTTATTCTTGATCGACCCCAAGCCCTTCAGTGCCCAGTTGAACTATGCCGAGGCTGAGCTGGAACGGGCGCGATCCAAGCGCGAGCTAGCCAAGAATGACCTGGAGCGGGCCGAACGCCTGTTTCGCGCCAAAGCGATTTCCGAAGAAGAGCACGATGCCCGCAGCAAAGGTTTGCGAGAAGCCGCAGCGGCGGTTCAGTCCGCGGAAGCCAATGTTGTCACGGCCCGACTGAACCTGGACTTCACCAAAGTACGCGCCCCGATTGACGGCCGCATCGGCCGCGAACTGATAACCGAGGGCAACCTGGTCAGCGGCGGCGGCGCCGATGCCACGCTCTTGACTTTTATCGTCTCTACCGATCCCGTCTATGTTTACGTGGATGCCGATGAGCGTTCGGTGCTGAAATATCGCCGTCTGGCCCAGCAAACCGGAGGCGGCCACATCGGCGCGCCCGTGCAGTTGGCCGTGGCTGACGAGATAGACTTCCCGCACCAGGGCAACCTCGACTACATTTCGCCGCGCGAGGATACGGCTACCGGCACAGTCACACTGCGCGGCGTGTTCTCCAACTCGGACGACTTGCTGAGCCCCGGCTTTTTCGCCCGCATGCGCGTGCGCGGCAGTGTCCCCTATCCGGCTATCCTGCTGCCCGACAAAGCCATCGCGACCGATCAGGCGCAACGCTTCGTCTGGGTCGTTAATAAAGACAACCAGGTGGAATACCGTAAAGTGACGCTGGGCGCCCGCATCGGCCAGTCGCGCGTGATCAAGGAAGGCGTGAAGGCCGAGGAATGGGTCGTCGTCGAAGGCCTGCAAAAACTCAGACCGGGCATTAAGGTGAATCCGGAACGTATCTCGCTCGCCGAGCAGCCGATAGAGCAATAAATCATGAATCGCTTCACTCACTTTTTTATTGATAGGCCGATCTTTGCATCGGTCTTGTCTATTCTGATTGTTCTGGTCGGCAGTCTGGCGCTGATTGGTCTGCCTATTGCCCAATATCCGGAAATCGCGCCGCCCACTGTCGTCATCAGCGCAACCTATCCCGGCGCCAATGCCCAGGTTGTGGCCGAAACCGTGGCGACGCCCATCGAGCAGGAAGTCAACGGCGTCGAGGACATGCTGTATATGTCCTCGCAGTCCACCAACAGCGGCTTCATGGCTCTGACGGTGACATTCAAGCCGGGCACCAATCTGGACAAAGCCCAGGTGCTGGTGCAGAACCGCGTGGCGCTGGCCGAGCCCAAGCTGCCTGAAGAAGTCCGGCGGCAAGGCATCAGCGTCAAGAAACGTAGCCCCGACCTGAGCCTGGTCGTCAACCTAGTCTCTCCGGACAAGCGCTACGACAGCGTTTACCTGAGCAACTATGCATTGCTGCAAATCAAGGATACGCTGGCGCGGCTGCCCGGCGTCGGTGAAATCATGGTGTTCGGCGCCCGCGACTACAGCATGCGGCTCTGGCTGAACCCCGAGCAGGTAGCATCCCGCAATATGACTGCCAGTGATGTGATCAACGCCATCCGCGAGCAGAATATTCAGGTAGCAGCCGGCGTGGTCGGCCAGCCGCCTTACAAGGAAAGCACCGATTTTCAGTACACCGTCAGCACGCTCGGCCGGCTCATGGAGGCCGAGCAGTTCGCCGATATCGTGATCAAGAAAGGCGAAGACGGCCAGATAACCCGGCTCAAGGACGTGGCCCGCATCGAGCTGGGCGCCAAAGACTACAATTCGGGATTGTTTCTGGACGGCGATCCCACCGTGGGTCTGGCCATTTTCCAGCTGCCGGGCTCCAATGCGCTGGATACCAAAAAAGCCGTCGTCGAAACCATGGAAAGGCTGAAGACGCGCTTCCCTGAAGGCCTTGAATACAACATGGTCTACGACACCGTCGTGTTCATTCAGCAATCCATCAGCGCCGTCGTCAAGACGCTGTTCGAAGCGATATTGCTGGTCGTGGTCGTGGTCGTGATATTCCTGCAGAACTGGCGCGCCACGATTATTCCGCTGCTCGCCGTGCCGGTCTCGCTGATCGGCACATTCGCCGTCATGGCTGCCATGGGCCTGTCCTTGAACACCCTGTCGCTGTTCGGCCTGGTGCTGGCCATCGGTATCGTCGTGGACGACGCCATCGTCGTCGTGGAGAACGTGGAGCGCCACATTTCCATGGGCCTGTCGGCTCGAGAGGCTACACGCAAGGCCATGGACGAGGTCGTAGGCCCCATTATCGCCACGGCCCTGGTTTTGATCGCCGTGTTCGTGCCGACAGCTTTTATTACCGGCGTATCCGGCGCATTCTACAAGCAGTTCGCATTGACTATCGCCGTCTCGGCGACCATCTCGGCGTTTAATTCATTGACCCTGAGCCCTGCCCTGTGCGCACTGCTGCTGGATCGGGCGCACGGCGACAAAGATAAGCTCACGCGGGTGATCGACCGCCTGTTCGGCTGGTTCTTCAACGGCTTCAACAAGTTCTTCGACCGGTTCAGCGAAGGCTACTCGCGCCTGGTCGGGCGGCTGATCCGCATGACTGTGGTCGTGCTGGCGCTCTATGTGGGGCTGAACGGGCTCAACTTCCTGGCTTTCGAAAAAGTGCCGACCGGCTTCATCCCGCAGCAGGACCAGGGTTATCTGATTCTGTATGCGCAACTGCCCGATGCGGCTTCGCTGGAGCGTACTCAGGAAGTGGTCCAGCAGGCAACGCGCATCGTGCTGGAGACCGAAGGCGTCAAGCATTTGAATGCCTATGCCGGTTTCTCGATCCTGAGCGGCTCCAGCCAGTCCAATGTCGCCACGATGTTCGCCCGGCTTAATGACTTCGAGCAACGGGCCGGCCGCGAAAATCTGCATGCCGATGCCGTGATCAAAAATCTCCAGCAGCGCCTCGCGCAGATCAAGGATGCCCATATCGCCGTGTTTGCGCCGCCGCCGATCCGGGGCATGAGCTCGGTGGGCGGTTTCAAGCTGCAAATCCAGGATCGAACCGCGGCCGGCATTGATGCCTTGCAGCAGGTGAACTCGGAACTGATCGCCAAAGGCAACCAGCAGCCCGGCCTGGTAGGACTGTTCTCGACTTTCCGCTCCGGCGTGCCGCAACTGTTCCTGGACGTCGACCGCGCGCGTGCCAAATCCATGGATGTGCCTTTGAAGGAAGTCTTCGACACGCTGCAAATTTACCTGGGCTCGCTCTATGTCAATGATTTTAACCGCTTCGGACGGACTTACCAGGTTATGGCGCAGGCCGATTCCGAGTTCCGCATGAAGCCTGAAGACATTGCCGAGCTCAAGACGCGCAATCAGCAAGGCGGCATGGTGCCGCTCGGCTCGCTGGTCAATGTCAAGGAAATTACCGGACCGGACAAGATCACGCGCTACAACATGTATCCGGCGGCCGAGATCAACGGCGGCACGCTGCCCGGCGTCAGCTCCGGCCAGGCTATCGACATCATGAGCCAGCTGATGAAAGCGGAGCTGCCGCCCGGGTTCGACTTTGAGTGGACCGAGCTCAGCCTGCAGCAGGTCCTGGCCGGCAACGTGGCCTTGCTTGTTTTCCCGCTCAGCGTTATCTTCGTGTTTCTGGCGCTGGCAGCCCAATACGAAAGTTGGTCGTTGCCGTTCGCAGTGATCCTGATCGTGCCGATGTGCATTCTGTCGTCCATGACCGGCGTGTGGTTGAGCCATATGGACAACAATATCTTCACGCAGATCGGCTTTATCGTACTGGTGGGGCTGGCCAGCAAGAACGCGATTTTAATCGTGGAATTCGCCAAGCAGCGGCAGGAAAGCGGCCTCAACCGCTTCGAAGCCGCCGTGGAAGCCTCCCGAATCAGATTGCGCCCAATCTTGATGACCTCGTTCGCCTTCATCATGGGCGTGTTTCCGCTGGTGGTGTCCGAAGGCGCGGGCGCAGAGTCGCGGCGACTGCTGGGCACGGCCGTGTTCAGCGGCATGATTGGCGTAACCCTGTTCGGCTTGTTGCTGACGCCGGTCTTCTATGTGACCGTACAGGCGCTGGCGCAGCGCCTGCGGCCATCCAGAGCCAAGACCGGCAACTTGCCGATTCATGAGCCTTCTTCCGGTACCGAACTATGATCCAGTACAGAACCCAATCCCGCGTCGTCATGACTCTATTGACCGCCGCGCTGGTGAGCGCCTGCGCAGTCGGCCCGGATTATGAAACGCCGAAAACCGATATGCCCCAAACCTTTCACCACGGCATCCAGCCCGAATTTTCCCAGAAAGGCATAGAAGTCAGCTGGTGGAAGCTATTCGATGACAAACAGCTGACGGCGCTGGTAGACCAGACCATACAGCACAACCGCGACCTGGAAACAGCCCGCGCCAACCTGCGCGAAGCACGGGCGCTCTATATGGAAGCGGGACTGAACCTGTTCCCCATTGTCAGTTCGCACGCCAATTATAACGAGCAGAAACGCAGTGTCGGCTCTTTGAACAACCGAGCCTTCGTGCCGCGCGAACTGAAATTGTACAACATCGGTTTTGACGCTTTCTGGGAAGTCGATTTTTTTGGCCGCGTACGCCGCAATGTCGAAGCGAGCAGCGACGAAGTCGAAGCGCAGGAAGCCAGCCTTCGGGATCTCAGCGTCAGCCTGATCGCCGAGGTAGCCAGAAATTACTTTGAACTGCGCGGCCTGCAAAACCAATTGGCCGTAGCCAGGAAGAACGCCGAAAACCAGACCCAGACGCTGGAAATAACGCGCATCCGGCTTGAAAACGGGCGCGGCACGGAACTCGACACCTCAAGAGCCCAGGCTCAGCTTGATTCCACACGGGCCATTATCCCGCCGATAGAGAGCGCCATTTTCAGGGCTATCCATCGGCTCGGCGTACTGACCGGACAATTGCCGGATGCTTTGACCAAGGAACTGGAACAGCCTGTGCAAATGCCCAAAATTCCTGAGCTCATCCAGATAGGCAATCCCGAAGAACTGCTGCGCCGGCGGTCCGACATCCGTATTGCCGAACGCACGTTGGCAGCCGCGACGGCTCTCGTCGGCGTCGCCACGGCCGATCTTTTCCCGCG
Organism: Methylobacter sp. BlB1; assembly: GCF_015476545.1. GTDB lineage: Bacteria > Pseudomonadota > Gammaproteobacteria > Methylococcales > Methylomonadaceae > Methylobacter. The sequence goes on along the minus strand of NZ_JADMKV010000011.1, from coordinate 22,038 downwards.
CGTCACCTTTGTCGGCACTATTTCTCTTGAGGCTAGCACCCTGTCGGGCCTCGGCGCGACGGGCTCGGACACCTACTCTGCCGGCCCCAGAATCAGTTGGGCCGCACTGGACCTGGGCCGCGTGTACGCGCGCATCAAGGCCGCCGATGCCAGCGCCGAGGCCAGCCTGGCTCAATACGAGCAAACGGTGCTTAATGCATTGGAGGAAACGGAAAATGCACTGGTTAATTACAATCGCGAGCGGGCCCGGCGGGCATTGCTCACCACAGCCGCTAAAGCCAGCGAAAGAGCCCACCAGCTGGCGCATTTGCGTTTCCAGGAAGGCGTGACCGACTTTTTGACTGTGCTGGACACCGAACAGCGCCTGTTGCAAGACCAGGACCGTCTGGCGCAGAGCGAAACCGCCACGGCGACTGCGCTGGCGGCGCTTTACAAAGCTTTGGGCGGAGGCTGGGAATCGACTGTCGCCCTGGAAAGACCTGCTCGACTGTTGCCTTAGAAAAGGCTGGCTGATGGGAAAGCTTGCCGCGAATGCGATACGCTGTAATCGCAAATCGCGGCATCCATCGCTAGATAGGCTGTTGGTCTGACTTGGGGTTAGTCCCGTATTGATTGTCGCCGGGCTGGCTGTCCTGCGCGAAAAAGAAAATCAGAACCAAAACGCCGAGGACAGGAATCAGCGAAAGCAACTGCCACCAACCGCTGCGCCCCGTGTCGTGCAATCTCCTCGCCCCCACAGCCAGAGATGGAATCAGCATGGCCAGCGCATAAATCCCGCTGAATAATCCGGTACCCGTTTGCTCATTAAAAGCCCCTGTCACTTGATCAACGACGGACAAGGCAAAATAAATGAGCAAATAGAACAGCATGAAATACCAGAATTCCTGCCGCTGCGCCCGTCCGTCAAACACGGCATATTTATTCTTAACTGCTTCCAGATACCAATTCATAACGTTCTCCTAGAAAATATATTAATGCTTAATACTATCGCATTTCAGTACAGTCGAGTCAGCTTAATATTCTAATACTACCGGCCACCCTGACGCGACTACTGTGAATTCTTCAGGTCTCATTCGCCAGGAATAAAAATGGTTCTGTTGCATTAGTAACTGATGTTGCGCAGTTGTAGACGTCGAATTCACTTGTGCCCTTGTTGCAGCCTTCAGCATCATTTCGCTCGATTTCAGCAAACGCCAGGGCGACTAATGCCTTGGTCGGCGGAATCTTGAATCGGAATAACCGTACAAATCCACGGTCGGATCCGCACAGTGCGGATTGACTGCCCATATGGCGCGGGCCAGGCCGGAGACGGGTTCGTGCCCGCGGATATCCGACCAATGGTTCTCGCACAGCTTAATCAAGGTTCGCTGCAGAGCCACAAGCTCTTACTCCGACATTCGCCTTAAGTGTCTTCGCGCTTCGCTTTCCATAAGAGAGTTTTGTCATAGTGCTTACCTTACTTGGTTCATGCCGAGCCTTTGCTGAGCGCTACAGTTCCCTGTTTGCATCGATGGCCAGGGAGCAGCTTTTTGTCGTTTGTTCAGCGCGTTGAAGCATCATCTTCAGGCTGATACCCGATTTCTGCCACGGCATTGGAAATATCCCAGAACCGGTCTCTGTTGTTCGAAACTCCGTAATAAATCGCAAACTGGACTTCAGCCAAAAGACTCTTCTTCACCAATTGCACGAGATCCCGGTGGCTGAGCCATACGCTCTGGCTGCGGGCAACCTTAGTCGGATCATCGTCCTTTAGTACCGAGCCAATGCGGAGACATACCGACTCGAGACCGTGAAGGTCATAATACATTCTGGCAATCGCCTCGCCGGCAACCTTGCTGACGCCATAGTATCCGTCCGGGCGAATGGGATCTTGCGTCGTGATTTTGACCGGGCTTGCCTGGATATGCAGGCTTGGAGGAAAACCTTCGTAAGCCCCTGTAACGTGGGTTTGAACTTGCGAATATTATTCGCTTAACCTTATGAGCCTTTGCCGCCTCATAGACATTCCGGGTCCCGACAACATTGTTCATCAGTGTTGATTGCCAGTCTGCTTCAACACGCGGATCGCCTGCCAGATGAACCACGCAAGCAAGCTCAGGGATTCGTTCAAATACGGCATTTATTTGCTCGAAGTTTGAAATATCGGCTCGAAATACGTTTCCAGTCTGTTCATCCAGGCAAATATCGACGCCATGGAGTTCGAATGCGTCTGCCAGGCCGCGCCACAGAATTTTGCCGATCAGGCCGCTGTGGCCGGTGATCAATAATTTCGGAAGTGTCATCGGTTTCGTCTCCTGGTAAGATATCGGCTCGCCGCATCCCGCTAACGGCTGATCATAAATTTCACATATCCACCTTCTTCAGACCGCTGACAACCATAAAAGGGTTCTCAGTAGGTGCTAATTCATTTATGCCCTTTGGGTAGTTGTGCCCCTTGCGGGTTCGCACGGCATAAAGATCGCCCGCGCTTCCGGGCGCCTCAGGCTGAATACCTTATAAGGCGCAAGTTAATTCGACCTTACATGCGCATGACGTAAAGGCAAATTGCCTGCGCGGCAAAAGCCTCAGTACTCATACTCTTCTGTTGCCAGAACTAAATGCTGTGGTTTAGTCTAACCGTTAACGCTACATTCAACGCAAAGGAAGTTGTTTGAACGATGCCGAACGCAATCCCTACTATAAACCGCCGGCCATTCCCCTGCTCCGCAAGCGCATTAGCCATGACCGCCAGGTTTGGCCGGCTATGCCTGCTGGCCGGCCTGTGCGGCTGCACTGTAGGCCCCGATTACCGCGAACCCGTACCAGCCGTTCCCAAGGATTGGCTGGCAGGAAGGGAGCCGGCCTCGGATTTGAAATCCGTCGCCCCGGAAACCCTGATAAACTGGTGGAAAAGCTTCGGCGATGCCCGGCTCGATCGCTTGATGGAGAAAGCGTTGGCGGACAACCTGGATCTCAAGGCGGCGATGGCCCGCATCGAACAGGCCCGCGCCGAGCGCCGGGCCAACCGCGCGGAACTGTTTCCCAGAGTGGATGCGACAGTGGGCGCCCAGCGCAACGACAACCCGCTGCCCGGACTGGCGCCCGGCATCCGCTACAACCTGTTCGAGCTGGGCTTCGACGCCGTGTGGGAAATCGACCTGTTCGGCCGCCTGCGGCGCCGGCTGGAAGCCGCTTCCGCCAATCTGGACGCCGCCCGGGCGGAATACAGCCAGGCCCTGGTGACGCTGACGGCCGACCTGGCGCGCAGCTATATCGAATACCGCAGCCTGCAAAACCAGCTTCGCATCACCCAGGCGAACCTGGCGGCGCAGCAAAACACGCAGCATCTGACCGAGATACAGTTCAGGGAAGGCGTCGGCACGCGGCATGACTCGGTGCGGGCGAGGGCCCAGACCGAGACCACAGGCGCCCAGATTCCCGCCCTGAGATCGGGGATCATTGCCGAGCTCAGGCAGATGGAAGTGCTGATCGGCCGCCAGCCCGGCACGCTGGCGGCCGACCTGCGCGAACCGGCCGGCGTTCCGGTGGCGTCCGGGCGGGAGCTCCTGGCCTCGCCGGCGGATACGCTCCGCCATCGCCCCGACCTGCGCATCGCCGAGCGCCAACTCGCGGCCGCGACCGCCCTGCAAGGCGCCGCGATCGCGGAACTGTTCCCCAATATATCGTTGTCGGCGTTTCTGGGCCTGCGCAACACCGACATCGAAGGCCTGTTCAAGTCGGCGGCCTTTTCCTACAGCACCGCCGCCAACCTGTTGCAGCCAGTGCTCAACTTCGGCCGCATCCAGGCCGGCATCGATCGGGCCAAGGCGCAGCAACAGGAAGCCTATCTGGCCTTCGAAAAGACTGTGCTCGAAGCCCTGCGCGAGACCGAAACCGCCCTGACCCGCTATCTCAACGAGGAAATCCGGCGGCAGACGCTGGCCCGTTCCGTGGCGGACCAGCGCGAATCCGTCCGGCTGTCCCAGCTGCGCTATCAGGAAGGCGTCATCTCGTTTCTGGACGTGCTGGAATCCCAGCGCGCCCTTTTCGTCGCCGAAATCGAACTGGCCCGCTCCGAAGCCTCGGCGTCCACCAACCTGATTGCCGTGTACAAGGCGCTGGGCGGCGGCGCGGATGCCTTGCCGCCCATGTCCTCGAGAAACCCATGAACAAACCGAAAAAATCAACGCTGATCCTCATCCTTGCCGGCATCGCCATCGCCGCGGCGGCCGCGGCGTGGTGGGCCCTGCGCCCGACCGGCCTGCCCGAAGGCATCGTCTCCAGCAATGGCCGCATCGAAGCCACCGAGATCAACATCGCCACCAAAACGCCGGGGCGTATCGTCGAAATCCTGGCGCGCGAGGGCGATTTCGTCAAAGCCGGCGCGGTGCTCGCGCGCATGGACATTGAAGTGTTGCGCGCCCAGAAGGCCGAAGCGCAGGCCCAGGTCAGGCAGGCCGAAAACGCCTACCGGACGGCGCAGGCCGTCGTCATCCAGCGCGAAAACGAACACTACGCCGCCCAGGCGGTCGTCGCCCAGCGCCGCGCCGAACTCGATTCCGCCCGCAAGCGCCTGAAGCGCTCGCAGAATCTCGCCGTCGAGGGCGCCGCGCCGCTGCAGCAGCTCGATGACGACCGCGCGCGGGTGCTCGGCGCGGAAGCGGCCGTCAGCGCGGCGCAAGCCCAGGTCGCGGCGGCGCGGGCAGGCATCGAGGCGGCGAAATCGCAGGTGGTGGAATCGCAATCGGTGATCGAGGCGGCCAAGGCCACGGTCGCGCGCCTGCAGGCCGATATCGACGACAGCGAGCTGAAGGCGCCGGTCGACGGCCGCGTGCAGTACCGCGTCGCCGAACTGGGCGAGGTGCTGAGCGCCGGCGGCCGCGTGCTGAACATGGTGGACCTGTCCGACGTCTACATGACCTTCTTCCTGCCCACCGAAGCCGCCGGCCGGGTCGCGCTCGGCAGCGACATCCGCCTCGTGCTCGACGCCGCGCCGAACTACGTGATCCCGGCCAAGGCCAGCTTCGTCTCCAGCGTCGCGCAGTTCACGCCGAAAACGGTGGAAACCGAGAGCGAGCGCCTGAAGCTGATGTTCAGGGTTCGCGCGGCGATCGATCCCGAGCTATTGAAGCGGCATCTCAAACAGGTCAAGACCGGCCTGCCCGGCATGGCCTACGTCAAGATCGATCCGGACGCCGAATGGCCTCCCGAGCTTCAGGTCAGGCTGCCGCGATGAGCGCCGCCGCGTCCATCGTCCGTGTTCAGGGCGTCAGCCTGCGCTACGGCGACAATCTCGCCCTCGACGATCTCAGCCTGGACATTCCCGGCAACCGCATGGTGGGACTGATCGGCCCCGACGGCGTGGGCAAGTCCAGCCTGATGTCGCTGCTGACCGGCGCGCGCGCCATGCAGGCCGGCCGCATCGACGTGCTGGGCGGCAACATCGCCGACGCCGCGCACCGCCGCGCCGTCTGCCCGCGCATCGCCTACATGCCGCAGGGCCTGGGCAGGAATCTCTACCACACGCTGTCGGTATTCGAGAACGTCGATTTCTTCGGCCGCCTGTTCGGCCACGAGCGGGCCGAGCGCCATGCGCGCATCGCCGAACTGCTCAACAGCACAGGCCTGGCGCCGTTCCGCGACCGCCCCGCCGGCAAGCTGTCGGGCGGCATGAAGCAGAAACTGGGGCTTTGCTGCGCGCTGATCCACGATCCCGACCTGCTGGTGCTGGATGAGCCGACCACGGGCGTCGATCCCTTGTCGCGCGTCCAGTTCTGGGAGCTGATCGATCACCTGCGCGCGCGCCATGCCGGCATGAGTGTGCTGGTCTCCACCGCTTACATGGACGAGGCCGAGCGCTTCGACTGGCTGGTGGCGATGGAGGCAGGCAGAATTCTCGCCACCGGCACTGCCTCCGATCTACGCGCGCGCACCGGCGCCGGGACGCTGGAAGCGGCCTTCATCCGGCTGCTGCCGGAGGCAAAGCGCCAGAGCCACAGGGACGTGGCGATTCCGCCGCGCGACACCGGCGGCGCGCAAGAAATCGCCATCGAGGCGCACGGTCTGACCATGCGCTTCGGCGATTTCGTCGCCGTCGACCATGTCGATTTAAAGATAGAGCGCGGCGAGATTTTCGGTTTTCTCGGCTCCAACGGCTGCGGCAAAACAACGACGATGAAGATGCTTACCGGCCTGTTGCCGCCGAGCGAGGGCGAGGCGCGGCTGTTCGGCCGGGTCGTCGACGCCGGCAATCTGGACACGCGCAAGCGCGTCGGCTACATGTCGCAGGCGTTCTCGCTGTACACCGAGCTGACCGTGCGGCAGAACCTGGAACTGCATGCGCGACTGTTCCACCTGCCCGAGGCCGAAATTCCGGGCCGCGTCAGCGAGGTGGCCGAGCGCTTCCTGCTCGGTCCGGTCATGGACGCCCTGCCCGATGCCCTGCCCTTGGGCATCCGCCAGCGCCTGTCGCTGGCCGTGGCGGTGATCCACCGGCCGGACCTGCTGATCCTCGACGAGCCGACCTCGGGCGTCGATCCGGTGGCGCGGGACGGCTTCTGGGAACTGATGATCGACCTGGCCCGCCGCGATAAGGTCACGATCTTCATTTCCACCCACTTCATGAACGAGGCCGAGCGCTGCGACCGCATCTCGCTGATGCACGCCGGCAAGGTGCTGGCCAGCGACAGCCCCGCCGCGCTGGTCGAGCGCGGCGGCCACGCCTCGCTCGAAGCCGCCTTCATCGATTACCTGAAGGAAGCGAGCGGTCTCGACGCCGAGCCGGCGGCCGAGCCCCAGGCACAGGCCGCGAAAATGCGCGCCCAGCCCCCGGGCCCGGCGCACGGCCGCATTGACCGCTTCAGCCTGCAGCGGCTGTTCAGCTATACCCGGCGCGAAGCGCTGGAACTGCGCCGCGATCCCCTGCGCGGCACGATTGCGCTGTTCGGCACGGTGCTGCTGTTGTTCATCATGGGCTACGGCATCAGCATGGACGTCGAGAACCTGCGCTTTGCCGTGCTCGACCGCGACCAGACCACGCTCAGCCAGAACTATGCGCTCGACCTCGGCGGCTCGCGCTACTTCATCGCCCAGCCGCCGATCGCCGATTACGACGAACTCGACCGGCGCATGCGCAGCGGCGAGCTGAGCCTGACACTGGAGATTCCGCCGCACTTCGCGCGCGATCTGGAACGCGGCGACAGTGTCAGGATCGGCGCCTGGATCGACGGCGCGATGCCCACCCGCGCCGAGAACGTGCTCGGCTACGTGCAGGCCATGCACCAGGGCTGGCTGATGGAGCAGGCGCGCCGCCATTACACGGGCAATCTGCCGATCAGCCTGATGACCATCGAGACGCGCTTTCGCTATAACCCCGACGTCAAGAGCCTGCCGGCCATCGTGCCGGCCGTGATCCCGATGCTGCTGATGCTGATCCCCGCCATGCTCAGCGCGCTCAGCGTGGTACGCGAGAAGGAACTGGGCTCCATCCTCAACCTGTACGTCACGCCGGTGACCAAACCGGAGTTTCTGCTAGGCAAGCAACTGCCCTACATCGGGCTGGCGATGGTCAACTTCTTCCTGCTGTGCGCGCTGGCCGTGTTCGCTTTCGGCGTGCCGCACAAGGGCGACTTCCTGCTCTTGACCGTGGCCGCGCTGCTTTACGTCACGTCCGCCACCGGCCTCGGCCTGTTGATCTCGGCCTTCACCCGCAGCCAGATCGCCGCCATCTTCGGCACGACGATCGCCACCACCGTCCCGGCCACGCGCTTTTCCGGCATGCTCGACCCCGTATCGACGCTGGAAGGCGGGGCGCGCCTGATCGGCGAGATCTACCCGACCACGTATTTTTTAAACATCAGCCGCGGCACCTTCTCCAAGGCGCTGGGCTTCGCCGACCTCGGCTTTTCGCTGCTGCCGCTCGCCATCGCCATTCCGGTGATTCTGGCCCTGAGCGTCGCGCTGCTGAAGAAGCAGGAGCGCTAGCCATGCGCGCCCTGCTCAACATCTTTCACCTCGGCATCAAGGAACTGCGCAGCCTCGGGCGCGACAAACTGATGCTGGCGCTGATCGGGTTTTCGTTCACCGGCCAGGTATACATGACCGCGACCGGCGTGCCCGAATCGCTGCACAAGGCGCCGATCGCGATTGTCGACGAAGACCGCTCGCCCTTGTCGTCGCGCATTGCCAATGCCTTCTATCCGCCTCATTTCCTGACGCCCGCAATGATCGAGCAATACGCCACCGATCCCGGCATGGACACGGGCCTGTACACTTTCGTCCTCGACATTCCGCCCGATTTCCAGCGCGATGTGCTGGCCGGACGCCAGCCGACGATCCAGCTCAATGTTGATGCCACGCGCATGTCGCAGGCCTTCATCGGCAGCAGCTACATCCAGAACATCGTCAACGGCGAAGTGACGACCTTCGTCGAGGGGCATCGCGCGGTCGCCACGCTGCCCGTCGAGCTCGAAGTGCGCGCGCGCTTCAATCCCAACCTGAGCTCGGTATGGTTCGGCTCGGTCATGGAAGTCATCAACAGCATCACCATGCTGTCCATCATCCTGACCGGCGCGGCGCTGATCCGGGAGCGCGAACACGGCACCATCGAGCATTTGCTGGCGATGCCGCTGACGCCGTTCGAGATCATGATGGCCAAGGTGTGGGCCATGGGCCTGGTCGTGGCGGTCGTGGCGACGGCCTCGCTCGTCTTCGTCGTGCAGGGCGTGCTCGATGTGCCAATCGAAGGCTCGATCGGGCTGTTCGTCGCCGGCATGACGCTGCACCTGTTCGCCACCACCTCGATGGGCATTTTCATGGGCACGGTGGCGCGCTCGATGCCGCAGATGGGCTTGCTGATGATTATTGTGCTGCTGCCGCTGCAGATGCTGTCGGGCGGCACGACCCCTCGCGAGAGCATGCCGGAACTGGTGCAGAACCTGATGCTGGCGGCGCCGACCACGCATTTCGTCGCGCTCGCCCAGGCCATTCTTTACCGCGGCGCCGGCTTTGGCATCGTCTGGCCGGAATTCCTCGCCCTGCTCGCGATCGGCGGCGTCTTCTTCGTGCTGGCGCTGGGGCGCTTCCGCAAGACCATCGGCTCGATGGCCTGATCGTTCCGGAAACTGATTTCGGGCGTCTGCCGCCGCTGCCGATCAAAGTAAACCTGTGCATCAGGCTGAGTCCGCGAAAGACTCATGAAAGGTTTGCCGGTTATGCTTAAGCTTTCCAGCGGGCCGGAGTTGCAGCTCCGGTCCTGGCGTTTCCACGGTATCCGGGTTCAGTGGCGCATTGGATCAAAGCCCAATGCCCCGTCCGACCGCGTTCGGACCGAGTGAATTCGACCCCGCAACTGAGGGTCTTAAGCCTGCATGACCAGTTTCACGCCATGCCCGATCGTTTCAGGGCTGTTTGGCCATCATCAGGAGAATCAATGCTTAAAGACAACGTCCACGACAAACAAACGCTCGACTGGCACGGCCTCGACGCCGGCGAAGCCATCGAACGCCTCCATTCGGATCGTCATCGCGGGCTGTCCTCCCAAGAAGTCCGTCAACGGCTGAAGCGTTTCGGCCGCAACCGGCTGCCGCCGCCCCGCAAGCGCCCCGCCTGGCTGCGCTTTCTCCTCCAGTTCCACAACGTCCTGATCTATGTGATGCTGGCCGCCGCCGGCATCACGGCGCTGTTGGGCGATTGGGTCGACACGGGCGTGCTTCTGGGCGCCGTCTTTATCAACGCCATCATCGGTTTTATTCAGGAAGGCAAGGCGGAACAGGCCATGGACGCGATACGCGGCATGCTTTCGCTGCACACGATAGTCATCCGCGACGGCGGGCGCATCGAAATCGAAGCCCAGAACCTGGTGCCCGGCGATATCGTGACGCTCGCCTCGGGCGACAAGGTGCCTGCCGACCTGCGGCTCGTCGCGGGCAAGGGCCTGCGCGTGAACGAGGCCATCCTGACCGGCGAATCCGAGGCGGTGGAAAAGACCATCGATTCCGTGCCGGCCGACGCGCTCCTGGGCGACCGCACCTGCATGCTCTATTCGGGCACGCTGGTGGCCTCCGGACAGGCAACGGGGCTGGTGGTCGAAACCGGCATCCGTACCGAACTGGGGCGCATCAGCGCGATGCTGGATCGCGTGCAGGCGGTCACGACCCCTCTGCTGCGCCAGATAGCCGGATTCGGCCACTGGCTGGCGCTGGCCATCGTGCTGATGTCCGCGGCCACGTTCGTCATCGGGGTGCTGTGGCACGGTCATCCCCCCAAGGAAATGTTCATGATGACCGTGGCGCTGGCGGCATCGGCCATACCGGAAGGGTTGCCGGCCATCATGACCATCACGCTGGCCCTCGGCGTGCGGCGCATGGCCAAACGCAAGGCCATCATCCGGCATCTGCCGGCGGTGGAGTCGCTGGGCTCGGTCACGGTCATTTGCTCCGACAAGACCGGCACATTGACCCGGAACGAGATGACGGTACAGCAAGTGATCACCAGCGATCATGCGTTTGAAATTAGCGGTACGGGCTACGCGCCCGAAGGCGCCATCCTTTTGGGCGAAGCGGCGGTACCGCCCGACCAGTATCCCGAACTGGCCGAAATCGCCCGTGCCGTCGTGCTCTGCAACGATGCGCTGCTGCGCAGACATGACGACGATGTCTGGCAGGTGGAAGGCGATCCGACCGAGGGCGCCCTGCTCGCATTCGCGACCAAGGCCGGCGCCGATCCCGCGTCGGAGCGCGAAGCCCTGCCGCGCATCGACGCCATTCCCTTCGAATCCGAACATCGGCTCATGGCCACGCTCCACCACGACCACGAAGGCCGGGGCTGCATTTATGTCAAAGGCGCGCCCGAACGCATCATGGAGATGTGCGATCGCCAGGCCGGCGCCCTGGGGACAACGCTGAACACCGACTACTGGTACCGCCGCGGCAGGGAGGCCGCATCCGACGGGCTGCGCCTCCTGGCGATCGCCGCGAAGCCTGTCGATGAATCACAGCGCGAGGTGCGCTTTTCGGATCTGGAAGACGGTTTCACCCTGCTGGCGCTGATCGGCATCATCGATCCGCCGCGGGAAGAGGCGGTGGCCGCCGTGGCGACATGCCACAGCGCCGGCATCCGGGTCAAGATGATCACCGGCGACCACGTCGAGACGGCCCGCGCCATCGGCGCCCGGCTGGGGATCGGCCGGGACAGGCCGGCGCTGACCGGAGCCGAGATCGAAACCCTGGATGACGAGGAACTGCGCGGCGTGGCCCTGGATGTCGACGTGTTCGCGCGGGCGAGTCCGGAGCACAAGCTACGCCTGGTGCAAGCGCTTCAGGCAGGGGGACAGGTGGTCGCCATGACCGGCGACGGGGTCAACGACGCGCCGGCGCTGAAGCGCGCGGATGTCGGCGTGGCCATGGGCCTGAAGGGCACCGAGGCGGCCAAGGAAGCGGCGGACATGGTGCTGGCCGATGACAATTTCGCCACCATCGGCAACGCCGTGCGCGCGGGCCGGGGCATCTACGACAACATCAGGAAATTCATCCTGTTCATGCTGCCGACCAACGGCGGCGAAGCCCTAGTGGTGGTCGCCGCCATCCTGTTCGAACTGACGCTGCCGTTGACGCCGGCCCAGGTGCTGTGGATCAACATGGTCACGTCCAGCACCCTGGGGCTCGCCCTCGCCTTCGAGCGCCCGGAGCGCGACATCATGCACCGCCCTCCTCGCGATCCTCGTGAATCGCTGCTGTCCTGGTTTTTCGCCTGGCGCGTCCTGATGGTTTCCGTGCTCTTCATGGTGGGATCACTGGGCCTGTTTCTCTGGGAAATACAACGGGGTTCCAGTCTGGAGACCGCTCGCACCATGGCCGTCAGCTCGGTCGTGCTGTCCGAGATGTTCTACCTGATCAACAGCCGGTACATCTTCAGGTCCGTTTTATCTCTCGAAGGGTTGTTCGGCAATCGTTACGTGCTGCTCGCCATCGCGGCCTGCGCGGGGCTGCAGGTGCTCTACACCCATGCCGGCCCCATGCAGGAACTGTTCGGCTCGACCGACCTGAGCCAGGAAGAATGGCTGAAAGTGGTCCTTTCCGGGGCGTTCGTCTTTTCCGTCGCGGAGTTTGAAAAAGCCGTGATCAGCGTCTTCAGATACATTACCCATAAGCAAACCCGAAGCGCGCCGCTGCTAAAAGACTAAGAAAGGCAATGTCTGCATTCACGACATGACTGTGGTGGATGCAGACATCCGCTATTTTTTATTCCTTCAACACAGCCTGGCACTGTTCGGGAAGCACAAGCGCTGCAGCAGGCTTGCGGGCCTTGCCGGAGCGAAGCTGATCGCGCGCCTCGGCCGAGAACCACCAGTCCAGCGAGGCGTCGCAGCCGTCGCCTTCGGGAATCAGTTCCTGGCCCTGGCATTGGCTGTTGCCGGCCGGACATTTCAGGCGCACATGGAAATGGTCATCATGCCCCCACCAGGGCCGGATTTTCCGGAGCCAGTCATGCGGCGTCCTGCTGGCGCACAGCTGGCGTTTGACGCCGGGATTGACGAAGATGCGCTCGACCTCGGACATGCGCGCGGCGGCTTCGAGAATTTTTTCGTTAGCCGGCGACCAGCGGCTGGCGTCCACTGCATCCGATCTGACGGCCAGCACGGAAGGCGCGCCCCAAGTTTCGCGCTCATCGAGACTCAGGCTTCTGGCCGCCGCTTCCCGGGACAGCAAATACCAGATATCGACATCGAGCCCGGTCTGATGGCTGCGATGTCCGGTCAACGTCGGTCCGCCTCGCGGTTGGCCTAGATCGCCGATTAACAGGGTGCCCCAGCCTTTATCAGCAGTCGTCTGTCCGAGCTTTTCAATGAAATGGATCAGGTCGGGATGGCCATAGATACGTTTGCGCGACAAGCGCATGGTTTGGTAGCCGGCTCCGTCCTGTGGCAGCGCCGCGGCGCCTCTCAGGCAGCCAGCGGTATAAGTGCCGATGCTCTGCGCCGCGCCGCCCATTATAACGGGCGTGGTGGCCTGCGCCCAGGCATGGGCGGCAGGCTGCGCGACGGCGCTGCCGGAAAAGGCGCTCAGCGCCAGAAAAAACATCCCATATTGCTTCACCGAAAACCGACTTCTGAACACACCCTTACCTCTGACTGATCAAATCTGAAATTATAGCGCGGCATTTTTAAATTTGCCTTGCGTAGTGTACGCGGCGTACCTTTTTGATCAGCCTTATTCTCCGCTTTCGCCTGCCGTTGGATTCGCCCGAGACGCCTGAACGCTATCCCTATAACTTGACAGCCTTAACCCATGCCCTTCGGGGCTTCATCTGTACCGGAATGTTCGCAGTAAAACTAAAACAGAACACAGATCGATCGCACGCAACATCAGTTAAGAAGAAAATCATGAAAAATAATTGAAAAATATTGTTTAATGGATATTGCTGGACGGCGAATTCTTGATAAGTTCACATGACCCATTTGCAGATTAAAAAGCGTATCAATCAACGCTCCCTGGAAAGTTGCCCATTGAATATAATGTTATTTCAGTGAATATCTTTCATGTCTTGGGAATCTGAACGGAATCATCATTAGCGCTATCGATTCGGTCAAGGCCAGATTTAGGAAGGAGTGCATATATGTGCTCAAATAATCCAATAGTTTTTATAGGCAGCAAGGACTCAATTTACTAACAACAATGTTCTGATCGTAAAAAAGTACTTGATTAGAAAAAACCAAATTACTTATTGGTATAAGCAGGATCTTATTTAGTTTAGGTAGAAATAATGGAAAAATTATGTATTGAGGGTAAAACAGTTTTAAAAGGACGATTCGTACTGCAGGAAGTGCTCGGTCAGGGAGGAATGGGGACCGTATATAAAGCACTGGATTTAGTGGCTCAGGAAGCCCATGACAAGGACCCCTACCTCGCGATAAAACTTCTTAATCCTGAATTTCTTGATGACCCTATTTTTTTCGTGGCGATGCAACGGGAGGCCAAAAAAGCCAAATCTCTTGCTCATCCGAACATTGTTACAGTATATGATTTTGATCGCGATGCGGATAACGTTTATCTGAGCATGCAGCTTCTCAAAGGCCGCCCGCTCAGTTCCTTGATTAAAGAATACCCGTCAGGCATGCCGTTTGAAAAAGCCTGGCCCATCATACAGGACATGGCGGCAGCACTTTCCCATGCGCATAAAAACGGCATAGTCCACTCCGATTTCAAACCGGGTAACGTTTTTGTCGACGACAAGAGCCATGTCAAAGTCCTGGACTTCGGCATAGCTTGCCCATTCAAGAGAACAGGACAAAGTGATGACGATGCCACCGTTTTCCATTCCCGCTCGTTAAATGCGCTATCGCCCGCTTACGCAAGTTTGGAAATGCTCAATAACCTTGAGCCTGACCCAAGAGATGATATTTATGCCCTCGCCTGTATTGTTTATGAACTTCTGTCCGGCAAACATCCCTTTTCGCGGTCGACTGCCCAGCAGGCCTTCGATTTGAAAGTGCAGCCTGCGCCTATAACTTCAATAACAAAATCACAATGGAAAGGGTTGCAGCACGGCCTGGCACTAAAGCAGGAAAACCGTTGCAGAACAATCAGCCAGTTTATAAAGGAAATTTCTCCGGAAAAGCGTTATAAATCAGGAGCAATTGCCGCGGCCAGCCTGTTCTCTCTAGGCCTGCTTGCGGTCCTTTTATGGCTGTTTTATGGTAAAAACGAGCCGGGCTACGATGTTGCCAAATCAGAGACACAAAAACAGGCGCCTTCAGATAAGGTTGAGGCCAATGCCGTTCAGGCCAATACGCCAGCTGATCGGCAACATCAGGAAAGTACGGTTGCAACCGTGCAGCATGAACCATTGAAACTGCGGTCTTCCGCACCGAATTATCGTATCGGGGAATCCATGACGTTATTGCTGGAAACGGAAAAACCGATGTATGTGACCATCGTTCACATAAGCACGGATGGAGAAATTTCTACAATTTTTCCTAACGCCTATGAGCCGGATAATTGGATAGCGGCCGGTAAGACGATTCGCCTGCCGAAGAAAAATGCGGGTTATGAACTGACTGTTTCGGGCCCGTCGGGAACAGACCGCATAGAAGCCTTCGGCAGCGCTGAACCTCTGCCTGTCACGGAGAATATTATTAATCCGGACGGTAAACTAAACCCTCAACTGCAATCCTATATCTCGTCAAGGGTCAGTTTGACCGTACCGGTTCTGTAAATTTTCAGCTATTGAGTCGCTACAATGCGTACGCGTCTGTTTACCTCGCTGAACGGGTTATTGGGATCCAGCAAGTTGCTCTTTCCCAATCCTGAAAATTGTACTCTTGAGGCATTCAGCCCATGTCTCTTGACAAAGAAATCGCGTACAGTGGCGGCTCGCTTCAGCGATAAATCCTTGTTGTATCCATCACTGCCCTTGGCATCCGTATAGCCTTCCACATGGAAGTTCAAATTTTTCAGCTCACCGGATACCAGGGCCTCCGCCACCGGAGTCAACTGCCTGACGGCATCGTCTGTCAACTGAGCGGAGTTATAGCCAAAACGGACTTCCAGGGAGATTGCTTTAGGCGTTGCGGCCTGGGAGGAAGTCATTCCCGCTTTCCCGGTCGGGCGAATATGAATGCCCCGTGTAAGCACTTTCTCGCCGCCATCAGAATTTGTTTTAAACGCTTGAATAACTTCCTCTTTTGTAGGCGCCCTTGCTCCGACGTTTAAATCTTCTGCCCACCCGGCTTTAACTGAAGCCAGGCAACATACTATGGCCAAAGTGATGCCGTTTGATTTATTTAAAATACTCATATCCTATGCTCTCGTCTCTTAAAATTATGATAAATATTCGTCTGACCTTACCCGTCAGTAACCGTCTTTTTTCGTAAACCCTTTAATTTGATTGTGCTAAAGGCAGCTCGATATTCGCCAGCGAGCCTGGTGCGATCAACTGCGGCGTCTGCGCGCCGGCAGACGGATTGTGCAGTTTTTTCACCAGCGGCACTGAAAAATCGTGAAGTTCGGCCAGCGTAATTCTGCGGTCGTGGTTGTAATCTGCAAGTCCTTGTAAACCCTCCAATAGCGTGTGAGTAAATAAGCCATGTTGCGCCGGCTCATATTCCTGCGAAAGTTCATCCCCCTTGGAAGCCAGCAACAGCGGAAAGAGTGAGGCGGCTGATCGTTTGCGCAGGGATCTGGCGTCAAACTCGCCGAAAATACTTTTCGCCTGACAAGTATCCACGATGAGTATGCGCCGTCCCGCCGCCTTGCGCATGTTATCGAAAAAGTCGGTCCAGCTGAGCAATGTAGAGGCTTTGCCGCTCAAATTTCTGCCGGACAATACCGACTCCACATCGTTGTATTCGCCATCCTGCGGCAGAAAATAGTAATTGCCGGTTTGGTCGCTGAATCCGTGGGAAGCGAGGAATAACAGCACCGTATCATTCGGACCCGCCTGTTCAAATACTTTCAGCGCTGCCAGAATATTTTGCCGGGTAGGCGGCAACTGGGCGGAGTCGGTCAACAACTGGACGTGGATCTGATTGAAGCCGTCATTGCTCGCGGAATTTTCCAGCAGGCCAGCCAGTTTTTCGGCATCGTTGACCGCGTATTTCAGATCAGGCACTTTGTTCTTATCGGCCACCGAGATACGGTCGAAGCGATTGACGCCGACCGCCAGCACATAGAGATCGCCTTTGGGAGGCGCTGCCTGACTCATGGCAGGCACTTCCACCCACTGTTCCGCCAGCCCCAAGGAAACGCCGTTATTGACTTCCACGCGGATCAGACTGTCTCCGCCGCTGACAGGAAATCTGAAAGTCCTGCGAAACGTATCCGTCTCGTTAACGTCAAGACGGCGCTCCTCGTTCGCCGCAACCGGCAGCAGATTGGCATAAACGGTGACATCCTGCATGGGACGGCTGTTTTTTTCCGCCTCTACCGTCAACTCCAGTTCGGTCGCGCCCTCGGGAGTCTGCACTGCCCGGGCCGACGCGATCTGGATGCGAGGCGGGGCAATTTCATTCAGTTGATTTAGCGTAAACGTACCCGGAGCCGGTTCCGCCAGGTTCGGCGTCATGATCCCGGATAAGGTGACGGCCTGACGTGTACCCGCGCTGGCCTGGCCAGGCTGAGGACTGGAATCCGCGCTGCTGTTTGCAGCCATTTGCATGGCCCCTATCTGTGCGCGCAGCAGATCAGGGCGATAAAACTGCTTTTCAAACTGCACCGCGCGATAAAAATCGGGCTCATTGCCCTTGCCTCGATTGACGTGCCAGCCGATCAGGCTGTCGCCATTCTCCGATGAAGCATAATAACCGTCAGGCCGCCAGAGCACCCACTCCCGGGAAAGCCGATCAACAAACAATGCCAAAGACTCCTGTCCGTCCTCAACACGGTACCAGCGCACGGAACCGTCCGACAGAACGGCGACAATCCATTTGTCATCTCCGCTGACTGTAACATTCCATACTGCGCCAGGCGTTGGTGTTTTCCAGCTCAGCTGGCTGTTTTTGTCGTATGCCCGCAACAGCCAATCGGTTCCCAGAAATGTCTGCTTGCCAGTTCCGGAAAAGGATCGAATCTCTTCAAACGGTTCCAGCCTCAGCGGCTGCCCGTTTAACATCGGCGTTGTGTTGTCTTGCCAATGCGTTAATTGAATACGCTTTTGAGTCCTGTTCTTGGGCTTAAGTCCCGGCACGGAACCGAATTCGCTCAAAGATAAGCGCTCGATATCGAACATAAAATCCTGGTTATCGGTTATGCTCACTGGAAAGGTGACTTGCTTGCCGTCAGCCGACACCCGGAATTCGTCACTCATGATCGGCGATTGAACCAGATGCGTATCGGAAATACGCGCCACACTGTCCTGATCGTTAATAACGCCAATCGAAGCGTCCTCAGTGGAAAAAATCACGCCATTTTGGCCATGAGGCCGGATGGATTGAATCCGATGAGCGACTTTGATCGTCTCATACCGGCTCAAATCTGTTATGCGCCAGCGCAGGATTTCCGTCTCATGAACACTGTCGGAATCTCCGGCGCCGTAAATGAATTCGCCTGATTGGCTCCAAACAGCGCCTCTGAGCGTTTTCAAGGATGACTGCCCGGGAGCGGTACGCAAGCTGTGTTCAACCTGCAACTGCGGCAAGGATAAGACCTGAATCAGCGGGCTATCGTATGAACCGACCAGAAGTCTCTTGCCGTCCGGCGAAAAATAGCTGTCGGCAATGCGGTTGATTTCGGGCACCTTGACGCGCGCGGCCAGTTTGAATTGCGGATCATAAACGCGAAGATAGCCGTCATTGGAAGCGCTGACGGCATAACCATTATTGGAAAATGACAGTCCGGTGACCCGTTCACCATATTCCTGATCCTGCGCCAGAACCTGAAAAGATTGAGCATCGACAAAAACAACGCCGCCATTACCGTGCAGGCCGATCGCCAGGACTTTGCCATCAGGGGAAAACTGCAACGCACCGATAATGTTTTTTAACTGCTCGATGCTATGCTGCAATTTTCCGGTCGCCGCGTCAAAAAGATAAACGCACCCCTGCTGATCCCATTGCCAGCAGGTCCAGCCTCCTACCGCAATAAACTTGCCATCAGGCGAGACGGCAATACTGTCGAGGTTGCCTTCGTAAGCGTCGCCTATCGGGATGCGAAGCGTCTTTAACAGCTTGAAATCCCGGCTGCGCCAGATTTTGACGGTTTTATCATGCGATATCGTTACCAGCCTTTCATTATCCGGCAATGGCTCTACGCCATAAATCGGCCCGCTATGGTAGGCGGTATCGACCCGGATAACCGGATCGCTGGAAGGCATTGCGGCATAAACCTTATGGATCAAGAGAAATCCGGCCGCCATTCCGAAAAGCGTTTTTTTTATGATCATGGGACAATTATTCCTCAGCTTTTTGATACCGAAGAGTTCCCGCAATGCGGAAGACCGGCTTTGGATTTACCTTTTGTTTTATTGACGCTGCAGACGGGAGAATGCTTGATCAAATAAGTATCCTGTACTGCACCGGTTTCCGGAGAGTTCAAGCCCAGATCGGTATTATCGGCCTCACTGCCGCCGCCCAGGATAACCGACTCTTCATTCTCAGGATGATCCGCAGAGCCCGACCCTTCTTCCAACGAATTGGCGTAATTCAACGTCTGTTTGGTACTGGATGACGTGTCAGTCTGATCAGGGTCCAGAGCGTTTGTTTTTGGCACATCCAATGTCTTTAAGCCATCCAGCGTTGACTCCGTGAGGGAAATTTTAACTTGCTCAGGGGTTGAGGCTGAATTTTTAGGTAGTGTGATTTTGGTCGTACTTTCTTCCGTTGGCTTGACAGTAATTGAATGGCCATCGACCTGAACCGTTCCCAATGTTTTTGTGTAGTCCGAGGCCTGTTTGATAGCTGGTGAAATGGAAATTTGACCAGGGGCGGAAGGAATTGCTGAATTTCCCGATAGACTGATATCTGTTGTATTAATTTCCAATGGCTTAACGTCGATTGAGTGTCCATTAACGGAAGCAAGGCTGGAGAGGCTTTGAGAATCCGCTTTAGCCACAGTGATTTCATTGCTTAAGTTATTAAATTCATTCAAAAAAGTAGCCTGCCTAAAGCCTTCAAAAGGGTCTGTTGTTGGTGCCGGTGTTGAGACTGCTTGTGGAGACGGGACAGGTACTATGCTGTTCAGCGTAATCGGAGCTGGAGTCTGAGTTATGCTTTTCATCATAATTGAGAGGAAAGCAGGCTTTATGTTATCCGGCACCATAGCCTTTTGCGGCTTAAATGCATTATTAGGTTTAATGATTTCAGGTTTAGTGATTTCCTCAAAATGAAATGCCGCGCTTCCAATCCAGTGTACGCTAAATTCATTCCCGTCATTATCGGAATAATCATGACGAGTGAACTCGCCGTCAAAGATAGTGTATTCTTTGCCAGTCTCTTTATTTACAAAATGATTTTCCGGAATCGCCTGCCATTTTGGCAAGGAAACAGACGATTTATAAGCAAACGCTATATTAAGCGGCGATGCAGGTTCGAATAAACCCGTTATATTTCCGTTAACGGCAATTGCTCCTGTCCTGTTGTCCAGCACGTTTACCAATTGACCATCCTCGTCTTGCACCCGTTGTAACTCATAGCCGATAAGCTCCGAAGGAATATCAACATCCAGCTTCTTCAATTTTATTTTTTCAGATTTTTCTTCCTCAGATTTTGTCAGTTTAGGTTCAATCACATGGATATCATTATTCAGGGTGATAGTTGTGCCATTTAAAACATAAATTGAATTCCCCAATTCGATATTGTTGTCATCAGTGAAAGAATCCGTTCCAGCAGGCTTGCCTAAATAAACGCTGCCATTATCCACCACGATTTTTCCGTTAATGGTTAACTTCCCGCTAGTGCCTGTTTGCTGAATATTCAGCACGTCGTCGCTACTTTGATAATTTCCGTTAATTGGATGAATGCCTGTCAAATGGACTTGATCATTAAATGTTATTGATCCTTTGCCCTGGACCATAAGCGCCGCCAATCCCTTGTAAATACTGTCCTGGTCCACCCCCAGAGCATTGTTGAAAGTAATCGAGCCGTCAGAGATCAAATCGAGCTTCCCAGTAGTAAATACATTGTATAAGGAAACATCGCCTTCGCTGATAAGAGAAATATCGGCAGTCCCGGTTTCCAGCAACTTTTCCGGATTACCCGTAATGCTTCCGGCATGGCTGATTGTCAGCATGCCGTTTAGGGTCCGCACATCGCCATTCAAGGCAATCGCGTCATTTGCCGATAATTGCAATCCGGCCGACTCTCGGGAACGCAGATCAATGGTTCCCAGATCGATTTTGCCCTGACTGGCGGTAATGGATAACGAACGGTCGGCTATGACGTTGCCGCCGATCTTGATATCGCCGTTTTGAGAAATAATGGTCGCCATGGCGGGATTGTCGATATTAATTTCTGCATCCGGATCATCTGCATTCGGATTGCATACTTTGCCGGGTGCAAGACAAGTGCTACCCAGATTAATATCGCCATCGGCATCGATATTCACGACGGCCGATCCTGAGTTTATGCTGATGTTGTCAGCCGTGGTTATCGAGCTCTCCATGCCGGTCGCTTTCAACTCAATCGCCGCATCGCCGGTCATTAAGTTGGCATTAAGCATCATATTGCCGTTTGTAGTCAGCTTGATCTGGCTACCGGAATGTTTGCCATCCATGCCTTTGGTACTAATATCCGCCCCGCTCTTAACATTGAGCGATTTACTGTTGAAATCGACTGCGCCGACAGTAAAAACCGGCTTGTCGATGCTGATATTATCGGCATTAGTTACCGTCACTGAGCCATTCGATACGGTACCGTTCAAAGTTACATCGCCGACAGCATCAACTATCAGATCGCCTATGCCTTGTTTTTCTATCCCGGTTAATGCCTGTCCGAAACTGACGTCGGCACCGGAAATGACATCGATTTTATTGGTTGAGATAAGATGCTGCGCATGCACATCACCACTTGCCTCTAGTGAAATGTTCTGATTGCCGGCGGACAGGATTTTATTGTCCGCCATGGTAATGGCGCCGTTTGTCGACTTGATGACAATGTCGCCATTGTCGGTGAGGATATCATTGTTGAGGTTGATATCCTGTTGGCTCTGGGCTTGCAAAGTAGCGCCTGGACGCGCGCTCAGATCGATGCCGCCGAGCGTCAGGGCGCCGTTATTGACCGTCAGCAGCAGCGACCGGTCGGCCAGCAAATCGCCATTCAAGGTGATGTTGCCGTTTTCGGAGGTGATGGTTGCCGCCGCTGCGGACTGCGCGTCAGCCTTGCCGTCACAGCCGCCGGACACCAGGCACAAGGAGCCCAGGCTGATGTCGCCGCCCGCCTTCAGAGTCAGCACCTCCGAGCCGGAGTCGATGGCGATGTCGCCGGCTGTCGTCAGGCTGCCGTTCTGGGCCTGCAGGTTAATCGCGGCATTGCCGGTCAGCAGACTGCCTTTGACGGTCATATTGTCCGCCGCAGCCAGATTCAGCGCCTTGCCGGCCACGTTTCCGTTCGCCCCCTTGGTGCTGATGCCG
>NZ_JADMKV010000119.1 GCF_015476545.1 Methylobacter sp. BlB1 | reverse complement strand
GGGTTTCCGCTAAAGCTCCAACCCAGCCTACACAGGCTGTTAAAAGCAAGTAACTAACACAATTTATTAAATCGATCTAACTTCAGCTAACTGCGTAACATTAGTTAGTATAACATTAATATTTCAAGCTATCCGGTGGTCGAGGCTTACTTGCGGCTTAAAAATCATCTGCCCGATAATACCTATCGCTTCATTTAGAATGGTTGAGTAATAGCCTGCGCTATATGATATTTTTGAACTCAATCGTACTTTTTGATAATCTTTCAATACTCATACTGAAGCTCTATAGCAAATAGTTATTTCTCTTGTTGTATCTGTCAGGTTAGCCTATTACCAGTACTGCAGCGCAAATAATATTCAGTATGTGATGTTAATCAAGACGGGCATCAATAAGAATAATGAAAAAGACATTCAGAGCAGAGATTTTACTAGCGATTTTTCTGGTATCCGTTACTGGTACACAAGCCAACTCCATGACCAAGATCGAGCCTAACGATCGCCTTGAAGCAGCGCAAACTCTTGATCATTTCGACAGTGAATTTGACAACGCTACCGTCATAGCTTGTGCCTCACGATATAGCGCTAATAATGATTGCTATGGTTACTTCTCATTCAGTCTAACTGACTTATCCAGAGCAATTACAGATATGGATGCTGATAGCATCGACACAGCGCATAACCTTTATGCAACCTATAATGACAGTGATGTTTTTAGTTCTGATAACGGGCAATATAATAATTCGTATGGTGACATTATTGAGACCTATCTGAATGCGAATTTTTACTATGCTATTGCTAAAGGTTACCAAAATCGAATGGCTCTAAGCGAAAGCGGCACGTTGCATATGTCAGCCAGCCATCCTTCAACTGTGTCGCTCCCCGCCATTTTTACGCTGGCTCTACTACCTACTGTTCTTACGTTGCTGTTGTTCGGTCTTGGAATAGTGGGTCTATTCACTCCTCGCAAACAGAGATCTATCGTTTAGAGCAATTGACTGACCAGGCTGGCTAAAATACCAAAAGAAGCGATACTTAAAATCTATGCGGAGATTTCGAGCCGGATTTTTAGTTGTCCCGAATAAACATCGGTTCTGCTCGCCGACCCTATAATCGGCGAGTACTTCGCCCAATCTGCGATATCCAGCCTCCGTATTGCAGGAAGCTGATCAACAATCCGTTCATTAGCCGCCTTTCTCTTTGCGAAGCATGTCTATTTTTTCGTGATGCTGCTTCCGAAACGCATCCCTTTCTTCCTTAGTTTTCATGCTATCCAGCTTCAGTAAATAATTGCACCGCTCTTGCTCAGTCATGAAATCAGCGCCATAGATATGAGAATAAACAGGCACATCTCCTATTCTACCGGTTAGCTCTTTAGGATTTGTATTAAAAGTTTCTTCTTGTTGCTCCGATTCAGATTGAGCGTAGGAAATGGAAGAAAAGAAAGCGACGAACAAAGATACCAGGAATGGCATAAACAGTTTTTTTTTCAACATGAAATATCTCCTTAATACTTTAGATAAATGGCGCCTTCTTCTTTAAGCAGCAATGAAATATTTCCGGACAAGGAAATATCTCTCAAGGCACCGAATCAACATAAGCAGGAGCTAAAATCGCTCCAAGGTTAATTCCACGAAAATAAAATCATACTTACTCGGCACCATCATAATGCTGAGAAAAGACAATTTTCCTGTTATTGTTTTACCTTAATGTGACTGAGTACTTCTTTGTTAGTTCATATCCGATTTCCAGCTACTGAAGGAAATATCCGGCCAGCAAGCAGCCACTTGTCCCCCTGCCCGCATAGCTCCGGTTATCCAAAGTCCTGTGGCTGCTTTTACATCCAGCAATCAACACGATTAGATAAGGCTGCTCCGATCAGTATCATTGCCTCCATAACGGCAAAGCCACTCCACATCCGCCGTTCAGATTGCCTTGCTGATCAAAATCTATTTTAAAGCAGCCGTCACCAGCAGTCCGATCACTGGCTGTCCTGCTTCCTTGCGCAGCACAACCGTGTCCGCCGCGCACATATCAAAGCCCGAAGCCGTCAAGGCAGCCTTTATATAATCATGCGTATGCGCATAACGGCCATGAGGGTTTAATTTAAAGCCGTTACCACTGTCTTCATTGCTCTTTTCCACGGTAAAAACCAGGCTACCCGCTGCATTCAGCGCATGCGCGGCAGCCTGCAGAAAAGGACCGAGCTCGCCAAAATAAACCAGTGTATCAGCAGAAACGATCAGATCGAATAAGGCTTTATACCGTCTTAAATATTCCACCAGATCAGCTTCGATCAGTTCGTCATAGACATTGCGCCCCTTTGCCTTGTTCAGCATGCCGGAGGACAGGTCAACTCCGACCAGTGTACGGGCATACGGCAGCAGCAAAGGCCCGCACAACCCGGTGCCGCAGCCTGCATCCAGCACTCTGAGCTCCTGTCGGGGCTCGGGAAAAAGCACGGAGACTGCCTGCGTGACCAACTCGGGCGCCCGATAATCAAGCCCGTTTAGCACTGTATCGAAGCTGGCCGCAAACTTGTCGAATATGTCCTGTATGTAAGCCTGTGAAGCCCGGTCGGGAATGTCTTCGCCTAAAAGGGCGGAAAGATGATGCTTCGCAATCGGACTCTCGGGATCGGCTTCGATCCAGCGCTGCAAAACGCTTCTGGCCTGCTCGGGCTGACCTGTTTTTAACATCATCCGCCACAAACTTTCATAAGCGTATTTATGGTTAGGTTTTATAGCAATGGCTTGCTGGTAGGCGGCTGCCGCCTCGTAGTATTCGTCCTGCTCCTGATAAGTATTGCCGAGATTCTGGAAGACATCGGCGTTGCCCGGACTTAGCTCGGCGGCTCTCAGCAATACATGCACCGATTCCTCGTACTCGCCTAGATTTCTTAGCACAACGCCCAGATTATTGCAGGCACTGGCATGATTGGGCATCATGTCGATCACTTTCCGATACGTTTCGGCCGCCTTTTGCATGTCGCCCGTCTCCTTGTAGACATTGCCCAGGTTATTGCAGGCGTCCAGGTAGAACGGATTGATCTGGAGCGCCTGAGTGATGCTGGTGATGGCCTTGTCGCTCTGGCCGGTCTGATGCAGCAGCACCCCCAGGAAATGCAGAGCATCAGGATTGTCCGGTTGGCTTTTCAAAATTGATCTATAGACTTTCTCGGCTTCACCAAAATGCCCCTTTTGGTGCATGCTAATCGCCGACGATAAGGCACTGCTCGGATTTGTCTGTTTTCGTCGCTTGTTTTTCTTGGCTGCAAGCCGTTCATTAGATTTCATGATATTTGGGTCTTATATCTGCTTGATTAAACCGCTATATCTTAATTGTAACCGGGATTAATGCCAGCCGCACTGCAATCATCCTACTTTATGTTGTTATGATTATTGGTCTTGGCGGAGGGAGAAAATTGTCCGTACCGCTGAAGCAGCAATTGGCTCCGCAGATAGTGGCAGTATCAACAGCATGATAGTTTTTTAAAGGCTTGCCCCGGCAATAAAGATCTATTTTTATGCTATTCAAAGGGGAAATGCATTGAGCCCGTGTTGCGCTCAATGTCAATGCGGTCTTTATTTTTCGTTAATGCGTTTTGTTCGTTTGAGTTCAATTGACGCCATAGACAATCTCAAAGATTTCCTCAATTGAAGCTGTTGATTCGTCAATGATATATACGCTGTTATTCGGATAGAAAGCATAGATTTTATCGCTCTGGTGCTTATAGCGAAATTGGTCACCATGCTGGATCATGGGCGTACCGATGCCTTTGTTAATGAAATCCTGAATCGCCTCAAGCTTCGGGCTGTAATAGTGCTTGACACCATGCACTACATTTTCCAGATGGCGTTCGTTTGGATTATCCAGATTAAGCAGCGCGTATAAATCATAATCACCGTGTATATATTGCATGCACGTAGAATGCTTGGCGCCATCCATCCATGCATGGCTGTTTCTCCAGTTCGGCACTGCCGCCTCATCAAAACTGGCAGGCGCATCTTCCCTGGAAATCATCAGGCAGCCATAATATTCACTGTTGATGTCGGTATCCACGGCAAAACAGCCTTTTTCGCTGCCATACCGCTTAAATATTTTTTTTGATTTTTCAAGGGGCGTTTTATCTTTAAGAAACTCATCCCAGGCCTCGACAGCTTTTGCATACTTTCCATCCTTAAAAGCCTGCGCCCCCGTCAAGGTAGGATCAACCACCAGGCCGGCGGTTTTTGCATGAATAATGTGGCCGGAAGCGAATGGTATATAAACGTCGCAATCGGCTGTCTTTGCCTTGCAGTCTATCGGCTTTGGATACATATTCTTATTGCCGATGTATTTCAACGACTCGGGATTGGTCGCTCTGACCAGGATAATGTGATTGAAGACCTGGGCCGCCGCTTTAAAAACATCAATGTCGTCCCGCCTGATGCCTAATCTGCTGTCGCCCCAGTCAAAGGGTTTGATCTTCCTTAATACGTGAGCGTGCTTGAACGAATCGCTGTGCATCTGGCTACGCCGGTTTGCCTGTACTTCAGGTTGTGCAAGTTTGCTGTATCTCATTGACTCTCCATAAATCCTGCCTGCCGACTTCATCTTATCCATATCCAACTGTCTATTTAGTCATTGATTAACCGGCATGGAGAGTTTGTATTCACTCTCCTCAATTTCAAGCAGGCTTCCCATGCAGAAACTGGCCGCAGTCTTCAATGTCCCGGTATTTTGAAGAACCGTCTGGAATCTCTCATCAATTCGCACTGAGAGAGCCGGTTACGAGGTATAACGCTCCAACTGACCTGCCAGAAATTAGAATTGCTTTAAACTCGGTTGATGTAAGTCCGGCAACTCCGAAGGACAATCAGAATCGCTAACTCCAGAGAGAAACCATTATTGCTTAATTTTATTTCGGAATTATTAAGAAATTCTTAGCTAGCGCAATAACGTGAGTTATTTATATCCATACGAAGGTTGCGGCAGAAAATCGACTTTAGCAATGCTTAATAAGGCCTACTTTACAGTCTTTTCATAATGAATATTGAATAATACTGGTTGTGGCCTCAGCACATATTCATAAAATATAATCGGATAAGGTATTTTAATATCTGATGTTACGCACGGAAGATTTTTCCCGTTATCGGTTCCCACGAAGGACCGCGGGAACCAGCGAGGCTGGCCAGCACTTGGAGTCTCCCATCTTCGTAGGGTACGCATCGCGTACCTGTTCAGAGCTTTTCGGCACACCGCAAGTCCGGAAGGGTACGCGATGCGTACCCTACAGTGGATTTCGCCTTGATCGATCTAACTTCAACTAACTGCGTAACATCAGTTAATATCGAGAGAGCCGCA
>NZ_JADMKV010000118.1 GCF_015476545.1 Methylobacter sp. BlB1 | reverse complement strand
GGCCACGAAGGGCACCGTTGCTGCCAGCGTGGATTTGAGCTGGACCGCTATGGGCAGCGGCACGGTGACGTATGAGATTTACCGATCATTGGGGTTGAATGGCTCAAAATCACTGATCGCCACGACCACCGCCACCACGTACTCCGACACCGCGACGACGCAAGGCGTCACAACGGGGGCTGTTTACGGCTATTACATCAAAGTTGCTGGCGCCAGCGAGCAAACCAATACTGACTATGGCTATCGCACGCCTGCGACCACGGCCCTAACCGGCTCGGACACTTACACCAAAATCACGACAAGACCTTATTTTAGCCTTGCCCTTAAGGCTAACGGACAACTGTATGCGGCCGGCATTAATAACTACGGCCAGCTGGGCAATGGCACATATCTTCCCGCTAAAATTTTTAAACCCGTGCTGACTGATGTTCAGGATATGCTAGCTGCTAGTAACGCTTCGTATGCGCTGAAAACGGACGGAACACTGTGGGCAGTCGGATCGGTAAACGGCTCCTCATTTTACAATAACTGGCAGCAAATCTTGAGTGACGTGTCCTCCATTCATACAAATGTTAAAGGAGACAAGATTTGGGTAATCATGTCAGGCACTGTCTATGAAAAACCATGGAATAGCTCTACATGGTCCACGACCACTTACACCAATATCAAACAAATCACTGCTTCTACAAAAAACGTCTATGCATTGAAGACCGATGGAAGTCTCTATGTCGACAGCACTTTAATTGGGACTGGATTTAAGAAAATAGCGGCTTCGTGGAATGGCCTTTTCGCGATCAAGGATGACAATACGCTGTGGGCTTACGGTGTGAGCCGTTACGAGACCTGGGATGGCCTGGGAGCCCCGGCTGACTTCAGTTCCTACGGATTGCATCAGGTATTGGATGGCGTCACAGACATCTCGGCTAGTGGCTCCACTATGAACATCGCTTTGGCTACTAGAATCGATGGCTCTCTCTGGGCTAATTGGCGCAATAACTCATCTGGCCAATACGGTGATGGAACAACGAATTCCGATATTACTTACTGGAAACAGGTCGCCGATAATGTCGTAATGGCTTCAGCAGCAATAGGACACTCGCTGGCCTTGAAAACCAACGGCACCCTCTGGGCGGCAGGCCAAAACGCTTCAGGCCAACTTGGTCTCAACGATCTTTCACCCCGTAAAGACTGGACCAAAACCGGCCTTATAATCCCAGACAAGATAAAAGGCGTCAGTGCGACTGATGGTACGCTCTACGCGAAGGTGAATATCAGCTGGAGTGCCGACCTGAATGCGACCGAGTACGACGTTTACCGTTCAACGAGTGCCGGCACCAAAGGCAGCTTGCTGGCCAGCGGCATCACAGGGATCGGTTACGACGATACGACCGCATCGGCAGACACTCACTATTTCTACACGGTAATCGGCAAAAATTTGATCGGTTCAGGTCCGGACTCTGAACAAGACGAGGGCTATGGCAAGCTACCTGCAATCATCACTGGCTTGAGCGCCAGCCAAGGAACACAGACCGGCAAGATCACCCTGACCTGGCCAACCGATCCGGATGCTACCGCTTATGAGATCTGGCGGGCGAAGAGCCCGACAGGGACTCCGGCCAAGATTGCGACAGCAACGGCGACTTCATCAAATGGCAATGCCTCCTATGACGATACAACGGTAACAGACGTCAATTCCTACTTCTATTTAGTCAAAACCGTTGTCGACTCCTTGACCGGCAGTGCCGGCAACCAGGCCGAAGGCTGGGCCAACGGCGCCCCGACGCAGGCCAGCGTAGCCCTGACAACCAGCTCAACCGTTCCCAGTGCAGAGACTGCGCCTGTCATCACGGATCCGAATGTCACGGCTGGACAAACTGAGAGCTTCACCCTGGCGATCACCCAACAGCCCACAACGGGTAACGTGGCAATTGTGGCCGACAAGTTTGTCTACACGCCACCGGCAGACGGTCTGTTCTCAGGCGATTTGACCTTCGAATTCACGGTCACCGATAAAGGCGGCTCGGTTCTTACCGGAGCCGGTACTGCCAAGGTGGTATGTGGCGCCCCCGTGATCTCGGCCTTCACATTGCCGCAGGACTCTATCCAGCAAGCCACGCAGTTCCAGTCCAATGCGACCTATAGTCTGCCAGCCTGCTCGACCCACAGCCAGATGAAAGTCGATGTTCTGGACTCCAACAATGATGTGGTCGTGTCCGGCGCGCCGGTCGCGGCTCCGAACGGCACTGATCTGACTCATACCTTCACCCACAAGGGCCTTTTGACGCCTGGCACTTATGCGGTGCGCATGACAGCCAGCTCCGACAGCGGCCTGGCCACCCAGACGGCTTCGCTGACCGTGAAAGCCATCAATTTGCCCACCCTGAACATCACGCCGGGCTTGAGTGTCAATGCCGGCGAGGACACCATGACTGCCAGCTTGAACAAACCGGCCACCGTCGATTGCCCATTTACCAGTGAGCAGGCGACCGCCATGGCCGATTCAAGCCGATGCTATGTGACTTTCACCACGCCGCCTGCGGGCATGACCGTGGACACGAGCGGCGAACTGCCCGTCTTGTCGGGCGTATTCGAGTCCGTCGGCAGCTA
The DNA here is from genome assembly GCF_015476545.1 of Methylobacter sp. BlB1. Lineage (GTDB taxonomy): Bacteria > Pseudomonadota > Gammaproteobacteria > Methylococcales > Methylomonadaceae > Methylobacter. Next base: position 2,858 of record NZ_JADMKV010000118.1, on the reverse strand, counting down.
CCCCATCGTGGCGGCCGTGTATAAATTCGACGGCTTTGACCTGTTGAAAATTGCCGAGTTGAGCAGGACCGTGGCCGTTTCGTGTTCGGCTCCATCAATTTCGAGCTTGGCCATTCCGGCACTGTTGCCTGATGAAGCGCCGAATTACGAATTGAATTACAAAGCGTTCGCTTGCAACGGTGAGTTGACTGGCGCACTGTCCATTAAGAAAGACACCACGGTCATCGAAACCTTGCCGTTGTCCTCGTTGAATTACGGACCTGCCGTATCAATGTCCCGCCTTGGCACGGGCTTGGCGGCCGGCAACTACACGGCGGAATGGCGCCTTGCAGGAAGCTATGGCTCCGCAGTCAAATCCCAGGCGTTTAAAGTCAAAGCTGTTCCAATGCCGGCCTTAACGGTATCGCCGGCCACCGTTTACCAGGGTGAAACGAGAGTCGAAGTATCGCTACACCCCCCCATCGATACAGTCTGCCCGCTGACCACCGTACAGGCCGAGGCGGAAGCCGATCCGAGGAAATGCTATGTCACACTGACCACGACCGTACCCGACCTGGTCGCCGGCACTGACAGCAAGGGCCTGCCGACGCTGACAGGATACCCCGGTACCGCCGGCGATTTTACCGTGCAAGCCGTGGTTTCGCGCTGGATCAACGGCACCCGCTATGATTCAGAGCCGATCAGCCAAGCCGTCACGGTCTCGACGATCCCGTGGAATTTTAGTCTGAGCGGTAAAAATGAAGCCTATGTCGTCATCGAAACGATCAGCCTGCTTTTCAAACAAGAGTCTGATTTAATCTGCTACCTGTCGCCTGACCAGGCAACGGCCCAGGCAAAAGCCGCCAATGGCAGTCGCGCCTGTTTTGTCGAGTTTACCGGCGTTGAGGGGTTTAACAAAAAACGCTCCGAGTCGCTGAACCAGATCAAGCTGGAAGGCACACTGCCCAGTTTAGGCGTTCATACTTTCGGCTATACCGTCAAGCGCCAGTTTGCCGATGGCTTGACGGCGGTGCTACAGGCCGGTGCTTTCGAAGTGACAACCAAGGAACTGCCGCCGCCGCAAGTTAGCTTGAACGGCGGCTACAAGGTCAAAAACGGCACTTATTATGTGCCGCAGGGGCAACCTATCACGCGTGCGACAGTCACTGCCGGCGTGCCGACCGGCGCCAAGTTGAAATACCAGCTGATCGACAGCCAGCAAAACCTGGAACGTAGCAATATTATTAGCGGCAGCAGCTACTGGCTTTCGACACCGAACCTGGGCCTGCTGGAAGAGCGGCCAGTGACCTTGCGCGTAGCCTGGCAGGATTATCCGCAATCTTACAGCGAGCAGGTCATTACCGCCATCGGCGGCACCGAGACCAATATGAAATTAGAAATTGAGGTGCCGCAACAGACTATTGACTCTGACCTGGTGACTGTTAAGGTCAGAGTCGGCAAGTATACCAAGGACGGCTTTGTCTATATGCCGGAAACAATGGGGCAGTGGCGGACCCAAATTTTGGCGCAGACCAACCTCAAATCGGCTAAAACCCCGGTCACTGACCTGCAGGACCTGAGCAACGGCGAGGCGACCTTCCAGGTCGACCCGGCCGGCCTGCTGTTCATGAAGCTGTCGGCGGTCGCCGAGCTGGTCAGCGACAGGCCGGAGCTGGACGTTACCCTAACCTCGTCTACCCGCTATGTCGAAGTCGTCAAGGGGACGCCGATCGAAGGCGCGATCAGCTCGCTCGAAGGCACGATTAGCGCCAAGGCGTTGGAAGGGCCAGCCCCGAAGACGTTCGCGCTTACCCTGACGATGACGCAGGACAACCGCGCGGCGCTGAAGGAAGTAACCTGGGAGCGCAGCAATGATAACGGCCTGACCTGGGACTCCCAGCCGAAGTCAAATACATTCATCCATAGCATCCCGATGCCGGAACCCGGCCGAAAGATGGTTCGGGTCAAGATGATAAACAAGAATACGCTGGTTGAAAGTTACACAAATCCAGCAGAAATATGGGCCTATTCGAAGCTGGACGCGCAGATCGTGGGACCGCACCATGTCGCACCGGGGCATGCGGTCACGCTGGCCGCGCAGCTGTACCGGGCCGGCATCCTGACCACGGACACGGTGAACGAATGGACCCTCGAGGCGCCCAGCGGCAAAACCGTGCAGACCGGGCCGACCGCCACGATGACCGAGGAAAGCGAAGGCAAGGTCTACGTGACGCTGCGGACGCGACCGGCGGATACCCGCAACGATGACCCGGCCGCCTGGACGGCAGCACGCTATTACGTGGTCGTGGATACGCCAGAGAAGCCAAGAGTCAGCGCGCAAGGACCCAAGGCTGTCGAAGTGGGCAAGATTTACCACTATCAGGGCACGGTCAGACCGTCCTGGGGTGGCATGGAAAGCGTGCACAGTCTGGTAACGGAATGGCAGCTGCCGGACGGCAGCCTGGTCGCCGGGCAAACGCTGGACTGGTCGCCGACGGCGCAGGATCTGATCGACAAGCAACCGTTGGTGTTCCGGGCCTGGGTGGACGGCTTCAAGGACGCGACGCTGAAGGAGACTACCTTGAGCTATGCGCCCTGGGCCTATGTCTGGCCGAACTGGAGCATGACCATGAAGCAGCTGACCGTGCAGGCGCCGTCCGACCTGAACCTGTTCGTGACTCATGACCTGCCGGCCATGAACCGGCGCTTCGAAGGCCTGAGCTATGAATGGTCGTTTCCGCCCAACGTCAACGGCCATCAGCATGCCGCCTTCCCGAACCGGGCCACGGCCCAGGCGTTGTATGCCGGCGAGTACGACATCAACGTCACGATCCGCGACAGCCGCGGGCATGAGACCGTACTGACCCAGCACGTCATCA
>NZ_JADMKV010000117.1:2500-5593 GCF_015476545.1 Methylobacter sp. BlB1 | reverse complement strand
CTTTTTCGCGTCGCCGGCCGACTCGAGCTATATCACGGGCGAGATCCTGACGCTGCTGGGCGGGGCGACGCGGGCGGCCTGAGGGCCGGGCAAAAAAAAACCCGGGCCTCTGGGAGGTCCGGGTTTTCGGATTGGCGCTTGGCGATGCCCTACTTTCGCATGGCAAACGGCCACACTATCATCGGCGCTAAGCGGTTTCACTTCCGAGTTCGGGATGGGATCGGGTGGTTCACGCTCGCTATGGTCACCAAGCAAACTGGTGTAGCAGGCCCGCTGTCGCGGCCTACTGCATGGAAATCTGTACTCTCGCGTCAAAGCGCTGTCAGTCAACCCAAACTGATTGGGTGTTATATGGTCAAGCCTCACGGGCAATTAGTACACGTTAGCTGCACGCCTTACAGCGCTTCCACACCGTGCCTATCAACCTGATCGTCTCTCAGGGCCCTTCAGGGGACTCATGGTCCCAGTGAGATCTCATCTTGGGAGGGGCTTCCCGCTTAGATGCTTTCAGCGGTTATCCTGTCCGAACATAGCTACCCGGCAATGCCATTGGCATGACAACCGGAACACCAGCGGTTCGTCCACTCCGGTCCTCTCGTACTAGGAGCAGCTTCCCTCAAATCTCAAACGCCCACGGCAGATAGGGACCGAACTGTCTCACGACGTTCTGAACCCAGCTCGCGTACCACTTTAAATGGCGAACAGCCATACCCTTGGGACCTGCTTCAGCCCCAGGATGTGATGAGCCGACATCGAGGTGCCAAACACCGCCGTCGATATGAACTCTTGGGCGGTATCAGCCTGTTATCCCCGGAGTACCTTTTATCCGTTGAGCGATGGCCCTTCCATTCAGAACCACCGGATCACTATGACCTACTTTCGTACCTGCTCGACCTGTCCGTCTCGCAGTCAAGCACCCTTATGCCATTGCACTCATTGCATGATTTCCGACCATGCTGAGGGTACCTTCGTGCTCCTCCGTTACTCTTTGGGAGGAGACCGCCCCAGTCAAACTACCCACCAGACACTGTCCCTAACCCGGATTACGGGTCGAGGTTAGAACTTCAAACATACCAGGGTGGTATTTCAAGGATGGCTCCACACCAACTGGCGTTGGTGCTTCACAGCCTCCCACCTATCCTACACAAGTAGGTTCAAAGTCCAGTGTCAAGCTATAGTAAAGGTTCACGGGGTCTTTCCGTCTAGCCGCGGGTATACTGCATCTTCACAGCAATTTCAATTTCACTGAGTCTCGGGTGGAGACAGTGTGGCCATCGTTACGCCATTCGTGCAGGTCGGAACTTACCCGACAAGGAATTTCGCTACCTTAGGACCGTTATAGTTACGGCCGCCGTTTACCGGGGCTTCGATCAAGAGCTTCTCCGAAGATAACCCCATCAATTAACCTTCCGGCACCGGGCAGGCGTCACACCCTATACGTCCACTTTCGTGTTTGCAGAGTGCTATGTTTTTGCTAAACAGTCGCAGCCACCAGTTTATTGCAACCTTCTTCGGCTTCGCCCGCAAGGGACTACACCTACCAAAGGCATACCTTCTCCCGAAGTTACGGTATCATTTTGCCTAGTTCCTTCACCCGAGTTCTCTCAAGCGCCTTAGAATTCTCATCCTACCCACCTGTGTCGGTTTAGGGTACGGCCACTGATAACCTGAAGCTTAGAGGTTTTTCTTGGAAGCCGGGCATCAATCACTTCGTCTCCCCAAAGGGAGACTCGTCGTCACGCCTCAGCATATAGACTCCCGGATTTGCCTAAGAGTCCTGCCTACGCGCTTAAACTGCCACTTCCAACCGGCAGCTGACCTAGCCTTCTCCGTCACCCCATCGCAGTTACCACTGGTACAGGAATATTAACCTGTTTGCCATCGACTACGCCTTTCGGCCTCGCCTTAGGTACCGACTAACCCTGCGTCGATTAGCGTTGCGCAGGAAACCTTGGGTTTTCGGCGTCAGGGTTTTTCACCCTGATTATCGTTACTCATGTCAGCATTCGCACTTCTGATACCTCCAGCCGACTTCTCAATCGACCTTCGCAGGCGTACAGAACGCTCCTCTACCGCTCATCTTACGATGAACCCGTAGCTTCGGTACTATGCTTAGCCCCGGTAAATCTTCCGCGCAAGCCGACTCGACCAGTGAGCTATTACGCTTTCTTTAAAGGGTGGCTGCTTCTAAGCCAACCTCCTGGCTGTCTGGGCCTTCTCACATCGTTTCCCACTGAGCATAGATTTGGGGACCTTAGCTGACGGTCTGGGCTGTTTCCCTTTTCACGACGGACCTTATCACCCGCCGTGTGTCTCCCGTGCTGAAACTTGTTGGTATTCGGAGTTTGCATCGGGTTGGTAAGTCTAGACGACCCCCTAGCCGAAACAGTGCTCTACCCCCAACAGTTATACACGAGGCGCTACCTAAATAGCTTTCGAGGAGAACCAGCTATCTCCGAGCTTGATTAGCCTTTCACTCCGATCCACAGCTCATCCCCGTCTTTTTCAACAGACGTGGGTTCGGCCCTCCAGTAAGTATTACCTCACCTTCAGCCTGGCCATGGATAGATCGCCCGGTTTCGGGTCTAATCCCAGCGACTGAACGCCCTGTTCAGACTCGCTTTCGCTACGCCTCCCCTATTCGGTTAAGCTTGCCACTGAGATTAAGTCGCTGACCCATTATACAAAAGGTACGCAGTCACCCCACGTGGGGGCTCCCACTGCTTGTACGCATACGGTTTCAGGATCTATTTCACTCCGATCTCCTCGGTTCTTTTCGCCTTTCCCTCACGGTACTGGTTCACTATCGGTCAGTAAGGAGTATTTAGCCTTGGAGGATGGTCCCCCCATATTCAGTCAAAGTTTCACGTGCTCCGACCTACTCGATTTCACGGCTACGACGTTTTCGTGTACGGGGCTATCACCCGGTATCGCTGGACTTTCCAGACCATTCCACTAACGTCCTAACCGCTTAAGGGCTAATCCCCGTTCGCTCGCCGCTACTAAGGGAATCTCGGTTGATTTCTTTTCCTCCGGGTACTTAGATGTTTCAGTTCTCCGGGTTCGCTTCCTACCCCTATGTATTCAGGGCAG
>NZ_JADMKV010000116.1 GCF_015476545.1 Methylobacter sp. BlB1 | reverse complement strand
AGCTTGCAAAACGGAGGAGTCCATATATGCGGTGAGGTACGAACCGCATCGTTCGCGATTGATGTGCTTCACTGTGTGAAGCACATCCTATGCCGGATTCTGATTTCAGGAAGTAAATTTTAGCTAGATCCTAAATACTCCTGCACAACATGCCGAATAGCCAGGGAGAGGCCGCGGTAATAGTTTTAGGACTTATGCAAAAAATGCGGGGGCGACTTTAGCCGCCCCACAAGTTTTAAAACAGCTTTCCGACTTTTTCAAATCATCTCACCCCCATCTTCTCCCGTAGAGAGAAAGGCAGCCTGAAAATAAAACACCGCCCACGCCTAGTCAATCGTCAATCGCTGCAGCAACGCTGAAATAAACTCCAGCTTTTCTTGCGTCGTAGCGAACGTTTTCACAAACCTCAGCTTATCGGCGCCGTCGAATTTATAAACCTGGGCCTCGGTTTGTATCAAGGTGATCAGCTGCTCGGTATTGATAACAGGCTGCGCACTGAAAACAAGACGGCCACCGGCTGTGCTGGCTTCGACCTTCCTGATGCCCAGTTTTTCGGCCTTCTGCTTTAATTCGGCAACGCTGAACAGGGTTTTTACAGGCTCCGGCAACAGACCGAAGCGATCTATCATTTCCACTTGCAACTCGCGCAGATCCTCCTGCGTTTCGGCGCTGGCTATGCGTTTATACAGCACCAGCCGCGCATGGATGTCGGGCAGGTAATCTTCCGGTATCAAAGCCGGCGCCTGCAAATCGACTTCCGGCCCCATATCCATCGGCGCATCGAGCTCCGGCTGTTTGCCCGATTTCAATGCATTGACCGCGCGCTCCAGCAGTTCGGTATACAGCGTAAAACCGATTTCCTGGATTTGGCCGCTTTGATCGTCGCCGAGTAGCTCGCCAGCGCCGCGGATTTCCAGATCGTGCGACGACAACATGAAGCCGGCGCCCAAATCGCCCGATGCTTCAACCGCTTCCAGCCGCTTTACCGCATCCTTGCTCAACAAGGTTTTGGGCGGCACAACAAAATAGGCGTAAGCGCGATGATGCGACCGCCCTACCCGGCCGCGCAGCTGGTGCAACTGCGCCAGGCCCAGTTTATCGGCGCGGTTGATGATAATGGTGTTGGCGCTGGGAATATCGATGCCGCTTTCGATAATCGTGCTGCAAAGCAGCAGATTAAAGCGCTGATGATAGAAGTCCAGCATGATGCGTTCCAGCTCGCGCTCCGGCATCTGGCCGTGCGCGATCTCGATGCGCGCTTCCGGCACCAGCCTGCCGAGCTCCAGTGCCATTTTCTCCATTGACTTGACGTCGTTATGCAGAAAGAAAACCTGGCCGCCGCGCTTGATCTCGCGCAGGCAGGCTTCCCTGATCTGCGAATCTATCCATTCGCTGATAAAAGTCTTAATGGCATGCCGGTTCGGCGGCGGACTGGCGATAATGGAAATATCGCGCAGGCCGGACATGGCCATATTCAACGTGCGCGGAATCGGCGTCGCGGTCAGCGTCAGCATGTCCAGTTCGTTGCGAAGCTTTTTGAAGTGCTCTTTCTGGCGCACGCCGAAACGGTGTTCCTCGTCGATAATGACCAGGCCCAGCGCCTTGTACTTAATCTCGTTCGACAGCAGCTTGTGGGTGCCGATCACGATGTCGACCTTGCCCTGCTCCAGCTCGTCCGTGATTTCCTTCTGCTGCTTGGGCGTCACAAACCGCGACATGACCTCGACGCGCACGGGCCAATCGGCGAAACGATCCCTGAAATTCTGATAATGCTGCTGCGCCAGCAAGGTTGTTGGCACCAGCACGGCCACCTGCTTGCCGCTTTGCACGGCGATAAAAGCCGCACGCATCGAGACTTCGGTCTTGCCGAAGCCGACATCGCCGCAGATCACGCGGTCCATAGGCTGCGGGCTGGCCATATCATCCAGAATGGCTTCAATGGCGGTTTGCTGATCCGGCGTTTCTTCAAACGGGAAGGCGTCGGCAAAAGCCTGGTATTCGACATTATCGACATCAAACGCATGACCCTGTTTAATCGCCCGCTTGGCATGAATTTCCAGCAGTTCGGCTGCGACGTCGCGGATGCGCTCGATGGCCTTTTTCTTGGCTTTGCTCCACTGATCGCCGCCCAGCTTGTGCAAGGGCGCTTCTTCAGGACTCATGCCCGTATAACGGCCGATCACATGCAGCGACGAAACCGGCACATACAGCTTATCGTTATTGGCGTATTCCAGCGTCAGAAACTCGGCCGGAACGCCGCCGATTTCCAACGTCTGCAGCCCCATGTAGCGGCCGACGCCATGCTCCTGATGCACGACCGGCGAGCCTATCGTCAGCTCATTCAGGTTATTGACGATATTTTCCAGCTCGCGGGCCGCCGATCTCCGCCGCCGGCGCCGCTGCTGCACCTTCTCGCCGGAAAGCAGGCTTTCGGTAATAACGGCGATAGGCGGATTGTCCAGCCACAGGCCGTGATCCATAGGCGCGACCACGATACACGGCGATGTCTCGCTACGCAGAAAGTCCTGCCAGCTGTCCACCTGTCTGACCTTGATGCCATATTGCCTCAGCTTTTCGATTAGGCCTTCGCGGCGGCCGGCCGACTCGGCCACAAACAGTATTTTGCCTGCGAACTCGCGGCCGAACTGCTGAAGGGCCTGTGCCGGCTCTTTCAGCTTGGCGTCTATTGTCAAATCCGGCAACACATGACAGTTGAAATCGAGCCGATTGCCCTCAACGACAGCCTGGTTTTCAATGGTAATGCGGGCAAACGCGGCCGTTTTTTGCACCAGATCCTGCGCCGACAGAAACAACAGCTCGGGCGCCAGCAATGGCCGCTCGACGTCGTATTTTCTTTGCTGAAAACGTTCTTCGGCTTCGGCATAAAAAGCCTGCGACAGATCGGCGAAAGCCGCGGGCATGACCAAAGTCGCCGAGGCGGGCAGATAATCGAACAAAGTTGCGGTTTGCTCTATAAACAGCGGCAGATAATATTCGATGCCGCCCGGCGTAATACCTTTGCTGACATCGAGATACAAATTATTTTTAGGCGAAGCCTGGGGAAAACAATCCCTGAAAGCCTGGCGGAAATGTTTGATTGACTCATCGGTCAACGGAAACTCGCGCGCCGGAAACAGCTCGATCTGCTCTATTTTTTCCAGCGAGCGCTGGGTTTCAGGATCAAACGTGCGGATCGATTCAATGTCCTCGTCGAACAATTCGATCCGGAACGGCACCTTGCTGCCCATCGGGAACAAGTCGACTATCGAACCGCGCACGGCAAATTCGGCATGCTGAAAAACCTGCGGCACGCATTGATAGCCGACGCTTTCGAGCTTGATCCGGTTCAGCTCCAGATTGAAAATATCGCCGACCTTGACCACAAAACTGTGCGCCAGAACATGCTCGCGCGGAGCCAGCCGGTGCATTAGCGTCGTCACCGAAACGATCAGCGCGCCGCGTTTGACCTGCGGCAATAACGCCAACGTTTTTAGCCGTTCCGAAATAATTTCGGGCAGCGGCGAAAACACGTCGTAAGGCAGCGTTTCCCAGTCGGGAAAATGCAGAATCGGATGCTCGCTCCCTAAAAAGAACGCCAGCTCATGCTCCAGACGCAAGGCCGTCTGATTATCCGGCGTCACAATGACAAACAAGCGGTTTTCGTTTTTAATCGCGGAAGCCAATGCCAGCGCATCGCCGCAATCGGCCAGACCGGACCAGACCAGGGATGGATTATCTTTTTGAGGAACGCCGGGAGAAAAAATCAAATCGGGATTGTTAGCCATTACTTAACGAGCAGTCAATATAAATCGCATTATATAACAAATACTTAGCAATAATCATAAATAAATCGGCAACGTAGGTGCGGATTTATCCGCACCTAAACCGAAAAATCATCTGCCCACTTACGGAGGATAGCTTATACACGTTCCTTAACCTCCCCCAGAAACATCGCATCCCCGTAACTGAAAAACCGGTAAGATTGATCGATGGCATGCCGATAAGCCTGCATAATAGACTCATAACCGGCGAAAGCGGATACCAGCATCAGCAGTGTCGATTCAGGCAGATGGAAATTGGTCAGCATCGCATCGACGGACTTGAACTGATAGCCCGGCGTAATAAACAGATCGGTATCACCGAAACCGGCCTCAAGCCGTCCGCTTCGGGACGCCGATTCCAACGCCCTGACCGCAGTCGTACCGATGGCGATGACCCTACCGCCCCGCTCCCGAGCCTGACGCACCGCATCGACAGTATCTGAAGCCACGGAGAAAAACTCCTTGTGCATCAAATGCTCCGACAAGTCCTCCACCCTGACCGGCTGAAACGTACCGCTGCCGACATGCAAGGTCACAAAAGCCGTTTGCGCGCCTTTTGTCTTGATCTTATCCATCATAGCCTGATCAAAATGCAGGCCTGCCGTAGGCGCCGCGACCGCGCCCGCCTCTCTGGCAAAAACCGTCTGATAGCGGGTCAGATCGGATTCATCATCGGCACGCGTAATATAAGGCGGCAGCGGCATATGGCCGATTTGTTCCAGCAATTCGAATAAATTCGCCCCCGGAAATTCCAGTTGAAACAAATCGCCTTCCCGGCCCAGCACAAGGCAACGATGGCCTTCATCCAATTCGATCACCGCTCCCGCTTTCGGCGATTTGCTGGCCCGAACATGGGCAATGGCATGATGGGCATCGAGAATGCGCTCGACAAGAACCTCGACTTTACCGCCGGTTTGCTTCCTGCCAAACAGCCGCGCCGGGATAACCTTGGTATCGTTGAAGACCAGCAGATCACGCTCGCCGATCAAATCAATAAAATCGGCAAACTGCCTATCGGCTATCCAGCCTGACTCCCTGTCCATGCATAAAAGACGGCTGGCGCCGCGGTCAGGCAAGGGTTTTTGGGCGATCAGATGTTCAGGTAAATGGTAATTAAAGTCACTTTTCTTCATGGCGCGCGATGTTATCAGTTTTGAGCTGACGAATATACTTAAAAAACTGATGTTATGCAGTTGTAGGATCGAATTTACTTGTGTCCCTTGTGGGGTATTCGACCAAGGCAAACGCCTGCGTGTACCGGCCTCTGTAGTGCGAATAAATTCTCACCTATAGCGCACTAAAACAGCACATAAATCGATGCGTACGTAACATCAGGTAAAAAATTAAAAAATAAACTGGACAAGACTAAAAAAGCTTATCTATAATATGCGCTCTTTGCCGGGGTGGCGAAACTGGTAGACGCGTTGGATTCAAAATCCAATTGGGGTGACTCAGTGTCGGTTCGATTCCGACCCTCGGTACCAAATTTAGGTTCCGTGCAGTGCAAAGAACTACAAAAACCCGCAAGCTGTAAGGCTTAGCGGGTTTTTTATTGCCCAACGAAATACAATAAATACAGTAACACTCGACAATTTTTGCAGCAACTCCAAAGCGGCAAAAAAGTTACTGCATGGCAAGACAACTACTCACCAACACCGCACTGTGCAACGCCAAGCCGGAAGCCAAAGACAAGCAGCTTAATGACGGCGGCGGACTGTATCAGCTCATCAAACCCAACGGCGTTAAATGCTGTCGATTTGATCATATGAGTAAGGCGAGAAATAACTTCCTAACTGATGCTACGCAGTAAGTTGAATTCAAATCGGCTTAGGGCGAGTTATTTTCTTTTAACAGCCTGTGTAGGCTAGGTTGGAGCTTTAGCGGAAACCCGGTAGGAGCGGCCGAAACGCCGGGTTTAGCAGCCCGGCCTACCCCGCTGCCTTACCAAAATCAAGGCGAAATCCACGGTAGGGTACGCATCGCGTACCTTCTCAGCGTC
>NZ_JADMKV010000115.1 GCF_015476545.1 Methylobacter sp. BlB1 | reverse complement strand
TTCGGCCGCCCATGCCGGGTTTCCGCTAAAGCTCCAACCCAGCCTACACAGGCTGATTTATAAAGCTTAAGACGGGCATTGGCCCCCGGTTAATTTCTAATTGAGACACAGATGAAAAGAAAAATAATAGATATGCGCAGCCGGCCCTCGTTTCTGCATGACTTTTACGGCGCAACGCCCGGCACGGCCGAATACGAGACTGCCCGATGGCTGAACCGGCGCGTGGGCTCGAAAAATGACGCGCATTTTGTCCGCTCGCGGACAGCCGAAGCTTTTGTCGAGGAAGTGCGCGAGGCGGGCATTGCGGCGGCGGTCGTGGTCGGGCGCGATACGCCGGCCTTGTCGATTGCCAATGACCGGATTCTGGAGATCACGGCGCCCCATAAAGAGCTCATCGGCATTGCCTCGGTCGATCCGCAGAAACCGAATGCGCTTGATGAAATCGAGCGCGCCGTCAAACAGCTCGGGTTGGCCGGCATCAATATCGAGCCGGGGTTCGGCAACCCTGCGCTCAAGGCGGACGATCCTTCCCTTTATCCGGTTTATGAGGCCTGCGATCAGCTGGGCATCCCGGTTTTCCTGATGTCCGGGCCGACAACGCCGAATTTGGAACATGCCAATCCGGCCGCGGTGGGCGGGATTGCCCGCGCGTTTCCCCGTTTGCCAATCGTCTGCTACCACGGCTTCTATCCGTACGTGAACGAAATGATAGGCGTCGCGTTTCGCTATGAAAACGTCTACGTCGTTCCGGATATGTATATTTTCCAGCCCGGCGGCAGTTTATATGTCCGGGCCGCCAATGGCTTCATGCGCGACCAGTTGCTGTTCGGGACGTCGTATCCTTTCCGGGCCATGCGCCAGACCGTCGATGACTTTCTGACGCTGGGCCTGCATGAACAGGTACTGGACAACGTGCTGTTCAGGAATGCCGAACGGCTGCTGAAACTAGAACTTTAGAAAGGCTTATTACCCCTTATGGAAACTCAGAATATAGAAGTCGATATCCTGGTCATCGGCGGCGGCACGGCAGGGCCTATGGCCGCCATCAAAGCCAGGCAGAAAAATCCGGCGCTGAAAGTGCTGCTGCTGGAAAAAGCCAATGTCAAACGCAGCGGCGCCATCTCGATGGGCATGGACGGCCTCAACAATGCCGTCATTCCGGGATACGCCACTCCGGAGCAATATGTCCGGGAAATCACGGTCGCCAATGACGGCATCGTCAACCAGAAGACGCTGTTCGCCTATGCAGAAAACAGCTACGCCATGATCGAAGAGCTGGATAGCTGGGGCGTCAGATTCGAGAAGGATGAAAACGGCGATTACGCCGTCAAAAAGGTTCACCACATGGGAACCTACGTCCTGCCCATGCCGGAAGGGCACGACATCAAGAAAGTGCTGTACCGCAAGCTGAAGCAGGCGCGCGTGGACATCACCAATCGCTTGGTGGCGACGCGCGTTCTCACGGGGCCTGAAGGACAGGTTGCCGGGGCGTTGGCTTTTGATTGCCGCACGGGCGTTTATACCGTCATCCGCGCCAAAGCGGTGATCCTGTGCACTGGAGCGGCAGGGCGTTTGGGCCTGCCGGCGTCAGGCTATTTGTTCGGCACCTATGAAAACCCCACCAACGCCGGCGACGGTTACAGCATGGCGTATCACGCCGGAGCGGAGCTGTCGGGCATCGAATGCTTCCAGATCAACCCCTTGATCAAGGATTACAACGGCCCTGCTTGCGCCTACGTCACCGGCCCCATGGGCGGCTATACGGCCAATGCCCGGGGCGAGCGTTTCATCGAGTCCGATTACTGGAGCGGGCAGATGATGCAGGAGTTCCATCAGGAACTGGCGGGCGGCAAGGGGCCGGTTTTCCTGAAGCTCAACCATCTGGCCGAGGAAACTGTCGCCAACATCGAAAATATCCTGCACGGCAACGAACGGCCCAGCCGCGGCCGCTTTCATCAGGGGCGCGGCACCGATTACCGGAGCGATATGGTCGAAATGCATATCTCCGAAATCGGTTTGTGCAGCGGCCACAGCGCCTCCGGCGTATGGGTCAACGAGCGCGCCGAAACCACCGTTCCCGGCTTGTATGCGGCGGGCGATCTGGCTTGCGTGCCGCACAATTACATGCTGGGCGCTTTCGTGTACGGCCGGCTGGCCGGCGAATCGGCGGCCGATTACTGCGCCGCTACGGAATTTGCGGCTATTGACGCGCAGCAAGTGGAAGCCGAGCGCCAGCGCATTTTCGCGCCGCTCACGCGCGGGCAGGGGCTTTCGCCGGCCCAGGTCGAATTCAAGTTGCGCCGGCTGGTGAACGACTACCTGCAGCCGCCGAAAGTGGCGCGGCGCATGGAAATCGGCCTCAGGCGCTTTGAAGACATCCGCGCCGACCTGCAAAAAATGGCCGTGTCGAACCCGCATGAACTCATGCGGGCTGCCGAAGTCGGCTTTATCCTGGACTGCGCCGAAATGGCTGCCCGGGCTTCGCTGTTCCGCACCGAAAGCCGCTGGGGGCTTTACCACTACCGGCAGGACTATCCCGAGCGCAATGATACGGACTGGCAGGCGCATGTTCAGGTCAGGAAAGACCGCAGCGGCAACATGCAGGTGTTCAAGCGGGCGCTGGAGCCTTATCTGGTCGAGCTGGAGGAGGCTGAAAAGAAAGTCTACCGGCAGTTGCGCATTCAACCCCGACAAACGAATTCATCAGGAGACCACTATGGCGTTTAATCCTATCGATTTTCCAGTCAAAGTGAATCTGGACGCTTGCATTGCCGACAAAGGCTGCACGGTATGCATCGATGTCTGCCCGCTGGACGTGCTGGCCATAGATCCCGCAACGGGCAAGGCCGGCATGAAATACGACGAGTGCTGGTATTGCCTTCCCTGCGAGAAGGACTGCCCGACTCAGGCCATTAAGGTCGATATTCCCTATTTGTTACGGTAATTGCCATGGACTCTGCATTGACTGATCGTCTCTCCCATGCCGACCCCATTGTGCGCCGCGTGACGCTGTTGTCGCTGCTGGACGAACTGGACCCGGATGCTGCCGAACCCGTTTTAATCGCTGCGCTGGAAGATCCGGCCAGGGACGTGCGTCTGGAAGCGGCAAAAGCGCTGGAGGCCCAGGACAGTCCGGCCGCGGTGGCCGGGCTGTTGAAGGCTCTGGAAGATATTGAGCCCGCGGTACGGGCAGCCGCGGCCCAATCGCTGAGCGCCGTTAAAAATCCCGCGATAGGCGCCTTGCTGCTGGAACAGGCAGACAATGCCGATGCCGGCGTTCGCGTCGCGATTTTCCGGGCGCTGCGCGAACTGCGCCTGCCTGAGGCAACGCTGCAGGCGCTCAAGGCCTTGTCGGATGAAGATGCTCATGTCCGCCGGGAAGCCGTAGCCGTGCTGGGCTGGTTAAAAGCCCATTCGGCTCTGCCGCAGATGGTCGTGCTGGCAACAAGCGATCTCGATGCCGAAGTGCGGCGAGCCGCCGTCGGGGCGATAGGTTTTTCAGCCGAGGCCTTGGTCAGCAGCGCTGTGCAATCGGCGCTGGCGGACCCGGACTGGCAGGTGCGCGAGAGCGCGGCTGCGGTAACAGGTAAGCTGGGGCTGCAAACACTTGCACCCGCGTTAATTGCCGCTTTGACTGACAGCCATTGGCAGGTGCGCCTTAAGGCCGCTCATAGTCTAGGGCGGCTCAGGGAGGGCGGCGCCGTGGCGGCGTTGTGTGGCTTGCTCTTTGATCCTGTTAGCAACTTGCGCAAGGAAGCCGCGCTGGCTTTGGGGGAAATTGCCGATCCGGCATCGATCGATCCGCTGCTTGAGGCTGCAAGCGATCCGGACCCGGATGTGCGCAAGGCCGCAAATCTGGCTTATTGCCGAATCAGGGCGTTGCTCAATCTTGTTTGAATGGGCGATGCCGGGCGCTTTTCCGTAAACACAGGGAAAATGTCCGGCCCTGTCATGTCTTCGGGTTAATGACCTTCGCCATGCTCTTTGTCGTCATTGAGGCCGAAGAATCCCGAATTGGCGGAGTCGGCGACGAGCATCGATCTCAGGCGCTTAGCCGAAGGGATATCCCGTCCGCCTTCGAAAATGCTCAACTCTGCCGCTGCCGCCGAATGTGGCGTCAGTTCCGCCGGAGCCGAGCCGGGATGGTAATTTCAATAATCAATTGTCATGCCATGTTCCAAGCTTTTGTATTGCAGGCAAAATAAACAGCCAATACGTATTGGTTGTTGCTGGGTAAAGATAAAACGCTGAGGCGGTGGGGCTTCTGCAACAGCGCATCGGTTGCTTCATTCTGAAAGCAAAATCCAGTAGACTTTATTCAATTTCGGGGGCAAATATGACAATGTATCAGCTGCCTTCGGCGGAATACGGGAATATCCTACTCGGCCCTACACAGGCTGTGGAATTATCTATTTGAAGCTCATATTTCTGTATATCTCCCAGAATCAGGAGGTATGCGAAAACTATTTAATCACTTGTTAAGGTCCATCAAGGTATGTCTTCTTCCTCCTCTGATGATGTCGTCACCGTAGTTGGCACGGCATACTTCCAACCAATCGCCGACCTCCTCCAGAACCTGCTCCGCAGGGAGCCTGGCGGCCCTTTCCCGGGTGGATCGGGCGTGCACGAGAACGGCTATGCGGCATCCATCGTTGTGCTGCTGGTGGCGATGCTGGAGTCCTTTGTCTCTAGGCTGCGGTTCGTACGAAATTCTGAGTTCCTTGCGGGCGGGAGCAATACGCCGGACCTCCTTGAAAAATACTTCTCGGACCTTCCCACGAAGGATGATCTCGTAGAAGTCTTTCTTCTTCGCAATGTGGTCATACACAACCACATCTGGCATTTGGACGTATCGAATTATGAGGCAGAACTGCAGACGAAATCGACGCCGCAGGATCTCGGGTTCCAGACCCAAAAGCACTACGCCGACGTAGTCGACATGGAGGCGCGTCGAACTCGAAGGCTCTGTTTGAATGTCAATCCCACAGCTGTAGACCGACGAGATGTCCTAGCTGTGTTTCGAGTCGTCTGGAAGACTCTCGAGTTCATGAACAAGAAGGACTTTGGTCACACTCCACTTGCTGGGCGCACGGTGGGCTTCTTCCAGAAGCATCGGCAGTTTGATGAACTTATCGGTGAACTTGAAAGAGACATCGGTAGTTGAAATGCGCCCTAGCGCGGTAGGATGCGGTGAGGTACGAACCGCATCGTTCGCGATTGATGCGCGTCACTGCGTTCAGCGCATCTTACAAACTAAGACGGTCAATGCCTGATGAAGTCGAGATTAATTTTATAAGTTGCCGGATCAAATCGGATTTTTACCCATAATGCCCCCTATCATTCAATTTGACCGCGTGTCGGTCCGCATCCATGAGAAAACGCTGCTGTCGGGTATCAGCTTTGAACTTTTTGCCGGCGAAAAAGCCGTGTTATGTGGCAAGTCCGGCTCCGGCAAGAGCAGCGTGCTGAGGGCTTTGCTGGGTTTGCTTCCGCTGACCCAGGGCATGATTCACTTTCAGGAAAAACCGCTTGATCCCGCATCGATTCAGGCCGTTCGAAGCCGCATTGCCTATATAGGACAGGAGCCGATACTGGGCGCTGAAAGCGTAAGGGAAGCGCTGCTGTTGCCTTTCCAGTTTAAATCCCATCATGGCCATAAGCCCACGGAAGCGCAGATCATGGACGTATTGCAGCGCTTGCAGTTGCCCGCAGATATTCTGCGCCAGGACAGCAGCCGTATTTCCGGCGGAGAAAAACAGCGGATTGCGCTGGCCCGCGGCCTGCTGCTGGGCAAAAGCATTTACCTGCTGGATGAAGTGACCAGCGCACTGGATGCGGCAAGCAGACAGGCGGTATTCGAGGTTTTTTCCGATACCTGCCTAACGGTTCTATCGGTCGCTCATGACCCCGACTGGATCGAACGCTGTGATCTCGTTTTTGAACTTGAAGAAGGTCGTTTGACAAAGCGTCGAGGGCGCACCAAGCACCGCAGCTTTTAGCGGCGGTAGGCTGGGTTGCTAAACCCGGCATTTGGAGTCTCCC
>NZ_JADMKV010000114.1 GCF_015476545.1 Methylobacter sp. BlB1 | reverse complement strand
GGTAAAGCTGGAGCGCTTGCCGCTTAATGGCTGGATTGATGCCTCGGTAACTGACCGTATGTCTATAACCACAAGGCTTACAGTAGTAATGCTGCCTGCCTTTCGCCATCCCATCTTTAGTGCAACCTTCTGAGCTGCATTTGGGGGTGTCTAACCATGATCACTGGCTCAGTAAAATAGATTAGCTTAATCCATACCAACTTAACAATGCCTTTCCTTGAAGTATTGCAGTAGCGCTTAATGCGCTAATTCTTCTTTCTAAAAATACTGACGCAGAAGATAGAATTCGATTATCTGGCTATTACGGATGAACTTCTATTAAGCGCTTAAACGTATTGACTGTGTAACTTGATATACCTACTATCTTTATCCTAATCCCAAAATCCATCTCAGGTTAAGATTTTGATTTTTTAGGCTGGGGATGACGTTGGGAGCAGTATATGCAATAAAAATGGTCTTCAACTGGCTGCTCATCACATCATTAACGCTTTATTAAATTTTATGTGTTATTGCTCTTCTTTCACAATCTTATGATATCTCCCTATCTTTGTTTAAATTCACCTTAAACATAGGAGGTTCTTATGGAACCGATTCAATCCATCGCATCGAACAGGGACGGCATGCGTCTAAGAGGCATGGTTGCAAGCATGATTTGTCTGACTTTCATGTCAGCCGCCCCGGTGTTGGCCTTCGACGCAAAAGATCGGGCGCAATCACATTATGGCAAGTTGCCATTCAGTTTTGAGGCCAATCAGGGGCAGACGGATGCTCAGGTGAGATTCCTCACACGGGGGCAGGGTTATGCCCTGTTTATGACGCCTACTGAAGCGGTACTTTCCTTGAAGAAATCTCAAGACCAAATTAGAGATACCTCGTTAGCAAAGTTCTCTCATTCGCGCGAAGAGACCGGAACTGTACTAAGGATGCAGTTTGTCGAAGCGAACTTCACTCCCCAGATTCTAGGCAAGGAAAAGCTTCCCGGGAAGGTCAACTACTTGATCGGCAATGACTCCAGTGAATGGCATACAGGAATGCCGACCTATGCCAAAGTTTCCTACGAAGACCTATATCCGGGGATTGATTTAGTGTTTTACGGTAACCAGGGGCAACTGGAGTATGACTTCGTGGTGGCGCCGGGGGGCGATCCAGGACAGATCAAACTGGCTTTCAAGGGCGCCAATAAAATCGAGATCAACCGGGCGGGGGATCTGGTTCTGCACATGGCGAGCGGCGAAATCCGCTTGCACAAGCCGGTCATCTACCAGGAAATAGGCGGCGCACGCAAATCCATTAAAGGCGGCTTTGTTCTTAAGGACAGCCAGACGGTGGGCTTTCAAGTGGCTGCCAATGACGCCTCGCATCCCCTGATCATCGACCCAGTCTTAGTGTATTCGACCTATCTAGGTGGGAGCGACTTTGATGATGGTCGGAGCATCGCTGTGGATGAGAGAGGTCGGGCCTATTTAACGGGTGAAACCAACTCGCCAGATTTTCCTGTCGATAGTGCCTTGCAGCCAACATTTGGCGGTGGTTCTGCTCAAGTCGGTGATGCTTTTGTCGTTCAACTCACGGCTGATGGTGGAGCGGTGCTCTATGCGACCTATCTTGGCGGGAGAGGGGAAGACTCGGGAGCAGGTATTGCAGTTGATAGGCGGGGGCGGGCGTATGTAACAGGGTGGACCAATTCACGCGATTTTCCGTCTGTTAACGCCTTGCAACCAAAATTCGGTGGTGGTGCAGCCCAAGTCAGGGATGCCTTTGTTGCCCAACTCACAGCCGACGGCTCCGCCTTGCGTTATTCAACTTACCTTGGCGGCAGTGACTTTGACGATGGTCGTGGTATCGCTGTGGATAAGCAGGGCCAAGCTTATGTAACGGGGGGAACAGTATCGTCCGACTTCCCGACTATGAACGCCCTGCAGCCTAAGTCAGGTGGCGGCACGGATGTCTTTGTTGCCCAATTCACTGCCGATGGAAGAGCACTGCGCTATGCGACCTATCTCGGCGGTAGTGGCGGTGAAGGAGGTTCAAGTATCGCAGTGGATGGGCAGGGGCAGGCTTATGTGACAGGCTCTACCAGTTCGTCCGATTTCCCAATCATGAACGCCTTACAGCCTGTTTTAGGTGATAATAATGTTCCTTTTGGTGGTAGAGACGCCTTTGTCGCTAAGTTAACGAAAGATGGTGCGGCTCTGCGCTATGCGACCTATCTTGGCGGGATTAGCGCTGATGATGGCCGGAGTATTGCCGTGGACCGCTTGGGCCAAGCCTATGTAACAGGGAGGACGGGTTCATCCGACTTCCCGACCGTGAACCCCCTGCAAGCTATATACGGCGGTGATACGGATGCATTTGTCGCCCAGTTCACGATCAATGGCGATGCATTGCGGTATTCGACTTTCCTGGGCGGGAGCGATACAGAGGACGTTCGAGGCATTGCGGTTGATAGTCGGGGGCGGGCTTCTGTGACTGGAGGGACCTTCTCGACTGATTTCCCGACCGAAAACGCCCTACAACCTTTCCTGGCCGGGCGTGATGACGCTTTTGTTGCCCAACTCACTGTCGATGGCGGCGCATTACAGTATTCGACTTACCTTGGCGGAGACGATATTGACATTGGCTATGGTATTGCTGTAGATCGATGGGGGCAGGTCTATGTGACAGGCGTTACCGGATCGTTAAATTTCCCGACCGAGAACGCCCTTCAGTCTGCTCCAGGCGGATTTTTTGATGCCTTCGTGACAAAAATCGGAAGTGATGGGTCGAAATTGTGATATCAGATAGAGGGAGGACTTTGAGTTATCTGTTCGGAGATTTATGCACTTGAAATAGCGGTGCTGGGGAAAGTAATTGGGGATGCACAGGTATTTTATGGCACCGTAGGCAGATAAAAGATGCGTTAATCAAACAGTATCTGGACAGCATTTTGAACTGAATTCAAATGGCAATTTTAAATGGAGCCGGATTAGTCAACGCGTATTGGACTTAGTTTATTATAAACTCGCCTGCTTTAGCGGGCGACTTGTAGTGATGTCCGGCGACTTTTTGGGATTCATATGCAATATAATTGCCAAGATTTTTCGCTGCTAAAATTAAGATGTATCAAATCCCGTTTAGCTTTAGCGAAAAATCCTGGCTACTAGCTAACCAGCTAAGCAATAATTTTTATTGCACTCTTAAATTTGTTGGAGGAAGAAGTGCAGATGTAGTCGTCGTAGACGAGCTTTTTCCTGACTCAAACGCTCCAATAGTAGGATTGGTCGGCACTGGTTTTCCGTCAAAGTCCGTACTCAGGCCAACGTTGACTCCCTTGCCAATCAGCGGCGACGATGAAGTTAAATGATAATCTGCAGAGTCAACATTCACGAACCCCAAGTCGGCAGTAGCAACCTGGCCTGTCTCTGACGGAACATAGTGAACAGAATATTGGCCTGAATTATCATATGCATTGTAGCTATGCGAAATATCTCCAGTAGAACTTGCATTAGAATATATTACTGCATTGTTTTTGAAGTCCATACGGGAACATGATCCCGCACCTGATAACAGGTTATTCATTCCGTTGTTGTTCGTTGCCTCTAGGTCAAAGGTATTGTTATAGATATTCCAAGAGCCTGATTGAGGGCATAATTTTTTAGAGATGCCGTTATAATGCGTTCCGCCTCTATTGTAGAAGACGTTGTAGTAGACCTTTAAGTCGTTTACGTAGTCATTGCCCCATGCAGTTTCAGTGAGCATCATTATCTGTCCATTGTTCTTGAAGACACTATAACGAACGACTATATTGTTTCCTGCAAACCACTGAATACCGTCACCATGAGTTTCAAGGCTATCATTATCATGAATGTAGGAATATTCAACCAGGAGATTGCTTCCTCTGCCTTGTATACCGTCTTCTCCCATTTTGTAAGATCCAGAGTCACCGATATCCAGATAACGCAGTGTGATATTATCTGATGGTCCTCGAACAGCTCTAACTCCGACGGAAGCGTTTTGCACTTTTATACCGTATCTTGTCACACCGTCAATAGTAATATGACTTTGTCCTCTACCAGAGCCTTCGCCAATACCTATGGCTCCCAGCGAATCACCGCCGTCGATAATTACTTGGCCATCGTAGTTGCTCGCCCAACCTGTTGAGCTGCCATGTGAGCCTGTGGTTGCTCGCTTAAATGTGATTGGATTGCCTGGGGTGCCGCTTTTATCAATGCTTAAAGCACCATACGTACCTGCAGCAATGTAAATTGTATCGCCAGGATTGATTACAGAGTAATTTATATCCTTCATCTGTTTCCAAGCATTTGCCCAGTCGGAGCCATTATTGGCCCCATTTGCACCACTGCGAACGTAAAAATTGGCAGCGGAACTCAAAGATACCAAGATAAAGTTTAAAAATATACCAATCAAAATACGATACAGTATTCTTTTGTTCATAATAATAAATCTCAATAAAGGTCTTGCAGACCATGAAATAATCAATAACCATACTTACTGGATGCGAGATGATTATTGCATATGCTTGTCGCAGTATGGGCTTCTCATCAAAAGCTATTTCCAGTTATAGCTGAGACAAATATCAGTAGGCTATTATTTAGTCATTTGGAATAGTCGAAGGATGCTGGCCTCATCAAATGCGATGCCAGCTCCGTCGATATGTTGTTTAAACTGTTAATGGTTCAGTATTAATGTCCAAGTCCATACAGTGACATTGACGCATTGGTTTTATAGCCGCGTCTCGAACCAGTCCAAGTATTGGGCAAGTCCTTCAGCGCATTGCGGCCAGAGCTCTTTTCCATCAAACCTTTACCCGATCCTACTCGGTCCAGGAATCCGACTTCCCCGTTTGGTCCCATGATCGCGATCCAATAAGGTGTGTTTGCGGTCACAGAGGCGCCGGCAATCGAAACCGCGTTCCATGCATCAGGCTTAACCGTGTTCAACTTGCCTTGAGCAACAAGAGCACCAGGATGCCCTTTATTATCTTTATAGATGCCTGCAACCAATTGTGTCGCAGTTGTGCTGGCGTCCAGATAAACCTTCACTTGAGTTAGCACACCGGATTTCTTGGATACAGTCTGGTACGCTTGTGCAATGCCCTGAGGTACGTATTCGACCCAAGGTTCTTCGTTTTTATCACCCATAACAAATTTCGGAGGGTTTGAAACACTGATTGCAGTCTTCAAGTTGTACTGGACTTCCGCTGCGGTCAAGGCTCGATTATAAATTCGCACTTCATCGATAAGGCCCTTGAAATAGGCTCCCCAAGTACTGTTTCCTCCGATGCGCAGTTCGCCGTTGGATGCTTGAATCAGGCTTTTTTCTGCGCCTTTGGCGACTTCAACGCCATTCATATAAAGCCGTCCGTATTGTCCATCATAGGTCACCACAAGGTGGGTCCATTGGTTCACTGGCAGCTGGTTCTGGCCGGGGAGAACATGGTATTGCCCGTCATAAATTCCAGCAGCAGGTACATTAGCATCTGCATTAAGAAGGCCATAGACTGCTCCACCGGATTGTTCCTTCGCAATCAAAGCTTTTTCGCCAGCCTGAGACTGTGGGTTGACCCATGCCTCGAGAGTCATGCTGGTTGAAAGATCTAATGATGGGCTGTCCTTGATCGTGACCCAATCATTCACGCCGTCAAACTGCAGCGCTTGTCCATAACGACCCTTGGCGATTCTGGCAGCTTCTCTAATAGTGCCATGATTGCCTTTGCCCGAGGCATCCGCAACCGTATTGCCGTTGGTTTCCTCAAATCCGTAGGCTGCTACCAAGCCATTATTACTGGTAACTTGGCCGGTAGTACCTCCATTAGTCGCTCCTGCAGTACCTCCGCTAGTCGCTCCTGCAGTACCTCCGCTAGTGGCTCCATTAGCTGCTCCGCTAGTGACTCCGTTAGCTGCCCCGGTAGTGGCTCCATTAGTTGCTACGGTAGTTTTTGTCGTGGCAGGTATTGTCTTACTAATTTCATTAGAGTAACCGCTTTCGTTGGTTCGGGCCGAATTATAGGCCTTCACTGCGGCATAGTATGTGACACCTTCCTTCGCTCCCGATATCGTGAGCGAGGTCTTGTTGCCGACATCTACATTGTCCGTGTACTTGCCGCTGCTCTGGCCGTAGGAGACGATATAACCGCCGACATTGGGGGA
>NZ_JADMKV010000113.1 GCF_015476545.1 Methylobacter sp. BlB1 | reverse complement strand
GGCAGCGTTTCGGTGACGCTAGACAACAGCGCTACTTTTGCTGACGGCAGCTACAGCGCCACGGCCGTGATCAGCGATACGGCCGGCAACAGCTCCGCACCATCCAATACGGTCAACTTCATCGTGGATGCGTTAAACGATGCGCCTGAGGTTTTTGTAGATTACTCAACCTTGCTTGGCTTGGTGGGTCTGCAAGCGCTTAACGTGATCGATCTGAGTAAGCAAGACCTGAGAGCATTAGATCGTAACGGCAATCTGCAAAGCGTCGTGGTTGAGTTTGGAGCGGTAGCGACTGTAGGCGCAATAACGCTTACCGCATCGTCAGCGCTTGCTGCCGAGCTTGGCCTGCAGTTCGATGTTGTAAATTCTTCTGTAGGCTCATTATTATCGTTGGGGCCGCACTCGACAGTGACAATCACAGCTATTGATGGCGGCATTATCGATAACCTGACGATCAACGAGTTTCTGGCGAGCGTGCGCTTTGATACGGGAGGCAGCCTGCTTGGCGATCTGCTTAGTGCGTCTGTATTACCGGATCTTGCCATTGCAGCGACTGATAGTTATGGCGTCTCTTCTGGCACCAAAACGATGGGGACTCTGCTCGATGCCAGCCTGCTCCATAGTCTGGCCGGCGACTCGGGGATTATAGAGGGCACGTCAGGCGACGATCCGCTCACGGGTACAGCATTCAGTGACCGCCTGTACGGTTATGCCGGTAACGATACCCTGTCCGGCGGCGACGGCAACGACCTGCTTCGCGGCGGCAGCGGCACTAATACCCTGAACGGTGATGGCGGCAACGATATACTGATAAGTGCTGGCATTAATGATACTCTCAACGGCGGCACTGGCGATGACTTCATCGTTATCTCCGATAACCTCTTCGCCTCCATCGATGGCGGCGATGGTTTCGATATCCTGCAGATGGACGGTGGCTTCACACTCGACTCGACCAGCGTTGCCACCGTCAGCAATATCGAGCTGATTGACATGGGCATGGGCGATGCCGGCAGTACGCTGACACTAACTGCCGATGCGGTGGATACTCTGACCGATGCGGACAATCAGCTGTATATCACCGGCGAAAGCAACGATACGCTGAATGTCGCCGGAGCCGTTGATACAGGGGCACAAACTACTCTTGACAGTGTTGTCTTCGATGTTTATAGCTTCGGTGTCAATCAGTTGCTTGTTGACCAGGATGTGCAGGTGATCGCTTGATCGTGACAAACACTGAAATCACCGCGATTGCGAACGGGCCGCTCAGCGAGGCGGCCCATATCATCAGTCATACGTCTACCATGACCAGGAGCAAGGTGCATTATGGCCTGGCTCTTGGCACTTGTCTGATGTTGCTGGCGCCATCACAACCGGCTTGCGCGATTACCCTGGTGGACGCTGTGCACCAGGGGTTGGCCATCCATCCTGATGTCAAGTCGGCCATGGCCAGGGTAGAACAAGCCACGACCGAAGTCGATATCGCCGAGGCCGGTTATTATCCCAAACTGGAAGCGTCAATCGGCCCCACGCAAAGCTTAAGGAGCAATCTGAGCTATAATTACAACCTCACCGCCACGCAAATGCTGTATGACTGGGGGCGGGTGGAAAGCCAGGTCGATAGCGCTTCGGCGAATATGCGCCAAGAGACGGAGTCTCTACTGATAATGCGCGAGGACGCTGCTCTGGATATCAGCGAGAGCTATCTTGATGTGCTTGCGTATGAGCAACGGATCGAGACGGTGAACGGCCATATTGAACGCTTGGAGGAACTGAACAAATTGAGCCAAAAAAGAGGCGAGGCAGGCTATGAGGATCGAAGCGAGCAGGGCCGAGTCGGCCTGGAACTGGCTCGAGCCCGTGAGCAGCTTGCGATCGAGCAAGGCAATTTACAAAATGCCAGGCAGCAATACCAGGAATTGATCGGGGAGCCGGCAGAGGCTCTGGATGAACCGGCTCTCGAATCGTTTTCCCAACGGCTGGTAGATAAGGATACGCTGGAGAGAGCCATTATGGACTCGCCGATCTATCGCCAGGCAAAGGAAAAGCAGGCTATCGAAGAAGCCAAGGTGCATGAAGCCGATGCAAGGCTGCTTCCGGAGCTGGATCTGGAAGGCACGGTGACGCGTCGGCCGATCGGTGGTGAGATGACCGATGACCAGATTGTCTCCTTGCGGGTAAAAATAGACCCTTTCCAGGGCTTGTCCAATTTTAAGCGTACTGATGCCGCCCGCCAGCGTCTCGAGGCCGCCAAGTGGGATTCGGGCGCTAAACAGCGCGATATCCGCCGCAAGATTCTAGCATTGTTTGAGAACGAATCTGCCTTGAAAGATCGTGAAAAATCGCTTAACGAGCAGATAAAAAACGGCGTAGATGTCAGCTCAGTCTATCAGGAGCAGTTTGTCGTCGGCTTGCGCAACATGACCGAACTACTGAACATTCATCAGGAGCGCTTCGATGCGGAGCGCCAATTAATCAATCTGCAATACGAACGCAAACGAGTGCAATACCGTACAGCAGCCCAACTGGGCCAGTTGGTGCCATTGCTGGAAGGGCGCTTGTCTGAAACAGTCACGCCATGAAAGATAACCAACAACTTACCAACAACACAGTCCTGGACAGTTATCAGGCGTCACGGACGGAGGATCCGTTGCGCGAAGGGCTGGTTTTGCTATGCCGCCACTTCGGCTATACAGTCAGTATCGCCGAGCTGAGCGAGGGGCTGGCTTTGGAGCAGGGGCGTTTACCGCTCAGGCTGGTTTCTCGCGCCTTGCGCCGAGTGGGAATCACTGCCCGTGTCGTGAATTATCCGCTTCAGGAGATTAGTTCACGGTTGCTGCCAGCATTGCTACTGTTGCGGGATGGTCGCACCCTGCTGCTGGTTGAGCATCAGTTAGGGCAAGCGCTTCTGCTTGATCCTGAGAGTGGCGGTGGCGAACTGACTATGAGTCTGGACGAATTGGATAGCCTGTACAGTGGCACTGCACTGTTCGCCCGGCCTCGTTATCGTCCTGATGAGCGTGCGGGCAATTTTGCCCGGGAAGAGCAGGAACACTGGCTAAAAGGTCCCATCAGAGCGAGTTGGCGTGATTATGGCGCTGCCGGTCTCGCCGCCCTGATGGGCAACTTGCTTGCCATTTCCTCCGCATTGTTCGGCATGCAGGTCTATGACCGCGTAGTACCGAATGACGCTTTCGATTCGCTATGGATACTCGCCAGTGGCGTATCTATCGCTATAGCTCTGGAATTCGTGCTACGGAGTCTGCGGGCTCATATGCTGGATGTTACCGGTAAACGCCTGGATTTGTTGTTGTCTTCCCGACTGTTCGAACAAGTTCTCCAGATACGGCTGCAGTCCAAGCCAGCTTCGATGGGCGCTTTTAGCAGCCAAGTCCGCGAATTCGAGTCGGTGCGCGATTTTTTAACCTCGACCACAATATCGGCCATTAGCGACATACCTTTCGTCCTGTTGTTCCTGGGCGTGATCTTTCTCATTGGTGGCCCCGTGGTTTGGGTTCCATTCGCAGCAGTCTGGTTGATGCTATTGCCTGGGCTACTCGCCCAACCCGTTCTGGCTCGATTGTCCCGGCAACACTTGCGTGAAGGAGCCATCAAGAACGGCGTACTGCTGGAGGCCATCGAGAATCTGGAAACAATCAAGGCCAGTAGGGCCGAGGGGCGACTGCTGCAAATGTGGGAAAACCTGACGGCAGAACTCTCCAGCGCGGAAGTCAAGGCACGTTCCATCACCGCCTTGCTTGGTTATGCGGCCTCCATGACGCAACAGTTTTGTTATGTTGGTGTGATAATCGTGGGCGTGTACCAGATCAGCGCGGGTGAAATGACCGTTGGTGCATTGTTTGCCTGCTCGATTCTGGCAGGGCGTACTATTGCTCCCATCGCTCAAGTCGCTGGTATCCTGGCTCGCTGGCAGCATGTCAAGGTTGCCATGGAAGGGCTGGACACTCTGATGGCCGCACCGGTTGAGCGTCCGTTTGGTCGCCGGTTCGCCCGCAGTCATGCACTGCGTGGGCACTATCGTATTGAGGAAGTGCGTTTGAATTATCAGTCGGACGGTCCTCCTGCTTTGAACATCCCGCAGCTGGAGATCCAGCCGGGAACACATGTGGCGCTGCTTGGCGGCAACGGCGCCGGCAAATCTACATTATTGCGCCTGCTTGCCGGACTGACTACGCCCAATGAAGGACGCATCCTGCTGGAAGATCTTAGCATCAGCCAGATCGATCCGGCGGATCTACGCCAAGCGATCGGTTATCTGCCTCAGGACACTGTGCTGTTTTACGGTACGTTGCGCGATAATCTAATCCCGGACAATGCAGGACAGACGGATGACGAACTGTTTGCCGCCTTGGACGGCGTGGGTTTGGGCGCCTTTGTTAGGGCTCACCCATTGGGGTTGGATATGCTGCTTGAAGGCAATAACAGCGTGTCCGGCGGACAGCGGCAGGCCATAGCCCTTGCTCGTCTGCTGTTGCAGGATCCGCGGATTGTTCTGCTGGACGAGCCGACTGCAGCGTTCGATAATGAAAATGAGGCTCGGGTGGTTCAGTACCTGCAGACTTGGCTGAAAGGACGCACGCTCATACTATCTACGCATAAGCGCGCCCTGCTGACACTGACAGAACGTGCACTGGTTTTACGGCAGGGACGTGTTGTCATGGACGGCCCTTTGACCAGCATCGTCAATGGCAATCAGGTTAAAGTGACGGAGAACTCCCTATGAAAGCCAGTAAACCTTCTGAGTATGTATTGCTGCGTTCGCTTGGCGACCCGCAGCACGCCATGGAGCATCCATCCTCGCGACCTATCTTTTGGGCCTGCCTGGTGAGTATCGCGAGTTTTGTCGCCTGGGCCAATTGGGCCGAGCTCGATGAAGTAACGCGCGGTGATGGCCGAGTGGTGCCTTTCAGCCGTATACAGAAGATCCAGAGCCTCGAGGGCGGGATTCTTGAGCAGTTGATGGTTAAGGAAGGCGACGTGGTGGAAGCGGGGCAGTTATTGGTCAAGCTGGACAATACCCGGTTCAATTCAGCCTACATGGAGAGCAAGAGTCATGCGGAAGCCCTGGCGGCTGCCATCGCCAGGCTGGAAGCCGAGACGCTGCACAAGGACCGTATCAATTTTCCTCGCAGCGTCCCGACCAAGAGCCATTTTGCCGCCACCGAAATCGCTTTATTCAAAGCGCGCCGCGAAAAGCTTCAGGAGTCTCTCCATTCACTCAATTCCGAATTGGCGTTAGCGCGTAAACAGTTGAGTGTGATTGAACCGCTAGTGGCCTCCCGCGCCGCCAGTGAAATGGAGGCATTGCGCTTGAGCAAGGAAATAGCTTCACTTAACGGGAAAATTTCTGAAGTCAATAACGCTTATTTTCAAGAGGCTTATACTGAACTGGCCAATAAAAAAGCCGAACTCAGCGAGCTTGAACAGAATCTGTTGCAGCGCAAAGATCAGCTGAGCCGTACCCAGGTGGTTTCACCGGTCAAAGGGCGAGTCAACGATATCCTGATTACCACCAAAGGAGGCGTCATTCAGCCTGGTGAGCCAATCATGGAGGTCACTCCAATCGATGAGCAGCTCCTGGTCGAAGCCAAGGTGAAGCCCCGGGATGTAGCCTTCCTTGTGCCAGGCATGCCGGCACGAGTCAAGATCACCGCGTATGATTACACTGTGTACGGTGATATTTCCGGCACTCTGGAACAAATCAGTCCAGACACCATTGAAGAGGAGACCATCCGCGGCAAAGAGCCCTTCTATAAGATATTGATTCGGACTAAGAGCAGTTATCTGAAAAAGGGCGACGAGGTCTTGCCGATCAAGCCGGGTATGATTGCTGAAGTGGATATTCAGAGCGGCAAGCGGACAGTACTCAATTATCTGCTTAGACCGTTACTCAAGGCGCGTTTATACTGAAATAAAACGGTTGCGGTTTATGTGCTCCAGTTTATGAGCCAGGAGTCATCGCCGCAGCCGTATTGCAAATGGAAAATCCAGATGTTCTATTTCATGAGAAACGGGACGATTTCACTCGAAGGAGCAGTTTTCTAACTATATCTATTCGTTTAATAGCTGTGTCGGATTCCTCTCCAAATCTGCCTGATAAGTAAAACCTATCGCTTAGCGTTTTTATATCGGCATTAGATGGAGGAAATCCGGTGCGTTTCTAGTACAGCTACATCAGACTCTGCTTGAGAAATATACAGGATTGCTGGTAAAGAATGGTTTCCAGGGTCTGGAAAGGGATGGGCTTGGGTAGGATCATGATGTCTTCCGGCAAGGTGCCCATTTTCATGATGTCGGCGGCCTTCAGTCCAGTCGCTACGATGATTTTGCTGTCTTTCATATCAGCCGTCTTCCTGATCTCCTGAATCAACT
>NZ_JADMKV010000112.1:5249-6433 GCF_015476545.1 Methylobacter sp. BlB1 | reverse complement strand
AAACATTGTCCATCTGAGCATCAGTCAAAGCTACAGGCTCAGCAGAAGCCAAACCAGTTGCAGTTAAAAGAATGCCTGCTGCCAAAACTTTCATCATTTTATTTTTCATAACAATAATCTCTACTTTAGTATTATTAATATTATTAACACATAACCCACTCCGAACCTATCAGAATGGGGTATTTACCGTAGTGTTTTAATTTTCCAAAACACTGGGCAAATTCCTTACGCACCCAAAAATTGAACCGTACAGCTACACCATAAAAAGGACCGGTTAGTAAAACATTGTTCAGCGTCGAATTATTTTTGCGATACGTTTCACATTTTTACAATTATTGGGCATAAATTTCCGCATATTTTTGTATTATTATCAGCCTATCCTGAACCTATCGGGATGGGAGGCATTTACCATAGTGTTTTAATTTTGCCAAAACACTTGGCTAATTCCTTACATGCCCAAGAAATTGAGTCGCCAACCACACTGGAAGAAACGGCTGAATAATAAAGCATTATTCTGTACTGAATATTCTGTGATCAACTTCTCATTTTCTTAATTACTGGGCATGCGTTTCACAAAACTTTAGTATTATTAACATAACCCATCCTGAACCTATCGGGATGGGCTTTTTTCTACCGTAGTGCTTCAAATTACCTTCCAAATACTTGGCAATCTCCATGCATACCCTGGACATTGAATTACAAGATCCCACCAAAAAAATGACTGAATTGAAAAGCATCATCCAGTATTAATTTTGTGAGCAACTTCTCATTTCTCCAATCCCCGGACATTAACCCCCACATATCTTTTGTGGGATTTAATTTAATTCAATTCAATTTAATTTAGCAAGATTTAATTTAATATTTGTTAATATATTTTTGCAAGAGCGATACGGAATCAGGCTTAGCACTGGTATATAACCCTGTTTTTGTTACGCATTATCGCAAAAACTGCCTCTAAAGTATTAGTAGGATAATTTCCTTTTTAATCGCAGTGAGCATATAACATCAGGAAGTGAGAGAGGTCCCCATCATTCCATTGCAGGGCATATATAATATTAAAAAAGTATTTTCTACTAAAAAAATTGAGAACGCCCTATGCCTTTCTGAAAGTATAGGGCGCTCCTAATCATAATCTAAACGGAATCGCTTGGATTATAAGGAAACTTGTAAACCAAGCCCCAGAC
>NZ_JADMKV010000112.1:0-5239 GCF_015476545.1 Methylobacter sp. BlB1 | reverse complement strand
TAATCTAAACGGAATCGCTTGGATTATAAGGAAACTTGTAAACCAAGCCCCAGACTGACAGATGTAGCTAATTGCAGATCTACAGCCGGCAACAAGGCATCAACTGCTCCGACGACTGAGCCAAGAAGACCGTCTACCAGGGCAAGAGTGTTACCCACTAATGCGTCCAGCCCCAAAAGAGCACCAGCTGAAACATTGTCCATCTGAGCATCAGTTAAAGTCACAGGCTCGGCAGAAGCCAAACCTGTTGCAGTTAAAAGAACACCCGCCGCTAATGTTTTCATCAGTTTGCTTTTCATAATTAAATCTCTATTTTTTGTATTATTAACATAACCCACTCTGAGCCTATCAGGATGGGGTTTACTTGCTACAGTGTTTTGAAGCATTTCCAAAACACTTGGCAAATTCTTGACGCAGCTGCTACAACTGAAACACAAGTTGACGCACAATAATTAATTTCTTACTGAAATTAGTTGCCGGTGCAGTTGAAGATTGGGCAGTATCCATACGAAGCTCTCTAGGAGGAAGTAACTATCGTAGAAATTCAGTCATTTCCACTTGTTCATGAGGCATCCTTATGTTCGGGCCACTCCCTGCCCTTTGTCATCGCCATCTTAAGGCCGCAGAATTTAATAACATCGATATGATTTTAAGACTAACTTAAGACTAATCGAATTCATTGGTCTACTCAACATGGACGTAGGCGTTAATTATTTATTTTGTGATGTTCGTCACAGTTTTTAGCAAAAATAACTATTCTCTGCCTCCATTCGGGCTGGCATTTCCGAAAAACTCTCTAAAGTGACACTGGAATCAAAACCAGACTCGCCACTTGTCTTCCGTTCAAATGCTGTGGGTTGAATTACCGGTTCACCGACCATAGATAACCGCGCTTTTGCATGACCAGCGCATCATCAATATTCGTCGCGGTATCTAGCGTGTGTCCTTTTTAATTTGGCATTAACCAACGCTGTTATTCCGCATCATTTGTGAAGACGAGCGAGCGGATAATGCCCAAATCGGGCTCTCTCGGCCAAGCGGGACAAAAGTTTCTGAAACGGGTCGGAATTGTCCCTCCTCGCAATGATATAGCTGAAGGGTTATTTATAGGAGGGAAGCGTCCAGCGGGCCGCTTCAAACAGAGACCTGAGATCATCTTCCGTAACCGGTCGGTTCGAGAAGGCGCATGGACTCCAGCGAGCTGCTATAAATTCGTGAACAGAATAATCGGCCGAGGCTTTTTATCAGACATAATGGTTTCTCCAAATTCTGAACCGCATTAAACAATTGGGCCGATTGCAATGTTTTTTATAAGGGCGACACTCTTTGATGCGCTATAGAGCGGGCTATAGCTTGAGTCTGCTTGACCATATCCCATAGTTTTGGCCGATAAATCATACAAGCTCTATTTCGACTGGGCGGCTGCCAGTTGCCGGTGATACTCAGCCATCTTACGGCTATCTTCCGCAGCCTTTTCAAAATCGCGAACCATAGCTTCTGCGCGAGTCTTGAGATCCAGAATCTGCTTGCCGTAAACATAAGGCCGGGACTTGTACTGCGTCAGCATCCGCCGCTCCTCTTCGGCATCAGCATCCATCATCCGGGCCACTTCCTCATAATGCTCGGCTAACCGCAGATGGGCCTCCCGGGATTCCGCTGTCTGTACCTCATAGGCCCAGTCATGGGCACGAATCTCGGGGCCGGAAGCACAACCCGCAAATAAGACGGTTGAGAACCCGAGTGCAATCGATTTCAAGACCTTCATACAATCCTCCAATACTGTCATCAATCAATTTTTATTGTTGACCAGCTTTTATCCAA
This sequence comes from Methylobacter sp. BlB1, assembly GCF_015476545.1. GTDB lineage: Bacteria > Pseudomonadota > Gammaproteobacteria > Methylococcales > Methylomonadaceae > Methylobacter. The sequence continues at coordinate 3,418 of NZ_JADMKV010000112.1, read as the reverse complement.
AATAACTCCCATCCTTTATCCATTGTTTTCCTGGCTACCCATCCACGAATCCGGCGTCTTCGGCAAACGCCCCAAATCATCAATGACCTGCACCGAATGAGGTTCAAGATCCGCCCATTGCCACAGCACCAGGTTATGGTTATCCGCCGAACAACCGGGCGCAAAACTGCGCACCCGAATGCCGGCAATGCCGCAGGCCTGCAGTCGGTCGGCCAACAGCCAGGTCGGGGGCTCCAGGTTTTGAAAGGCCAGATCCTCCCAAGCGCAGTTTAGCGGGCAATTGATGAACTGCTGTATTTTGTGGTCGTTCAGATCGGCGATATCGGCGCAGTCAACCCGGTATGCCACCAGCGTCATGGGCTGGGGCTTGAACGGGAAACCTTGTTGCGCCTCCATCCAGGCGGTGGTAGGGTCTAATGAGGTGTAAAGTGCGCTGTTGCCGGGCCGGTTGAAGCGCCCGCCATGTCTTTTAGCACCTTCCCCTGACAGGGGCGTGTAGGCCCACATGGGATGATGGGCGCGATAGACTATGCCGGTGAATCGACTGGTGGGGAGCTTCAAGCGTAGCCGCCGTCGGCAATGCGGGAGAGATAGGCTTTAACGGCGGCCGCGCGGCCTTCCTTGACGAGATCCTCGGCCGTTTTATCGCCGAACGAGGGCAGCGGCTGAGAGCGAAACCAGGCGAAGGCGCGGCCGGCGCCGCCGGACCATTCCGCTACACGATTGATGATTTCGACGGTATCCCGCAGCCGGGCCTGTGTCGCTTTGCTCTTGACCCGGGTACTTTTGGAAACGGAATCGCGCGATAGTCCCGTCACCTCGGCAAGGTCATGTTGTGTAATATGAAGAACCTTGGCCAGCGAATTTGCGGCCACATAGCCTTCGTCATTAATAACCTCATGTAAAAAATCCACGTTTGCCATAAAATGCCTCACTGTTTGACCGTCATATCGGCTTTATTATAGGGCGTTATCTGATAATCTAAAGATGCAGATCAAAAAAATCAATATATAGTCAATTGCCGCCTTATCCATTCATTCGACAAAACCGGTAATAGGCTATAATCCGGCCCGTTCCGCCCGATGAACAGGCGCATCGGTTTCGAAAGCTACCGCAAGCCCGTCATTCATGGCAGAACGACTTGAGTTTACGGCGTCCCAAATGCCTGGGAAGCCGATTCTTTGATAATAAAACTAAATTGATGGATAAACCTATGCAACCAAGTTTACCTAAAACCGGTTTGGCAGGCTTAACGGAAAACTGGCGCCATGATCTGGCGGCCGGTTTCCTGGTTTTTTTACTGGCCTTGCCGCTGTGCCTGGGCATTTCACTGGCCTCCGGCTTTCCGCCGGCCGCCGGCATTATCTCCGCCATGGTTGGCGGCCTTCTGGTATCGCGGATCAATGGTTCGCATCTGACCATCAATGGCCCTGCCGCCGGCTTGATCGTGGTGCTGTACAGCGCCGTGCAGACGCTGGGAGAAGGCGATGCAATGGCCGGTTACCGCTATACGCTGGGTGCAATCGTCATCGCCAGCGTCCTGCAAGTGCTACTGGGCGTCTATCGGGCCGGACAGTTGAGCTCGTTTTTCCCGACTTCCGTCGTGCACGGCATGCTGGCCGCGATCGGCCTGATCATCATCGCCAAGCAAAGCCATGTCCTGCTGGGCGTCAACCTGGAATTCGGCAGTATTCTTTCGACTATTGCCCAAATTCCGCACAGCATGCTCTACCCCAATCATGCAGTCGCCTTTATCGGCCTGAGCGGACTGGCGATTCTGATCGTCTGGCCGCTGCTCAAGCATCCGACGTTAAAGAAAATACCGGCGCCGCTGGTCGTGCTGATAACCGGCATGGGCCTGGGGCAATTTTTCGGCCTGCAGCATGAGCACATCCATGCTTTCTTTCTGGACAAAACCTATCTGGCCAATCACGAACATCTGATTCAGCCGCAATTTCTAGTCGATATTCCCGACCAGTTTACCTCCCTCTTCTATTTCCCGGACTTTTCCAAGGCCATGACCATTGAATTCTGGGAAGCCGTCGTAGGCATCTGCCTGATAGCCAGCCTTGAGACGCTGCTGGTCACCAGCGCCGTGGACAAACTAGACCCGTACAACCGCACCAGCGATTTCGACCGTGATCTGGCCGCCGTCGGCATGGGCAATGTGATCGCCGGCTTGCTGGGCGGCCTGCCGATGATCGCCGAGATCGTGCGCAGCTCGGCCAATATCGAAAGCGGCGCTCGAACCGGTTGGGCCAATTTCTTCCATGGCCTGATTTTCCTGGCGTTTATCCTGCTGTTCCCGCATGTCATCCATAACATCCCACTGGCGACACTGGCGGCGTTATTGGTCTATACCGGCTATCGTCTGGCATCGCCCAAGACCTTCCAGCATGTCCTGTCTGTCGGCGTGGAACAACTGTTCCTGTTCGTCATCACGATTATCGGCGTGCTGGCAACGGATTTGCTGATCGGCGTGGCGCTCGGCATAGCCGCCAAGCTGGCGATTCAGGCCATGCGCGGCGTCTGGCTGGATAATATGTTCCGCATTTATTTTGAAATTCACCGGCCCGACCGGCAAACCATTGTCGTCAAATTATTGGGCTCGGCGCTGTTTTCAAATTTTCTGCCGTTAAAAAAGGCGCTGGCCGAGCTTGAAGGCGGCAAAACGCTGGTGTTCGATTTTTCAAACGGCTATCTGATCGATCATACCGTCATGGAATTCATCGATGACTTCAGCCGGGATTACGAAGCGCAAGGCGGCGAATGCCTGCAAGTCGGCCATGCCCTGGAAAAATTCTCCGATCATAAATTAGCGGCCCGCCTGATGACCGCTGATGACAGATTAAAGTAAAGCTCGTTAAAGGTTGGGCAAGCTTTCTCGCCGCCCGCCACAACATTTACTCCAGGACAGAAGCGGAAGCTGATAAGCAGCCGCTTCTGTCCCCGACTTGCCTAAGCACCAGCCACTTATCGCCTGATCAACCATTAAATTCTCAACAGACTATAAGCATCCATGACGTAATGTCATTCCTGAATGACTCAAGCATCGCTATAGGCTTTCCCGCCGCTACCCGTTCACTTACTTTTCAGGCTGAACCTCATAAAATCAGGTCCTTCCTTAGATAAAAATCAGGGTTTCACCCGATTTTCATACTGTACCTCTACCGTATAGAGTCAATCCGCAGTCCGCTATTTAATAATTTTTTAAGGTGTTGTTGCATGCGAAAGCGACTGGTTCAAGGCTGCTTTCAGGCGGCGATCATTCATTTAATTTAATAGTAGGAGATGTCATGAGATTTCGGCAACAAATCAGCGACCGGTTGGAAACCGGCGGCACAATTTCCCGGCACCGGCAAACGGCAGGCGTCGTCTGTCTACCCTTGCTCGCCGTGGCGCTGGCCTATGCCGGCCC
>NZ_JADMKV010000111.1 GCF_015476545.1 Methylobacter sp. BlB1 | reverse complement strand
TGCCCTGCCAAAATCAAGGCGAAATCCACTGTAGGGTACGCATCGCGTACCTTTCCGGACTTGCGGTGTGCCGAAAAGCCCTGAAGTGGTACGCGATGCGTACCCTACGAAGGAGACTCCAAATGCCGGGTTTATCAACCCAGCCTGCCGCTAAAAGCTCCGGTGCTCGGCACGGCAAACGGGATGAAACCGCCCATATGCAACATCAGATAGTAACAAAGTCAGATTCCGGTAAAGTCATCCAATCAGGGAAATTATAGAGGAGGTTTCGGTTGAGTTTTAATTATTCATGTTATTTTGTATTGAGCGCTTTTATGGAACAGCGGTTTTCTCTTCTGTCAATCGGTCTCAATCTGATAGTTCAGCTTGATTCTTTGCGATGTACCGGCCTCGGTTTCCACGCTGAGCGCCTCTGTCAGCATCCGCCTCAAGACCAGCACCGCCTGCTTGTTGAACAGGCCGACCTTGGTGCCGATATAAAACTCCGGCGTCAGATGCCGGCCCACGGCAAGCAACGTATCCTGCAGCGTCTTGCCTTCCTTAACCTCAAACTGATCGGCTCCGAACTTGTTGGCGAGCCAGGCAACTTTCCCCGCCCCATAGGATAACGCTGCGCCGGCTATCATATTGCCTTCCGATTCGCTGGCCTGATTCAGCGGCCGGCCCGTGATCAGGTAGGCCAGTGCTTCCGCTTCCGGCAGCGCCGGTTCCGAATAAATGCGGGTCCTGGGCGCTTTCGATGATCCGCTCACGCTGAGCACCGCCGTCACTTTTTTGTCATTGGAAACACGGACGGCTTCAACGTCCAGCCAGGGATTGTCGATCGGTCCGTTGAAGGCAAAGCGTCCTTTGCGCACGGTCAAATCCTGCCCGTACTGTTCGTAGCGGGCCTCCTTCATGTCAACCGTGCCGTGCATGGTCATTTTTCCCGCTCTCTGGACGACCTTCAACTTGCCTGCCAGGTCGGTCTTTAGCCCCATCCCTGAAAATTTCACATTCTTGCCCAGTTCGACGTCGACATCGATATCAAAACCCGGCACGGCCGGTGCTGTTTTCTCGACAGGTTCCTCGCCGACAATAATCTCATCTTCGCTGACCTTGACGGCCTGCTCCGGCAACTGCTTGAGCTTCATGATCGCCGTCGGCACGCCCAGTTTGCCCGTCACTTTGCCCTGCCCGTTCGCATAAGCTATTTTCAATGCCGGCGATACGGCTATCTGCGCTTCCGGCAGCTTCGCGACTTCAAAATCATCGCCTGTCAGCGTCAGCTCAACCGGCCAGCCGGCTTCGGGCTGCAGCCGCACAAAACCATCCAGATAGACAGAGCCGGTGCCCGACTTGGCCGCGCCCTGTATGCGCAGACGCTCGGCATTGTCCCTGGCAGCCGCGATCTCTAAGTTGATATCGCGAAGTCTCAGGCCCAGCTCCTGAATATCGACAGCGCCGCCGGAAAGCCGTACCGTGCCTGCCGCTGCCGGTTTTTGCAGGGCTCCGTACAGTGTCAGGTCCGCCTGCAATCGGCCTTTAAGGCCGGATACCTTATCCGGCACCAAAGCGTTGAAGAGCGCAAACTCGGCCACTGAGGCCTGTATGCGGCCGTTGACAGCCTGGCTCGGGCCGGTATCGGCCTGCAACTGCCCGCGCACGAAATCCCGGCCGGCCAAGGCCAGATCCAGATCGGCTGACACCGCATTGCCATTTATCACACCGTTCACGGACGAGGCGCCCAGAGGAACGGTGGTGACGGCTTCCCTGCCCTGCAAAAGGATTCGCGCTCCGGCCGGCATCTGAAGACTGTAGCGCCCGGCCAGTACGCCTTTGCGCCGCGCCAGTTGGGCATCGGCATTGATGATGCCGCTCAGCGTTACCTGTTCTGTCAGATAAGTCTGCAGCAGCGCGAGCGGCAATGCTGACACGTTCAATTCCGCCTGAAAGTCGCCGCTGGCCTGATAGCGGCCTTGCACACAGACGGAAGCGGACTGCCGGGCCAGACAGCCCTGCTCGAAAGCCAGATCGACGCCCGCCTCGCGCGGCGCTACGGTCATCGCCATGGGCTCCTGAAGCTGCCAGCGGCCTTGATTGGGCACATTCAGCGCAAGTTTAGACAAACTGCCCTGCCAGCGGCCGTTTTTGATACCGCCCGTCAGTCCGGCTGACAGGTCGCCTTTGTTTGAACGCAGATCGGCGCTGAGGCTATGAGCGGCCTGCGTGCCGCTGCCTTCGACCCGCAGTCGGCTTATCTCGATAGTGCCGCTTTTGATGGTGGTCATGGATAGATTCAGTCTCGATGTTGCTTCGGGGCGATAACCGATATCGGCATTCAGTTCCGCAGCGCTGTAACCGGCAAAGCGCAGACCTCTGCCCAGGGCCTGAAATTCAACCGTGGGTTGCCGCCATGCGCCCTTGAGACGCCCTTCGCCTTCCAGACTGCCGCCCAGGCCCGGCCACAGTGTGTCCAGCTTGGGCGCATCGATCGTAACTTCCAGAGCGCCCTGTTCCTGTCCCAGCCTTCCATCCACGGCCAGCCTGTTGACGCCGGAATTGATGCGCAGTGATTCGACTGTCAGCTGATCGCCGGCCAGAAACAGTTTGCCATCGGCGCTCACCGGATAATCGCGCAGCTTGCCGGTCAGTTTGTTGATATCGGCTTCCAGTTGCAGCGCCTGCTCGGCCAGTTTGCCTTTGATATGTGTGCTGAAGGTCAGATCGCCGGGCATTTCCGGCATGATAATGGCCGGATTGAAATGCTGACCCTGGGCTGCCAGGTCAAACGCCGGCGCCTCCTTCCATGAAACATCGCCCGCCAGCAGAAACAAGCCGGTTTTGGATTTCAGCTCCAGTCTTTCGATGGCCATGGCTTCGAGGCTGCCTGTGCCCTTGAATGCCAGATTGCTTTCGGGCAGATACTGCTGCGTCAGCCGGCTGTTGACGGTTAGCCGGTAGTCATCGAGCAAACCGCTCAGCTCGAATGTGCCCTGCTCGCTTTTCAGCTGGGGTTCGGCGGCCATCAGCGGCCATTTGAGGTTGCGCCAGTCGCCGCGGGCGTTTATACGCGGCTTGCCGAGCACATCTTCCAGATTGCCTGTCAGGCTGGCGGCGAATGGCGTAGATAATCGATTATCGAACACAATCCTGTCGATGTTGCCGTGGACGATGGATGCGCCCTGCCATACGCCGTTGGTTTCGGTGCTGACCTGCCAATCGGCCTGCAGGCTGAAAGGAAAACCCTTGCCCAGCGTTACTTGGCCTTGTATGGTCGCGACGACAGGCTTGGCATTGACTTCCAGCAGACTGACGCTGAGCGTCCCCTGTTCAGTCGCTGCCGCCAGGCGCAGCCTGGCCAGTTCGTACACCTGCTCGCCCGACTGTAGCCGCGTATCGGTCAGCAGCAGGTTTTCAACCGCAATCTCGACCGGCAGCCGCAGTTCGGCCCCGAAATCGAACGGCGCCTCGTCCTTGGGCTTTTCAGCTTTCCTGATAGTCACGGTGACGCCATTCAGCGTCAGGTCGATGATTTTGACGGTGCCCGAAAGCAACTCGCGGGGCCTCCAGGCAAAAGCCAGATTTTTAACGGCGACGGTTTCGGTATCGCTCTGATAATGGAGATCCTTGAGCACGAGGCGATCGATCAGCCGGCCCTCTATCTTCGCAGCCGTCACCTGTGCAGGCAGTCTTGAAAAAACCTGCTGCAGCAACCAGCTGCTACCCGCTTCGCTGCTGACCAGCCCGAACAGGCCGGCAGGAATCATCAGCACGATCAGCAAAGCGATCAGCAGCCATTGTTTCATAGCCTGGCGCCTGCGGAAAAATGGATCTGAAACGAGGAATTGGCCTCGTTCAACGGCACGGCGAAATCGAGGCGCACAGGACCGACCGGCGAATACCAGCGGATGCCCAGGCCCACGCCGGTCTTGAAGCTGATGTCGCCGGCATTGAAGGCATTGCCGCTATCGACGAAGGCCGCCGCGCCCCAGTCATCGAGAACGGGATGCTCGTATTCGGCGCTGACGGCCGTCAGGAACTCGCCGCCTTTGACATGGCCGAATCCGTCCTTCGGTCCCAGTTCCTTGTAATCATAGCCGCGAATGCTGTTGATGCCGCCTGCGTAAAAACGGTATGAGGTCGGCAGTCTACTCAGATCATCGACCAGTGTCGCGCCCAGATTGGTCCGGCCGATGAATTTGCCGCCCCCGGGCAGGGGCTGCATCCAGATGCCCGAAAAAATGCCCTGCAGAAAACTGACGTCGGAAAACGGAGTTTCATAGCTGCCTCTCACTTCGAACTCGGCCCTGTAGCCCTTGGTCGGCCGCACGATGCTGTCGGCCACCGAGCGCAGCCAGCTGGCGCCGGGTACCAATAACAACGCTTCGCCTGATTCAGTCTCGGTTTCAAATTCCTCATAACTGTAGTCAAGATAGAGCGTCTGCTTCCAGCCGTTGGGCCGCGCTTTCTTGTAACGTACAGAAAGCGCCGCTTTTTTGGACTTGAAAGTGTCGGTATCTTCGTATCTGAAGCCACCGCCGAAACTAAGCACGTCATGGACTGGATCTTTCATCGGAATGCTGTATTCGACATCGGCAATCGACAGTACCGGCGAGATGTCGAGATTGGCGTTCAGAAAATGACCGCGCCGGTTCAGGCGGCGGTTCTTGTAAGTCGCATTGCCTAGAGGCCCAATGTCGGTGTCGAATCCCAGGCCGAAACTGTACAGATGCCGGTTATTTGGAGACAGCGTGATCGAAACCGGCACGCGCTGCTGTTCGATGTTTTCGGTGTCCGGGATGATTTCCACGCTGTCGAAATAGTCACTTTGCGACAGTGCGCTCTGTGTTTTAGCCAATTGCTCGGTGCTGTAGTAATCGCCTTTTTTTATTGAAATATATTTCTCCACGAAGTCGGGATTCAGAATGTCCTGTTTGACAGTGACATCGCCGAAATACATGCGCTTTCCGGCATCGAACAGCAGCTCGATCCTGGCGCTGTTGCGCGCCTTGTCGATCAGCAGTTTGCTCTCGGTGAATTTCGCATTCAGGTAGCCGCGCTCCAGCGCAAGCGTTTCAAAGCGCCGCTTCAGGCTTTCATATTGGCCGTGATGGACGGGACTGCCGATCTTTAGCGGCAAGTTGTTGCGCAATTTCTGAAACTCAGGATCGTCATGGGCTTCGCCTTTAATCGCGATATCGATCGCGCTGACGACAGCCTGCGGTCCGGGCTGGATGTCAAAGCGAGCCTGCCAGCATTGCCGGTCAAAAGTCAGCGACTTTTCGAGGGCGGCATGGTAATAACCCAATGCCCGCAAGGCCTCGTCGATTTCCTGATCGGCTTGCGCGTAGAGGTTTCGTATTTTCCACTCCGGCGCATCGCAGCGTTCCTTTGCCAGGGACAGCGTAAGCAGTACGTTTTCCTTGGCCTGCCCTTTAATGCCTTTGACCGACACCTCGGCAACTGCCACGGAAGCAGTCAAATACAGCATCAGCATGAGTGGCGCGGCTCTCAGAACCGGAGACTTCAAGCGCATAAGGTTCTGCCCAGGCTTCTACATGTTGCGCCATACGGGGATGGGCTGCGGAACGGCCGGATAGTGAGCAGTTGATTTTTTCATAGGTTCCTTCAATATTGTCGCGCTTAAATTAACCATTGCCGGATTGCGGCCTATCAGAGAAATAAAAATCAGCCAACCAGCTCAGGCGTTCCGGTTCAGCGGCATGTGCAAGTCCCTACTCGCAGTCAACTGGTCAAACCATGAATTGGAGCTTGGCTATCAAATGGCCGATGGCAATGGAGTTTGCCTCTATTCAGGGATTCAGCATAAGGAATTTTAATTATTAAAATAAGTCCTAACTTTTGAAATAGTTTTACTTGCTTGGGTATGTGTTTCCGGTTAATAGTTCCAGGTTAGGGAATGGAGAATATTATGAAACATTTATTACTGCTATTAAGTATCTTGTTGAGCGCCTGTTCAAGTATGCCGACTGTATTGAAAAACGCACCGGCCATGGATGTCCATCTCGGAGAAGCGCTTAATAACCCCGACCGTTACCGCGGTACTCCCGTACGCTGGGGCGGCACGATCATCGAAGTCGAAAACGAAACGGACGCCACGGAAATACAGGTTCTCTATTATCCGCTGGACAGTTCGGCACGCCCACGCATTGATAAGAAAACGCAAGGACGATTCATTGTTAGTAGCCCGAGTTTCCTGGACCCGGCCATCTATAAAAAAGACTCGATAATTACCGTAACCGGCACTCTCAAGGGCTCAGTCGAGCGCGCTGTCGGCAAGAAGATGCTGGCGTTGCCGCTGGTCGAAATCGGCAATATCTATCTCTGGCCGGAAGAGGACTATCGGGACGTCTATTATGGCCCCTATATGGGTTACTACCCGTATTATTACTATCCCTACAGTCGGTTTGGCTATTACTATTATCCCTGGTATTAAAGCTTTTCAGGCCGACGCCTTACGATAATCTCGTCCTGCATAGCAGAGGTTATTATGAGAAAATCAACCATCCTGACGGCAGCGTTGTTTACGCTGCTGGTCGGCCTCCTGACTACCCGTGCGGCAACAGCCGATACCGGCATGGGCCTCTATCCTGACGACGGGCTGTTTCTTAAAGCCGGCGACAGGCCCGGATTCAGACCTTATCCCCCTTACAGGCCTTATTACGGTTATCCCGGATACAGGCAGTATTACGGTTATCCCAGACCGCCTCAACGCTATGACCAGTATCGCTATGTGCCTAGATACAAGCGGCCGCCTTATTACTACGAGCGGGATTATTATGAGCGCTATTATGATTATCC
>NZ_JADMKV010000110.1 GCF_015476545.1 Methylobacter sp. BlB1 | reverse complement strand
CTTTTGATGCTTAAATGGAACGGTGAATTGGATACTATACTTAATTAACAATGCCATTTATAAATAGGATGTTTAAAATGAATTGTGATGTAGCGGACCTTGTTAAACCTAAAAATTCAGATGCGAATAAAATCGGTTTGGATGAATTTGTAAAACATCTCGAAAATCCTGAAGTGGTCGATATTGCACATATCCGTAATGTCGTGCTGCGTTCACTTCAATGCTACACGCAGGACGCAGGATTTTACCAGCTGATGCCGATTTTAATGTCTCCAATTACCGATCCGCTGAATCATGCTGTTTATCCAGCAGAAATAGCATACGAAAATCGGCCACTGAGATTGACAGCCAGCATGATTTTTCACAAACAGTTAGCATTGCGAGCAGAAGGATTAAACAAAATTTTTATTGTTGCTCCAAACATCCGGCTGGAAAAAAACACCATCAAGAGTTCCGTAAATCACTTGCTGGAGTTTTCTCAATTTGACTTTGAGATAAAAGGCGCATCGATGTACGACGTGATGAAATTTATCAACGAACTGATGGTGCACGTTTTTACCCAAGTAAAAACTCATGCTGCTGATCAATTGGAACGGTTGGGCCGAGAACTGCCAGATTATGATCAGCAGTTTCTAATCTATAGCTCGGACGAATTACGCGAGAAACATGGCGAAAATTTCGAGCAAATACTTTCCACCACAGCAACTACTCCTTGTTTTATTACAAATTACAAAAGAGAGTTTTATGATCGAGAAACTCCAAATAAACGTAAACACTATAATAACTTCGATCTGATATATCCAGAAGGTTATGGAGAAGCACTATCGGGCGCTGAGCGTGAATTCGAATATGAGCAGATCATTTATCGGATGAATGAACTGCAGATGGATCTTGCTCCCTATCAAAATTATTTAGAAGCTGCCAAACGTGGTGATATTCCTAGTACTGCAGGTGCAGGAATTGGTATAGAGCGTCTATTGCGATTCATTTGCGGTAAGCGCGAAATAAAGGATATCGGGTTGTTCGATCGCAGCATTGCTACCAAATTCTTATTCTAACCGGGCATAGAGAAGAGCCGTCCTTTTGATTAACCTGGACGATGGCATTTTCATCGGCCAATTACAACCATTATTTTGGGGGAGTAAAACTATGCAACCGGCTCAACATTTTAAGTGTTTATTGACAACAATAGAATCCGATTCTCATACGTGGAATCTTGTCTACTTACAGCGTTTTATACAGGAACACGGGGGACTAGCCAAGATCCTTGGATGTTGTGTATCACCCCGAGAAACAGTTGATGCCATCAAGAGTTTCCGGCCCGATCTGGTCGTTGTATCGAGCGTCAATGGCCATGGTTTTCACCAGGGCCGCGAACTTATCACCAAAGCTGTTCAATCGCTCGGAACATATCGTCCTATATTCGTAGTCGGTGGCAAGCTGACAACAGCAGAAGAGGATAACAAATGGATTAGCGATGATCTGCAAAAAGCTGGTTATGACAAGGTCTTTGTCGGACAATCAGCAATTGAGGACTTTACTTCATTTCTGCAGGAGTTCAGGCAGCAAGCAATGGTTTCGTGTTAAGCGGCACATACAAAAGTTATAACTCCAAATCACCAAGGATATCCGATTACCCTAAAGGATTAGCATAAATGCCACTATTAAATTCCAAATCATCAGTACAAGAACAACGTCAAGCGATCTTTCGTGAATTGATGGCCTATCTATCGCCACGGGATCAGGAAAGCGTAAGGCTATTAGCTGGCAAATTGGTAAAAATGTTTGAGCATGATCGTAATATCGATCGCCGCCGGATAATGGTCGCCTATGGTGGTGGCAAGGATAGCACTTATACCGTGGGATTCATGCGTACAGTGCAATTGTATGTTGAGAGCATGCTTGGTCGGACCTTTATTCTGCGCATCGCCACTATGCGGCAGCCTGGCATGCCTTACTCAGTAATGGAAAATATTGATCGGGTTTATCTGCGCCTCGGGCTTATCGGTGATATCACAGCAGAATTAATAGTCATCGATCATGACCAGGTATCCCAGTTTAAAAGGGATTTGCCAATGCCGCCGCATACAATTGAAGTTAGCAGGCTTAACATGCTAATGAACGGCCATCGCACAGCTGGTGATGGCCGCCCCACATTCTGCAATAGTTGTAACCTCAGTGTAGCAAGTTTTTATGGCATATCAGCCTGGTGGAGAGGTGGCGTTGATGTAGTTGTGACAGGTGACTCTCTTAAAGAGCAAAAACATTATTTTACTTGGATCATGCGTCTAGCACAAAACATCGGGATGAATATTGAAGAATTTCGTGCATTAGGATTCCATGGGCTACTCAAGGTGCTGGACGGTGTATCTCAAGTATATTACCAGGAGTTATTTGGGTCTGAATTAGAAACGGAAGTATCACTACGACATGTCCATAGCGGACAAGCAGACATGATACCTACGTTCGTTTCAATTTATGAGCATGTCAGTTACCGAGTTGACGATCACTGGAAATTCGTTACTGAGTTTTTAGGATTTCAATTTGATGAGTTAGCTTTCAGTTTTACTGAATCAGACTGTGCAAACCCTGCATTAATGGCACATTTGCGGGGACTAAAAGCGCAGTATGTACAGGGGCGCAGTTATCACATAGGAATAGAGGAATATATTGAATTAGCTAATGGCTTGATGATTAAGAAGGAAATGCCTAAAAATCTCATTGAAATAGCCATTTCTCGGTACGACAATGAAGCGAAGATATGCGACATGCGCCACAAAATTAATGCTTTTGCAGAACAGGCCTATGGCGTAAATGAGCAGCAGCTCGTGTGTATGGTGTTTTCTCCATTTGTTGATCAAGGTAGATCATTGTTACGTTTTCTTCAGGTTTATCATCCGGATCATGCAGACCATGAGAAGAATATACATAGCCTACTGGCAGATAATAAGCAGGTGCCCGATAGCTGCTTGCAGCTACAATTGTGGCTAGAGAATATCAGCGGCCTTCGATTATGTGAGATGCGCGCTCTCTATCGCAACAGTCTTGTTGATTTTGAAAGCAATGATTCGTTAATCGCCATAGTTCGTCTGGGTGATCCGCACAAGAAACGCATCCAGACAGTCGATCCCGTATCAGGTGAAGAAATCATGGAATTAATTTCGGGTCGGTAAAACGAACGTGAATAGTCATTTTAGCACTTTTATCCGCCGCAGCAGGGATGCTGGGCTTTTAGTCGTTCAACCTCGGATGGGATTTGGAACCGTCATAGATATGCGTCTAGGTCTATCCGCCGTAGCGAAATTAGAGTTTCCTGTTATAGGCACCTTGACACTCGACAGTTACACTAGGGTTGGTGATTATCGAACACCACAAGTGTGTCTTGATAAGGGGGAAAAACTTAATGGTTACCCTATCGTCACCCATTCAGTAACTGCTACACGTAATATGTTAGAAGGTCTGTTCGGACCTAATTTTCCAGTGCAAGTTAGGCATGGTACAGCACTCCCCCAGAATGTTTTTAGGAGGCTCGTAGAAATCGGGCTTGATGCGAGCGAAGGCGGTCCTGTATCGTACTGTCTCCCCTACAGCAAAATACCCTTATCTAAAGCAATTCAGGCATGGGCCGAAAGTTGCCATATTTTAGGTGATGGTAGTGAGTGCGCTCATATTGAAAGTTTTGGCGGTTGCCTACTGGGACAGTTATGCCCACCCTCAATTTTAATTGCTATAGCTTTACTCGAATGTTTATTCTTCCATCAACATGGTGTTCATAGCGTCTCAATTAGTTATGCGCAGGGTACATCGCTAATGCAGGATCGTGGAGCGATCGCAGCGTTGCGAGAACTGGCCGGACAATATCTCAGTGACTTAGATTGGCATGTAGTGTTATACACCTATATGGGAGTTTTCCCCTCTTCATTCGAAGGGGCCACCTCACTAATCCAAGATAGTGCTCAGCTCGGAAAGGAAACTGCATGTGAGCGTATGATTGTAAAAACTCCGCAGGAAGCACGGCAAATTCCAAGTGTGGATGACAATATATATTCGCTTCGTCTGGCATCAACAACGGCCAATAACATTCATTCAATAAGAATACTTTCTTCACAAGAAGCAGCTTATCGAGACGAGATATTCCTGGAAGCTCAGACCTTGATTGACGAAGTCCTAAGTCTGAATGCCGATATTGGGAAATGCCTATTGCTGGCCTTCAATAAAGGACTACTCGATATTCCATATTGTCTACATATGGATAATGCGGGTCGCACGTCCGCTTACATCGATCCGGATGGTGCGTTACGCTGGGCCAGAAGTGGATCTGTCCCATTGCCGCCTAATTTGCGGTATTTAAGGCGTCGGCAAAATGATGTGTCATCCTCAGAGTTACTGAATCTGTTGAATTATGTGGCCAATAAATATGATGGCATGACTTGCTGAGTAAGACAGAGCCTAAAAATAACCGAGAATAATATCTAATGATTTCACTACGTGACCTTTTTCTGGCCCTAACAGTTGTCATTGTTTGGGGGGTTAATTTCACTGTAATTAAATTAGGACTGAACGGGATGCCACCTATGCTTTTGGGGTGTTTTCGTTTCTTGCTGGTGGCTTTTCCAGCTGTTCTTATCATATCACCTCCAGCCGTTCCACTCAGATGGATAATAGCTTATGGACTGACTGCCGGAGTAGGTCAATTTGGATTTCTCTTTTATGCAATTGAACAAGGGATGCCAGCAGGGCTAGCATCGGTTGTACTTCAGTCGCAGGCAATCTTTACACTACTTTTTGCGAGCCTTTTTCTTCATGAACGTTGGTTTATAAGTCAATTGTTTGGGCTTATTATCGCTAGCAGCGGACTTATAGTTATTGGCTGTTCTCGTGTTGACCCAGCGCTGTACAAAACACTTGGTGAAACGCATATGATTGGATTTACTCTGACATTATGCGGGGCAGCGTTTTGGGGTTTATCTAATATTTTAGTAAGAAGCGCTTGGAAACAAGCAAATACTCACGGCAAGCAATTCAACATGTTCAGATTCATAATATGGTCAAGTCTTGTGCCGCCTATCCCGTTTCTCCTTCTTTCATTAAGTTTGGAAGGCAGTGAAACGATCATTGATTCTTTACAAAACTTCAATATCTTTTCATTTGGTTCAATAGCGTATCTGGCCTTTGGTGCGACATTATTAGGCTTCGGTATATGGAGCAGTTTGCTTTCCCGTTATCCAGCAGGACATATTGCACCATTTTCATTGCTTGTGCCGATCTTTGGATTACTGACAGCATCTTTAGTGCTTGGTGAACAGCTGACTGTTCAACAATGGCAGGGCTGTGCATTGGTTATGGCTGGTCTGCTGATCATAATTTTTGGTAATCGAGTATTAGGATTTCGTTCATTCCGCCGTAAACTCTCAAAAACGGAAATTCTCAAACCTTAAATATCTGATTCTTCTGCTTTAGAAATTTGTTTTTAATATTAAGCCGGAGAATATTCAATCACCGATCGAGAAGGCTTTTTTATGAGCACTTTGATGTCTTCAGCAAGGCAATTAATACTTTTTTCGATATCCATCGTCCAATCAGTAGCATAGCTGATCCTAATGTAATTGGCATAACGAATGGTAGATGAGAAAAGGTGTCCTGGTGCCACAACAATTCCTTTTTTCATAAGGCGTTCTAATAATACTGACGAATCGACCTCTTCCGGTAGTTTTACCCAAAATACAGCGCCGCCCTGCGGCAAATGATAACTGCATCCTAATGGTAAATACTTTTGCAAGAGATCATGCATTTTCAGCATTTTAGCCTTTAGCAAATTTCGCAAGTTATAAATATTACGCATTACTTGGCCATTTGATATCAAATTTCCAATCGCTTTTTGACGGGTTGGACTTGATATTTTATTGGTATGGGAAAGCAATATCTTACGGAGTATATCGTTGCCGTTTTTGCATAGAATCATACCGAAAGAAGCTGGTGGTCCAATTATTTTGTCAAAACTACTACATATAATTAACTGCTCGGGATCAATGATGTCTCGATAATACAGTGGTTGCTCATCTCCAAAATATAGATCACCGTAAATGTCATTCTCGATGATTGGGATGCCAGCTTGAGTAAACAAGCATGCGACTTTATACTTTTGTTCAACTGGTATAGCCGTTCCGGTTGGAGAATTTATATGCGAAGAAAGGATGGCAAAAGCAATATTTGTGTTGCTTAGCAAGCTTATTAAATACGTGAGATTCAAGCCGGAACCTGGTATTACCGGAAGTTCAAGAATATTCAGATTCAACGTTTCCAAGGCCTTGATGATAGCCCAGGAACACGGTGATTCTACAATTGCAGATCCCCTCCTTTGACTGTAAACCTTTGCGGCAGCTAGCAGCGAAGAATGGTAACTATCGGTAATAAATACATCACTTGGGTCCCACGAGTTATCTAAATCACTCGTATATCTATGAGCCACTGCTGCACGTAGATCGCTATCTCCATACAATATGCCCTGCTTAAGCGGTGAATTAAAAGTGATATTGGATAATTGCAGCTCTTCTGCACGTAATTTGCGGTCAAACGATAATAAACAGGATGGTGAATCTATTGTAAGAGGAATTACCCCAGGTTTGCGTGAGTTTACATAGACCATTTCTAATAAGCTACTACTCGATTCATAAGTTAATTTCTCGGCTGGCTTTGCTATATAAAAACCTGATCTTGGCTTAGATCGAACAATGCCTTGCTTTTCTAATTGGCAGTATGCGCGATGAATGGTTGGAATCGAAAGATCAAACTTTTCCGCCATTTTTCTTAAAGAAGGCAATTTCATGTCTTCACGGAGTTGGCGTTTATGAATAAGAGTGCAAACATAATCGCACACTTTTTGATATTCATATGTCATCGGATTACCTATATTTCCAATAGATGGTTAGATTGTACTGCATTAGTTTTCTTAAGCTTTGTATAGGCTGCATCCTGGCCCAACCTGAACATCTATTCTGATTTAATTTGAACACTGATTCTGATTGAAGTTGAACACCGATTCTGGCTTCAAGCTGAACACTTTTTGGAGATTTTCCGGAATCGGTGTTCAAGCTGCCGGAATGGCTGTTCAGATTGCCAGAATTCTTCCTAACACATTGTTTTTTAATGTTTAGTTCCTGTTCCTATTTTTGGAAGGATATGTCAGCCAAAAGAATTGCCATGCGAAAAATCAGAGAAGTTTTACGACTGCGTCTCAGTGCCAGTTGTCAATCGGCATTGAAATTTTGCCACTTTTGGATGTTAACACCAAGGGACTTTGTCGTACTTTAACTACCAAGCGATTTTGTCGTAAA
>NZ_JADMKV010000010.1 GCF_015476545.1 Methylobacter sp. BlB1 | reverse complement strand
GCAGCGATTGGTGGGCGTCGCGCAGGACGACTTCGGTGATGCCTAACGGCTTAGGGTTGTTGTTTTGTGCCATGCTTTAACCTTTTGGGGTTCAATTCGCGGACCTTTCGGGTCGGTTTTAGTTGATGGGAAATCGGGCGCACGCAAGTTCCGGCCTTCCGTTAAAATTTTTGAAACTCGACATTGTATCATAGGCCTAAATAGGATAAATCGGGTTCTAAGCACGTAAATAAGGCACGATTATGGCAAAAATTGAGATTATTGAGTCTGATATCACAAAGCTGGACGTTGATGCGGTCGTCAATGCCGCCAACCCTTCGCTGTTGGGCGGAGGCGGCGTCGATGGCGCGATCCACAGGGCAGCAGGACCTGAATTGCTGGCCGAATGCAGAACTCTGGGCGGCTGTGAGACGGGGCAGGCAAAAATCACCAAGGGCTATAATCTGCCCGCGCGCCATGTAATCCATACCGTAGGGCCGATCTGGTCCGATGGCAAGCATAATGAGCCGGCCCTGCTGGCCTCCTGTTACCGGGAATGCATGGTGCTGGCCAAGGTCTATCAACTTGAATCGATTGCCTTCCCGGCTATTTCCTGCGGCGTATACGGTTTTCCGCTGCAGCAGGCGGCGCAAATTGCGATCAGGACCATCGACGAATGCCTGAAAGCCAATCCCTACCTGCAAAAAGTCTATTTAGTCTGCTTTGGCGATGCTGTTTTGAAAGCGTACAATGAGCAGTTTTACCAACTGATGCATGGCTGACAACATTATGAATGAAGAACAATGGCGTGAAAAACTGACGCCCGAACAATTCAATATCTGCCGTCATAAAGCCACCGAGCCGCCTTTTACCGGTAAATATACCGATTGTAAGAAAGACGGCATCTATCATTGCGTGTGCTGCGGCAATCCTCTGTTCGACTCCGAAACCAAATACAATTCAGGCTCGGGCTGGCCGAGCTTCTGGGATGTCATCTCCGAAGACAGCGTGGCTCGCCATACCGATTCCAGCCACGGCATGCGCCGAGTTGAAATAACCTGTAAAGCCTGCGATGCGCATCTGGGCCATGTGTTCGAAGACGGCCCGCCGCCGACCGGCCTGCGCTACTGCATCAATTCCGCAGCATTAGACTTGAAAGAACGATCATGAGCGCTCAGATACAGGTTCAAGACTTGCTGGATTTCATCGATGCCAGCCCCAGCCCCTGGCATGCTGTCAATAGCATGGTCGGCCGATTGGATGCAACCGGCTTTTCGAAGCTTGACGAAACCGAAAAATGGGCGCTGAAGCCCGGCGGGCGCTATTACGTCGTGCGCGGCGATTCGTCCATCATCGCGTTCGTGCACGGGCAAAAGCCGCTGGTTGAGACGGGTTTTAAAATCATCGGCGCCCATACCGACTCGCCGGGCCTGCGGATCAAGCCCAATGCGGCCGGCTGGGTCGATGGTCTGGTCAGGCTGGGCGTCGAAGTCTATGGCGGGCCGATATTGGCGACTTTTACCGATCGGGATTTGAGCCTGGCTGGCCGCATCGGCTATAAGGACGATCAGGGCCGGATTGCAAGCCGGCTGGTTAAATTCGATCAGGCCTTGCTGCGCCTGCCTAATCTGGCCATCCATATGAATCGCGGTGTCAACGAGGAAGGCTTGAAGCTGCACAAACAGCTGGAGTTGCCGCTGATCCTATCGGCCATCGCGCAGGAGCAGCTGCCGCAGCCGTTTTTCCTGTCGCTGCTGGCGCAGGCCGCAAACATCGAAGCCGGGCGCATCCTGTCCTGGGACCTGAATGTCTACGATACGCAGAAAGGCGTAATCTGGGGCGCACAGCAGGAGTTTTACGCCGACAGCCAGCTCGACAATCTGGCATCGTGCCATGCCGGTTTGTCGGCCCTGCTTGATGAGGCTGTGTTGCAGGCCGACAGCACGTTGGTCTGCGCATTCTTCGATCACGAGGAAATCGGCAGCGAAAGCCACAAAGGCGCCGACGGCAGTTTCCTGCCCGATGTGCTGCAACGCATCGCCGCGGCCGCCGACCGGGATGATTATCAGCGGGCGCTGGCACGCAGTTTCATGGTCAGCGCCGACATGGCGCATGCCTATCAGCCCAATTTCCCGAACGCCTATGAACCTGACCATAAAGTCATAGTCAACAAGGGGCCGGTGATCAAGGTCAACGCCAATCAGCGCTACAGTACCGAGAGTGTTTCGGAGGCGATGTTCGCAGGCTGGTGCGAGCAGGCCGGCGTCCCGTATCAGAAATATTCGCATCGGACCGATCTGCCCTGCGGCAGCACGATAGCTCCTATGACATCAGCGTGGCTGGGCATTCGCACGGTCGATGTCGGCAATCCGATGTGGGCCATGCACAGCATCAGGGAGAGCGCCGGCGTATTCGACCATGACGCCATGATCCGCGTCATGAAGCGCTTTTTCCTCGACAGCTGAGCGATGGATACCGAAGCCGATGCATTGCGCGATAATGCTGTCGGCTTCGGCGGCAATCTGCTGCCGTTCGACGGCGAGCTGTATCTGATCCGGCAGTTTTACCGGCCGCCCGAGTCCGATCGGTTATTCACTATATTGATGGAAAAATTGACCTGGCAGGAAGAGGACATCTTCATTTTCGGCAAGTGGGTCAAAGTGCCGCGCCTAATGTGCTGGTACGGCGATGCCGATGCGCATTACCGTTATTCGGGCGTCGACCATGCGCCGTTGCCCTGGACGACCGAACTGCAGGTTATCAGGGAAAAAGTGGAGCGGCAATGTCGGTTGCGCTTCAATAGCGTTCTGGCCAATCTGTACCGCGACGGCCGGGATTCGATGGGCTGTCATGCCGATAATGAAAAGGAGTTGGGGGCCAATCCGGTCATTGCTTCGTTAAGCTTGGGCGATGAGCGATTGTTCAAACTGCATCATAAGAAAAAGCGCGAGGCTTCGCTGGATATCATGCTGGGCCACGGCGACCTGCTGCTGATGGCGGGCGCGATGCAGCATTACTGGCTGCATGCGCTGCCGAAAACGAAGCAAGTGAAGAAGGAGCGGATCAATCTGACGTTCCGCAGGATTATCGTCTAAAAATATGTGGGGGCGACTTTAGTCGCCCAGGTAGCAAAAGGGCGACTAAAGTCGCCCCCACAGGCTCATTACACAAGCTTTGTAGGGTACGCAGTGCGTACCCTACTTCGAAATAACGCTATTTTATTGCCTTGAAACCAATATCGGTACGGTAGTAAACGTTATCCCAATCGATACCGCGAGTTAATTCGTAAGCGTTGCTCTGCGCTTCCTGAATATCGCGGCCCAGGGCGCAGGCGCACAATACGCGGCCGCCGGCCGTGACGATCTTGCCATCAACCTGTTGCGTGCCGGCATGGAACACCTTGCGGTCTTCGCTTTCCTGAGCGGGCAGGCCCGAAATCACGTCGCCTTTGTGGTAGGCGTCGGGGTAGCCACCGGCCGCCAGCACAACGCCCAGCGCCGCGCGTTCGTCCCAGTCCGTCTCCATTTTCTCCAGTTCGCCAGCCAATGCGGCTTCACACAACTCTACCAGATCGCTTTTCAGGCGCATCATGATTGGCTGCGTTTCAGGATCGCCGAAACGGCAGTTGTATTCCAGTACTTTAACGGAGCCATCATGGCCAATCATCAGGCCGGCATACAGGAATCCGGTATAAGGCTGCCCATCGGCCGTCATGCCTTTCAAAGTCGGCTCGATGACTTCGCGCATGACGCGCGCATGAATCTCGGGCGTTACGACAGGGGCTGGCGAATAAGCGCCCATGCCGCCGGTATTGGGACCTTTGTCGCCGTCGTCCCGGGCTTTGTGGTCCTGAGAGGTCGCCATCGGCAGAGCGTGCTCGCCGTCGGCGATCACGATGAAGCTGGCTTCTTCGCCGGCCAGAAACTCCTCTATGACAACGCGGTGGCCGGCCTCGCCGAAGACATTGCCGGACAGCATGTCTTCAACGGCTGCATTCGCTTCCTCAACCGTCTGGGCAACGATAACGCCCTTGCCGGCGGCCAGACCGTCGGCCTTGACAACAATGGGCGCGCCTTTTTCCTGAATGTAGGCCAGCGCCTGCGCCTTATCGGTAAAGGTCTGGTACTCGGCCGTCGGGATGCGGTGACGGGCCATGAAATCCTTACAGAACGATTTGGAGCCTTCCAGTTGCGCGGCCTTGGCCGTAGGGCCGAAGCATTTCAGGCCGGCTTCCTGAAAACAGTCGACGATGCCGGCCACGAGCGGCACTTCAGGTCCGATAATGGTCAGCCCGACCGCTTCTTTTTGGGCGAAATCAAGCAGGGCGGCAATATCGTCGACGGCGATCGCTATGTTCTCAATGCCCGGTTCCAGTGCTGTGCCGGCATTGCCCGGCGCGACAAAAACTTGCTCGACTTTGGTCGACTGTTTGGCTTTCCAGGCCAGCGCGTGTTCACGGCCGCCGCTGCCGACAATCAGTATCTTCATGGTGATTCTCGTATGTTTTGTGGGGCGACTTCAGTCGCCGGTGTTCTAAAGGGCGGCTGAAGCCGCCCCCACCGTATGTCTCTTAATTAATGCCTGAAATGCCGCATGCCGGTAAAGACCATGGCGATGTTGTGTTCATCGGCCGCCTCGATGACTTCCCCGTCGCGCATTGAGCCGCCCGGGTGGATGATGGCGGTGATGCCGGCTTCGGCGGCCGCATCGACAGTGTCGCGGAACGGGAAGAAGGCATCGGAGGCCATGACCGAGCCGGACACGACCAGCCCTTCGTCAGCGGCCTTGATGCCGGCGATGCGGGCCGAATAGACGCGGCTCATCTGTCCTGCGCCTACGCCGATCGTGCGGCCGTTCTTGCAGTAGACGATGGCGTTGGATTTGACGAATTTGGCGACTTTCCAGGCGAACAGCAGGTCGGCCAGTTCCTGTTCCGTCGGCGCGCGCTTGCTGACGACTTTCAGGTCGGCGGCGGTGATCTTGCCGAAATCCTTGTCCTGGACCAAGAGGCCTCCGGCCACGCGTTTGAAATCCAGCGCAGTTTCGTCTGCGCCGGTCAAGTTGCCGCATTCCAGGGCGCGCACGTTTTGTTTCGCAGCCAATACCGTCTGGGCATCAGCGCTGATAGATGGCGCGATGATGACTTCGACGAACTGGCGGCCGATGATTTCAGCGGCGGTTTGCTTATCGAGTTCGCGGTTAAACGCGATAATGCCGCCGTAGGCCGAGGTCGGATCGGTGGCATAGGCGAGCTCATAGGCGGCCAGCAGCGTATCGGCTTCGGCGACGCCGCAAGGGTTGGCATGCTTGACGATCACGCAGGCCGGCTTGTCGGTGAATGACTTGACGCATTCGAGCGCCGCATCGGCATCGGCAATGTTGTTGTAGGACAGTTCCTTGCCCTGCAGCTGCTTCGCGGCGGCGATGGTGCCCGAAGCGGGCGCTTTTTCACGGTAGAAAGCGGCCTGCTGATGCGGGTTTTCGCCGTAGCGCATGGCCTGGCTCTTGTAAAACTGCAGGTTCAGCGTGTCCGGAAAGCGCTCGCCGTTCAGGCAGCCTAGATAGGCTGAGATGGCCGTGTCGTAGCGGGCGGTATGCTCGAAGCTTTTTAGCGCCAAATTGAAGCGGGTCTTGGCCGACAGGCTGCTGCCGCTGTTTTTCAGTTCGGCAAGGATGCCTGCATAATCGGCCGGGTTGACGACGACCGCAACGTCGGCATGATTCTTGGCGGCCGCGCGGATCATGGTCGGACCGCCGATATCGATGTTTTCGATCGCGGTTTCAAAGTCGCAGTCCGGCCTGGCGATAGTCTGCTCGAACGGATACAGGTTGACGATCACCATGTCGATCGGCTTGATGCCGTTCTCGGCCATGACCGCATCGTCTACGCCGCGACGGCCCAAAATGCCACCATGCACTTTCGGGTGCAGGGTTTTGACGCGGCCGTCCATCATTTCCGGAAAGCCGGTGTAATCGGAGACTTCCGTAGCGGGAATCTGGTTGTCGGCCAGGGTTTTGGCCGTGCCGCCGGTGGACAGGATTTCTATGCCCAACTGGCTCAGTTCCCGGCAAAAATCGACGATGCCGGCTTTATCCGAAACGCTGACTAAAGCGCGGGTGATTTTTTTGTTCATGCAGACCTCTGATGCAAGAGTAGATTAGATAAATGAGGTTAGCCGGGCAGCGCGGCTTTAGGATAGTCCGTATTGGTCCAGTTTTTTGCGCAAGGTGCTGCGGCTTAGGCCCAGGGCCTTGGCGGCTTTGGTCTGGTTGTAGCCGGCATGCTCGAGCGCTGCTTCCAGTAAAGGCCGTTCGACTTCGCTGATGACCATCGCGTGCAGGCCGACAGCGTCATGGCCGTTTAATTGCGACAAATAGATCTCTACCGTTTTTTTGACGTAGGCGGACAAAGGGATAGAGGCGTTTTTTGAGCTATCCAAATCAATAATTTCAGCGCTTTTTTGAGATGCTTTCATATTATGCAGCATGATCGATAGTTAAAAGATTAAAAGCCGAATTAATCAGCGCTAATTGTTGCGATGGCACTTGAGCTTGATTGATCTTGTCTTGTATGGACGGATGTACCGTTCCGAGCTGCTTGAAGTACCAACCGATGTGTTTCCGCGCTATTCTAACACCGCTTACATTTCCGTAGAAGCCGTACAGTTGTTCCAGATGACTCAGCATTGTACTTTGTATGTCGGCAACCGTCGGTTTTTCAAGATTTTTTCCATGATCAAGAAAATAATTGATCTGGCTGAACAACCACGGGTTGCCTTGAGCGGCCCGGCCGATCATCAGGCCGTCGGCACCGGTTGAATTCAGCACGAACGCGGCCTTTTCTGGCGTATCGATATCGCCGTTGGCGATGACCGGAATGCCGACCGATTGCTTAACTTTTTTGATAGTCTCATATTCGGCCTGGCCGTTGAATTTACAGGCCCGGGTTCGCCCGTGCACGGTTAAAGCTGAAACGCCGGCATTTTCCGCTATTTTCCCGATTTCGACCGCATTGCGGTTGAATATATCCCAACCTGTGCGGATTTTCAGCGTGACCGGCACCTCGACCGCGTCGACGACGGCGTCCAGGATTCGCTTGACCAGCGCTTCATCGCGCAGCAGGGCCGAGCCTGCCGCCACCGAGCAGACTTTTTTCGCCGGGCAGCCCATGTTGATGTCAATGATCTGGGCGCCGCGCTCGACGTTGATTTTTGCGGCCTCGGCCATTTGTTTGGGATCGGTGCCCAAAATCTGCACCGCGCGCAGGCCTGTATCGCCGCTATGGTCGGTTTTCAGCAGGGTTCTTTTGTGCAGTCTTAACGCCGGGTTTGAGGGGACCATTTCTGATACGGTCAGTGCGGCGCCGTGCTGGCGGCATAACTCCCTGAACGGACGATCACTGACGCCGGCCATGGGTGCGAGTATCAATTTGTTGGCAAGTTGATAAAGGCCGATTTGCATGAGGGGTGTTACATGTACGAAAAAAGGGCGCCTATCATAACCTAAAAAAGTGATTAGGTGAGCATGTCTATGAGCTTTTTTAACAAAAACTCATAGTCGGGAAGCCGATTTTATGGAAAGGGCTCGAAGAAAACCTAGGCTTCGGGCCCTTTGGGGTAAAAACTTACTTTACTGATGTTACGCACAGATGATTTCATCTTGTTTGCCGCGCCGAGCACCGCAGCTTTTAGCGGCGGTAGGCTGAGTTGATAAACCCAGCATTTCGGCCGCCCATGCCGGGTTTCCGCTAAAGCTTCAGCCCAGCCTACTCAGTCTGTTAAAAGCAAGTAACTCGCCTTCGGGCGCGGTAAACCCGATTAAATAAAACCGTCGCGTTAGCGATACTTTGCTAAACTGATTTGAATTCAACTTACTGCGTAACATCAGTTACTTAATGACGGAGTTAATTGGCCGCTTCGTCCAAGACCGGATCTTCGTGTTTTTCCTTTTCCTTCGAGGGCACGCCTTTGGGCTTTAAATCGGCCTCATCATTCCAGATCGGGTTGTCGCGGTCTTCTTTTTCGAGTTTGCACGTATCTTCCGGATATAAATGCCAGAATGATTTATCGATCATGGCGTTTTTATAACCTTCTTTTTTCTCATGGGTGAACGGACACCACCAGTTCTCGACGATCTTGACCATATAGGCATGCCATTCGAACAGCGCTACGCTGTAAGGACAGTACCAGGTGCAGTTCAGAATCCAGAACAGTTTGGATTGCGCCATGCTGGTTTTAAAAGTGGGGTTCATCGTGATCTGGCTTTTCAGGTCGTAGCGGTGGCTGGCGCGATCAGGAATGAAGTCGGAATAGGTTTTGATGTTTTTACCGCCGACCATGCGCAAATGATAGTAAGTCAGATAAGCGCTTATAAAGACAAACGGAAAAGTCAAAATAGGCAGATAGATTAAAATCATGCCGATGCCGCGCTGCAGAACGGGGACTTTTCTATGATTCTTGCCGATTTCAACACGGCCGGCACAGGATTCACAAGCTTTCATTTTTTTATATCCTCTTTATTATTAAGCTGGGGGGTAGTTGTTGTTGTAGGTTTTTCTTTATTGACGAGCTGGTAAAGGCTCAGGCAGCCCGCGCAGCAAAAGCGCAGTCTGCCTGTTGCCGTATTCAGTATATAGCCCGGAATTTCTACCGGTTGATCGCAAAGGGTGCAATATTCTTTAGCTTCTGGATGGCTCATACCTAAGGCCTCAGTCATTACAAACTGGAGGATACCGAACAAAAGAATGTTTTTAAATACTCCGTTTCCGGCGCGGCCGGATCGATCGGATGATCAGGCCCTTGGCCGCCGCCGGCAATAAAGACCAGGTGGCGATCGATATGGCGGCCCGATGAGCGCAGAATCTCCTGCAGATTGTCGCGGCTCAGATGGTGCGAGCAGGAGGCCGAGACCAGGATGCCGTTTTTGCTCAATACTTGCAGGGCCAGGTGATTCAGCCGGCGGTAGGCTTCATAGCCTTGCTTGAAGTCTTTTTTGCGCTTGATCAGGGCCGGCGGGTCCAGCACGACGATGTCGTAAAGCTGGTTGTCCTGGCGGGCCTGTTTCAGGAATTCAAACACATCGCTACGAACGAATTGCATGCGCTCATCGACCTGATTGAGCCGGGCGTTTTCCTGGGCCAGCGCCAGCGCGCCTTCCGAAGCGTCAACGCAGGTGACCTCATTGGCGCCGGCCATGGCGGCCGGAACGCCCCAGGCGCCGGTATAGGAAAACAGATCCAGCACGCGCCGGCTTTTTGCCATGCCGGCCAGCAAGGCGCGGCTGCAGCGATGGTCATAAAACCAGCCGGTTTTCTGGCCGTCCAGAATATCGACTTTAAACTGCGCGCCGTTTTCCTCGATGATCAGCCGTTCAGGCAGCTTGCCGTAGACGATTTCTGATTCTAGGCTCAGCCCTTCCAGTTGCCGCTGGCTGTTGTCATTTTTCAGGACAATCGCTTCAGGGTTCAGCAATTCAATCAGCGCCGAAAACAAAAATTCTTTGCGCCGGTCGATGCCGACTGTGGTGATCTGGACCGACAGAACAGCGCCGAAACGGTCGATTACTAAACCGGGCAGGCCGTCACTTTCGCCGAAAACCAGCCGATAGTAGGGCTTGTCGAAAAGTTTTTCACGCAGAGCCAACGCCGTAGTCAAGCGTTCTTTAAAGAAATTGGCGCCGCATTTGATGGCTTTTCTGGACAACAGACGCGCGCAGATCAGCGCCTGCGGATTGATATAGGCCGTGCCCAGCGCCTTGCCGTCCTCGCTTTTGACCTGCACCAGATCACCCGGCGAGAACTGCTCGAGCGGCGAGCGCCTGGTGTCGATTTCATTGCTGAAAACCCACAAATGCCCTTTACGCAGGCGTTTGTCTTCGTTTTTCTTTAAATAAATTTCCGGGTGCGACATAACTTATATGAGTTTGAACGTATAACCGCCGACTTTGGTTGCAGGCGCGGCGATGGTAAGACTGATTTCCGTCGTCGCATCAGGGGCAATAACCGCTGTGCCATTGGCTGCGGGCAAATAATCCCGAGGATAAAAAACCCTATGCGCGAAAGGTTTTTCATTATAATCCAACAGCGTCAGTTTGATAGTCGGATATGCCTGCGGATATTCTGCCTGATTGGTAATAACGGCATGGAAGGCGTAATTGTGGTCAGGCTGCAGCGCAAACGAGCCCTGCAGCACGTTGAAGTCGTCGAGGTTTTTGTAAACAGGCAGCCGGCAGCCCAGGTTTGCGCAGATTTTCTCCAGATTGGGGCGGTAGGCCGGGTTCTGGCTGAAGGCATAGCCTTCAAAGTATACGATTTGCGCAGCCAACAGCAGCAGGCCTGCGATCAGGCCGGCATGCCAATAAGCACGCCCTGCCGTTTTTACCGGCTCCCAGGGCAGAGGTTGCGGCGGTTTCTCTCCCTTGGCAATACCGGTTGGCTTTGACTCGCTGATAAATTCCAGTACATCAAACAGGCTCGAGCAATTAGTGCAGCGCATTACGCCCCGGTCGCTGCGCAACTGCTCCAGCGTCAGTGCGTGGACTTTTTGGCAGTCAGGGCATACGGTGTACATGGCTTTCAATGTTTGATGCCTTGCAGCCGGATCCAGTCCTCCTGTTGTATCGGAGGTTCGAAGTCGATATAAGGCTGGTACGCCTGCATGACTGACTCGGCCTGTTCGTGCAGAATGCCCGACAGGACCAGCTGCCCGCCCGGCCTGACCAGGCCGGCTATCTGGCCGGCCATGTCGATGAGCGGTTTAGCCAGAATATTGGCCAGAACGACATCAGCCTGAAAAGGCGCAAACTGTTCGGGCAGATAGCTGTGGATATGATTCTGGACCTTGTTTTTCAAGGCATTGTCCTGGGTTGCCGTGATAGCCTGCGGATCGATGTCGACAGCATGCGCTTCGCTAGCACCGAGCAGGATTGCGGCAACGGCCAGTATGCCGGAGCCGCAGCCGTAATCGATGACGGTTTTGCCGGCCAAATCGTGGCTGGCCAGCCATTCCAGGCATAATGCCGTCGTCGGATGTGTGCCGGTGCCGAAGGCCAGACCGGGGTCCAGCGTCAGGCAGACTGTGCCGGGTTCGTGCTGTTCCTGGCCGGTCGGACAAACCCAGAGCTTATCGGCAAACTTCATCGGATGATAATAATCCATCCAGGCGCGTTCCCAAGGTTGATCTTCGATCTCTTCAACATGCCAGGCGCGGAGCTGTTCCTGTGGAAATTGCTGGTAGACCAAATCTTTGATCAATGCCGGGTCGGCGTCGAGTTCATAGAGCGCAATGACCTGGGTATTGCTCCATATTTTCGTTTCCCCGATCCCCGGTTCGTAAACCGGCTCGTCTTCGGCATCCATATAGGTGACAGAAACTGCGCCGAGATCGCTGAAGAAGTCGGCAAGCCGGGGGGCGGTGTTTTCGCTTGTGATAACGGAGATTTGATGCCAGGCCATAAAAAATCGGACTTGTGTAACGAGAAAAAAACACAGGGCGGTTGGCCGCCCTGTCATTTAGCCGGACTTAATAAAGGCCCAGCTTCTTTTCCAGATAATGGATATTCTGGCCGCCGGTCTGGAAAGCGCTGTCATTCATGATTTCGTGCTGCAGCGGAATATTGGTCTTGATGCCTTCAATGATGATTTCGCTTAAAGCCGTATTCATGCGTGCGATGGCGCTTTTGCGGTCTTCGCCATGCGCGATCAGCTTGCCGATCATGGAGTCATAATACGGCGGCACTTTATAACCGTTGTAAATGTGCGTTTCACACCGGATGCCGGGGCCGCCCGGCATGTGGAACTGCTCGATCGTGCCGGGGCTGGGCATGAAGGATTTCGGGTCTTCGGCATTCAAGCGGCACTCGATGGCATGCCCTTGGAGCTTGACCTGATCCTGCGTGATCGACAGTTTTTCACCGGCAGCGATGCGCAGTTGTTCCTTGACGATATCGAAGCCTGTGACCATTTCGGTGACCGGATGTTCGACCTGCACGCGCGTGTTCATTTCGATGAAATAAAACTCGCCTTTCTCATACAGGAATTCGAAGGTGCCGGCGCCCAGATAGCCGATATCGACGCAGGCTTTTGCGCAGCGCTCGCCGATGAATTTGCGCTGTTCCTCGGTAATGCCGGGGGCTGGCGCCTCTTCAACGACTTTCTGGTGGCGGCGCTGCATGGAGCAGTCGCGCTCGCCCAGGTGAATGGCATTGCCGTGCGAGTCGGCCATGACCTGGAACTCGATGTGACGAGGGTCCTCGAGAAATTTTTCCATGTACACGGTTGAATTGCCGAAGGCGGTTGCAGCTTCGGCTTTGGTCATGGCGATCGCGTTCAACAGGGCCGCTTCGGTATGTACAGTGCGCATGCCGCGGCCGCCACCGCCGCCGGCTGCCTTGATGATGACCGGATAGCCGATTTCCTGAGCCAGCTTCAGATTTTTCTTGGGATCATCGGTCAGCGGGTCGCCATTGCCGGGAACGCAGGGAATGCCAGCCTTCTGCATGGCTTTCTTGGCGGAAATCTTGTCGCCCATCAGGCGGATGGTGTCGGCATTGGGGCCGATGAAAACAAAGCCGCTCTGTTTTACTTTTTCAGAAAAATCGGCATTTTCGGCCAGAAAACCGTAGCCCGGATGAATGGCTTCGGCATCGGTCACTTCGGCAGCGCTGATGATGGCCGGGATGTTCAAGTAGCTGTCCACGGAAGCGGCAGGGCCAATGCAGACGGATTCATCGGCCAGACGCACGTGCTTTAAATTGCGGTCCGCCTCGGAATGGACGGCTACCACCTTAACGCCTAATTCTCTGCACGCGCGTAGAATGCGCAGTGCGATTTCGCCGCGATTGGCGATCACTATTTTATCGAACATGAGTTTCCCACTTTTTTGTATTATTCAATGATGAATAAAGGTTGGCCATATTCGACAGGTTGGGCGTTTTCAACCAGGATTTTTGTGACGGTGCCGCTTTTATCGGCTTCGATCTGGTTCAGGATTTTCATCGCCTCAATGATGCAGAGCGTATCACCGAGCTGTACGGACTGGCCGACATCGGTAAAAGGCTTTGAGCCGGGCGAGGCGGCCCGATAAAAGGTGCCGACCATAGGCGATTTGACAACATGGCCGGTAACTTTTTCTTCAGCCGGCGCCGCGGCGGGAACTGCAGCCGGCGCCTGTGCGGCTGCAACGGCAGGTGCTGCATACGCTACCGGCGCAGGCGCGGAGGCGTAGCGGTTGATGCGAATCCATTCTTCCCCTTCTTTGATTTCCAGTTCAGCAATTTCGGATTCTTCAATGATCTCGATAAGTTTTTTTATTTTTCTAATATCCATTACTTTATAGTCTCTCGGCTAGTATTTGATGAGCGGCTGTTAAGGCCAGTTCGTACCCAGTTGCTCCCAGTCCACAGATCACGCCCTTGGCAACGTCTGAGAAATAGGAATGTCTTCTAAAAGGTTCCCGTGCGTGAACATTGGATAGATGCACTTCTATAAACGGGATCTTGGTCGCCAGCAGCGCATCGCGAATGGCGACGCTGGTATGCGTAAAGGCTGCCGGATTGATAATGATGAAATCGACATGGGTTGCATAGGCTTGATGAATCAATTCCACGATTTCATGTTCGGCATTGTTCTGATGAAAGCTAAGTTGATGCCCCAGGCCGGCCGCCGCCTCTTCAAGCGAATTCCGGATGTCGGTGAGCGTTTTGTTTCCGTAATGGCCGGGTTCTCGTACGCCCAATAAGTTCAAATTGGGGCCATTTAATACGGTGATGTTCGCCATTAAAGTATTGTTTCAGTCAGGTTAAAAGGGCATTAAGAACCGCTAATTTTGCCCAATTTGCAGGGGTTTGTCTAGGTATTCTATTTTTCGGAACAATTAGCGACAAAAAGCGTAGATTTTGCCGCTATTACTTTCATGATCGGTTATTTTTATTCTGAAAACGGAAGCTGCAAGTTGGCGTCATCTGTACGCTTTAATTTATTAACGGCGCAATAATTTTCAGCATCTGTTCGTTGGAAAACGGCCCGGGCTGCTGGTGAATAATCTGGCCTTCCCGATTGACGACTACCGTGAACGGAACCGCGCTGATGACGTTGCCCATTTGCTGTGACAGGGCGGTGGCGTCAATGCCGCCAATCAATATCGGATAGTTGACGGCGATCGACTTGAGGTAGTCGGCGACCGGTTCGCGCTCTTCTATGGCAATGCCGATAAACTGCACGCCTTTATCGCCGTATTGTTCCTGCATCCTGATGAATTCCGGGATTTCCTCGATGCAGGGCGGGCACCAGGTCGCCCAGAAATTGATGATCTGGATCTTGCCTTGCCACTCGGCGCTATGATGGATTTTGCCGGACACATCGGGAAAGCTGAAATCGGGCGCAGGCGATGCGGTCTGACTGGGCTGGACGGTGGGCAATGATAGAAAATGCCGGGCGATGATGCCGCCGCCCAAGGCAACTAGGGCGGCAATGATGATTATAAAGACGGGTCTCATTATTTAATCCGTGTCAGTGTCTTAAGAAAAGTCTCGGCATCCTGATAACCGATGACGCGCAGTGAAGCGTGTTCCTGACCGTCAGCGCCGAAAAAAAGCACGCCGGGCGGCCCTATCAGGTTGAATTTCGCCAGCAGCGCCTTGTCGTCCTCCGAGTTTTGGGTGACATCGGCCTGCAACAGCACAAAATTGGCCAGCGCCTGTTTCACCTTCGAATCGGTGAAGGTGTAGGCCTCCATTTCCTTGCATGAGGTGCACCAGTCGGCGTAAAAATCCAGCATGACCGGTTGATTGCCGGCCTGGGCCTGCCGGATTCTGGCTTCCAGCTCCGTGACCGAGGCCACGCGTTCAAAGGCAATGCCCTCTTGGTTAGCCGCTTGCAATGTGTTCATGCCCAGGCCGTGCAATGGCTGCAGTGGATTGGTGTTGCCGATGCTGAAACCTATCAGAACCAGCACGCCATAGGAGAGCATGATCAGACCGACCCCCTTCCATAGCTTGCGCCAGCCGCTGGCCAGTTCGGGCAATGGGTCGATAGCGCTCAAATAAATGGCCGGGATGATCAGGAGCATGGCCCAGAGCAGCATGGTGACCGGCGCCGGCAAAATGCGCTCCAGCATCCAGACCGCAACAGCCAGCATGATCACGCCGAATACGGCTTTCGTGGAATTCAGCCAAGCGCCGGCTTTCGGCAACAGCTTGCCGGCCGAAGCGCCCAGCAGCAGCAGCGGAACGCCCATGCCCAGGCCCATGACGAACAAGGCACTGCCGCCCAGCACGGCGTCGCCGGTCTGGCCGATATAGATCAACGCACCGGCTAACGGCGCGGCCACGCAGGGACCCACGACCAGCGACGACAGCGCGCCCATGATGGCTGCCCCCCAAAGCGAGCCGTCCCGGTGCCGCTCGCTGGAGTTGTGCAGCTTGACCTGTAGGGATTTCGGCAGTTCAAGGTGGTAAAAGCCGAACATCGACAGGGACAACAGTACGAACACGGCGCTGAACAAAGCAATGATCCACGGCTGCTGAAAGACCGCTTGCAGATTGCTGCCGAACAGCGCCGCCAGAATGCCGAATACCGTATACGTTACGGCCGAGGCGATAACGTAACTGAGCGACAGCAGGAACGCCCGCGTCGTCGTGATGCGGTTGCCGTGGCCCACGATAATGCCCGACAGTATCGGAATCATCGGGAACACGCAGGGCGTGAACGCCAGCAGCAGGCCGAAGCCGAAAAAGCTCAGCAGCGTCATCGACAAGGTATCCCGACGCAGCGATTGCACGATGCGATCCTGTTCGGAAAGCACCGGCGCCGCAGCGGAATAATTGGCCGGCGGAGCGCTCTTGACGAGGGCGGCATCTTGCAGCGCTACGGGCAGGTCAAGGCTGATTTCCTGGTTCATGGGCGGATAGCAAACGCCGCGGTCTGCGCATCCTTGAAACTTCGCCCGCAGGGTAATGCCGTGGGCCGACGGGTTTGAGCGGATCAAGGGCAGGTCAAAGCCGAGTTCGTTATGGAATATTTCCACCTGGCCGAAAGCCTCATCGTATTCAGGTATGCCCCTGGGGATATCATAAGTGCCCAGCTGGGTGCCGGCTGCGCCGATCAGTTCAAGCTGGATTTTTTCGCGGTAAAGGTAATAGCCGTCCGCGATCCGCCAATCGACGCGCAGTGTCTGGGCGTCTTTTACCGAAGCCAGAAACTGGAAGGCCTGCTCGGGCGGCAGTAATTCATCCTGAAACAAATTCTGTGCGATGTTGGGGTTGCTCTTGACCAACTGCTGCATCGGATTGGCCTGAACTGCGGGCGCTGCCGTGGGCAATTCGATGTCCAGTATGGATTTCTGCGGCGGATAGCAAACGCCCTTATCCGAGCAACCCTGATATTGCACCTGCAGCTGAAGGGATGTGGCACCGTTAGATACGGTCAAGGGCACCGGGATGTTCACGGCGTGCCGATAAATGACCATCTCGCCGAAAAACTCGTCATGCTTGGTTTCGCCGTCCGGCAAGGTTGGCGCGGCTGCCTGGATGGCTTCGGTCTTGGATTCGAAACGCATCTTGTCGCGGTACAGGTAGTAACCTTCTGCGATCTGCCACGAAACTTCAACCTGATCGGCAGAGGTTGCCTTGCCGGATAGCTTGAAGGCCTGCTCGGGCGGCAAAAGCTCGTCATTCCCCAACGCCAGAACGGGCAGGTTGGCCAGCGATAAAAAGCAGAAAAAAATTAGCTTGAAGATAGGCATGAGTCAATCCAATTCAGGTATTCAGGTAAACCGGCTTCGACAGGGACGGCTATGATTTCGGGGATTTCATAGGGATGGTTGTCGCGTATCGCCTTTTCCAGCGATGGATAGTGATCCTTGCGCGATTTAATCAGCAGCAGATGTTCCTGCGCTGACTCAACCTGTCCCTGCCAGGTATAAACAGACAAAATGCCGGGCAAAATGTTCACGCAAGCGGCTAGCTGGTCCATTACCAGCAGGCGGGCGATTTTTTCGGCCGTGTCTTTGTCAGGGCACGTGCAGAGCATTATTTGATGGCAAGTCGGCATATCGGCGAGTGACGCTACTGAAGTCGGGATATTGGTCTAATAATTAAAGTATGTATTGTATACATGGAACCTATCAAGAGGATTTTTGCCGCCATAAAGTCAGCCCTGCTTTTAGCCATCGAAATTATCATCAGAAGGAGCCGGTGCATACGGGCTGTCCTTCGTCGACCGGCGAACGGCGCATTGATTGACGGCATGTCGAGATTATCCTAGAAATTAAGCGGCATTGCCCTTATATTGTAAGGTCAATGATCGTATTTCAAGAGTGTTTAGATGAAAGTTTTCCAAATTGCATTGCTGTTTTTAGTGGTCGTTCCATTTGTAGAAATTTATCTGCTGCTGCAGGTGGGCGGCATCATCGGTGCTGTTCCTACCATTTTTCTTGTGGTGCTGACGGCCGTATTGGGGGCCTGGCTGCTAAAGCAGCAGGGCCTGGCGACACTGCAACGGTTTCAGGCCAGTCTGGCGCAAGGCACGCTTCCGGCCTATGAGATGATCGAAGGCCCGATACTGCTGGTTGGCGGCGCTTTATTGCTGACGCCGGGCTTTATCACCGATATCATGGGTTTTGCCTGCCTGATCCCACAGCTGCGCCGGAAAATAGCGCAATATGTGATTGAAAATCATCTGATCCAGGCCGGCGGGCCTTTTCAGCCGGCCAGACCTGCCGAAAAAGACGCGCTGGAGGGTGAATATCACAAGGAAGACTAAGTAGTCGTGGTCTTGATCATTCTATGAATGCGCCTGATAGCTAAGATAACGGCGACCATGATGAACGGCAGGGACAAACCAACAGTAAGCTCGGGATTGATCGGCCAGCCTGCGGCATAAACAGCTTTAGCGATGAGGCCGACCAGGCCGGCGCTGTAATAGGTAATGGCGACGACGGAAATGCCTTCAACCGTCTCCTGCAGGCGCAACTGCATTTTCGCGCGCAAATCCATTGAAGCCAGCAAATCCTGGTTCTGTCGCTCAATCATGATGTCCACGCGCGTACGCAGCAGTTGCCCGGCATTGCTGACCCTTTCCGATATTGACGTAAAGCGGTTCGCGGTCGACTGGCAGGTCTTGATGGCCGGTTCCATGCGCCGTCTTATGAACTCGCCCAGGGTCTGGATGCCCTGGATTCTGATTTCGCGCAAATCATCAAGGCGCTGTTCCACAAGCTGATAATAGGCATTGGCCGCGCCGAACCGGAAGTGGCTGCTTGATATGTGGTTTTCGACTTCGGCCGCCAAGTGCGTCAGTTCATCCAGCAGTTCCGCGTCATTGCTGTCCGGCTGCGCCATGGCGTTTGTGATCGTGTACAGCTGCCGGTCGGCTTTCTTCAACTCCGGCGCAAGCCGGCGCGCTATCGGAAACGCCAATAAGGCCATCACGC
The DNA here is from genome assembly GCF_015476545.1 of Methylobacter sp. BlB1. Lineage (GTDB taxonomy): Bacteria > Pseudomonadota > Gammaproteobacteria > Methylococcales > Methylomonadaceae > Methylobacter. Next base: position 74,812 of record NZ_JADMKV010000010.1, on the reverse strand, counting down.
GATACACTTCAATTTCAAACAGCCGTTGCAGCAGGCGGCCGGCCTGTTCGGTTCTGAGATAGTTATCGATGATCAGGAACCGGCTGAAGCCGTCCACATGGATGCGAAAGTCGGTAAACGCGAAAGCGGCACCTCCCGTGACTTCGGAGCCGACTACAGGATTGCCGTCAAAGTATGAGGCCACAATATGCAGGTCGGGTTCCTGATAGGCCTCTTCGTTTGGTTTGGTTATGATGGCTGCATGCGCCGCCACCATAACTTTGCCGGGCAGCAGGGCCAGCCAGTCGACCGGTACTTTCGTCAAGGCCGGTTCTGAAAACGGATCCTCGGGACTGTCCTGCACATAAAACGTATAGGTGCTGAATTCACCGTGCTGCCCCCAGCGAATCTGGAACGTGTCGAACGCCGCGCTGAAATGGTCGGCGTCCTGTTTCGGCGGCGTGACGCCAAAACGCTCGCATAGCATAGCCAGGTGCTGGCGTTCCTGTATTTTCTCGGCAGTGGATAATAGCAGCGCCAGATGACTGGCCCTGACCGGCAGATCCAGAACCAGGGAGGCCCGGGCATGGACTTCGTTATGTAGGATGAAGCGTTGCGGATGATTTTCAGGAATAGGGAATAAAGTAGCCACTTGATTCTACCCTCTCATCAAATACGTCCATACGATAGCAGGACATAGAGCGGGCGTTGGCTTTTTGATGGGTTTTAGAGATATCCCTGGCCGTTGCAGAGCCTGTGATCCGGAAATAACCGGATAACCCTATAGACCGCGATAGATTTGGCGGTCATAATGGCGTGATTATTGCGTTTGTTTTTGAACTATGGCTGATGGTTGTGATCAGAGCACCAGCATTGGCAACTACGTCCTTGTAGTCAGGCGAATAAATCAGCCGGCTGCGGCGTCGGGGGTGTTGCTGCCGGTATCGCGGGTATTTCTATGAAAGCCTGAATAGACAGGGCACCAGCCTGAGTAGCCGGTGGCAACCAGCACCAGGCCCAGGACCAATAAAATGATTTTGGCCGTGAAAATTGAGATGAAAAGTAATACGGCGCCGGCCGCCATGCGGTAGTTTTTTTCCTTGTCGCCAATATTATATTCAAACTTAATCATGCGTTTATAATCGAAGCTCATCTTGAAAACCTTCTTTGTGATAGTAATTATTTGTAACAAGGCAATGGTTTTGCCCGTCTGACGAAATCCGAAACAATATACACAGCTCCAAAAAATGTGCAAGCGATAACACATGGATATTACCAGAATTATAGATCCTCTAAATGATGCCCAGCGCCAGGCTGTTTCGGCGCCGTCCCAATCCATGCTGGTGCTGGCCGGCGCCGGCAGCGGCAAGACCCGGGTTCTGGTGCACCGCATCGCCTGGCAGATTCAGGTCGAAGGCCTGTCGCCGCACAGCATTCTGGCCGTCACGTTCACGAACAAAGCCGCTCGGGAGATGCGAGGCCGTATCGAGGATCTGCTGGGCATATCGACGCACAGCATGTGGATAGGGACCTTTCACGGGCTTGCGCACCGGCTGTTAAGAAGGCATGCGCAGCAGGCCAGACTGCCGGAGACGTTTCAGGTCATGGATTCGTCCGATCAGTTAAGGCTCATCAAGCGCCTTTTGGCGACATTGAATCTCGATGAGAAGAAATGGCCGCCGAAGCAGATACAGTGGTATATCAACGCGCAGAAAGACGAAGGCATCAGGGCGCGTCACATCCTCGAGACCGGCGACCTGTATCAGCGCCAGATGCTGATCATCTACCGCGCCTATGAGGAGATCTGCGAGCGCTCAGGCCTGGTAGACTTTGCCGAGCTGCTGCTGCGCGCGCATGAGCTGCTACGCGACAACGAGGACGTGCTGGAGTTTTACCAGCAGCGGTTCAGGCAGGTGCATGTCGACGAGTTTCAGGACACCAACACGATCCAGTATGCCTGGCTGAGACTGTTGACCCAGGATAAGGACAACCTGTTCGTGGTCGGCGACGACGACCAGTCCATTTACGGCTGGCGCGGCGCCAAGATCGAAAATATCTACAATTTCCAGAAACACCATCCGAACCATCAGGTCATCAAGCTGGAACAGAACTACCGCTCGACCGGCCATATCCTGAAAGCGGCCAATAAGGTCATCGCCAATAACGACGGCCGTATGGGCAAGGAACTGTGGACCGATACCGGCGACGGCGACCTGATTTCGCTGTATGCGGCCTTCAATGAGCAGGACGAGGCTTATTTCGTCGTCGAGCGCATCAGGGCCTGGATCAATGAGGGCGGTGCGCGCAGTGATGTAGCCATCCTTTACCGCTCCAACGCCCAATCCCGCCAGTTTGAGGAGCGCTTGATGGCGACCGGCACGCCGTACCGCGTCTATGGCGGCTTGCGGTTCTTCGACCGGGCCGAAATCAAGAACGCGCTGGCCTATCTGCGCCTGACCTCAAACCGGCATGACGATGCATCGTTCGAACGCGTCATCAACACGCCAACGCGCGGCATAGGTCCTAAAACGCTGGATGACCTTCGCAGTCTCGCGCGCAATCAGCGTATTTCCTTGTGGGCCGCGGCCGAGGAAATGCTCAGGCCGGGACGGTTGTCCGCGCGTGCGGCCAATGCCCTGGCCGGATTCATGCAGTTGATCGAACAGATGGCGGCGCAGGGCGAGGGCCTGGAGCTGTTTGAGAAGGTCAAGCTGGTGATTGAAAAAAGCGGCTTGATCACGCTGTATCAGAACGATAAGGCTGATAAAGGCGAAGAAAAGGTCGAAAACCTCGAGGAGCTGGTCAACGCGGCGCGCCTGTTCGATTTCGATGCCGGCAATGAGGAAAACCTCGGCGAGCTGGATATGTTCCTGGCGCATGCGGCGCTGGAAGCCGGCGAAATGCAGGCTGATGATTTTGAGGACTGCGTGCAGCTGATGACCCTGCATTCGGCCAAGGGACTGGAGTTCAAGCTGGTGTTCCTGGTCGGCATGGAGGAAGGGCTGTTTCCATCTCTGCAATCGGTCGACGATGCCGGCCGCCTGGAAGAGGAACGCCGGCTGTGCTATGTGGGCATGACGCGGGCCATGAAGCAGCTTTATCTGACTTATGCCGAATCACGGCGGCTATACGGTCGTGAATCGTACCCGAGACCATCGCGTTTCCTGCGCGAGATTCCGCCCGAGTTCATTCAGGAAGTCAGAATGCGCGCCAATGTCAGCCGTCCGGTAACGGCAGCGGCTCAGCCCAAGGCATCGGCGCCGATCGTGGAAGGCAAATACAAGCTGGGGCAGCGCGTCAGCCATGAAAAATTTGGCGAAGGCGTGGTGCTGCAAATGGAAGGCGAGGGCGCGCATGAGCGCGTGCAGATCAATTTCAGAGCGGTCGGCATCAAATGGCTGATGCTGGCTTATGCCAAGCTGGAGGCTTTGTAGGGTATGCAACGCATACCTTCCAAAATCTGCCCGTTCGTACGAATTTAAAAAGGTACGCAGTGCGTACCCTACGATGTTGCAGGCTTCCGTAGGAGCGGCCCAATCGAGTCGCTCCTACGGTTTAAACATTATAGAGAATTGATAGAGTTTAATTCCTGGAAGGCCTGCTGCAGGCGCGCCACCATGCTGAGCTGGGCAGCGCGGATCCAGACGCGCGGGTCGTAGTATTTCTTGTTGGGCTTGTCGTCGCCGTCTGGATTACCGATCTGGCCTTGCAGATAACCCTCATTGCTGCGGTAGAATTCCCGGACGCCGCTCCAGTAAGCCCACTGCGTATCCGTATCGATGTTCATCTTGACCACGCCATAGCTGATCGATTCCTTGATTTCTTCAGCGGATGAGCCTGAACCGCCATGGAACACGAAGTTCAAGGTGTTGTGCGGCACGCCGAATTTTTCCGAGACGTATTTTTGCGAATTATCCAGAATCTTCGGCGTCAGCTTGACGTTGCCGGGTTTGTAAACGCCGTGCACGTTGCCGAACGAGGCTGCGATGGTAAAATTCGGACTGATTTTGATCAGCTCTTCATAGGCATAGGCCACATCTTCAGGCTGCGTGTACAGCGCCGAATGATCCATGTCGGTATTGTCGACACCGTCTTCCTCGCCGCCGGTGCAGCCCAGCTCGATTTCGAGCGTCATGCCCATCTTGGCCATGCGGGTCAGGTAGCGGGCGCTGATTTCGATGTTTTCTTTCAGACTTTCTTCGGACAGGTCCAGCATGTGGGAGCTGAACAGCGGCTTGCCGGTTGCGGCAAAATGCTTTTCGCCGGCATCGAGCAGACCGTCGATCCACGGCAGCAGTTTCTTGGCGGCATGGTCGGTATGCAGAATGACCGGCACGCCGTAGTATTCGGCGACCGTATGCACATGTTGGGCGCCGGAAATCGCGCCCAGAATGTGGGATTGCTGGCCTTCCAGCTTGAGGCCCTTGCCGGCCACGAACTGGGCGCCGCCGTTCGAGAATTGGATGATGACGGCTGATTTGGCCTGTGCCGCTGCTTCCAGCACCGCATTGATCGAATCGGTGCTGATGACGTTGACGGCCGGCAGCGCGAAGTTGTTTTCCTTGGCAATCGCGAAGATTTTCTGGACATCGGCGCCGGTCACAACGCCGGGTTTCACTGCGTCTAAGATTTTCTGTGACATATCTTGATCCTGGTTTGGATTGTTATTGTGTTCCTACGCGGATGCGTGAGGATGATGGAGCCGTTTACGCTCACGATTCTGCAATGTATATAAACAAAATATTGCCCGGCTTACAAATGATTCTGCAGTTACGAATGGGGATTTCCTCAGAAAAAATACGGAGATTAAGACCATTAAGGGTTAAAGCTGGGGTATTATAATGAAAAGCGAGAAAATTCGGCTAAATGCATAAGGTTTAGGAGTAGTTTGTGAACGTAACGCTTAGGCAACTGAAAGTGTTTGAAATGGTGGCTCGGCACTTGAGCTTCACGCGCGCGGCGGAGGAACTTTTCCTGACGCAGCCGGCGGTATCGATGCAAATCAAACAGTTCGAAGATGCGGCGGGCTTGGCTTTGTTCGAGCGACTGGGGCGCAAGATCTATTTGACTGAAGCCGGCGAGGAGATGTATCGCCTGAGCAAGGATATCATTGCCAAGATGTCCGAGGCCGATCTGATTCTGGATGAAATCAAGGGCTCGGAAGGCGGCCGCTTGCTGGTTTCGGTCGCCAGTACGGTACAGTATTTTGCGATCCGCCTATTGGCCGGTTTCTGCAAGCAGTATCCTAAAGTCAATGTCAATCTGAAGGTGACCAACCACAAGGGCCTGATTCAGCTGCTGGAAAATAATGAGACGGATATCGTGCTGATGGGCAAGCCGCCGGAAGGACTGGATCTGGTGTCCGAGCCTTTGCTGGAAAATCCGCTGGTCGTGATTGCGCCGCCTAATCACCATTTAAAAGATAAAAAAGGCATTTCGCTGGCCGAGTTGAGAAACGAGACTTTTCTGATGCGCGAACAAGGTTCCGGCACCAGAACCTCAACGGAGCGGTTCTTTGCCGAAAATGGCATGAAGATTTCGGCCAATATGGAGCTGAACAATAACGGCGCCATCAAGCTCGGCGTAGAGGAAGGGCTGGGGCTGGGCGTTGTGTCTCAGCATACGATTGACAGCGAAGTCAGGGCAGGGCGGTTGATCATTCTGGACGTGCAGTTCTTTCCGCTGGTCAGAACCTGGTACATGGTGCGCCGCGAAGGCAAGCGGCTATCGGCCGTCGGCACGGCCTTTGAAAATTTCGTGCGCCAGGAAAAGTTCCGCTTTGTAAGGCTTCCTTAAGGCCGTATTTGTGCCCGGACTTTCCGGGCACAAAGTTGTCTTACGGGACCAGGCCTTGTCCGACCGTAACCACTTTCAAGGCGTTGGTGCCACCTTGCACGCCGGTCAGATCGCCTTTGGTAATGATGAACTTGTCGCCATCCTTGACGTTCAGGTATTTTCTCAATTGATCGACGATTTTGCGGTTTACCTCGGCATGATCCTGCGCTTCATGCGTGAAATAAACCGGAAAAACCCCACGGTACAGCGTTACCCGGCCCAGGGTTTTCTGGTAGCCGCTGAAGGCGAAAATAGGAATGCCCGAGCTGATCCTGGACATCCACAATGCCGTAGAGCCGGATTCTGTCAAGGCGGCGATGCCAGAGATCTTGGTATGATTGGCCATATACATGGCGGACATGGCGATCGCTTCATCGACGCGCTCAAACTGGATATTGACCCGGTGATCGGAGACACGGACGACGGGCTGTTTCTCCGCCTCTATGCAGATGCGATGCATCGCCTCGACGGCTTTGACCGGATATTTTCCGGAGGCGGTTTCGGCCGACAGCATGATCGCATCGGTGCCGTCATAAACGGCGTTGGCCACATCAAAGACTTCGGCGCGTGTCGGAATCGGATTTTCTATCATCGACTCCATCATCTGGGTAGCCGTAATCGCGACGCGGTTCAGTTCACGCGTGCGCTTGATCATGTGTTTTTGTACGGCGGGCAGGTTGGCATCGCCTATTTCGACGCCGAGATCGCCGCGGGCCACCATGATGGCATCGGAAGCCAGAATGATGGCATCGACTCCCTTCAGCGCTTCGGCGCGTTCGACCTTGGCCACGATGCCGGCTTCGCTGCCGGCTTCGCGCAACAAGCGGCGAGCTTCGTGCAGGTCATCGGCCGAGCGCGGGAACGAGATGGCGACATAGTCGGCACCTATCTCGGCAATCGTTTTGATGTCTTCCTTGTCCTTGTCCGTCAAGGCCGCCGCCGAAAGCCCGCCGCCCTGCAGGTTGATGCCTTTGTTGTTGGACAGCACGCCACCGACGACCACGGTGCAGTTGACGCGCATGTTTTCGACGTTGACCACATCCAGCACAATACGCCCGTCATCGAGCAGTAGCCGGCTGCCAGGCTTGACTTCCCGGGCCAGCGGTTCATAAGTAATGCCGACCTGGGCATGATCGCCCTCATTTTCATCCAGATTGATGTCCAGCGCGAAATTCTGGCCTTCATTCAGGAATACGCTGCGGTTTTTAAAGCGGGCGATGCGGATTTTCGGGCCCTGAAGATCAGCCAGAATGCCTACGAGCCTGCCGGTTCTCTGGCTGAGTTCGCGTACGGCATTGGCCCGGTTGATATGATCCTGAGCCGAGCCGTGCGAGAAGTTCAGGCGCACGACATCGACACCGGCATGGAACAAGCCCTCCAGAACGCCGGGTTGATCGGTTGCAGGCCCCAGTGTGGCTAAAATCTTGGTTCGTCTCAGCATTTGTTTATTTTGCATTGAATAAAGCAATGGAAGTATCCAGCATGCGGTTTGAGAAGCCCCATTCGTTGTCGTACCAGGACAGAACTTTGACAAAGTTGCCGTTCATGACCTTGGTTGAGGGGACTTCATAAATCGAGGAAGCCGGGTTGTGGTTGAAATCGATCGACACTAATGGTTTGGTGTTGATTTCCAGAATGCCTTTCAAAGGACCGGCCGCAGCAGCTTTCAAAATGTCGTCGATTTCTTCTCTGCTGGTGTTTCTGGATGCCTGGAAAGTCAGGTCCACTACCGATACGTTAATGGTCGGCACGCGCATGGCGAAGCCGTCCAGTTTGCCGGCCAGTTCAGGCAGAACCAATCCTACGGCCGCGGCGGCGCCGGTTTTGGTAGGAATCATCGATTGCGTGGCAGAGCGGGCGCGGCGCAGGTCGCTGTGATAAACGTCGGTCAGAACCTGGTCATTGGTATAGGAATGGATTGTGGTCATCAAGCCGCTTTGGATGCCTAACGCATCATGCAAAGGCTTGACCAGCGGTGCCAAGCAGTTGGTGGTGCAGGAAGCGTTGGAAATGACAGTATCCGATGCTTTCAGCACATTATGGTTGACGCCGTAAACGACCGTGGCGTCGACGTCATTGCCGCCGGGCGCTGAAATAATGACTTTTTTGGCGCCGGCATTGATATGGGCCGAGGCTTTGGCTTTGCTGGTGAACAAGCCGGTGCATTCGTGTACGACATCGATGCCCAGATCGCCCCACGGCAGTTTTGACGGATCCCGTTCCGAGAATACTCTGATTTTGTCGCCGTTGATGACGATATAGTCGCCATCGACGCTGACTTCAAATGGAAATTTTCCATGCACCGAGTCGTATTGAGTCAGGTGCGCGTTGGTTTCGCTGTCGCCCAGATCATTGATTGCAACAATCTGAATTTCATTGGTACGGCCTGATTCATATAAGGCGCGTACGACATTCCGGCCGATACGACCATAACCATTGATTGCGACTTTAATTGGCATAGAATTTCTCCATATAGATAGTTTGAAAAGCTAATTGAAACGGATATGCCGAAGCCCCGTAGTTTCAGCGACTATACCAAAAGCCTAGGCGCTTAGTCCATTGATGCCGGTTTTAGGGGGCGGCATAAGATGTCTGGTATTCTTGTTTATGATTACTATAACAATAAAATCAGCCATTTAGGGTTCGGTTAAAAAATAGCTTTCTGATTTGCCGATGAAATCAGCACTTATGTAGGGGCGAATTTATTTATGCCCTTTAGGGTACTTGTGCTCCTTGCGGGTATTCGCCCCCACATCTGTTGCCCGTCAAAATTCAGGGAAGTTATTTCTCGCCCCCACCCTTAATCTGGCTCCCATGATTTGTTTTTAATTCAGATAATGAATGGGGTGAAATTGTTCCAGGCTATCAGCATGAAATGCGGAAATTGGCTGATCAATACCGATGATGGCAAGCATTCAGTGAAATTCACTGTTAGTGAGAGATGAAACAGGTCTAAATCAGCCCTGTATTGAGACTGATACTAAGGTGCAAAGCGTATAAGGACTTTGCACCTTGAGACAGACGTTATTGCGCCGCCAGCATGCTTTGCCGCGCGGTCTGAATAGCTTGTTTGACCGTTTCAGGCGCTGTGCCGCCGATATGCTTGCGGGCCGCGACCGAGCCTTCCAGCGTCAGCACCTCAAACACATCGTCTGCAATCGCCGTTGAAAACTGCTGCAGTTCCGCCAGTGAAAGCTCAGACAGATCGCGGTTGCTGTTAAGGCCCAGGCGTACGGCTTGCCCTACCACTTCGTGTGCATCGCGGAAAGCCATGCCTTTGCGGACCAGGTAATCGGCCAGGTCCGTGGCCGTGGCAAAGCCGCGTTTGGCTGAATCGTACATATTCTGCCGTTTGGCAATGATATGCGGCACCATGTCGGCAAAGGCGCGCAGGCAGTTGATCAAGGTATCGACCGTATCAAACAGCGGTTCCTTGTCTTCCTGGTTGTCCTTGTTGTAAGCCAGCGGCTGGCTCTTCATCAGCATTAGCAGCGACATCAGATGGCCGGTGACACGGCCGGATTTGCCTCGCACCAGTTCGGGCACGTCCGGGTTTTTCTTTTGCGGCATGATCGACGAGCCGGTGCAGAATGCATCGGGAATATCGATGAAGTTGAACTGCGCGCTGGACCACAGGATCATTTCTTCGGAAAAACGCGACAAATGCATCATGATCAGGCTGCCGGCGGCCGTGAATTCGATGGCGAAATCGCGGTCGCTGACCGAATCGAGCGAGTTGGCCGACGGACGGCTGAAGCCGAGCAGGTCGGACGTCATCTGCCGGTCGATCGGGTAACTGGTGCCGGCCAAGGCGGCAGCGCCCAGGGGCATAATGTTGAGGCGTTTCTTGCAGTCCTGCAGCCTTTCGTAGTCGCGGCTCAGCATTTCAAACCAGGCCATCAGGTGGTGGCCGAACGTGACCGGCTGGGCAACCTGCAGGTGCGTGAAGCCGGGCATGATCGTGTCGGCTTCTTGTTCGGCCAGATCGAGGATGGCTGTCTGCAGGCGTTTGAGTTGGCCGCTGATGCTGTTGATTTCGCTGCGCAGATACAGGCGGATATCGGTCGCCACCTGGTCGTTGCGCGAGCGGCCCGTATGCAGTTTTTTGCCGGCGATGCCGATCAGGTCGGTCAGCCGCGCTTCGATGTTCATGTGCACATCTTCCTGCTTGATCGACCAGGTAAACTTGCCGTCCCTGATTTCCTGCCCGATTTGGGTCAGGCCGCCGATGATGTCGTCGCGTTCCTGCTCAGTCAGGATGCCGATTTTGCAGAGCATGGTCGCATGCGCGATGGAGCCTTGAATGTCCTGCTCCGCCATGCGCTTGTCAAAATCCACCGAAGCGGTGAATACCTCAACAAAGGCATCGGTCGCTTCGGCAAAGCGGGCACTGGAAAGTTTGTCGGAATTAACTGTGGTCATGGCGATTTTTTAATGCGATTAACGGAAAATCCCGAATTATACAACTAAACTGTGGGTTATGAATTTAAAAGCAGAGAAGATTTTTTTGCCGGATTTTTGCTCAGTCAGGATGCTGCTGGCCGTGTTTTTCCTGGCCGAGTTGCTGGCGTTTTTACTGACATTGGCAGCCGATACATCGGCATTGGGGTTTTTATCCGAATTCGGCATCCGATCGTTGCTCGCGCTGTGGATTGCCTTGATGAGCGCGGCCTGTTTGTGCCTATTAAGGAAAAAGCTGGCGCGCGGCAACGATTTCATCGCGGGATTGGCGGCATTTGGCATTATTCAGCTGATCAGCGTCCTGGTTTGCTGGCTGGTCGTGGAGGCGTTGCCGAATGCGGGCCTTTTATTGCCTTTGGTAGAGCCGGTGCAAAAGGCCGGGTTTTACTGGCGCACGCTAGGCATTAGCAGTCTGATGTCATTGGCGATCCTGCGCTATCTGTTTGTCCTGCATCAATGGCGGCAACAGGTCGAAGCACAGGCTACCGCCAGTCTGGATGCGCTGCAGTCAAGGATGAGGCCGCATTTCCTGTTCAACAGTTTGAACACCATTGCCAGTTTGACCCGGATCGATCCCAAATTGGCCGAGGAACTGGTGGAGGATCTTGCAGAGCTGATTCGCGCCAGCATGCTGGTCGACCATGCCCGTTTGGTGCGGCTGGACGAGGAAATCAAGCTGGTGAATCTGTATCTGGCGATCGAGTTTCATCGGCTGGACGAGCGCCTGAAAGTCAGCTGGGATATTGACGATGTGCCCCAAGACGCCCTGTTGCCGCCGCTGAGCCTGCAGCCGCTGGTTGAGAACGCGATTTATCATGGTGTGGAGCCCGATCCGAATGGCGGTGAAATCGTTATCAAGGGCACCAGAAGCATCGGCGGAATTGTGCTGTCGGTGAGCAACACGCTGCCGCCTGAGGGAAGCCATCGCCAGCGCAAAGGCAACCAGGTTGCGATGGCCAATCTGGCAGCCAGGATAGCAGGCTGTTTCGAGGGCAACGGCCGTCTCGACCGGTATATAAAAGAAGGTAATTATCACGTGGATATAATGATTCCTTATCAGGCCACATCATGAAAGTTTTAATCGCCGATGATGAAAAACTGGCCAGGTTGCGGTTGAAAAGTCTGCTCAATGAACTGAATGAGGATATTCAGATCGTTGCGGAGGCCGAAAACGGCCGTGTAGCGCTGCAAAAATGGCAGCAGACAGGGGCGGATATTTTGCTGCTGGATATCAGAATGCCGGACATGGACGGGCTGGACGTGGCGCGGGAGCTGGCAAGGACGCAATCGCCGCCGGCCATTATTTTCACGACCGCTTATGATGAGCATGCCTTGCAGGCTTTTGACGCGAATGCGGTCGATTATTTGTTAAAGCCGATACGCAAGGAGCGCTTGCTGAATGCGCTCCAAAAAGCGCAGGTGTTCAATCGTGCAAAATGGGACCGTTTGATGCAATGGTTGCCCGAGCGGCCGGTACGATCCCATCTCTGCGTGCAGGTGCAGGCTGATTTGCACCTGATTCCGGTTAAAGACATTGTGTTTTTTCAGGCCGATCAAAAATACGTCATCATTAAAACGCTACAGAAAGCTTATTTGCTCGACGAATCGTTGAAAACGCTCGAAGACGAGTTCAGCGGATTGTTTATCCGCATACACCGTAATGCGTTGGTTTCCTTGCTGCATATTGAAGAGCTGGAGAAAAAACAGGACGGGCAATTGCTGGTCAAATGTCAAGGCACTGACGAGAGATTGGCAGTCAGTCGCAGGCTGGCTGCGAAAGTGCGCACTTGTCTTAAAGAATTTAAGCACAATAAGGCACCATTGCGTTAAATGGAGTTACAATGCGTTTTTTATATTCAAAATAGAAGGGTTTATTTTGGCTGAAAAAATTATTCGTATAGCCACGCGCAGAAGTCCTCTGGCGCTGTGGCAGGCAGAACATGTCGCCGAACGCCTGGAGCGGGCTTTTCCTGGCTTGAAAACCGAGCTGGTTAAAATGACTACGCGCGGCGATAAAATTCTGGATGCGCCTTTGGCCAAGGTGGGCGGCAAAGGGTTGTTCGTCAAGGAACTGGAACAGGGCATGCTGGAAGGGATGGCCGACATCGCCGTGCATTCGATGAAAGATGTGCCTGTGGAGTTTCCGGAAGGGTTGCATCTGGCTGCTATTTTAACGCGCGAAGATCCAACCGATGCCTTCGTATCGAACCGCTATGCGTCATTGGAAGAGTTGCCGCCTGATGCCCGGATCGGCACGTCCAGCTTGCGCCGGCAATGCCAGATAAAAGAGCGATTTCCCGAGGCGGAAATCCTGTCGCTGAGAGGCAACGTCAATACGCGATTGGCCAGGCTCGATGCCGATGAGTTTGACGCCATTATTTTGGCTTCGGCCGGATTGAAAAGATTGGGTATGGCCGGCCGTATTGCCGAAAGACTCGATCCCGGCATCAGCCTGCCGGCTATAGGTCAAGGTGCTATCGGCATAGAATGCCGGGTGGATGACGTTGAAGTCAATGCGATGCTGAGCGCCTTGCATGATCGAGACACCAGCATTTGCGTCAGCGCCGAAAGAGCGATGAACGCGCGCCTGAACGGCGGCTGCCAGGTTCCGATTGCCGGCTTTGCGCAATTGCAGGGCAATCAGCTGGTCATGCGCGGATTGGTCGGTAGCCCTGACGGCACGGTGATTTTCCGCACCGCGCAGTCAGGCACTCCTGACCAGGCCGAGGCAATTGGACGCTCGATCGCGGAAGATTTATTGGCCTGTGGCGCAGATAAAATTCTGCAAGCGTTGTTTCATTGAGCAGAGGTTTGAACGGTGCGCGGGTTCTAGTGACACGGCCGGCGCATCAGGCAGAAAATCTAAGCCGCTTGATTCAGTCGCGCGGCGGTGAGGCCGTTCGGTTTCCCGTGCTCGATATTGTTGCGCGCGACAATATTGACGAGGTTCAGGATGCGCTAAAAAACCTCGGTAAATTCCAATGGGTTGTTTTTATTAGTCCAAATGCAGTAAATTTTGCACTGAAAGCGAATAATGGCAAAATAGATCGATTAAAGGCTGTGCGATTTGCCGCAGTGGGGCGAGCAACCGCTCAGGTATTGGAAGCCGCCGGGCTGACTGTCGATGCAGTGCCTGAACAGGGTTATACCAGTGAAGCATTGTTGGCCATGCCGCAAATACAACAGATAAAAGGGCAGTCCTGCTTGATCGTGCGAGGAGAAGGCGGACGAGAGGAACTGGCCAATACGCTGCGCAGTCGGGGGGCGGATGTTCAGTATCTGGAAGTGTACAAAAGGACAATTCCCAGCATTGATAACTCGCAAGTAGTCCAATTACTTACCCAGCACCGGTTGGATGTCATTACTGTAACCAGCGGTGAAGCGCTACAAAATTTATTGATCATGCTGGGCGAAAAAAATCATCGGCTGTTATTGCCTATACCCTTGGTGGTGGTGAGCGATAGGATCGGGCAATTAGCTGCCGGGATGGGTTTTAAGCGAATTGCCGTGACGGAAAGTCCTGCTGATACAGCAATTCTTGAGACAGTAACAATAGTATGTAATGGGGAATAGTGTGGCCGAATTGAGTGAAAAACAGGAACAGAATGTGGGCGAGAGTAATAAAGTTCACCGGTCTCGTAGCGGGTTCTGGTTTGGCATCATTACTTTGCTCATTATTATCGCATTGGCAGGCGCTGGATTCTTCCTTTTTACCCAATTGCGCGAAGAACAGGCCAGCTTAGACAGTGAGGTCAACAAGGGTGACATGCAGTTGCTCGAATTATCGAAGCAGATCAGCGGTTATCAGTCGCAACTGGCCTCTGTGCAGTCGCAATTGGCCACTCTGGAAGCCAGTATTGCCGGCAAAGACACGCATTTTACCAAAACGCTTGAGGACTTTTCCCGTTTACATAATGAAAAACTCGACAGTACCCGCAAAGAGTTAAACACAGCCATACAGCAGGTGCAGCGACAGCTCAGCAAGACGCGCGGCGACTGGCTGATTGCCGATGCCGAATATCTGCTCAGTACAGCCAACGAACGTTTGCATCTGATAGGCGATGTAAACACAGCGCGCCAGGCATTGGAGGCGGCTGACCAGCGCTTACGGGAGAGCGGTGATGCGGCAGTATTTAAAGTGCGTGAACAGATCGTCAAGGATATCGCTGCTCTCAACAGAGTCGAGGAGCCTGATATTGTCGGTATGTATTCCTCAATTCAGACGCAGGCGAGCCAGATTGACAATCTGACTTTATTTCTGCCGTATGCCGGAAAGACGCCGACACCGCCAAAAGCCCCTGAAAAGCCGGCGGGTGAATCCCAGGAAGGACAGGATCTGATTGATTCAGCGCTGAGCGGATTGGAAGAATATGTCACGATCCGGCATACCGAGCAGCCGATCAAGGCGACATTGACCCAGGAGGAAGCTCAATTTATTAAAGAGCAGTTGAGACTAAAGCTGGAATCGGCCAAAGTTGCACTGGTTCAGCGTAATGAAACGCTTTATCAGGCAGGCTTGGCGGATGCAAAAAAATGGGCCGAACAACATTTCATGCAGGATGCACAGACGAAAAGCTTTATTGCCGAGCTGGATAAAATGAAGAGTATCCAGATCCATAGCCAGTATCCAGACATCAGTCTGTCTTTGAAGATGCTCAGGGACATTGTCAAACTCAGGCTGGAAACAGATAAAGCCATGCCTTCGCCAGAGCCTGCAGCGGAGCCCAAGTCCAAGCAAGAGCCTCAGCCCAAGCAAGAGTCGGAACCGGCAGTAGCACCGGCTCCGACACCTGAATCTGCACCTGCTGCGCAATAACAAGAGAGTCTGCGATGAAGAAAACCATATTTTTCTTTTTAGGGGCTTTTTTACTTGCGATTGCGGCCGCTTTTTTAGTCAATCAATGGCTGAGCAGCTTTGAAAGTCCCGGTTATGTACTGATTGGCATTGGCCAGTGGTCCGTTGAGACTTCATTGGTTGTTTTTGCAGTCAGCCTGATCATGGGATTTTTTATCTTCTATCTGTTTTTCAGATTCCTGGGATGGCTGCTCAGATTGCCCGAGCAAATCAAAGCGCGCGGAAAAAGCGTTAAATTCAACCGTTCTCAGGAAGCTTTGATTGCAGGATTGGTGGATTCAGCCGAAGGCAATTGGGAAAGAGCCGAAAAAGTGCTGATTAAACACGCATCGCATAGCGGCGCGCCATTGCTGCACTACTTGACAGCTGCGAAGGCCGCTCAATCGCGCGGCGCGATTGATAAAAGAGACGAATACCTTAGAAAAGCTGCGGATCAGGCACCCGGTTCCGATATCGCGATCGGCTTGACTCAAGCGGAGCTGAACCTGTCAGGAAACCAGTTTGACCAAGCCCTGGAAACGCTGACTCGATTGCACTCCATAGATCCGACTCATGCCAGCGTGCTGAAATTACTGCACCAGACTTATCAGCATATCGGCGACTGGGAAGGGATACGAAAGCTGATTCCGTCATTGCACAATAATAAAATTCTGATGGAAGCCGAGATAAAATTGCTGGAAACAGAAGCATTCAGCAAACTGTTAAAGCAGGCGGCCGAAAATGGCAATATCAATGAAATTGAATCGCTCTGGTCGGAAATTCCGGGTTATATAAAAAGCGTGCATGGCGTCTCGGCCATTTATTTTGCCGCGATGATCGGGGCCGGTGTCGGCGCCAAGGTTGAAGATGAGCTGGCTAAGACTTTATCGGCAAACTGGGATCAGACTCTTTTGGTCCTGTTTGGCAGTATACAGTCGGCCGATCCTGCCAGGCAGCTTGAAACGGCGGAACAGTGGCTCACTTCGCATGCCGGCGATGCAGTGCTGCTGTCAATCATAGGTAAATTAAGCCTGAAATGCGGCGATGCGGGAAAAGCCGAAAGATATTTCAACCACAGCATTAGTGTTGAGCCGACTGTGCTGGCTTATCAGTTGCTGGGTGATTTGCTGTCTGCACGCGGCGATAAGGATAAAGCCAGCGAGTGCTATAAATCCGGACTGGAGCTGGCCTCCAGCGAAATCGTCAGCCGGATCGATACCATATCCTAATAAAAACATGGCAATTCGGGCGCCCATAATTCAGGAGCGCCGGATTGCCAATGTTCTACGGCTTTAAAACAGAGAGTCCCAGATCTTATCCACTTTTTTAATGATTTCCTCGGACATGGCGATAGGCCGGCCCCATTCCCTGTTGGTTTCCCCAGGCCACTTGTTGGTCGCATCAAATCCGACCTTGGAGCCTAGCCCTGAAACCGGCGAGGCGAAGTCAAGATAATCGATAGGCGTATTTTCCAGTATCGTCAAGTCTCGGGCCGGGTCCATGCGCGTGGTCATGGCCCAGATTACATCCTGCCAGTTGCGCACGTCGACATCGTCATCGACGACGATGACGAACTTCGTATACATGAACTGGCGCAGGAATGACCAGGTGCCGAGCATGACGCGTTTGGCATGGCCGGCATATTGTTTTTTCATGCTGATCACGGCCATGCGGTAGGAGCAACCTTCCGGCGGCAGGTAAAAGTCAACAATCTCCGGAAACTGCTTTTGCAAGATCGGCACGAAGACTTCATTCAAAGCCACGCCCAGGATGGCGGGCTCATCAGGCGGGCGGCCCGTATAGGTGCTGTGATAGATAGGCGCCTGACGCTGGGTGATGCGTTCTATTGTGAATACAGGAAATTCATCGACCTCATTGTAATAACCGGTATGATCGCCGAACGGGCCTTCGGGCGCCGTCTCTCCCGGATAGATAAAGCCTTCTAGGACGATTTCGGCGCTGGCCGGAACCTGCAGGTCGTTGCTCAGGCATTTCGCCACTTCTGTTTTGCTGGCTCGCAGCAGGCCTGCAAAAGCATATTCGGATAATGTATCGGGAATCGGCGTGACGGCGGCCAAAATCGTAGCCGGGTCTGCGCCCAAGGCTACGGCAACGGGGAAAGGCTTGCCGGGATGGGCCTGCTGCCATTCCCTGAAATCCAGAGCGCCGCCGCGATGCGCCAGCCAGCGCATGATGACCTTGTTTTTGCCGATGACCTGCTGTCGGTAAATGCCCAGATTCTGCCGTTCTTTATTCGGGCCTTTGGTGATGACCAAAGGCCAGGTGATCAAAGGCCCCGCATCGTCGGGCCAGCAGGTTTGAATCGGATAATCGCCCAGATCGATTTCGTCGCCTTCGCGCACCAGTTCCTGGCAGGGCGGCTCCTTGACCAGCTTGGGCGCCATATTCAGCACCTGCTTGAAAACCGGAATTTTTTCCATGGCGTCTTTCATGCCTTTGGGCGGTTCCGGTTCCTTCAAATAGGCCAGCAACTCGCCGATGCCGCGCAGTTCCGCGACCGATTCGGCTCCCATGCCCATGGCGACGCGGCGCGGCGTGCCGAACAGGTTGGCCAGGACCGGGATGTTGGAGCCTGCCGGATATTCGAACAGCAGCGCCGGACCGCCTTGCTTCAAGGTGCGGTCGCAGATTTCGGTCATTTCCAGATAGGGATCGACAGGGATCGTGATCCGCTTCAGCTCGCCCTGTTTTTCCAGTTGCTTGATAAAGTCGCGCAGGTCCCTGTATTTCATGCCGCTATGCCGTTGTGCCGCAGTAACGCATCGATGGTCGGTTTGCGGCCGCGGAAGCGGACGAACAAGTCCATGGCATTTTCGCTGCCGCCTTTTTCAAGAATGTTGGCCAGGAATGAGCGACCGGTTTCCTGATCAAAAATGCCTTTTTCTTCAAACAGAGAGAAGGCGTCGCTGGATAGCACCTCGGCCCATTTATAGCTGTAATAGCCGGCGGCATAACCGCCTGCGAAAATATGCGAGAAGCTGTGCGCAAACCGGTTGAATTTGGGCGGCTTGATGACGGCGACCATATCTCTGACCTGTTCCAGTGTCTGGTAAATACGGTCGCCTTTTTTAGGATCGTAATCCCGGTGGATTCTGAAATCGAACAGGCTGAATTCGAGCTGTCTGACCATCATCATGCCGGACTGGAAGTTTCTGGCGGCCAGCATTTTATTGAACAGTTCTTCGGGCAGCGGTTCCCCGGTTTGATAATGGCCGGAGATCAGCGCCAACGCTTCTTTTTCCCAGCACCAGTTTTCCATGAACTGACTGGGCAGTTCGACAGCGTCCCACTCGACGCCGTTGATGCCCGATACGCCCAAATGATCGACCTGCGTGAGCATGTGGTGCAGGCCATGGCCGAATTCATGAAACAGCGTCGTGACTTCGTCATGGGTCAATAACGCCGGATCATTGCCGGCAGGCGGCGTAAAGTTGCAGGTTAAATACGCGACCGGCGTTTGAATGCGATCGCCGGATTTCTTGCGGCTTACGCAATCATCCATCCAGGCCCCGCCGCGTTTTTTCGGACGCGCATACAGATCGGTATAAAACTGGCCGCGCAGTTGGCCGTGCTGGTCGTGGATCTCGAAGAAGCGCACATCAGGATGCCAACTGTCGAAGCCGATAATTTCGCTGATATTCAGACCGAAAAGTTTTTCAACGACGGCAAACAGGCCCGGCAAGACGCGTGTGATGGGGAAGTAGGCTTTGACTTCTTCCTGGGACAGCTGGTAATAGTGCTGGCGCATTTTTTCCGAGTAATAGCCGATATCCCAAGGCTGCAGGTCACCGATGCCGTAGTGCTGCTTGGCGAACTGGCGCAATTCCACTAAATCCTTGCGTGCCTGGCGCCAGGATCGGTCGGCCAGATCTTCCAGGAAGCCGATCACGTCGTCGGGTTTTTCGGCCATTTTCCTGGCCAGCGACAATTCGGCATAATTGTTAAAACCCAGCAATAGCGCTTTCTCATGACGCAAGGCCAAGGTTTTTTTCATGATTTCGCCGTTGTCGTAAAGGCCGGCATGCGGTCCCTGGTCCGAGGCGCGCGTAGCAAAGGCTTCATAGTGTTCACGGCGCAATTCCCGGTTGTCGGCATAAGTCATGACCGCGCTGTAGGAAGGAAACTGCAGCGTGATCATCCAGCCTTCTTCATTATGGCTTTCAGCGGACTGCCGGGCCACCGCCAGTGCGGACTCCGGCAGTCCGGCCAGATCATCTGCATCTCTGATCAGCTTGGTCCAGGCATTGGTTGCGTCCATCAGGTTTTCTTCGTACTTGCTGGCAAGCTGCGATAATTCCTGACTGATTTCCTTATAACGCTGCTTTTTTTCGGCATCGAGATCGATACCGGACAACCTGAAGTCTCTTAACGCGTTCTGGATGATTTTTTGCTGCGCCGTATCCAACGCGGCATATGCATCGCTGGCGGCAATAAACTGATAGGCATTAAACAATCTTTCATTCTGACCCATTTCAGTCGAATATTCGCTGAGCTTGGGCAGGCAGGCGTTATATGCCTCGCGCAGGGCGTCGCTGTTGACGACCGAGTTCATATGGCTGACCGGAGACCAGGCCTTGCCCAGGCGGTCTTCCGCATCTTCAATCGGTTCAACCAAATTTTCCCAAGTGTATTCGGCAGTGGCCTGAAGATGCTGTTCGACAACGGCTCGGGCTTCAGCCAACAGTTGATCGATGGCAGGCTCAACCTGTTCGGGTTTGATTTGTGAAAATAACGGTAATACTGAGTTTTGCAGTAATGGATTGTTCATAGTTTTAAGCAAAGTAGGTTCGCGGTTGCATTGATGCGTTTTATGCGGTTCGTGCAGAGAAAAGTCAGGACTAATTCGTTACATCTCAATACGGCATAGGCGAGCATGGCTTTCTTGCTCTCTGAATCAAGACTGCTGATGGGGCCGGCCCATAGTAGCAAAGGTTGGTTTCGGTCTTCAGTGGGGCCAGGAGGCGTCCGGGATGCGGATAATTTATCTGCACTGGTGACGGATTGCCGCTCGATTTATCTATTGGATAAGCGTTTTTAGGGTCGGAAGAAAAATGTCGGATAAACCAATATAATGCCATCACGTCAATTCCTGATCTGATTGGCCTCAGTTAGCGCCGCATATCTTGAGAGTCAAAAAACAAGGCGGTTTTCGATAAATAGTCATGCCAGCCGCGACGGTTTTTATCGATAAGAATCCATAAAAAGCCCAATCCAAAAAAGGCCCAGGAGATTATAGCGCCTAAAAAGCGCAAAAAGGCTTGTTTCCAATTAATGGGTTCGCCGTTGAAGGTCAGTACTTTCAGTTTCCATGTCCGCAGTCCCAAGGTTTGTCCTCCATGGGTCCAGAACCAGGCATAAAAAAAGAAGCTGATAACGAGCAGATAAACGGGATAAAAAAATTGTTGGGAAGTGAAGGCCTCCCCGGCATTCAACGGCAGTAGCAGTGCTGTCGCGAAAAACAAAAGGGCGAGCAGCAGAAAAAGATCATAAATAATAGCCGCCAGACGGCGCAAAAAACCAGGTACTGGCGATGAGCCATTATCTGGTTTTAGCTGCTTTTTCCGGATCGAACGAGACAATTAGTCTTTAAATAAAGCCAGTTTTTGGCCGAAATACATGCACATAGTGACTAACGCTCCCAGCATCGCCAATGAGAACAGGAAAGGCGGTTTATGGAACAGAAGAATTAAGAAATCTGTTACAAAAAGGCTGGTTAGCAAAGGTTGGTCAATGAAGCCATTTATAATCTTTTTGAACATAACAATTCCGTCAAGCACGTTAATGATTTGTGCAGGTAGTTAAAAAAAGGGTTGCCTGATCTTTATAAACCGTTAAAAACAAAATGTCGAACCGATTGAGACTGCTATTAAAAATCAGGATTGCGATTTTACTATAATAAAAAGGGGAATGTAAAAGAAAAGAAAGTTGTCAATTGGGCTAGAATCATATGAAATGATATGATTACTAAATTTTAGAAAACAGACAGGGTATAAAGACTATTTTAAACTTCTTTAAAAAAATTATTAATCCAGCCAGAAATGAAGCTGAACCGGATGCTGTACCAGCAGTAAATGCGCCAGCAGTGAGAATATATGCGCGCGCCGAACATAATATTTCGCGGTCCCAGATCAGCGAAAATGCATTGAAGGTTTTATATCGGTTGCAGAAGTCGGGATTCCAGGCCTATCTTGTCGGCGGCTGTGTGCGGGATTTATTGCTGGGGCGGGAGCCTAAGGATTTCGATGTCGTAACGGATGCGGATCCCGAGCAGATCAGAAAGATTTTTCGCAATTGCCGCATAATCGGTCGCAGATTTCGCCTTGCGCATGTGCATTTCGGCCGCGAAATTATTGAAGTGGCTACTTTCCGCGGCGCAGGAGATGCTCAGGATGATAAGCAGGTGCTTAGCAAGGAAGGGCGCCTGCTGCGCGACAATGTCTACGGCACGATTGAGGAAGATGTCTGGCGGCGCGATTTTACGGTCAATGCGCTCTATTACAACATCAAGGATTTTTCGGTAGTCGATTACACCGGCGGCATGGACGACCATAAGACCGGAACGCTCAGGCTGATCGGCGATCCTGAAACGCGCTTTCGTGAAGACCCCGTGCGCATGCTGAGGGCGGTGCGTTTTGCCGTGAAGCTCGGTTTTAATCTGGACCCTGCTTGCGAGAAGCCCATTCATGAGCTCGCCGAGTTGCTGTACGGCATACCGGCTGCCCGGCTTTACGATGAAGCCTTGAAGCTGTTTTTGTCGGGCTACGCATTGCAGACTTTTGAAATGCTCAGGCATTATGGGCTGTTCCAGATATTGTTTCCCGATACCGAGAGCAGTCTGGCGCTCGAGGAAGAAGGTTTCCCCAAATTGTTCCTGGTCAAGGCGCTGGAAAATTCCGATAACAGGATTGCCGAAGGCAAAACCGTTACGGCTTATTTTCTATGGTCTGCTTTTTTATGGGAGCCGGTAGCGATACGGGCCAAGGAAAAAATAGCGAGAGGCATGGCGGAATCCATGGCCTATCAGGAAGCCGCCAATGAAGTGGTCTCCAGGCAGAATAGCAGTACGTCCCTGCCTCGCCATATTACCATGTCAATGCGCGAAGTCTGGACGCTGCAGCCCAAATTCAATATGCGCATCGGCTCCAAGCCCAGTCGTTTGCTGACACACCCGCGCTTTAGGGCTGCCTATGATTTTCTGGTGCTGCGTGCAGAGACCGGCGGTGCCGATCCTGAGCTGCCGACATGGTGGGCCCGGTATCAGGAGGCCGACGAAACCGAGCAAAGGAAGATGACCCGGCCTCCGCGCGGCGTTAAAACCGGCAAGGCAAAGCGGAAAAGAACTTACCGTAAAAAACCTGCCGCTCAGGATAAAAGTGTTTAAAGTGTTTGGTTTGAAATGAGTTCAGCTATGAAAAACTCAGGCAAGGACCAGGTTATCGCTTACATAGGCTTGGGCAGCAACCTTGAAAACCCGGCAGAGCAAATTCAATCGGCGCACGCAGCAATTGCCGGCTTGGCGGGTGTTGAAGAGCTTGCCTTTTCGAGCCTGTACCATAGTTCGCCGATGGGGCCGCAGGATCAGCCTGATTATGTCAATGCTGTTATGGCCATCACTACGGTCTTGTCGGCCATGGATTTGCTGAGAAACCTGCAGCGTATTGAGCATGAGCACGGCCGAGTGCGCAAAGGCGAGCGCTGGGGCGCCAGGACGCTGGATCTGGACTTGCTGGTTTATGGCCAGCAGCAAATTGATCTGCCTGAGTTGACCGTTCCGCATGTAGGCATCGCCGAGCGAGCCTTTGTGCTATATCCCTTGTATGAAATTGCGAAGGAACTATTGGTGCCGGGCAAAGGCCATATCGCGGAGCTGGTTAAAAACTGTCCTTTAAATGGCCTGAAACGGTTGGCTTGAGATGACTCAATATTCCTCGTTATCCACGGTAAAGCCATTATCAATCAATGATCTGGTTGCGATGAAGCGATGTGGTGAAAAAATTAGTTGCCTGACTGCCTACGATGCCAGTTTCAGCACGCTGATCGACAGTATTGGTATCGATGTGATGCTGGTGGGGGATTCCTTGGGCATGGTTATCCAGGGGCGTACTACCACTTTGCCGGTCACTATGGATGACATGGTTTACCATACCCGTTGCGTCAGTCATGTCAGGCGACGGGCGTTCGTTATCGCCGATCTGCCTTTTATGAGTTATGCCACGCCGCTTATGGCGGCCGAAAACGCTGCCCGTCTGATGCAAGCCGGCGGCGCGCAAATGGTCAAGCTCGAAGGGGCGCGCATTGACTGTGTCCGTTTTCTGGTCGATCAGGGTATTCCGGTTTGTGGACATTTAGGTTTATTGCCGCAATCCATCAATCAATTAGGCGATTATAAAGTGCAGGGCAAAGAGCGCCTCGAGGCCGAAAAAATAATTGCCGATGCGCATCAGCTGGAACAAGCGGGGGCGGGATTGCTGGTTCTGGAATGCGTACCTGCCGAGTTGGCCAAGGACGTCAGCACTCAGCTGACTATCCCCGTCATAGGCATCGGAGCCGGTATCGACTGCGACGGGCAGGTGCTGGTGCTTTATGACATGCTCAATATCGGCGTCAGCAAGCGGCCGCGATTTTCGAAGAATTTCATGCAGGATGCCGCTGATATCGGGCAGGCTATCGCCGCTTATCATTCAGCCGTCAAACAGTCGCAGTTTCCAGCATCCGAACACAGTTTTTAAATCATGCAGAAAGTTACTTTAGCATCTGAACTGCGCAAAGCCATCGCTGGCTGGCGCTCGGCCGGTGAGCGCATCGCCTTTGTGCCGACCATGGGCAACCTGCATGCAGGTCACTTGAAATTGGTCAGCGAGGCCCGGCAAAAAGCCGATCGCGTGGTGGTCAGCATTTTCGTCAATCCCACTCAATTCGGCGCGGGTGAGGATTTTGAAACGTATCCGCGCACTGAACGGGAAGATCAGGAAAAACTCGAGACTGTCGGCGCAGATCTGCTGTTTCTGCCTCCTGTTTCGGAAATGTATATGCCTGATGCCAAAACGGTCGTATCGGTAGCGGGGCTTTCCGAACTGCATTGCGGAGCGTCCAGGCCTGGGCATTTTAACGGCGTGGCGACAGTCGTCTGCAAATTATTTAATTTGGTGCAGCCGGATATTGCCTTATTCGGGTTAAAGGATTTTCAGCAATTGGCCGTGATACGGACCATGGTCAGGGATCTGAATTTTCCGGTGGAAATTATCGGCGTAGATACGGTGCGGGAGCCCAGCGGTTTGGCTATGAGTTCCAGAAACGGTTATTTATCCATGGAAGAAATAAAGGCGGCGCCTAAACTCTATGAATCCTTATGCATGGCGCGTGATGCCGTTTTATTCGGCAAGCAAGCTTATGCGGATATAGAGATTCAGGCGATGCTGTCTTTGCGCGAAGCCGGCTTCCAACCGGATTATTTTTCCATATGCCGCAGCAATGATCTAAAAAAAGCGGAAGCAGAGGATAAGGATTTGGTTATACTGGCAGCGGCAAAGCTGGGCAGAACCCGGTTGATCGATAATATCTATTTTTCCAGATAAAGTTAAAGGCGATAATTTCTTTAAACTGCTGCGTACTTGCTCGAATTTTTTGTTTTTGGCGCAAATCGGCAGGCCTTGTGCAATGATGGAAAATACTGGATGTCATTTTATTTTTGATATCTAAAAAGTTGAAGCCATTATGCAATTAATGCATAATGAGTAGTTCTTAAAAATATTTACATTGTTTTTAATATGCAACTTACAATGCTTAAAGCGAAATTACACAGAGCGACGGTAACCCATTCGGAATTGGGTTATGAAGGTTCCTGTGCAATCGATGGCAATATTCTTGATCTCGCAGGCATTCGGGAATACGAGCAGATACAGATTTACAATATTAATAACGGTGCCCGTTTTACTACCTATGCCATTCGCGCGGAAGAAGGTTCCGGATTGTTTTCCGTTAATGGGGCGGCGGCTCGAATGGCCTGCCCTGGCGATCTGATTATTGTTTGCGCTTATGCTATTTTGGATCAAAAAGAGCTGGCAAATTACAAACCTACGCTGGTCTATTTCAATGAAAAGAACGAAGTTCTGCGTTCTTCTCATGCCATTCCCGTTCAGGCCGCTTGAGTTCTTGATGTTTAGCATCGTATAGCAAATCAGCTAGATTTTTTTATTCTTATTCGGCTCAGAGTCTGAGCGCTTTTCATCTGAAGCCTGCCTGCCGTCGAATGGAGAGCAGGTTATATTCTTCAAATCATATTGGCCGAAATTGCTTCGGTGTCCCATTATTGGGAATGCGGCTATTCCGCTGTTTTTAGTCGTGGTCGCCAGTTTTTTTGATACCGTGAATAAAACTGTCGACGTCCGTTCTTATGCCGTAAGAAAACACCGGAAGAGAACTTGCTAAGGATTCGGTTGGAAATACTTCCCGACTTGTAGAATGACCTGTAGGGGCGAATTCATTCGCCCAAGGCGATTAAATCGCCTCTACAACTGTGCATCATCAGTTAAAAAAATTAAGCAAAAACGGAGCCATAAAGGCTACACTATAGTATTTTCGCTAACAGTTGATACGACTGAATGGTTAAGCTTCAGGCCGTATCATTTTTCGCCAGTATGCGCCTGATGATCGACCAGTATTTTTATTGAATGGCTGATTTTGTCCATCAGGCTGCATTGCATCAAAACCGTGATCTCTATATTCTGCACAGCATGCAAATAAATCTGATTTCAGTAGGAAACCGTATGCCCGGCTGGGTGCAGCAGGGATATGATGAGTATGCCAAGCGCCTGCCGCGTGAATGTGAGCTTGTGCTTAAAGAGATAGCGCCGGGTAAACGAGGGAAGAACAGCGACGTGGCCAGAATCGTCAAGGAAGAAGGTGAACGCATGCTGGCGGCCATCCCTCAAGGGGCGCATATTGTGACCCTGGATATTCCCGGCAAGCCCTGGACGACTCCCGAACTGGCACAGGCCATGAAGCGCTGGCTGGAAGGCGGGCAGAACATCGCCTTGCTGGTCGGCGGACCGGAAGGTCTGGCCGATGCGGCCAAGCAAATGGCCAGGGAATCCTGGAGTCTTTCAAAGCTGACATTTCCTCATCCCCTGGTGCGGATTATCGTGGCCGAGCAGATTTATCGTGCCTGGAGCATTCTTCACAATCACCCCTATCATCGATAATGACTGTACAGCTTATTCTTGCTTCCGCTTCGCCCCGCCGAAAGGAACTGCTGGATCAAATCAAGGTCACTTATGCGGTTAATCCGATCGACCTTGACGAGACGCCACACATTAATGAGTCGCCGCTGGATTATGTAAAGCGCGTGGCGGCGGAAAAATCGGCTGCCTGTGCCGCGCAAGTGGGAGTCAGCGTGCCGGTTCTGGCGGCCGATACGGCTGTGGTGTTGGATGATTTGATTATGGGAAAACCTAAAAATCAGCAGGATGCGATCGCCATGTTGACGCAGTTGTCGGGCAGAACCCATCAAGTCTATAGCGCAATTTCGCTCAGAGGGCGCGAACACTGGCAGGCTGTCAGCATTACTGACGTCACTTTCAGACCGCTAACGGAGCAGGAAATGCTGGCCTATTGGCATAGCGGCGAGCCGGCCGATAAAGCCGGAAGCTATGCCATTCAAGGGATGGGAGGAATATTTGTGGCGTCCATAAAGGGAAGTTTTTCCGGCGTGGTCGGCTTGCCTTTATTTGAAACTGCCGAACTATTAGCTAAACAAGGAATAGAGTTATTTAAATGAGCGAAGAAATTTTAATCAATGTTACCCCGCCCGAGACTCGCGTTGCCGTCATCGAAAATGGCGTTTTGCAGGAACTGATCATTGAAAGAAGCCGGCAGATAGGCTTGGTCGGCAATATTTATAAAGGCGAAGTGTGCCGGGTGCTGCCCGGCATGCAGGCGGCGTTTGTCGATATCGGCCTGCCTCGGGCCGCATTTCTGCATATCTCCGATTTGTGCAGCAGGGAACTGGAAAAAAAACGTTCGGAAAATATCGAGCATTATCTGCACGAAGGTCAGCACATCGTCGTACAGGTCGTCAAAGATCCCATCGGCACCAAAGGCGCGCGCTTGACGACGGAGATATCAATTCCTTCGCGCTATCAGGTATACATGCCTTATGCCAACAATTCCGGCGTATCTCAGCGCATTGAGTGCGAAGCCGAACGGGCTCGGCTGCGCGCGTGCATTGATTCCTTTCGGCGGGAGCACGACTGCGGCGGTTTTATCGCCAGAACAGCGGCGGAGTGCGTGGAAGAAGCTATATTGTTTTCCGACATGACGTTTTTGCTGAAATTATGGGAATCGATTTTGGCCAAAATCGCCACGGCCAAGCCCAAACAGTTCATTCACAAGGATTTGCCGCTCAGCGTCAGGACTTTGAGAGATTTATACAAAGAAGGCATTGAGCGGGTCCGCGTGGATTCCAAAGAAACCTACCATCGCTTGCTCGAATTCGCTGAAGTGTTCGTGCCGGAAATGGTGCCGGTCATCGAGCATTACACCGGCGAATGCCCGGTTTTCGATATTTACAGTGTCGAGGACGAAATTCAAAAGGCGCTGGAGCGCAAAGTCAAATTGAAATCGGGAGGGCATCTGGTGTTCGACCAGACTGAAGCGATGACGACGGTCGATGTCAATACCGGCGGTTATGTCGGCGGCCGCAATCTGGAAGAGACCATTTTTAAGACCAATCTGGAAGCGGCTCAGACGATTTCGCGTCAGCTCAGGCTGAGGAATCTGGGCGGCATCATCATTATCGATTTTATCGATATGCAAAGCGAAGATCATAAGAAGCAGGTTTTGCAGGCACTCGAGCGCCATCTGGAAAAAGATCATGCCAAGACCAAAATCACCGAAGTGTCGGTGCTGGGGCTCGTGGAAATGACGCGCAAAAGAACCCGCGAAAGCCTCGAGCATGTGCTCTGCGAGCCCTGCAAGGCCTGCGGCGGACGCGGCGTTCTGAAAACGGCCGAATCCATGTGCCTGGAAATATTCCGGGAAATCATCCGAGAGGTCAGACAATATAAAGTCCAGCAGTTGCTGGTGCTGGCTTCCAATGAAGTCGTGGAAATGCTGCTCGATGAAGAAGCCGATATGCTGGCCGAACTGGAGGCGTTCCTGGGCGTGCAGATCAAATTCCGAGCGGAAGCAGAATACAATCAGGAGCAGTATGATGTGGTGTTGCTTTAAAATAGACCATAGGCCGGTTTCATTCACCCCAAAAAGACTAACACCGCTTTTATAAAGCGCAGCATATCAACAGCAGAACTTTCAACATTGTGCCTGTTTTTGTAATTTATCATCTTACGCGGGCAACGCGGCATCTTATTTTCTGGTCCTTGATCGCTATAGCCGTAAGTTTGAGCGGCGTGCGTTTATTATTGTCCGGGATCGAGAGTTATAAATCCAATCTGGCAAGCAATATCGAAGAGCTCGTCGGTGCGCCGGTCGAAATAGGCCGATTAGGTGCAAAGATGCGCGGATTCAGCCCTGAATTGCTGCTCGAAGATATCACTATTCTGTCGCCGGGCACGCATAAGAAACCGCCCATCCAGTTTAAAGAAATACGCCTGGGCATCAATTTGCTCGATATGCTGATTAACAGGCAATTGCTGTCTTCTTCATGGGTCACGCTGGTCGGCGCCAAGCTGACCGTTATACGTAAACCTGACGGGAGTTTTGCCATTGTCGGACTGAAAGCCAGCGACGGGCAGCCGTTATGGCTGATGGAGGGCGGCAAATACGAGGTTTTACGCAGCGAAATCAGCTGGCAGGATGAAAGAAATCACAGCCAGCCTCTGATATTTAATGACGTGGATCTGGCGATCATCAATGCTGCCGATGCCAAACATCATCGCATTAATATGCTTATGAAGCTGCCGCCGCAGTATGGCGATGCGTTGAAAGTGTCGATGGATTTGGAAAGTAACGTTTTTGAATCTACCAATCTTCATGGCACAGCTTTTATTGAAGGCAGCCGGATAAAACTGGCCGAATGGGATAAATTCGGCCTGCCGTTGGATATGCAGATCGATTCCGGCATTGCCGATTTTAAGGCCTGGGCGAAATGGCAAAACTCCCAGCCTGTATCGGTTATCGGCGAGGCGCAAATTCAACGAGCGAAGCTTGCCCGCAAAGGCAAGGGCGCCTTTCCTGTCGATAGGCTGAGGACCCGGTTTCAATGGCAGGCCAAAGACAATCAGTGGCGTCTTGATGTCAAGGATTTCTGGCTGGAAACAGTCGATGCCCCTAATGGCGCCAGCAAAAAGTGGCCGGCCGCCGACTTCAGCGTATCGGGTGATTTTACTGAGGACAACTTATCGCGAAAACTTGCCGTGTTTGTCGAACAGCTGGATTTGCACGAAGCGTCCGGCGTTCTCGGCTTTTTTGCGCCTTTATCGGATCAGCAGTCAAAGGCGCTGGCGCAAGCCCGGCTAAGAGGCTTGCTCGAGAACTTTTCCGCGTTTGCCGATCTGCAGGCGGGTCATTTTGCCATTAACGGCCGCTTTGCCGGCATAAGCATGGCCCCGCAACCATCGATTCCGGGGCTGGAGAATCTGGCCGGCCACATAAGAGGCACCGAGCAAGGCGGCATTGTGCGCTTGATGACTGAGCGGGCGCTGCTGACATCACCGGAGCTGTTCCGCAACGCGCTGTCTATCGACAGTCTAAACGGGGTTATAAATTGGCGGCAAACAGAATCCGACTGGATTCTGACCAGTTCGATGATCCGGCTTGATAATGCTGATTTTCAGAGCGAGAATCGATTGCGCATAGCCATTCCCAAAGCCGATGGACAGGTTTTCATGGATCTGCAGAGTGCATTTCTCGGGCATGACATCAGTCAGGCCAAACATTATCTGCCGGTAGGTATTATGGGAAAGTCGGTCGTTGACTGGCTGGATCATGCCTTTATCGGCGGCCGCATAAAAAAAGGCGGCATGTTGTTTTACGGAAACCCCGGCGATTTCCCGTTCAAAGACGGCAACGGCGTCTTTGAAACCCTGTTTGAGGCTGAGCAGGCGGAACTGGCTTATCATCCGGAATGGCCGCACATAACCGACATGGCAGCGGACGTGTTGTTTCTGAAAGACGGCCTGCTTGTCGACGTGAAGCAAGGACGAAGCGATAAAGCCTCGATTAAACAGGCGCAAGTGGCAATTACATCGATGCAGGAAAGCGATTATTTACAGATCAAGGGGCAAGTGGCCGGTGAAATCGGCCAAATCCTGGGCTTTATGCAACAGACGCCGTTGCATTCGACGTTCGATGCCTTGCAGGATGTCATTACGCCGGCCGGAAATACCGAGGTGGCGCTGGATTTGCAGATTCCTTTGATTGACACAGTTGATGCCAAAGTCGACGGAACGGCGCAGCTGAACAATGCCCAGCTGACCGTAAATTCGCTGGATCTGCCGGTAAAAGGCATTTCCGGCGCTCTGAAATTCAATGAACAAGGGCTTTATAGCGATACGGTCCACGCGGCTGCGTTAGGCCATGCTATTCGGATTAACATGAATAGCGATGACAGCCAGACTATGATCAATGTATCTGGACATGCCGGCGTGGATGATTTGCAAGCGCAATTCAAAATGCCCTGGTGGGATATTGCCGAAGGGGAGACCGATTATCAGCTGCAGCTGCGCTTGCCTTATGGCGACAATAAGCCCGACTTGACGGTTCAATCTACATTGGCCGGGATAGCGCTGGATCTGCCTGATACTTTGGCTAAAAGCGCCGGACAGGAAAGGCCGCTATCGCTGAGGTTTGAGTTGACGGACGAAGCGTTATTGCCGATACAATTGAATTACGACAATAAATTGAAGGCGGCCATCAGCTTGAATGCGAAGCAGCAGCGTATCCATTCTGGCCATGTTCTGGTCGGAGCCGGCGAGGCAACTCTGCCTCGGGAAGCCGGACTTGAACTGGAAATCAACAGAGACCGGCTGGACTTGCCGGAATGGTTGAGTCTATCGGCGGCAGCCGCTCAGGGCCAGGAGAATGACGCCGGTGCAACGAGCGATATCAGGGAAATAAAAATTCACAGCGATCGGGGCATCTGGAAAAAAACCGAGCTGGGTGTTTTCGATCTGGCGCTAAAGCGTAATGGCGACTATTGGGTCGGCGATATCAGCAGCTCATTCGCTAGAGGAAACCTTCAGGTTCCCGTAAGTCCAAAGGGTGGTGACAGTATTAAGTTAAATATGGATGTGCTGGACATTTCGGCCTTGAGACAGCTCAGGCTCGAGGGGGCAGCCGTGCGGTCTGAACAAGTACCTTTATTGAATATCACGAGCCGGGAAACGCTGTGGCATTCGACCAATCTCGGGCAGTTGCTGCTGGAGACTGAGCGGATACCGGAAGGCATCCGTTTTAAGCGCGTGGAACTGCTAGGAGCGGATAAAAAATTGACCTTGTCTGGCACCTGGAGACAGCATGAGTCGCAGATAATAGGACGGCTGGAAACACCGCACTGGGGCCGGCTGCTCGCCAGACTCGGCGTTACGGACGACATGACCGAAACCAGCGGGGTCATGCATTATGACCTGCGTTGGCAGGGCGCGCCGTTTCAATTCTCGTTGGCGGGCCTTAATGGACAGGTTGATGTCAATTTAAAAAACGGACGAATTCTGAGTATAGAGCCGGGATTCGGCCGCGTGCTGGGCATGCTGGCTATGGCTCAATGGGTCAAGCGCATACAGCTTGATTTTAGTGATGTGTATGAGGAAGGGCTGACATTTAACAGCATCAAAGGTCACTTTGATTTATTGGACGGCTTGGCTAATACGCATGACCTGATTGTCGATGCCGTGCCGGCAAAGATCACGATCCGCGGGGATACGGATCTAGTCAATGGAACCATTGACCAGAATGTTAATGTAGTGCCTAAAAGTTCTGAGGCCGTGCCTATTGCTGGTACAATTGTGGGAAAAATAGCCGGCTTGGTCGCGCGCTCGCTGACCGGTGAAGATAAAGAAGGCTTCTTCTTCGGTTCGCAGTATCGCGTGAAAGGCGAATGGAGAAATGCGGAGATTATTCCGCTGCATGAAAACGATGGTCTGTTGCAGAAAACCTGGAACGGCATTACTGACTTTCCCTGGTTAGAGCAACGCGAGAATAATAAAGAGAATCAATATGAATAAATGTGCGGCCATACAAATGGCATCAAGTCCCAGTATCAGCGCTAATCTGCTGGAAGCCGACAAGCTGATTGGCGAGGCGGCAAAAGCCGGTGCAAAACTCGTTGTCCTGCCGGAAAATTTTGCCCTGATGGGGGAGCATGAATCAGATAAGCTCAACGCGAAAGAACCTGACGGTTCCGGTCCTATCCAGAATTTTTTATCTTCGGTCGCTAAAAAATACGGAGTATGGGTAGTCGGCGGCACTATTCCACTGGCTGCCGACAATGAAAATAAAGTGCGGGCAGCCTGCCTTATTTATAATGATCAGGGCGAGCGAGTGGCGCGTTATGACAAGGTGCACCTGTTCGATGTGAATGTGCCGGGCACGAGCGAGGTTTACCGCGAATCGGATAGCATTGAATGCGGCTCCGAGCCTTTGGTTATCGATACGCCTTTCGGCAAGCTCGGCGTGGCGGTCTGTTATGATCTTCGCTTCCCTGAGTTTTTCCGCAAGATGGTTGAGCAAGGCATGGAAATACTGGTGATCCCCTCCGCGTTTACCGCCGAAACAGGCGCTGCGCATTGGGAAATATTGCTGCGCGCGCGGGCGATAGAAAACCTGTGTTATGTCATCGCACCGAATCAGGGCGGTTTTCATCTGAATGGCCGCAAGACCTTTGGGCACAGTATGATCATCGACCCATGGGGCGTTGTGCTGGATTGCTATAAAACCGGCGGCGGTTTCGTTTGCGCCGATATTGATCGGGGCCGCCTGGAAAGAGTCCGCAGTGCATTTCCGGCGCTGAGTCATCGTCGTTTCTTTTAAAAATACCCGTTTATGCAAATAATCTTCAAAAACTTTATTCCTGCTGTATTGCTGGCTGCAACCTTGGTTTCCTGCGGAACGACGGAAGAGGTTCGATACCGTGATACTTCCATGCTTGAAAAACCGCCGACGCTGATCAGCAACAGGCCTGCCGGGGAGCAAAAAGGAGCCGATAGCAGCGCAGAGCCTGATAGCGCTGAATCGGAAGGAGAAGCTAAAACCGGCCTGGGAACTAAAGTCTATATGGCCGATTCCAATTCACCGTTGTTGATCATCAAGCAGCCTTTCGACGTGGCCTGGAGCACGCTTGCTCAAGCCTTAAAACAACAGGATATTGAAGTTGCAGACCGTAACCGGGAGTTAAAGGCTTATTATCTCACCTTTGATCCTGACGATTATGATCCTGAAAGCACTTTCTCATTTTTCAAAGACGATTATGCCAAAGAAGATTATCTGCTAAAGCTGGAAGACAGGGACGGTGAAACGGCAATAAGTGCTGAAGCGGTAGATAAACCCAAACCCGACAGCGCACCGGATGAGGACAGACCAGCCGATGGTGCTGAGAGACTGCTGAAGTCATTGCATGAAACCCTGCGCGATGATCTGATAAAAGAATAGCGCCCGGAACTATCTGTTGCGCAATTAACACTAATTTAAATTTTTCTATGGAACTATTAAATCTTGCACGACAATCGATTCTGACGCCGGCCGGCATACAGGATGGCGATATCGAAAAAATCATGAGCCAGCTGCTCAGCGCGCCGGTTGATGCGGCGGACATTTATTTTCAGTCCAGCCATTTCGAATCCTGGATCATGGAAGGCGGCATCATCAAAGAAGGCAGCCATAACATTGCGCAAGGCGCCGGCGTGCGCGCCGTATCCGGCGAGAAAACCGGTTTTGCCTACAGTGACCGGATTGAACTGCCGGTACTGCTGGAGGCGGCTAACAATGTTAAAGCCATCGTCCGGCAAGGGCAGGAAGCGAAAGTCGGCATCGTGAAAGCGGCTGAATGGCCGCTCTACTATGCGCCGCTGAACCCGTTAAAATCCCTGGCTGATCAGCAAAAGATCGATTTGCTACGCAGAGTCGACATTGAAACCCGCAAGCTGGACAGCCGCATTGAAGAAGTCATCGTCAGCCTGGTCGGTGTCCATGACAGTATTCTGGTCGCCAATCAGGACGGCTCGCTGGCGGCCGATGTCCGGCCGTTGGTGCGCATGAATGTCACCGTGATCGTACAGGCAAACGGCCGCCGCGAACAGGGCAGCATGGGCGGTGGCGCGCGCAGCGATTACAGCGGATTCATCGACCAGGACAAGGCGCTCGAATACGGCAGAGAGGCGGTCAGACAAGCGCTGGTCAATCTGGATGCGGTCGAGGCGCCGGCCGGGAACATGACCGTCGTGCTGGGGCCGGGCTGGCCAGGCATTCTGCTTCATGAAGCGATAGGGCACGGCCTGGAAGGCGATTTCAATCGCAAAGGCACATCCGCATTCAGCGGCCGGGTCGGTCAGCGCGTCGCCTCCGATTTATGCACCGTCGTCGATGACGGTACGCTGCCAAACCGGCGCGGCTCATTGAGCATCGATGATGAAGGTACGCCGACCGAAAAAACCGTATTGATTGAAAACGGCATTCTGAGAGGCTATATGCAGGATAAGCTCAACGCCCGCCTGATGGGCGTCAAGCCAACCGGCAACGGCCGCCGCGAGTCCTACGCGAATCTGCCGATGCCGCGCATGACCAATACCTACATGCTGCCAGGGCCCCATGATCCCGAAGAAATCATACGATCGGTCAAAAAAGGCCTCTACGCGAAGAATTTCGGCGGCGGCCAGGTCGACATCACGTCCGGCAAGTTCGTATTTTCAGCCAGCGAAGCCTATCTGATCGAAGATGGAAAAATCATGCAGGCAGTTAAAGGCGCGACCCTGATCGGCAACGGCCCCGATGTGCTGACCAAGGTATCGATGGTGGGCACCGATCTGGAGCTGGACAGCGGCGTCGGCACCTGCGGCAAGGACGGCCAGAGCGTACCGGTCGGCGTCGGCCAGCCTACGCTGAAAATCGACGGGCTGACTGTCGGCGGCACCAACGTTTAGATAAACGATTTGAATTTATAGCGGCCGCGAAGGTCACGAAAGCATCTCGTATTCTTTGCGGCGAATACAGATGGCACTTTTGGGCGCTTAAACCTAAACAACAATAGCTTAAGAGAATATGTTGCAGACCCAGGAAGAAATCAGCCGATTAAAAACGATTGTTCAGTCCATACTGGATGAGGCTAAAAATCAGGGAGCCAGCGCGGCCGAGGCCGGCTTGAGCCAGGAAAGCGGCTTATCCGTAACGGCTCGCCTTGGCGATGTCGAAACGATAGAGCATCATCGCGACCAGGGGCTTGGCGTAACCGTGTACTTCGGCCAGCGAAAAGGTTCTGCCAGCTCGTCGGATCTGTCGCCGGCATCGATCAAAGAGACCGTCAGCGCGGCTTGCAGTATTGCCCGCTATACCAGCGAAGACGAATATGCCGGCTTGCCCGAGAAAGAACAGTTGGCGACCGAGTTTCCGGATCTGGATCTTAATCATCCGTGGGATTTACGCGCTGATGAAGCCATCGCGCTGGCTATCGAGTGCGAAAATGCCGCCCGCGGTTATCATGCGGAAATCAGCAATTCCGAAGGCGCCTCGGTCAATACCCATCAAGGCATCCGGGTCATGGGCAATACACTGGGCTTTCTGCAAGGTTATGCCTCGACCCGCCACTCGCTGAGCTGTTCGGTATTGGCGCAGCGCGGCGACAGCATGCAGCGCGATTACTGGTATACGGTAGCCAGGGATGCGCATAATCTCGAGCCGGCCGTGGATGTCGGCAGAAAATCCGCGGAACGGGCTCTGCGGCGCTTGCAGGCGCGCAGCCTGAGCACCCGGCAATGCCCGGTCATGTATGCGGCTGAGGTGGCTTCAGGTCTTCTGGGCTCGTTTATCAGTGCGGTCAGCGGCGGCAATTTGTACCGCAAATCATCATTCCTGCTGGATGCGCTTGATACGCAGGTTTTTCCCGAATTTATCCGTATTCACGAGCAGCCGCATTTAAAAGGCGCTCTGGGCAGCGCCAACTATGACGGCGAAGGCGTCGCTACTCAAACGCGTGATATTGTCAGCGGAGGCATTCTGCGCGGCTATGTGCTAAGCACTTATTCAGCCCGCAAGCTTGACATGCGCAGTACCGGCAATGCCGGCGGCGTGCACAATTTAACGATAGATCCCGGCGAGCACGATTATCAAGGCATGCTGAAGCAACTGCATACCGGCTTGCTGGTGACCGAGTTGATGGGACAGGGCATCAATATGGTGACGGGCGATTACTCGCGCGGCGCCGCCGGATTCTGGGTCGAAAACGGAGAAATACAATATCCGGTCGAGGAAATCACGATTGCCGGCAATCTGAAAGACATGTTCAAGAATATTGTGGCCATCGGCAATGATGTCGATTACCGCGGCAATATCCGGACCGGTTCAATACTGGTTGAACGCCTGTCTATCGCCGGGCAATAAACCATTGGACTGACAGGGCGATGTACTTATCGCCCTGTTCGGATCAAAGGCTTTTTACAATATCCTCTATCAATTGTGGTCCTTTATAGATAAGACCGCTGTATATCTGTACCAGACTCGCGCCTGCCGCTATTTTCTCTTGTGCATCGGCCGCACTCAAAATGCCCCCGGCCGCTATAATCGGGCAGCGGTCGTTCAGTTCGGCGGCCAGTTCGCGCACGACTGCAGTTGATTTGCCCTTGACCGGCGCGCCGCTCAATCCGCCAGTTTCATGCGCCAACGGATGGCCTGCAATCGCATCGCGCGCAATAGTGGTATTGGTGGCGATAACGCCGTCGATTTCAAATGCCAACAGCAGCCGGGCAATATGGCCGATTTCATCGGTCGTCAGATCCGGTGCGATTTTCAGCACCAAAGGCACGTATCTGCCGTGTTCCTGTCGCAGCTTGAGCTGTTCTTCCTTTAATGCGGAAATCAGGCTTTTGATCTCGTCGCCTTGCTGCAGTTGGCGCAGGCTCTTCGTGTTCGGAGACGAAATATTGATCGTGATGTAACTGGCCGAGTTATAGGCTTTGCGCAAGCCGATCAGATAATCGTCGACGGCGCTTTCAATCGGCGTGTCGAAATTCTTGCCGATATTAATGCCCAGTATGCCGGTATAACGGCTTTGTTTCACCTGCGCCAGCAAATGCTCGATGCCATGATTGTTAAAGCCCATACGGTTTATGATGGCCTGGTGTTCGGGCAACCTGAACAGCCGCGGCTTCGGATTGCCAGGTTGCGGCCTCGGCGTCACGGTGCCTATTTCCACAAAGCCGAAGCCTAAAGCTGCCAAACTGTCCAGATAGTCGCCATTCTTGTCCAGGCCTGCCGCCAGACCGACAGGATTTTTGAATTCCAGTCCCATGACCGTGACCGGCTTATCTTCGATAGACGGATAGATCAGTTTCGATAAACCGGATGCATATGCCGTATTTAACAGTTTCAGTGTGACTTCATGAGCGGTTTCCGGATCAAGCGAAAATAACAGCGGTCGGAGCAGGGGATAAAAATTCATAGGATGTGTTAGCGCTTCGGGCAAATAGGTTTAATAAAAAGCTGTAGAATGATTTTTTGGTTAATGTGGGCTCGATAATTTGTAAGGCTCTGGCGATACGGCTGCAGGTCGATCCAGGATCAGGTCAACCATCAGTTGCGCCGATGCCGGCCCCATCGCCAGTCCGTTCCTGAAATGGCCGGCATTCAGGCTTAAATTGACGATTTCAGGGTGTTTATCGATATAGGGTATGCCATGCTCAGTGCCCGGCCTTAAGCCGGCCCAATGGTTTATCACTGGATACTTTTTAAGTGCGGGCAGCAAGTTTATTGCGAAGCTTTCCAACCGGTTTCTGGCTTCCATCGTCGTGGTTTTATTGAAGCCATCCTGTTCCACGGTGCTGCCCGCCAGGATTTTTCCGTCCAGGCGCGGAATCAGGTATTGGTCTTCGTCCAGCACCATATAGGGCAGCGTGTCCGGCTTGGCGTCGAACAGCAGCATTTGACCTTTGACAGGCGCAATTTCCGGCGCATGGCCAATAGACGGAAAAAACTGACGAAACAGTTGTCCGGTCCAGGCGCCTGCGCAAATAATCAATTGATTGACGGCGAACTGGCCGGCGCTGGTGGCGATGGCGGTAATGCGGTTTTGTTCCAGGATAACGTTTTCCAGCTCGCACTGCTCAATTAGGCGGACGCCTTTGTTGATCAGATCCTGCTTTAATGATTTGACCAGGCGGGGGTTGCGCGCCTGTGCAATATCAGGCAGCCAGAGCGGATTGTCAGGCTGCGTATTGATCAGATTGAAAAAATCGGCGCTGGCTGGTTCAAAACGGACGCCGTTAGTGCGGCACCAGTCGGCGGCGGCCGCAATATCGGGATTTTTTGTCATCAGCAGGCCGCATGGGTTCCATTCCGGGTCTATCTGGGCTTCGGCTTTCAGTTGCGAAGCCAGCACAGGATACAAGCTCAGGCTTTGCATGATCAGGCGCGTAATCGCATCCGGCTGGCGCCATGGATAAAGCGGCAGCAAAATTCCTCCGCCAGCCCATGAAGATTCCTGACCGATCCGGTTTTTTTCGATAACGGTCACTGTAGCGCCGGCGTGGAAAAATTCGCGAGCTGTTAAAAGGCCGATAACACCGCCGCCTATAATAGTAATATCCGTGATTTTGTTCATAAGGTAAAAGTATATAGAGAAGCAAAAATGCTTCTGACGATAAATATTTGCATTATAACTTACCCAAAAAATTGCGCAGCACAGTAGAAAATTAACTCGAACTTAAGAGGATACATTGAGACAAATCTGTTGCTTTTTCCAGACAAGTCAATAAATAAAATAAATATTTTTTTATTACTTTTTGATTTTTAACGATTTTTATTTATTAAAAAAATGACGTTAAAACTTGTGGGGAATCAGTTTTACTGCTATATTTAGGCTGTGAAAAAGGCTTTGTTGTAAGAAGGCAAATTTAATAAGAAATAACAACCACCTCACGAGGGGGAACAATGACATTTACAAAAACTAAATTAGCGCTGGGTATCGCTACAGCAACTTTAACTATGGCGGGTGCTCTGGTTTCTCCACAGGCAGCCGCTCACTCTAAAGCGCAGCGTGTTGCTGAGAGCGCCAACAGCAGAACTGAGGCGTTAGAGGCCCAAATGAACCAGATGCAACAGATGATGCAGTCCATGCAGGCTGAACTGGATCGCGTCAGATCTGAAGCAGCCCGTCCTTCTGCAGATTCAGCAAAGGTTCAGGAACTGGATCAATGGATGGCATCTCAGAAGGCTCACCCTGTAGCAGAAAAACACCACGATAACACTCTGTTCTTCCGTGGCGGTTATGCGCATCAGAATAACGACAGAGGCGGCACAATTGATCCTACTGTTGTTCCAGGTGTCGGCTCAAGCCGGGATGGCGTAGCAGTGGGTCCGATTGCTGATAAAGATGGTTTTTACTTTGGCGCGGGCTTTGATTTCAGCTTGACTGACAATGTCTGGGGTATGTTGGACAGTACTCAA
Organism: Methylobacter sp. BlB1; assembly: GCF_015476545.1. Taxonomy (GTDB): domain Bacteria; phylum Pseudomonadota; class Gammaproteobacteria; order Methylococcales; family Methylomonadaceae; genus Methylobacter. Next base: position 35,079 of record NZ_JADMKV010000010.1, on the reverse strand, counting down.
GTGTTGGCTGAGTTGATGTTTGATTACACGGAATTCGCCAAAAATAAACCTAATGGCTTATCTCCTCAGGAAACAGCAGTACTGGATTCATTAGGTTTTCCTCTACCTGCCGGCAACACTGAACAAGCAACTGTTAACATGTTAAGGTTGACTGCTTCACCAAAAATCAAGTTCATGCAAGGCAGCGCTTTCCGTCCATGGGTTATTCCAGTCGGTTTTGAATTGAGCATTATCAGCCCTCCATCCGATGCAATTACCGTATTAACTCCAGGTATGCAGTTCGGTGCTGGTGCTGATTACAGAATATGGAAAGATATCTTCATCGGTGCTGATGCGCGTTACCACTATGCGCCTGGCGATGTTGATGGCGTTCAGGTTAATGGCTTGACTGCTGGTGGTTATCTCGGTATCGGTTTCTAAACTAAACGTTTAAAAGCCAATCTGATAAAAGGGAGGGGCTCAACCCCTCCCTTTTTTTATGCCTGAAAAAATTAATGGAGAGGTACAATGTGAAGGAGCAAGGTAAAATAGTGTTTTCAGGCTTCTTTGTTTGCCTGTGGAGCCGATCGAGATTGAAGCTATAGCCATGAAAACCCTTTATCCTGAAATCCTGCCTTACCAAACATTTTTTTTGGACACCGGCGGTAAGCATTCCGTTTATGTAGAACAATCCGGCAATCCAGACGGTCTGCCCGTAATTTTTTTGCATGGTGGACCGTGTTCGGGCACTAAGCCCGATCACCGGCGTTTTTTCAATCCAGAAAAATACCGCATTATCCTTTTTGACCAGCGCGGCTGCGGCCAGTCTTTGCCGTTCGGTGAGCTGGAAGGCAATACTACGCAGGATTTAATCGATGACATGGAGCGTATCCGCAAACGGCTTAGCATTGAGCAATGGCTGTTGTTTGGCGGTTCCTGGGGTGGTGCGCTGGCATTGCTGTATGCCCAGCAGCATCTCGATAAAGTGATGGGCATGATGATCCGCGGCGTGTTTCTGGCAAGACAGCAAGATCTAGATTGGTTCGCCAAATCAGGCGCCGGGTTGATTTATCCCGAGCAATGGCAGCATCTGCTTGAAAGCATCCCCGAGCCGAGCCGTAAAAATCCGATACAAGGGATATGCGATGTATTATGGGGTGATGATGAGGTAGCAAAACGCCGTGTCACAAAGGAATGGATGGCCTGGAGCGGGCAGGTGGCGCTAGGCAAGGATTATCAGCCTGGCCAGGAATCCGAGCATGTTACGGAAAAAATGGTCAAACAGGTGAGCATGGAAATGCACTATGCTCGCAATCGTTATTTTATCTGCGAGAACCAGATTCTGGAGAACTGTGACAGGTTACACCCGATTCCAGCCATGATCATTCATGGTCGTAATGACTTGGTATGCCCTATGGAGGCCGGCATGAGGCTGCATCAGGCATTGCCTGAGGCTGAATATATCGTCCTGCCCAATGCCGGGCATGTCGCCCAGGGCGAAGAAATGATCGATGCGCTGGTTTCCGCGGCCGATAAGTTTGCTGAGAAGCAGGTCTTTAAACTGAACTGACATGAATAAAAAACGTTTGATTATCGCCATGACCGGCGCCACCGGCGCGATCTACGGCGTAAGAATGCTGCAGGTATTGCAGCAACAGGAAGATTGGGAAACACATCTGGTGATTTCATCAGCCGGTCTCGTGAATCTGAAGCACGAGCTGGATATGGGACGATCGGAATTGCATGAGCTGGCCGATGTGACGCATGGCATCGATGATATTGCCGCCAGTATCGCCAGCGGCGGCTTTAAAACGGAAGGCATGGTTATTGCGCCCTGTTCGATGAAAACGCTGGCTGCGGTCGCGCATGGTTTCGGCGACAACCTGATCTCGCGCGGGGCCGATGTGGTATTAAAAGAGCGGCGGCGGCTTGTGGTCATGCCCAGGGAGACGCCGCTGAATCTGGTGCATATTCGCAATATGGCTGTTGTGACTGAAATGGGCGGCATTATCTTTCCGCCGATGCCGGCTTTTTATAGCAAAACGGACTCGCTGGCGGCGATGGTTGATGAAGCCGTGGGCCGGGTCCTGGATATGTTCGGCGTCAATGTGGAAGGATTGTATGAGCCCTGGCAGGGGCTGTAGCTTTAATGCAGGCTGGCAGTTTGTTTGGGGCCGAATGCCAACAGTAGGCGCTCCAGGCGAATTCGGCCCTACAATGTGCAGTTTTTTATGACAAGATCCGTGAGTTTTTGCTGTTACGGAAAATCAGCGGTTTCTCATCAGCGGATAAGGTGCTGGCTCTGGCCGAATTGATTGCCTGTTGAATGACGGCATGGTCTGGCGATTTGCTGCAGACCGGATCGGCATTGTACATGTCGCCCGATAACAGATAGGCCTGACAGCGACAGCCGCCGAAGTCTTTTTCCTTCTCATCGCAGCTGCGGCAGGGTTCTTTCATCCATTCAAAGCCGCGGAAGAAATTGAACGCTTTCGATTCGTTCCAGATCTGCTCGATGCTGTACTCTTTGACATTAGGGCAATCAAGGCCCGGCAGTTCGCGCGCAGAGTGGCAAGGCAGCGCGACGCCATCCGGGGCGATCGTCAGGAATGTCGTGCCCCAGCCGTTCATGCAGGCTTTGGGGCGATCTTCGTAAAAATCCGGTACCACATAGTAGATTTTCATTTTGCCGGCGACTTTTTCTTTAAAAGCCTGGGCGATTTGTTCGGCCTGCTCGAATTGTTCTTTGGTAGGCAACAGTAAGTCACGGTTGACATGGGCCCAGCCGTAATACTGTGTATTGGCCAGTTCCAGGTAGTCAGCGCCGAGCTCTTCAGCCATCTCCAGTATTTGCGGCATTTGATGGATATTTTCCCGATGGATGACCACGCACAGCACCATCGGATAGCCGTGTTTCTTGACCAGGCGCGCAACTTCTTTTTTATGCTGATAGGACTCCGTGCCGGCCAGATGGTCGCTCAATTCCTGCGTACTGGCCTGAATGCTGACCTGGATATGATCGAGCCCCGCTTCCTTAAGCTGGATGATTTTTTCTTCGGACAATCCGTAGCCGGAAGTGATCAGGTTGGAATAATAGCCCAGTTCCCGCGCATGCCTGACCAGTTCGATCAGGTCTTTGCGAGTCAGCGGTTCGCCGCCCGAAAAACCTAACTGCACAGCGCCCATTTTGCGAGCCTGCGTCAGTACGCGTTTCCAGTCTTCCGTCGCCAGTTCGGACTGATGCTTCGCGTAGTCGATCGGATTGGAGCAGTAAGGGCATTGCAGCGGACAGGCATAAGTGAGTTCCGCCAGCAGCCAGCGGGGCGGCGTAATCTTAGTTTTGTTGAATCCAGCCATTTTTTAAAGCGACTTCCAGAAAAGTAGTGATATCTTTGGTAAGACCCGTCGTGGCGAATTTCTGTTCCAGTTCGGCTACGATTTGGGGGAGATTGCGCGTGCCGTCGCACAATTTCAGTATTTCCGCAGAACTCTGGTTAAGTTCCACCATGCCTTCCGGATAGAGAATAACATCTTTCTGCTGGGCTTCTTCCCATTGCAATCTGTGTAGGGGTGAAAACTTGAAAGGGAGATCGGGATTGATAGTCATTATGATCGTTCGGTAGTGGTGGGTCATGAGAAGGAGAATGGGAAATTATCTCGTCATTACCCTGAAAAAGCCGCAGAGGACACAGAATTTTCAACATTAAGTGCTTTTTCTGTGCTTCTGCGGTAAAAATAAGTTAATAGCTCTTATGCTTCAATATTATAGTATGGCGGCATATTATTAATGTAGGCCATATACATCGCATCGGCCATGGTCCAGAGCACATCCAGTTTAAACTTCAGGATTTGGATCATGCGTTCTTGTTGCTCGCGGGTTTTATACCAGTCCAACGTGATTGCCAAACCATGCTCGACATCGCGCCGCGCTTCTGTCAGGCGCTTGCGGAAATAGGTATAACCTTCTTTTTCTACCCAGGGATAATGCTCAGGCCAATTGTCGAGGCGTTGCTGATGGATTTTGGGCGCAAACAGCTCAGTCAGCGATGAGCTGGCCGCTTCATGCCATTCAGCTCTGCGTGCAAAGTTCACATAGGCATCGACAGCAAAACGCACGCCTGGCAGGACATATTTTTGCGAGGTGATTTCTTCGCGCGTCAAGCCGACCGCTATGCCCAGTTGTATCCAAGCCTCGATGCCGCCTGGATCGCCAGGGTGGCCGTCATGGTCCAGAATGCGCTGAACCCAGAGTGCGCGTGTCTCGCGGTCCGGGCAGTTTGCTAAAATATTGGCGTCTTTAATGGGAATGCAGACCTGGTAATAATAACGGTTGGCAACCCAGCCTTGCAGTTGTTCTTTAGTGAGTTTGCCTTCATTCATCAGGGTGTGATAAGGGTGATGAATGTGGTAATACCTTTCCATGCCCCGCAGTTGGGCTTCAAACTCTTCTTTGGTCCACGCTTGGTTGTCAGAGCAGCTCATAATGTACCTTCTATAAATCAATTTCTAATCCGTCGTAAGCGACCTCAATGCCGGCCGCATCGAGCATTTTGCGAGGCTCGGAATCTTCGTCCAGTATCGGATTCGTGTTGTTGATATGGATCAATATTTTGCGGGCTTTTTTGACGCCGCTTAACACTTCTATCATGCCGCCCGGGCCGGATTGAGGCAAGTGGCCGATTTCACGCGCTTTTTTAAGGCTGATATTTTGCGTGCACATTTCGTCCTCTGTCCAGAATGTGCCGTCCACCATCAGGCAGTCTGCAGCTTGCATGGCGGCCATGACATGCGGTTCGATTTCGCCCAAGCCTGGAGAATAAAATAATTTTTTGCCAGTGGAGATCTGCTCGACAATAACGCCGATATTGTCGCCTTCGTGCGGGTCATGTCGATGCGGCGAATAAGGGGGCGCTTTGCTTTTTAAAGCCTGGGTGTAAAAGCGTAAGTCATCAATGCCCGGAATGGTGAAGCTGCTGCCATCAACAGGGACAGGGTGATGATTGACGGTGCAGTAATCAGCCAGCATGTTGAACAAAGGAAAGCCCGTGGTCAGGTCCTGTTTGACCATGTCGGTGCAATAGACTTCCAGCGGCTTGCCTTCTCTAAGCATGAGCAGGCCAGTGGTGTGATCAATCTGGCTGTCGATCAGCATAATGGCTTTGATGCCGGTATCGCGAATGCCTTCTTTAGGCTGGATGGCAGGGAAGGCTTCCAATTGCGCGCGAATATCGGGCGAGGTATTGAACAGCAGCCAGTTTCTGTTATCGGTGCTTACGGCAATGGATGATTGGGTGCGGGCTTTGCCGTTCATTTGATTGTGGCGCAAGCGGTGGCAATTATGGCAATTGCAGTTCCATTGAGGAAAACCGCCGCCAGCGCCTGAACCTAAAACTCTGATTTTCATAGTTTGGACGGTATTTGAAAAAAGCTGTGAAGAAATGAATGATACGGGAATAAAGACAAGCAGGCAAAAAAAAGGGGCTCATGCGGAGCCCCTTTTTACTCTGAACCGAATGGATTAACGGTTATAGATATACATTGTTACTTCGAAACCGAAACGCAGGTCTGTGTAACTTGGTGTTTCCCATTTCATCGTATTAACCTCCAGAAGTTTTTTATGTTATAGGCTAGCTTGATCAAGTAAGCTGGCCCGAAGTATACGATGAACCGTTTTTTTACGCAACTTTTGGCGGGAGGCGTTTGTCTCCTACGGAATTCAATCATTGATTGAAACCGATAAAAAACAATTAAATTCGTCAGATTTTTAATTAATTTCTTCGGGGTGTTTTTTTTCTTGTAAGAGAGTATTATCCAATTTCACCTAAAAATAATAATAGATATTGATAAAATCATGAGGAGGTGTTATGAGTGGAGTCATTGTGCTGTTTTTGGGCATGTTCATTCTGGCGGCGTTTTCGTTTGCGCCATTGGGTTATTTCATTTACAAGTTTTCGCAGAAAAACGCCAAGCCTTTCGGTGAAACCGAGCCGCATGGCGACAGCCCGTCTGTGATAAATGATCTAGCGGAGAAAGCAATTAGTTTAGCGAAGGGGTTGTTTAGCAAAAAGTAATATTTCATTTTGGACTTTCCGGATGCTCCTGGAGGTCCGGAAAGTCCTTCTCCAGCCATAAATTCAAACAGCACTGCAGGTCGGGCAGCTAGGGTTTTTTCGCAATTTCATGGTGTTGAATTCCATTGTATAGCCGTCGACCAACAGTAACCGGCCGGTCAGCGTTTCCCCGATATTCATAATCAGCTTCATGGCTTCCAGTGCTTGAATGCTGCCGATAATGCCCGTAATAGGCGCTATCACGCCATTGGTTGAGCAGGTCTGTTGCTCCTCGCCATCGTTACGATACAGACAGTTGTAGCAAGGGCTGTCATTCTTGCCCGGCGTAAATACGGCTACTTGGCCTTCAAAGCGTATGGCTGCACCTGATACCAGCGAGGTTTTGTGTTTGACGCAGGCGTTGTTAATGGCAAAACGCGTTGAGAAATTATCAGAGCAATCCAGTACTACATCGGCCGATGCCACAGCCGTTTCAAGCTGCTCGCCTTCCAGCCGCTCTTTAATAGCTTGCACGTTTATTTCCGGATTTAGATTTTTAAGTGTCCGCTGGGTTGAAATTACTTTATCAATCCCTATATCGTTGGTGTGATGAGCAATTTGCCTTTGTAAGTTGGACAAGTCTACTTCGTCATCATCATAAATCGTAATGCTACCGGCACCGGCAGCGGCAAGATAGATTGATGCGGGAGATCCAAGTCCTCCGGCGCCAATAATCAGTATCCTGGCTTCCAGGAGTTTTTGCTGCCCCTCAATATCAATTTGAGGCAGCATGATTTGACGGCTATAGCGTAATAGTTGGTTGTCATTCATTAGTCGTGTGGTTTCCGTATAAGGATAAGAGATGATGCCAAAGAACTTGACAGTCTGCAAAAGCTGATTATTATTAGCACTCATTGCCAGAGAGTGCTAACAACTGGATTAACCTTTTATATTTAACTGTTAGGAGACATTAATGAAAATACGTCCGTTACACGATAGAGTGATTGTTAAACGTGTTGAAGAGGAAACAACCACCGCAGGTGGTATTGTTCTGCCTGGCTCTGCGGCAGAAAAACCAAGCCAAGGCGTGGTTTTGGCCGTAGGTAACGGTAAAGTGCTGGATAACGGCGATGTTCGTCCATTGGATGTTAAAGTCGGCGATAAAGTACTGTTTGGCAAATATGCCGGCAACGAAGTTAAAGTTGACGGTGAAGAACTTATCGTTATGCGTGAAGAAGACATCATGGGCGTTTTAGGTTAAGCCTGAGTCTTATTAATCACAATCATTTTTAACATAACAAATTAAGGAATAAAAATGGCAGCAAAAGACGTATTATTTGGCGATGACGCGCGTAGCCGCATGGTGCGAGGCGTTAACATTTTAGCAAACGCAGTAAAAGTAACATTGGGCCCTAAAGGCCGCAATGCGGTATTGGACAAAAGCTTCGGCGCACCGACCATTACTAAAGACGGTGTATCGGTTGCAAAAGAAATCGAATTGAAAGACAAATTCGAAAACATGGGCGCGCAAATGGTTAAGGAAGTAGCTTCAAAAACTTCCGATGTAGCCGGCGACGGTACAACCACTGCGACTGTATTGGCCCAAGCTATCGTTAATGAAGGTCTGAAAGCTGTTGCCGCCGGCATGAATCCAATGGATCTGAAACGCGGTATTGATTTGGCTGTATCTAAAGCCGTTGAGTCTATTGTAGCTTCAGCTGCGCCTTGCACAGATAACAAAGCCATTGCGCAAGTGGGCACTATCTCTGCAAACTCTGACGAGTCTGTAGGCCAGATCATTGCCGAAGCAATGGAAAAAGTCGGCAAAGAAGGCGTAATCACTGTTGAAGAAGGTTCAGGTCTGGACAACCAGCTGGATGTCGTAGAAGGCATGCAGTTCGACCGCGGTTACCTGTCTCCTTACTTCATCAACAACCAGGACAGCATGAGCGCTGAATTGGACAATCCGTTCATCCTGCTGTACGACAAAAAAATCTCCAACATCCGCGACATGTTACCGGTACTGGAAGGCGTTGCGAAATCCGGCCGTCCATTATTGATCATCGCTGAAGATGTGGAAGGCGAAGCGTTGGCGACTCTGGTGGTCAACACGATTCGTGGCATCGTTAAAGTTGCTGCGGTTAAAGCGCCAGGCTTCGGTGATCGTCGTAAAGCCATGCTGGAAGATATCGCTGTTCTGACAGGTGGTACTGTGATTTCTGAAGAAGTCGGTCTGTCTCTGGAAAAAGCGGAACTCGACTTGTTAGGCACTGCTAAAAAAGTACAAGTCGGCAAAGAAAACACCACGGTTATTGATGGCGCGGGTTCTGAAGAAAGCATCAAAGGCCGAATTGCGCAAATCCGCAAACAAGCTGAAGAAGCCACTTCCGATTATGATAGAGAAAAATTGCAAGAGCGTCTGGCTAAATTAGCCGGCGGCGTTGCTGTTATCAAAGTCGGTGCGGCGACCGAAGTTGAGATGAAAGAGAAAAAAGCACGCGTTGAAGACGCGCTGCACTCTACCCGTGCAGCGGTTGAAGAAGGCGTCGTTGCAGGCGGCGGTACCGCTCTGGTTCGCGCATTGAAGGCTCTGGAAGGTCTGAAAGGCGTCAACCACGATCAGGACGTTGGCATTAACATTCTGCGTCGTGCAATGGAAGAGCCATTACGTCAAATCGTTGCCAATGCCGGTGATGAATCGTCTGTGGTGCTGAACGAGGTCGCTAAAGGCACAGGTAACTACGGTTATAACGCAGCAACTGCCCAGTACGGCGATATGATCGAAATGGGTATTCTGGACCCGGCTAAAGTAACCCGTTTTGCGCTGCAAAACGCTGCTTCTATTGCAAGTTTGATTATTACTACGGAAGTCATGGTTGCTGACGCACCGGTTGAAGAAAAAGGCCATGGCATGCCGGATATGGGCGGCATGGGTGGTATGGGCGGCATGGGCGGCATGATGTAATCATGCTGTCTTAAAGCCTGTCGCTTTAAGCAAGCCCCGGCTGTTTTTAATAGCCGGGGCTTTTTTATAACTAGAGTTTTCGCGAAAGATCGGTTTCAGGTTCTGCGATCGGGGTAGGAAGTCCTTTCTGAGCTAAATGATGTTGCTGTAGAAAATTCAATAAGCTCGAGCGATTATTTTGAAGATGAAAAGTCTCATCATGACCGACTTCCGATTGGACCATTATTTTGGGCTGTCTTGCTGCCTGATAAAGTTTTTGTCCTTGCGAAAAAGGCACGATTGAATCTTGGCTGCCATGAGCCAGCAATAATGGAACGGGCGCGATATCGGCAATGACATCAATCGGGTTATAGGGATAGTCCATCATGGCCGCTGCAGGATATTGGAATGGCCAGCTGAGCCAGTTTGAGGCGGACACATGGCGAACGATTTCAAAATAGCTGCTGAATGCCGAATCGCTGACAATGCCGGCAAGATGCTGTTTAGCTTTTGGATTGGTTGCTGTAAAGTAGATGCCCAGGCTGGCGCCTATGCTTTGGCCCAGCAAAAAAATGGGTTTATGGTCAGCATGGCCAAGCAGCCAATTGAAGCCCGCTTCAATATCCCAAAAAACTTCTGGTAGACGGGGAGCTCCATCCGATCGGCCAAAGCCTCGGTAATCAATTAGGAAAACCTGATAACCATGCTGCGGCAGCCACGCTACGTTCTGCACATGGGTGCTGATGTTTTGGGCATTGCCGTGCAGAAAATAGATACTGCCTTTCAACTCGCCTTGCGCAGGTAAAAGCCAACCGTATATTTTCAGGCCGTCCCTGGCTTCCAACTGAACATCCTGATAGGCGAGCCCTAGCTTTGCAGGTGTTCTGACTAACGCTTTATCTGGATAAAACATCAGGCCGGAACAAGCTTGCAGCGTGTATGAGAAAATAATGAGGCTGACGATTTTAGATACTCTTTTGATAGCCATCAGAAGTAATACCTGTAGGATTACTGGGCCTGAAGCTTTCATAGCAAAATTGTGATCCAGACCCAATTGAGAAAGAGAAAAGCCGTCTACATTTTTCGATCCAAGGGCAAGCTAACTGGTTCCCAATAATGAGTAAAATAGTCGGCTGAGTGTGATTTCCAGACTTGGATCAATCTCAGCAAAAAAATTGCTATGATCCAGATGAGCATCAATGAGCAATAGCTCAAGCTGTTGTTGAATAAGACGCAAGATAGGCTGATTTCAGCGCTATCTGTGGGCGGGCAAATTATTAGAGTCTACCCCAGACAACGCCAGGAAGTGGTTTGACAGGCCGCTCTGTGGCCGGGGGGCATTATTGTGAGTACAGATGATGAAGCGATTATGCGGGACAGTTAGTCAGTTGGCACATTTATAATAGCCTTGGCTTGCGCGTCAGCGTGATAAGACGACCTGACTAATGGTGCGCTGGCAACTTGTTTAAAGCCCAATGCCTTTGCCATGACGGCATATTCCTCAAATTGTTCCGGAGTAATATAGCGCTTGACCGGCAAATGGGCTTTGCTGGGCTGCAGGTATTGGCCCAGGGTCAGCATGGAGCAGCCGTGATCCAGTAAATCTTTCATGACCTGATGGACTTCATGAGGCTCCTCTCCAAGGCCGAGCATCAGTCCGGATTTGGTAGGGGTCTGAGGCTGAGCATCGCTATATTTTTGAAGCAATTGCAATGAACCTGAATAGTCGGCGCCGGGGCGAGCCTGCTGGTACAGCCTGGGAACCGTTTCCAGGTTATGGTTAAAGACATCACAGGGCTGTCCGGCCAATATTTCAACGGCCTTATCCATGCGGCCGCGAAAGTCCGGCACCAGAATTTCGATTTTGGTTGTGGGAATCAATTGCCGAATCGCACCAATGCAGTCAGCAAAGTGGCCAGCGCCGCCGTCTTTCAGATCGTCCCGATTTACCGAAGTGATGACGACATATTTCAAGGCCAATGCCTGAATCGCCTGAGCCAGATGTTGGGGCTCTTCTTTGTCGAGCGCCAATGGTTTGCCGTGGGCAACATCGCAGAACGGGCAGCGGCGCGTGCATAAATCACCCATGATCATGAAAGTCGCTGTGCCGTGCTGAAAGCACTCGGAGAGATTGGGGCAGGCGGCTTCCTCGCAGACCGTATGCAGCTGGTTCTGGCGCAATAACTGTTTTACCCGGCTGACTTCCTCGCTGGCCGATAGTTTCATGCGTATCCATTCGGGTTTGCGCAGAGGAGTCTGGACCGGCTCGACTTTGATCGGAATCCTTGCCAGTTTTTCAGCATTGCGTTGGTGCGATTCGGGCGTGGAGCGGGAAGGCGCTTGATGAGTCATTTTTGTATAGCCGTGGTTATAGCCTGAATAACAGGGATGGCGAGTTCGGAATTGTTGACGGTGACGCCCAGATCAGCCAGTTGGGTCACTTCCAGTTCAGGATAGCCGCAAGTATTGATGGAGTCAAAAGGACTCAAATCCATCTGGTTATTGAAGCTTAGGCCGTGATAGCTGCAGTTTTTCTTGATCCGTATGCCGAGCGAACCGATTTTTTTGCCGTCCACGTAGACGCCGGGCGCATCGGCTCTGGCAAGCGCAGTAATGCCATAGCAGGCCAAAGTATCGATCATGGCTTGCTCCAGAATCGTCACCAATTGCCGGACGCCTATTTTTAGCCGTTTAATGTCCAGCAATGTATAAATGACCAATTGCCCAGGGCCGTGATAAGTAATTTGACCGCCCCGGTCGGAATGAATGACGGGGATGGCACCTGCATCGAGCAGGTGTTCGGGCTTGCCGTTTATGCCCAGTGTATAAACGGGAAAATGCTCCACGACCCATATCTCATCGATCGTTTCTTCGGTACGATCCAGCGTGAACTGCTGCATAGCCTGCCACGTCGTTTCGTAGTGCTGTAGCCCCAGGTTTCGTATCGTTATCTGCATGGCGCTAAGTTAGGCTTTTGCCAGAGAGGCAGAGAATCCCGTATAGTAGAGCCAACCGTTTTTCTCTGCGTCTTCGTGGCTAAGAGTGTTGCTTGGACGGTGTTGTGAGCAAAGCATTGAGCCATGCTATGCCCGCCTACAACGCCATCAAAACATGCGGGCTGGCCGTCAAATCCTGATAGATGGCATCCAGCTGTTCCCGGCTGAACGCCTCTACCGTTACAGTGATGGCGGTGTAATTGCCGCCCTTGCTGGGACGGGATGTCACTGCGCCTTCTCTGAGGTCAGGACTGTGGCGACGGATAATTTCCACGATCAGCACATCAAGCTCGGGGCTGGTTCTGCCCATTACTTTGATAGCAAATTGGCAGGGAAATTCTAAAAGGGATTGTTCTTCGTTCATGACAGGGACTGCTTATAAGCTTGGAAAAGCCGATTCATGTTCTGCCATACCGGACCGGGTCTGCCGTCTGCCACTTTGTGGGAGTCAAACTCTACAACTGGTATGATTTCACGCGTGGAACTGGTTAACCAGATCTCGCTGGCATTGTTTAAAGCTTCCAAGGCAATAATTTCCTCTCTGTAAGGAATGTTGTTTTGTTGTGCGATTTCCAGAATGACATCGCGGGTAATTCCCGGCAATATCTCGCAGCTTTTGGGCGGAGTAATCAGGATGCCATCGATCACCGCGAAAATATTGCTTGCCGCGCCCTCGGTCACATAGCCGTCTTTATTGACTAAGACAGCCTCGGCGCAGCCTTGTTCAACAGCCTGTTGCCTAAGAAGGATATTAGCCAGCAGCGTGGTCGCTTTGACATGACACAGCTCCCAACGGCTGTCATCCAGGCTGATTGCCTTGACGCCGGTCTCCCGCCCTTCAAACGGCGCTATGTTTGAACACATGGCGAAAACGGTAGGCTCGGTTTTTTCCGGAAACGCATGGTCTCTTTTAGGCGCAACGCCGCGCGTAACCTGTAGATAGATATATTGATCCCCGCTAGGGCTTAGCAGTTCCGTCAGAATCTTCAGCCACTGCTCGCGGCTATGAGGATTGGTCAGGCGAATATTGTTAAGGCTGTTTTCCAACCGTTCCATGTGCTCCTGGAAGCGGAATAACTGACCATGATAGGCCGGAATGACTTCATAGATGCCGTCGCCGAACAAAAATCCACGGTCCATAACCGATATTTTAGCTTCACTAAGAGGCAGGTATTGGCCGTTTAAATAAACCGTTTTATTTTCCATTATTTTTCCATTAATAGTAGAGCTTGATCATAGATTCTTTGAAGAATATTGCCCTTCTCCACGGCTTTAAGCACTACCAGATCTTTAGTGGTAATCACTTCATTTGCCAGCGAGACTGTTACAGTGCCGAATTTTTCGCCTTCTTTTACTGGCGCGGTAATGTTTTTATCGACATTCATGACAGCTTTCAGGTCTTTATAGTGATGGCGTGGAACCGTAGCAAAAAGATCTTCTGTCAGACCGAGGGACACATTTTTGCTGTCGCCTCTCCATATTCTCGCTTCGGTTATAGGCGTTTTGGCCTGATAGAGCCGGTGCGATTCAAAAAAGCGGAATCCGTAATTAAGCAGGTTTTGATTTTCGTTAGCTCTGACATTAGAACTCGACGTCCCCATCACGACAGAGATCAATCGCATATTATCCCTTAATGCAGAAGCGACGAGGCAATAGCCGGCATCATCGGTGAAGCCGGTCTTAACACCATCTACTGTTGCATCGCGCCAGAGCAATTTATTGCGATTTTGCTGGGTGATCTTGTTATAAGTAAATTCCTTCTGTGAAAACCAGCGGTAGTACTCGGGAAATTCCTTGATTAGAGCGCGGGTCAGCGTCGCAAGATCGCGCGCCGTTGTGTAATGCTCCGGGGCAGGCAGTCCATCGCTGTTGACGAAATGGGTATTGACCATGCCCAGGCGTGCCGCATGCTGATTCATCATGTCGGCGAATGTCGTCTCATTGCCGCCTATATGTTCGGCTAAAGCGACGCTGGCATCATTGCCCGATTGAATGATTATGCCATGCAGCAAATCTTCAATGGATACCTGATTATTGACTTCAAGAAACATGCGCGAGCCGGAAGTCTGCCAGGCTTTTTGACTGATAGTGGCTTTGTCGTCGAGATGCAGGTGGCCGTTGCTGAGTTCCCGGAAGGCCACATAGACGGTCATGATTTTGGTGAGACTGGCCGGGGCTACCTTGGCGTCAGCGTTGCTGTCCGCCAGTACTTTTCCCGTAGCAAAATCCTGCAAAATATAAGCGCTTGCGGCAACAGTAGGCGCAGCCGGGGTTGCAATGTCCTCATCTGCTGAATTTGCCTGGAAAGCGGCAAGCAGTAAACCCAAAAATATAACAAAGTAGAAGCGGAAATAACTTTTTAAAAACATCATGATAAGTAAGGGCTAGGGCTGGCTAAATCGTAGCCTTATTGTACCATGTGATTTTTTAATTTTGTCTGGTTTCTGTGACAAATTTAAGCATCTTTTACGACAATTTTTTGCCAATTGCCCATTCAGCTTGTCCGCATCCATAGCTGAGTCTATAGGGGCATCTAAACTTTATAAAGAATGGATTTTTATAGGGTGGAGAATAAAATTTTAGGCTGGCGCAAGCCATGAGTAATAATTTTGTCTTATAACTTCTGCGCTTTTAGGGGGTATCTAAAGCACCTACTTGCAAATAGGCCTGATTTTTCTGCTTTGTTGCAGAGGCTCGCTGTTGGGACAAGGCCTGTTCAGGCGCTAAGGGCTTGATTTCAACCATCCCGGTTCCAGTTTTATGAATTCCCAGTTTTTTGGCTGCTATATAGGACAGATCCAATACTCTGTTGCCGTGATAAGGTCCCCGATCATTGATGCGGACAATGACGCTGCGCTTGTTTTTCAAGTTGGTCACGCGAGCATACGATGGAATCGGCAGCGTTTTCGAGGCAGCAGTCATGGCGTACATGTCGAATATTTCACCGTTAGCGGTTTTTTTGCCATGAAAGCGGGGGCCATACCATGAAGCAACGCCTTTTTTCAGATAGTGGGTAATACCGGATGATAGATTTTCTTGTTGAGATGCTTCCTTTGAAGCGGCGCTCTTTTGCTCATCCTTTGATAAGGGATGAAACCATGAGTCAGTGATAGATCTAGAAGCCAACTCGACTTTAGAGATCTGGATTTTTTCTATCTGCTCCGTAGCGCAACTGGTCAGAATGAAAAAGGAAATGGGGATTATGATTTTCTTCATATATTGAAGCCTTTTTGTTTGAAATGGCCTGGCTTAACTGGTAAACCGCCATTGCATATAAAGGGCTGTGATTGTAACGCGTGATCACATAAAAATTGTCTAAAGCAGCCCAGAGTTCTTTATTTTGTTCTTGTTCAAAGGCAAGAAGTTTTATCTTGCTGTTTATAGGTAATGATGCTGATATATCAACGTCAAAGGATTGTAACTCTGCAATAGTTAAATCGGGCTTAAGGTCGGGCTTGAGGATGGCCTTATACTTTTTGCCTTTGGCTTTAACCGGAAAGGCGATTGCCTGGCCCGGTTGCCATTGATGCCGGGAAAAATAATTGGCGATACTGGCGATGACATCGTTGTTGTTATGCCAGATATCGCGGCGATTATCATGATCAAAATCGACGGCATAAGTTCTGAAACTGCTGGGCATAAACTGCGGTATGCCCATGGCGCCAGCATAAGAGCCGGTTGGCTCAAGCGGATTTATGTGCTCATCGCGGCAAAGCAGCAGAAAATTTTCCAATTCGCCGAGAAAGAATTGGCTGCGCGGCGGATAGGCAAACGCCAGGGTAGATAGCGCGTCGATGACGCGATGATTGCCGGTATTTTGTCCATACAGGGTTTCAACCCCTATGATGGCGACAATAATTGCCGCCGGAACGCCATATTGCTGTTCGGCGGAGGCCAGGGCTTGCGCATTTTCCTGCCAGAATTTCACTCCGCCGTTGATGCGGGATTCGGTCATAAATATGTTGCGATATTTATGCCATGGCAGCCCTTCGGCCGGCTTCGAAATGGTTTTAAGTATGTTTTCCTTTATCTGGACTGACTGAAACAGCTCATTAAGTTCGGATTCATCGAATTGATGCGTTGCGGCCATTTGCTGGATGAAAGCATCCATGCGGTCCGTTTCTTTAATATTGGAGGTGCATGAGGCGGCAGTTAAACAGAGGCCGCTTAGCAGAAAGCGGCCTAGCATATTTTTCAATTTCATCAGTTTGGCAAAAGTTTTCTATGCGTATGAATGGACATCAGGATACCGAATCCGGCCAGCAGGGTCACTATTGAGGTGCCGCCGTAACTGATTAACGGTAACGGAACGCCTACGACAGGCAGAATGCCTATGACCATGCCAATGTTGACGAACACGTACACGAAAAAAGTGAAGGACAGACTGCCGGCCAGTAATCGGCTGTAGGTATCTTGAGCCTGCGAGGCGATGTACAGGCAGCGGCCAATAATGAGCAGGTACAGTATCAGTAGACCCACGCAGCCGAAAAGACCGAATTCCTCGGCAAATACGGCAAAAATAAAGTCAGTCGAACTTTCCGGCAGGAAATCCAGTTCCGACTGTGTACTGCCCAGCCAGCCCTTGCCGTAGATGCCGCCCGAGCCGATAGCTATTTTCGATTGAATAATATGATAGCCTCTGCCCATCGGATCGGCTTCGGGATTTAGGAAAGTCAGTACCCGGTCGCGTTGATAGTCGTGCATCAGGTGCCAGACGATAGGCGCCAGAGAAGCTAATATAGCAATAATAGCCAGGATGAAAAGCCAGGAAAGACCGGCAAAAAACAGCACGCCGGCGCCAGAACTGGCTACCAGCAGAGCCGTCCCCAGATCCGGTTGTTTGGCAATCAATAAAGTCGGGACCACGATCAGAACGGCGGCTATGCAGAGTTGTTTCCATTTAGGAGGCAGTGAGTGCTCGGACAGATACCAGGCAATCATCATGGGCGTCGTGATTTTGATCATTTCCGACGGCTGGAAGCGAAAAAAGCCCAGGTCCAGCCAGCGCTGCGCGCCTTTACCGATCTGTCCCATGATCAGTACGGCGATGAGCAGCAAGATGCCCAGGCTAAACAGCACGGCCGAATAACGCTTAAACTGATAAGGATTGACATGAGCCAGTAATGTCATCAAGCCAAAGGCCAGTCCGACCCGAGCCGCCTGGCGTATCAGTATGCCCATTTCCTGGCTGCCAGCGCTGTAAAGAATCACGAAACTGACCATTGCCGCGAGGAAAAGCGCGATAAACAAGGGCACATCGATGTGCAGTTTTCTGAGCAGATTGCCTAAAGCTGAAGGCGGTTCGAATTGTTCTCTGCGGGTTTCAGTTCTCATTGTCGCTCTCTAAATATTGCTTAATGACTTTTCCGGCGATAGGCGCTGCGACCGAGCCGCCATGACCGCCGTTTTCAGCAATGACCGCCACTGCAATCTTGGGATCATCGGCCGGTGCAAAAGCAATAAACAACGCGTGATCGCGCAGTTTGAATTCGATTTCATTTTCGTTGTATTTGGCGTCCTGTTTAATATTGAAAACCTGCGCGGTCCCCGTTTTTCCGCCAATTTGATAATTAATGTTCCTGCCGATGATCTTGGCTGTCCCGCGTTCGCCATGGACCACGTTGACCATGGCGGTGAGAATACTATTGATGTTTTCCTGCTTAACCGGCAGGGTGCCTTTATGGGTCTCGGGGCCATGCGTCGTGCTATCGGCATTGACGATTTTGTCCACCAGAAACGGTGTGACAATATTGCCTTTATTGGCCAGTGTCGCCATGGCTCTGGCAAGCTGCAATGGCGTTACTTGGGTAAAACCCTGGCCGATGCCGGTGATTATCGTTTCCCCAGGATACCAGGATTGATTTCTCTGTCGGCGTTTCCACTCACGAGATGGCATCAAGCCCGCTTTCTCCCCGACCAGATCGATGCCGGTTTTCTCGCCAAAGCCGAACTGCTGCAAAAAATCATGCATGTTATCTATGCCTAAAGCAGAAGCTAGGCTATAAAAATAGACGTCGCAAGACTGCATGATGGCATCGTTTAAATTAACAGAGCCGTGGCCCCACTTTTTCCAGTCCCGGTAGCGGTGGCTGACGCCAGGCAGCTGATAAAAGCCCGGACAGAAAATTCTGTGCTGCGTGCCTATTGCGTTATATTCAAGCCCTGCCAGACCGACAAATGGCTTCAGTGTCGAGCCGGGCGGATACAGACCGCGCAGTGCGCGATTGTAGAGCGGCCGGTTCTCGGATGAATTCAGCGCCTGATAGGCGTCATTGCTTATGCCGACAACGAACGGATTGGGATCGAAGCCGGGACGGCTGGCGAATACCAGTACGCCGCCCGTTTTAACATCAATCGCAACAACGGCGCCGTTATAGATGTCCAGCGCGTCGTAGGCGGTTTTCTGGAGATCAATATCCAGTGTAAGGTAGAGATTGGCGCCGGGTGTCGGCTCCACGGCATTGACCGTTCGGATGGCTCGCGCCTGGGCGTTGGTTTCGATTTCCGCATACCCTGTTTTGCCGTGAAGTTGAGCTTCATAGCTGCTTTCAATGCCTATTTTGCCGATATGGCTTGAGCCCTGATATTCAGCCACCGGCAATGTCTTGAGTTCGGTTTCGTTGATGCGCCCCACATAGCCGACCACATGAGAGGCCAACTCGGCATAGGGATAATGCCGGGCCAGATGAACCTGAATATCAACGCCGGGGAAAAAAGGACGGGCGACGGCAAACTTGGCAAGCTCTTCTTCGGTCATGTTCATCAGCAGCGGGGTGCTGGCGAAGCGTTTTTCCCGTTTGCGCTGCTTATGGTACTGCTGGATTTTTTCGTCGGGGATATTGAGCAGTTTCTGTAAGCGCTTCAATGTGTCATTGAGGTCTTTGATCTGTTCAGGGATTAGCTCAAGGCTATAAGAAGGCATGTTCTCGGCCAGAATCTTTCCATTGCGATCATAAATCATGCCTCGAGTTGGTACTAAAGGCTTGATTTTGATGCTGTTGTCTTTTGCCAGGCTTGAATAATGCTCATGACCGACAATTTGCAGATAGACCAGTCGGACAATCAGGGCGGAAGTTAATAGTAAGATGATAACGAATGCGACGATGATGCGGTTGAGGAACAGGCGATTCTCTACTGAGTTATCTTTAATAATATATGTGCGGGACATGACAGCAGCGAATTGTTTTACTTAGCGCGTCGTGACAGACGGATAAAGCGTAGCATTGTATAAACCAAAGGCCAGCATAATGTGCCAGTAATAACGGGAAGCCAGAAGGATGGATGAAGCTGGGAAGGGTGCTGGAGATTTTTTATCCAGAACAGCAGCAATTGGGATAACAACAGGCAGAAAAAGATAAACAGCCCCTGTTGAATCAAAGGGTATTGGCGCAGCCGCTTATGAAGCTTGAGGCAAAGATAAATAACTAGCGAATAAGCCAATGCATATTGGCCGAATAACTTGCCCATCAACACATCGGTAAGCAAACCAAAAGCCCAGGCATGGAATATGCCGACTCGCTCCGGCACGGCAAGCGACCAATAGATGAGAGACAGCAGCACCCAGTCGGGATTAATGGCCGCCATCATGTCCGGCATGGGGGCAATTCTTAAGCACATCGCCAAGACTATGGTCAAAATGATTCGGCCAAAGCCATAGTAGTTATTCATCGGCAGGTGTCTCGGTTTTCTTGTCGTTCGCTTTTTGTGGTGAGGTTAAAGGAATGGGCGTGGTATTGCTCCAGACAATCATCAGTTCCCTGTTTCGGTTCAGCATGGCTTTAGGTGTCGCGGTAATGCTGGCGAAAGGTTTATTGGGCTCCGGTGTAAATTCATCCACAACCGCGACAGGGTAGCCTTGCGGAAAAGTGCCGCCCAAACCGGATGTAATCAATAAGTCGCCAGGTTGGATATCGGCATTGTTCGGCAAATAGGGCAGATTAAGCCGGTTCATTTGGCCGCTACCGACTGCAATGGTCAGCAAGCCGTTTCGATTTACCTGAACCGGAATGGCATGATTCGGATCGGTAATCAACATGATCTCAGAGCTGAGCGGCAGGCTCCGAATGACCTGTCCGACAACGCCGTTGGCGTCAAGCACGGGCTGCTGAGGGTGAACGCCGAAGCGAGTCCCTTTGTTGACTTGCACAATGTGTTCATAAGGATCCATGTTGATCGACAGCAATTCTGCAACCAGCACCTGTTCGCCGAGTTTGAATGAGTTCTCCAGCAGTGCGCGTAGTCGGATATTTTCTTTTTCCAGCGCAGCAAATTTCAGTAGTCGGGTTTGTTGGATAAGTTGCTCTTCGCGCAATCTTTCATTTTCTTTTTTTAAGGCGGTGTAAGAGCTGATAGAGTCGGAAGTCTGCTCGATCAGCGTGGAAGGCAAATTGACCAGATATTTTATTGGGTCGATAAAAAACGATAATGTGGCGCGAAGCGGGTCCAGTCGGATGCTGGTCTGTTCCGTCGCTAGCAGGGCGATAGAGGCGATTACTGCCACTAGCAGGCGGGTATTGATCGATGGACCGGTGGCAAATAAAAGTTTGATGGCGGATTTCCTCGGCAATTGCTCCTAGCGCTGCTCTACCTCCTGCATCCGTGCAGTCATCTTATCAGTTAAAAAGAAGCGGCCGGGCGGCGTGCGTCCCGGCATCTGCCAGAATAAGCGATTAAAGGCTATGCATCATTATTCTAATGAAAAGGTTGAGACTCCTTTTTTATCCAGCATTTCCAGAACCATGCCGCCGCCTCTGGCAACACAAGTCAAGGGGTCGTCGGCAATAAACACAGGCAAGCCTGTTTCTTCAGCCAGCAGCCGATCAATGTCCTTTAGCAAGGCACCGCCCCCGGTCAAATAAATACCACGGTTGGCGACATCGGCTCCCAATTCGGGCGGAGTCTGCTCCAAGGCCACTTTGACTGCTCCGACGATGCCCGACAGCGGTTCCTGCAGTGCTTCCAGTATTTCGTTGCTGTTCAGGGCGAAACTGCGCGGCACGCCTTCTGCCAGATTACGTCCCTTTACTTCTATTTCCTTGACTTCACTGCCGGGATAAGCCGTGCCGATTTCAAATTTTATTCTCTCTGCTGTGGATTCGCCGATTAGCGTGCCGTAGTTTCTGCGCACATAATTAATGATGGCTTCATCAAAACGGTCGCCCCCGATACGGACAGAGTTGGAATAGACGATACCGTTTATGGAGATGACGGCCACCTCGGAAGTGCCGCCGCCGATATCGAGAACCATCGACCCCGATGCCTCATCGACCGGGAGGCCTGCACCGATCGCTGCAGACATGGGTTCTTCTATCAAGTAAACCTCACGCGCACCGGCCATGGCCGCAGATTCCCGAATGGCGCGACGTTCAACCTGGGTTGACCCACAAGGCACGCAGATCAAAATGCGCGGACTAGGACGCAACAGTTTGCTTTGGTGGACTTTTTCGATAAAAAATCTGAGCATTCTTTCCGTGACGGCAAAATCGGCGATTACACCGTCTTTCAAAGGACGGATGGCCGTGATATTGCCAGGGGTGCGTCCTAGCATGCGCTTTGCGTCAGCGCCAACCGCGGCGATGGTTTTAGAGCCACGGACTTTGTCTTCTTTGATGGCGACAACTGACGGTTCATTAAGCACAATCCCCTGGCCGGGAATATAAATCAATGTGTTGGCGGTACCCAAGTCAATCGAAAGGTCATTAGAAAAAAGGCCGCGAATTCTTTTGAAGAACATTTTTTACCTGTGTCCTTTGTGGGGAATAAAATTGTACTACTTTATCAATCAAGCGGGTATTTGAGCAAGATATAAAGTATCATATTTATAATTATACAAAATCTCTGAAATTTTGAGGAGTTGATAGTGTCTTTGACGACTGATGATGTGAAGAAAATTGCGCATTTAGCGCGCTTGGGTATTGATGAATCGGACATTGAATCTTACGCAAAGGACTTATCCCGCATGCTGGATTTAATGACGCAGATGAGCGAACTGAATACCGATGACGTCATTCCAATGGCTCATCCGATGGATCAGGTGCAAAGATTAAGGCCGGATACCGTTACGGAACGGAACAACCGCGAGCAGTTCCAGGCCATTGCGCCACAAGTTGAAGCGGGACTTTATCTAGTGCCGAAAGTCATTGAATAAGGGAATAGTCATGCACAATAAGTCAATTACAGATTTAGCTAAAGGCCTGCGTTCAGGCGAATTTTCAAGTGTCGAACTGACTCAGGCGTTTTTGAACCGGATCAAACAACACAGCTCGCTTAATTGTTATATTACAGTCACCGAAGATTTAGCCCTCCAGGAGGCTAAGGCCGCCGATGACAGAATCGCCAAAGGCGATGCGACACTGCTGACCGGCATACCTATCGCACAGAAAGACATTTTTTGCACGCAAGGCGTGAAAACCACTTGCGGCTCTAAAATACTCGATAACTTCATCGCGCCCTATAACGCCACCGTCGTGGAGAAATTCAACCAGGCCGGGTCCGTGATGCTGGGCAAGCTCAATATGGACGAATTCGCCATGGGCTCGTCAAACGAAACCAGTTATTACGGCGCGGTCAGAAACCCTTGGGATCACAATGCTATTCCAGGCGGTTCGTCAGGCGGTTCGGCCGCGGCCGTGGCGGCGGGACTGGCCGTCTGCGCGACTGGAACGGATACGGGCGGGTCAATTCGCCAGCCAGCCTCGCATTGCGGCATTACGGGGTTGAAGCCGACTTACGGGCGCGTGTCGCGTTACGGCATGATCGCTTATGCGTCCAGCCTGGATCAAGGCGGCCCCATGGCGCGTAGCGCCGAAGATGCGGCCATCATGCTGCAGGTGATGGCAGGGTTCGATGAGCGGGATTCAACCAGTGTCGATCTGCCGGTGCCTGATTATCGCGCGGGGCTGAGTAATCCTATCGAAGGACTCAAAATCGGGCTGCCGAAAGAGTTCTTCGGCGCCGGGCTCAACAGCGACGTTGCCGCCGTTATTGAAGCCGCCGTCAATGAATACCGGAAATTGGGCGCGCATATCAAGGAAGTTTCGATGCCTAATCTGAAGCTGGCCATTCCGGCTTATTACGTTATCGCGTCGGCCGAATGTTCAGCCAACCTGTCCCGCTTTGATGGTGTACGCTACGGCTACCGTTGCGCCAATCCGGAAGATCTAACGGATCTCTATACGCGCTCACGTGGCGAAGGCTTCGGCAAGGAAGTCAAACGCCGGATTCTGATGGGAACCTATGCGCTATCGGCCGGCTATTATGACGCCTACTATATTAAGGCTCAGAAAGTTCGCCGCTTAATCAGTGATGACTTTAAAAAGGCCTTGTCGGAAGTCGATGTGATCATGGGGCCGGTGGCGCCGTCTGCCGCTTTCGGCATAGGCGAGAAAATCGGCAATCCAATCGAGATGTATTTATCCGATATCTATACCATTGCCATCAACCTCGCCGGATTGCCGGCCATGTCCATGCCAGCCGGAGTCGTCGGTGGTAAACCGGTGGGCCTGCAGATCATCGGCAATTATTTTGCGGAACACCGGTTGTTGAATATTGCTCATCAATATCAGCAGGTTACCGATTGGCATCAACAAAGTCCTAAAGGTTTTGAGTAAAGGGGAAAATCATGGAATGGGAAGCAGTGATCGGGTTGGAAATTCATACGCAACTCGCCACAAAATCTAAAATTTTTTCCGGCGCCTCGACAGCTTACGGCGCAGAGCCTAATACGCAGGCTTGCGCGGTCGATCTGGGTCTGCCCGGTGTTCTGCCGGTTCTGAACGAGGAAGCCGTACGCATGGCGGTACTGTTCGGCCTGGCTATTGAAGCGGAAGTTGCGCCGTATTCGGTTTTCGCCAGAAAAAACTATTTTTATCCGGACTTACCTAAGGGCTATCAAATCAGTCAGTTTGAGTTGCCCATCGTAGGCCTTGGGCATCTGGATATTGACGTGGATGGCGTCAAAAAACGCGTCGGCGTGACGCGCGCGCATCTTGAAGAAGACGCCGGTAAATCGCTGCACGAGGATTTTCATGGCTTGACCGGTATCGACTTAAACCGTGCCGGTACGCCGCTGCTGGAGATCGTGTCCGAGCCGGATATGCGTTCGGCGAAAGAAGCGGTCGCCTACATGAGAAAACTGCATGAGCTGGTGCGTTACCTGGGCATTTGCGACGGCAATATGCAGGAAGGTTCATTCCGCTGCGATGCCAACGTGTCGGTGCGGCCCAAAGGCCAGCAAGCGTTCGGCACGCGTGCCGAAATCAAGAATATCAACTCGTTCAGGTTCGTCGAGAAGGCTATCAACTATGAAATTGAGCGCCAGATCGATCTGATCGAGAGCGGTGGCGAGGTAGTTCAGGAAACACGGCTTTATGATGCAGATAAGGATCAGACCCGCTCAATGCGCAGCAAGGAAGAGGCCAACGATTACCGGTATTTCCCCGATCCGGACCTGTTGCCCGTGGTTGTCGATGAGGCGTTTAAAGCACAAGTAAAAGCGACAATGCCCGAATTGCCGGATGCGAAAAAGCAGCGCTTCAAGGATCAATACGGATTGGATGATGAAAGCACCGCAATACTGACTTCATCGCGCCCATTGGCCGATTATTTTGAGGCTGTGGTGAAAGAATCAGCTTGTGAAGCAAGAATTTGTGCCAATTGGGTAACGGGCGATCTCTCAGCCGCGCTTAACCGGTCTGGATTGGAAATCACTGATTCGCCGGTTAGCCACGAACGTTTGGCGGGATTGCTGGCGCGCATCAGCGACAACACGATTTCGGGAAAAATCGCCAAGCAGGTGTTTGAGGAGATGTGGCAAGGCACGGCTTCAGCCGATGAGATTATCGAAGCCAAGGGCTTAAAGCAAATTACCGACACTGGCGCGATAGAAGCCATTATCGACAAGATCATCGCCAATAACCCGGAGCAGGTTGAGCAATATCGTAGCGGTAAAGACAAAGTGTTCGGCTTTTTTGTCGGTCAGGTCATGAAAGAGATGCAGGGCAAGGCCAATCCCGGCGAAGTGAATAAAATGCTGAAGGATAAGTTGAAATAAGCTCTGTCTTATGAAATGTGCCGGGCATCTGTACTTTAACAGTCATGCCCGGCACATTTCAGCATCGGTTCAATTGGCCGGAAGCCGGTTGACCGCTTTTGAACCTTGGCATGAAAGGCTACTGCTGCCAATATCAACGGCAAAACCGGGATTGAGCAAGGTTTAGTCTTCGCTCAACGCCAGCGCGATTTCTCTGGCAGATTGCTGTTCTATCCTGAAGCCGCGCATTTCCAGAATGCCTTTCGTGTTTAATGAAATAATCAGATACAGCGCGTCCGGGTAAGCGGCCCATTCCAAGTCAATAGCTGACGGTTGGGCCGGCGCGCTTGGGTGCGAATGATAAATGGCGAAAAGCGCTTCGCCCTGATCGCGCATAGCGGCCATGGCGGCGATTTGTTGCGATGGATCCAGTTGAAAACGCTGTCCAGGCCGTTCTGCAATGTTGTTGATCGGATAGCAGCGAATCGGCAGGCCATTTTTACTGCCGATAAGACCGCAGACTTCCTGGTCGGGGGATTGCTGCGCGAGATGCAGTAACTGGTTGGTGATTTTGCGTGGAATATGGATTTCTTCTTGCATCATAAGATGAGTAAAGTAAAAGTTAAAATCGGCGGGCTTATTTATTCCATTGGCCGTAGGTGACGCGCGGTTGCCCTGACAAATCCTGATAGGTTTGCACCTTATCATAGCCCAAGCCTTTAAAGATTGTTTGTATCTGATGTTGCTGGTTGTAGCCATGTTCGATCAGTAAATGCCCTTGAGGTTTCAAGCGGCCACGCGCCCCGTCCGCTATAATCTTTATATCTCTGAGCCCTTGCTGGGCGGCGACCAGGGCGGTTTGCGGTTCAAACCGGACATCACCTTCCTGTAGATGGCTATCGTCTTCGGCAATATAAGGTGGATTGCTGATCACCAGATCGAATTGGATGTTGGGTACATTGTTAAACCAGTCGCTCTGGTAAAAGCGGATGTTGGTGATGTGGTGTTGTTGGGCATTATGCTCGGCTATTTTTAGCGCTGCCGGACTGAAATCGGTTGCTATGACTTGAGCATGAGGGCGCTCGGCGGCCAGTGTGACGGCGATAATGCCGGAGCCGGTTCCCAGGTCTATAAGTTTGAAGGGTTTATTAGGCGGTATGAGCTCCAATCCAAGCTCTACGAGCAGTTCGGTGTCCGGGCGCGGGATCAGCACGTCCGGCGAGACGTGGAAATCGCGCGACCAGAATTCCCGGCGGCCGATAAGATAGGCAACAGGCATGCCTTTTCGTCGTTTTTCAATCGATGTCCAGAATTGTTCCAGCTGTTCAGGATCTAGCAGTTTATCGGGCCAGGTTCGCAGATAAGAGCGTTCTTTTTGAAGGGCATGACACAATAAAACCTCGGCATCCAGCAACGCGGAGTCGGAGATGGATGCCAGCGCGTCGACTGCATCAGCCAGCGCGGATTTGATGCTGTGCATCCGGCCTACTCTTCGCCCAGTTGAGTCAGTAATTCCGCCTGGTGCTCACTGATCAGCGGCTGGATGACCTGCTCAAGGCCTCCTTCCATGATGTCTTCAAGTTTATAGAGGGTCAGATTGATCCTGTGGTCAGTTAGCCGGCCTTGCGGATAGTTATAAGTGCGGATGCGCTCGGAGCGGTCGCCGCTGCCGACTTGCAGCTTTCGAGTCGCTGCCTGTTCGGCGTGGTGTTTTTCCTGTTCGGCGGCTAAAAGACGCGATTGCAGCAAAGACATGGCTCGGGCGCGGTTTTTGTGTTGCGAACGTTCATCCTGGCATTCGACTACGACACCGGTTGGGATGTGGGTGATACGAATTGCTGATTCGGTACGGTTAACGTGCTGGCCGCCGGCGCCTGATGCACGGTACGTGTCGACTCGCAGGTCGGCCGGATTGATGTCAAAAGCATCAATTTCCTCGACTTCGGGCATGACAGCGATAGTACAGGCGGAGGTATGAATACGGCCTTGCGATTCGGTTTCAGGCACCCGTTGTACACGGTGCGCGCCGGATTCGAATTTTAGCTGGGAGTAAACGTCCTGCCCGGAAACGCGCAGAATGACTTCCTTGTAGCCGCCGTGATCGCCGGGACTCTCGCTGATGATTTCGGTTCTCCAGCCTTTCCTTTCAGCAAAGCGTTGGTACATGCGCGCCAGATCGCCCGAGAAAATGGCCGCTTCATCACCGCCGGTTCCTGCCCGGACTTCCAGAAAAATGTTGCGGTTATCGTTGGGATCTTTAGGCAGCAATAGAATTTGCAGTTCATGTTCCAGCGCTTCTATCTGATTTTCCGCTTCAATAACCTCTTCCTTGGCCATTTCGCGCAGTTCCGGATCACTGTCGTTGGCCATTTCCTCGGCGGAAGCCAGCGCGTCCAGCGCTTTTTGATAGCGCTTGTAGCAATCAACGATCGGGTTGATTTGGGCATACTCCTGGCTCAGTGAACGAAATTTATTTTGATTGCCTTGAACTTCCGGGTCGGAGAGCAGCGCCGCGATTTCATCGTAGCGTTCGCACAAATTTTCGAGTTTATGTTGTATGGATGGTTTCATTGAGTCTGTTTTAATTTAAAAATTTCGCGGGCAGCGGCAACCAGATCATGTCTTTCGTTCTCGCCGGCTTCTCTGATTTGAATGCTGGGCGTATGTATCAGTTTATTGGTCAGGCTGTAAGCAAGCCGGCTCAAAGTTTCTTCAGGTGAGGTGCCGTTCTTTAGCAATGCCAATGCTTTTTGCAGAGCTTCATCGCGCACTTGTTCAGCTTGATGACGATAGTCGCGGATAGTTGACTGTGCGCCTTGCGAGCGTAACCAGGCTAAAAAATAGCCCACTTGTGTGTCAATGATTTCTTCGGCCTGTTCCGCGGCTTGGCGGCGCGAGTTCATGTTCTGGTCTATAGTGTTCTGCAGATCATCAATCGTATAAAGATATACATCTCTGAGCTGCTCTACTTCAGCTTCGATATCGCGCGGAACGGCCAGATCTACCATGAACACGGGCTTATGTTTGCGTTTCTTGATCGCGCTTTCGACACTGCCTTTACCAAGGATCGGCAACTGGCTGGCCGTTGATGAGATGACAATGTCGGCTTCAGCCAGATGAGTGGGCAGTTCGGATAAGGCGATAGCATAACCGTTGAACTGGGAAGCTAAAGTATGGGCTTTATCGTATGTGCGATTAGCGACAATAATGCGGCCTATGCCCTGTTGTGATAGATGACGGGCTGCCAATTCGATGGTTTCGCCGGCGCCGATCAGCAAGGCAGTTTGTTCGCTGAGTTTGTCAAAGATTTGCTGTGCCAGCTGGACAGCTGCGAAGGCCACCGATACCGGGCTAGAGCCGATAGCCGTATCTGTGCGGACTTTCTTGGCTGCTGAAAATGTGTATTGGAAAAGTTTGCCTAACTGTTTTCCTAAAGTTCCTGCTTCATAGGCTGCCTGATAAGCCGTTTTCATCTGTCCGAGAATTTGCGGTTCGCCTAGTATCATTGAATCCAGGCCGCATGCGACCCGAAACATATGGCGGATCAGTTGGCTGTCAGTATGGCAATACAGGTAAGGCGTAAGCTCTGCCGGGTCGATATTTCTGCTTTCGGCAACCCAATCGATCAGAATCTGCTTGTTTGCCGTGGATGTTTTGCAGTAAAACTCGGTCCTGTTACAGGTTGAAAGAATCGCGGCTTCACTGATTTCTTTCAGGTGCCATAATTCCTGTAGCGATGATTCCAGAATTTCGGCAGGGAATGCCAGGCGCTCCCGGATGGAAACCGGGGCGGTATTGTAATTAATCCCTACTGCAAGAAGTGTCATGGTATCGATGGTTAAGAGTTTATGTGTTCTAGAGTACTATAATAATATTTTTATACAGTGATTTTTTATCTTGGCATCGACACAGTCGATCAGGAACTTTGCTGTAGCCAACACGTCCACAGCTATACACAATTACTGAGACCAGATGGCTTTCAGGTAAATTCAAAGTATATTATGAGGGCTTATTCTAAAGAAATATAACGGCTTTATCCAAATCGAATAAATCAACTGTCTGAATCAGCTGATTTTTCTGATAATCTATTAACTTATATCTAGTGAGTGATAAATAGGACGATTGCGTGGTGATTTTTAGATTGATTTCAGTGCTAACTCTGGTCTTGCTTAATGGCTGTGCTGGTTCGCAGGATAAGCTTAATTCGCAGGAGGAGTCTGTTGAGCCTGTCAAAATATCCCAAACAAAGGGAGAAGCTCAGTCCGGCAGTATAAAAACGGAGATCGATCCTGATGTGATGTATATGTTATTGGCGGCAGAACTTGCTGGGCAAAGAGGGCAATATGAGATTGCGCTGGAAGGTTATATGGAAGCTGCCAAGCGTACCAAGGATCCGCGATTTGCTGAGAGAGCTGCAAAAATCGCTATGTATATGAAAGACAGCAATAAGACAAACGAGGCTGTTTCCCTATGGTTGTCTCAAGATTCCAATAATATAACAGCCAGAAAAATTGCTGCATTATCGGCTTTAAGAGCGGGTGATAAACAAGTTGCCGTTGAGCATATGGATAAATTGCTGATAATTGATCCTGCCGGTTTTGAGAATTCAATGCTGGAATTGGCGGTTGCGCTGGAAAAGGAAAATAAGGTCTCTTTCTTGTATGATGTGTTGGATGCGTTATCTCTGCGTCATCAAAATCAGGCTGAGGTCTATTTTGTACAGTCATTGTTGGCCATGCAGATGAAAAATACTGATTTGGCTAAAACGAAAATACAGCAAGCTTTGGATGTGCAGCCTGATTGGGATAAGGCGCAGATTTTTCAGGCTCAGATCTCGGCGTCTTCAGGCGATCTGAATACTGCGGCAAAATTGCTGGAGAAGGCGGCCGCCAAGTATCCGGAAAATGATAAAATTAAAAAATTATTGGCGCAGGTTTTAATAAAAGCAGAAAAATATGAAGAGGCCGGTGAAGTTTATCAGGGCATAATTTCTGCTAATCCAAATGATGCTGAAAGCCAGTTCGCCTTGGCATTGGTGCATTTGCAGTTAAGTAGAGATAATAAGGCTGAGGATATTTTAAAAAAATTGCTGGAGCAGCCGGAGTGGCAATCCCAAGCTAGCTTTTATCTGGGTAAGATAGAAGAAAAACGCAAGAACACGAAAAAGGCTATGGCTTGGTTTGATAAGGTAAAGGATGGGCCTTTTGTTCTCGATGCAGAGATTTCCGCGATTTCATTGCTTGCAAAAGATAATCAATTTGATGAAGCTAATTCCAGGCTCAACAGTTTGCGGAGTCAGTTTCCAAAACAGAAGCTGCGGCTCATTCTGATTCAGGCCGAGCTGTATAATCAACAAAAGCAATATGAGCAAGCGTTTAATCTATTAACAAATGCGTTGGCCGATATGCCTGAGCAGAAAGAATTGTTATATACCCGGGCATTGATGGCTGAGCGCCTCAACAGATTGGATATATTGGAAGTCGATCTAAAAAAAATACTGGCTGAAGATCCTGATAATGCCGAAGCGCTAAATGCTTTAGGATATACCTTGGCGGAAAAAACTGATCGTTACGCTGAAGCTGAAAAATATCTGGAGAAAGCGCTTAGGCTGCAGCCGGACGAGGCAGTTATTATGGATAGTTATGGATGGTTGCAATTTAAGCTAGGAAATACTGAGCAAGCCTTGTTTTACCTTCAGAAGGCCTATGCAAAAAGGCAGGAAGGTGAAATAGCGGCGCATCTTGCCGAGGTTTTGTGGGCTTTAAATAGAAAATCTGAAGCGAGAAAAATATTTACTAAAGCCATTAAAGATGCCCCGGAAGATGAAGATCTATTGGATTTTCAACAAAGAGTACTAAACACTGCGGAATAGTTGTGTCACGTTTTAAAGCAAAGCTTTTTATTTGTGGTTGTTTGTCCCTATTAATGTCGGCCTGTTCCGTTGTTCCAGTTGAGCCTGGCGGGTATTACTCGAAGGCTGGAAGAGCTCATCTTTATAAGTTGAAACAGTGGGCTTTTGATGGGCGTTTGGCTGTTTCAGGGCATAACGATTCCTGGACCGCAAATATAAGTTGGGAGCATGAGCCTGGCGAAGAAAAAATAAAACTATCTGGACCGTTGGGGCAGGGCGCCATGCTTATCCGGCTGGTGAACGATTTTGTGACTGTTGATCGCGGAGATGGAAAAGTAGAATCTTCAGCAAGGTCGGAAGAATTTATTAATCAACAGTTAGGTATCTTTGTGCCTGTGCATTCGCTTCGGTACTGGGTTGTGGGGTTGCCCGAGCCTTCCCGGGAATTTGAAGAAGTTGGTGACGGTTTCAGGCAGGCGGGATGGCATAGCGAATACAAAGAAATGCAGCGCGCAGAAGGTGAGATTATGCCGCGTAAAATCACAGTAACAAATGATCAAGTCAAATTAAAGTTAATCGTAGATCGTTGGGATTTAGATGTCGCAAAAGCAAAATAAGCAGTCCGCATGGATGGAGAAATGGCCGGCGCCGGCAAAATTAAATTTGATGTTACGTATTACTGGTCAAAGAGAAGATGGCTATCATCTGTTACAAACTGTATTTCAATTTGTGGATCTATGTGATTGGATAACCTTTCGCCCGGTTGAGGATGGGCGAGTCAGTTTGCATAAAGCTATTCCCGGTGTTCCCGAGTTAGATGATTTAACCATTAAGGCAGCAAATTTATTGAAGGCAGAGACCGGATGCACTCATGGAGTGTGCATTGAGGTGGAGAAGAACTTGCCTATGGGTGGCGGTTTGGGTGGAGGAAGCTCTGACGCTGCTACTACTTTAGTGGTGCTGAATGAATTGTGGAGCCTAGGTTTGACAACTGAGAAGTTGATGACGTTAGGTCTGGCTTTGGGGGCGGATGTTCCGATATTTGTGTATGGCTATTCCTCCTGGGCAGAAGGTGTCGGTGAAAAACTTGAAAAAATAGATATTCCAGAACAATGGGTTGTGATTATTAAGCCTGATTGTCATGTGAATACAAAAGAAATATTTTCAGCAAAAGATTTGACAAGAAATAGTAAATCAATCACAATAGGCGACTTTATAGCGGGCCAGCATCAAAATGATTGTCTTGGTGTGGTTCGTGAGCGTTACCAGTCTGTTAAAGATGCTTTGGTTGATTTGTCTGATTTTTCTGAGGCAAGGCTGACCGGAACAGGTGCTTGTATTTTTGCGCAATTTGATTCGGAAGATACTGCAGTTTATGCCTATAAGTCGCTTAAAGATAAGTGGCAGGCTTATCTGGCTAAGGGAGTTAATGAATCACCACTGTTTTCAAAGCTGAAGTTTGGTAAGTATACATCTTGATTATTGGGCCGTCGCCAAGCGGTAAGGCACGGGGTTTTGATCCCCGCATACCAAGGTTCGAATCCTTGCGGCCCAGCCATTTACCTCCACTAAGTTAAATTCAGTTTGGGAGTGCTTGAATGAGTGACACCTCTATGATGGTGTTTTCTGGAAATGCTAACCTGGCTTTGTCTGAAGGTATAGTAAGAAAGCTCAATATGCGCCTTGGTATGGCGACTGTCGGTAGATTTAGCGATGGTGAGGTTGCGGTAGAAATAGAGGAGAACGTCCGGGGTAAGGATGTTTTTGTTATTCAGCCGACCTGTTCGCCTACAAATGAAAACTTAATGGAATTGCTTGTGATGATTGATGCGCTTAAAAGGGCGTCAGCGTCACGGATTACTGCTGTCATGCCATATTATGGTTATGCTAGGCAGGATAGAAGATCGCGATCGGCTCGGGTGCCTATCAGTGCGAAGTTGGTTGCCAGGATGATCGAACAGGCGGGCGCCAACAGGGTGTTGACTGTTGATTTGCATGCTGATCAGATCCAAGGTTTTTTTGACATACCAGTTGATAATGTGTATTCGTCGCCAATTCTTCTCGGTGATGTGTGGCGGCAGAAATATAAAGATCTGATTGTTGTCTCGCCGGATGTGGGTGGTGTAGTTAGGGCGCGTGCCCTTGCTAAACGATTGGATGATGCTGATCTTGCAATCATTGATAAGCGCAGGCCAAAGGCTAACGTTGCAGAGGTTATGCATATTATTGGTGATGTTAATGGGCGCACCTGTGTATTGATTGATGACTTGGTTGATACTGCGGGCACTTTATGTCATGCAGCGGATGCGCTAAAAAAGCATGGGGCGATAAAGGTGGTTGCTTACTGCACGCATGCTGTGCTTTCAGGTAAGGCCATGAAAAACCTCTATGGTTCGGAACTTGATGAGCTGGTTGTTACCGATACTATACCATTAAGTCAAGAAGCGATCAGCTTGGGTAAGATAAGGCAATTGAGTGTTGCTGAAATGTTGGCTGAGACTATAAGGCGTATAGCAGTAGGTGAATCAGTTAGTTCACTTTATGTCGATTGATATAATTTAATGTGTGTGCTTGAAGGCACGGAGTTGAGAGGAAAGATGTCTAACGTATTTGAGTTTGTTGCCGAAAGTCGTGGGCAATCAGGTAAAAGCGCAGCAAGAAGCGTGCGTCGTCAAGGTAAGGTTCCTGCGGTGATATACGGTGGGCATGGTGAGCCTCAAATGCTGTTGTTGAGTCACAATGAAGTTGTTAAGCATTTGGCGCATGAGGCGGTTTACTCTCATGTTCTTGATGTTACTGTTGATGGAAAAACAGAAAAAGCCATTTTGAAAGGTGTTCAGCGTCATCCTGCTAAGGTTCAGGTTCTCCATTTGGATTTTCAGCGTGTGAGTATGTCAGAGGTTCTTAAGGTGCATGTGCCTTTGCATTTTATCAATGAAGATACTTCCATAGGCGGCAAAAAGGGTGGGGTTGCTACTCACTCTATGGTTGATGTGGAGGTTACATGCTTGCCTTCTGCTCTGCCAGAATATATTGAAGTAAATTTGGCTAATTTGGATATTGGTGAGTCGATTCATCTCTCTGACTTAGTTCTGCCGGCTGGAGTGGAAATTGTGGTATTGTCGCACGGGCCTGAGCATGATTTGCCTGTGGTGTCTATGATGGCTTCAAGAGGTAGTGCTGAAGAATCATCAGAAGCTTAAAAACAGCGGGTGATTAAACTTGTAGTTGGGCTGGGTAATCCTGGGCGACAATATGAAAAAACCCGGCATAATGCCGGGTTTTTATTTTTGGATGAACTGGCATCTAAATTCGGCTGTGTTTGGGTGAGTGATCCCAGATTTCAAGGGGTGCTCTCTGAGTATAATGCTTCGATGGGGAAGGTGATGCTTTTAAAGCCTGAAACCTTCATGAATCGTAGTGGGCAATCTGTTGGTAAGATTGTGCGTTATTATAAAATAATGCCGGAAGAGATTTTGGTTGTTCATGATGAACTGGATCTTGATGCGGGTATCGTCAAGCTGAAAAAGGGTGGCGGGCATGCAGGGCATAATGGTTTAAAGGATATTATTGCGCATCTGGGCTCAAGAGACTTTTGTAGATTAAGGATAGGTATTGGTCGGCCAGGTGTAGGGAAGGTTGTTGCTGACTATGTGCTGGGATCTCCTTCAAAGAGTGAGTGGGAGTTAATTAATTCAGCCATTGACGCAGGGATTGCGTGTATGGATAAGTTGGTGGCTGGTGACGTCGCGGCTGTGATGAATAAATTGCACGCCTAATGTGCTGGGTGTGCCAGTGAAAAATAAAATTTCCAAATAAAAAAGTTGACAAGTTGTCATTGTTCCAAGATAATAGTTGACTTATCCGATATCGGAGGGGTTCCCGAGCGGCCAAAGGGATCAGACTGTAAATCTGCCGGTTCTACCTTCGGAGGTTCGAATCCTCCCCCCTCCACCATCATCAATTAAAAGAAATCTGCGGGTGTAGTTCAATGGTAGAACTCCAGCCTTCCAAGCTGATCACGTGGGTTCGATTCCCATCACCCGCTCCAAATTTTCTGTATTAGGCCCATATAGCTCAGGAGGTAGAGCACTTCCTTGGTAAGGAAGAGGTCACCGGTTCAAATCCGGTTATGGGCTCCAGTTGTAATATTGATTGTTAAAGGCGTATTAAAATGGCCAAAGAAAAATTTACACGTACTAAGCCACACGTAAACGTAGGCACCATCG
>NZ_JADMKV010000109.1 GCF_015476545.1 Methylobacter sp. BlB1 | reverse complement strand
CAACGACAAAGTCCCTCGGTAATTAGTCCGTCAGTTTCCCTCGGTAATCACACTATTGCAGATTCAATCAGCATTTCCATGCCAAGGCGATAGAAGCGTTGATTCGCTAACCGTATATATTTCGAATCAAATACACAATATGTATGAATACCTGTATGTACTAAATCGCATTTGATAGGCATCTCGCTCAAGGTCGCTACGTTGTAAGTAATTGCACGAATGGACGTCCTTCGAGTCAGCGCCCTATATTCATCATCTCCAGTTTCGGCTTTCAAATTTTTACTAGCTAATAATCATATTAAAAACAATTGGATAGGAATTTTTCCCGATTGATATCGTGTTATTTATTGGTAAATATTCGATGCCGTTTCACACCACATCCGTTCCCTTGCTTTTTCCTTCAAGGAGCGTGGACGTTAAAACGGTTGTTTATGAGAAAAAAATCATTCCGTTTCTACAGAATAGCCGCTGCAATCCTGTTGCTGGTCAGTCTGGTTCTGATGCAAGAACCTGCGACGGCTGCACAAGAACGTCCTGATATTTGGCGAGTTTCGCCGCGTCTGGCAAAAGTAGAAAATCCGATTATGGCCGATGCATCCTCTTTGGCCACAGGCAAGAGTCTGTATCTGCGCGAATGCCGACAGTGCCACGGAGAAACCGGGAAAGGGGATGGATCAATGGCCGCTTTTCTGGGTAAGAAAGTGGCAAACCTGACCAGTCCTGAGGTTTTAGGGCAATCTGACGGGACAATCTACACGAAAATCAGAACGGGCAGAGCGCCTATGCCCGGCTTTAAAAATTCCCTCGCCAAAGAGGAAATCTGGCATCTGATCAATTTCATCCGTTCCGGATTCGGGCACAAAGGCAATTCATCCGGCGCTGGGCGAAATACAGCCAGCAATGCCGATGATCAGCCCGGGGAAAAAGCTCACAACGAACTATTCAAAAAGTCCGAGTTTCCTTCCGCTCAGGCGTGCGGCGCCTGTCATCAACAAATCTACCGCGAATGGTCTGTGTCTCGTCACGCTTTTGCGCAGATAAGCCCGACATTCCTGGCTTACCAGGCGACGTTGGTGAAATTGACCAAAGGCACCTTGGGCGACTTCTGCGAGCGCTGCCATACTCAGGTGGGCATGTTTTCCGGCGAGCCGATTCTCACCCGCAACAGCAACCGTTCGAAAGTGGCTTTGGAAGGGATCACCTGCGTCGTCTGCCA
The DNA here is from genome assembly GCF_015476545.1 of Methylobacter sp. BlB1. Classification (GTDB taxonomy): domain Bacteria; phylum Pseudomonadota; class Gammaproteobacteria; order Methylococcales; family Methylomonadaceae; genus Methylobacter. The sequence continues at coordinate 6,616 of NZ_JADMKV010000109.1, read as the reverse complement.
TCGGGTTCCTGAAGCCTACGGTAAAATCACCGGGCGGTTTCCGCTTGAGCCTGGCGATATCAAAAATCCCATTTACGGTCCCCGAAAAGGGGATGAGCTGTGGCGCGTGTTCGATTCGCATCGGGATAATCCGCCCAGAACCCATCGCGAAGCGCGCCTTCTCGAACAGGTTTCCCAGCCGGGCTTCTGCGCTCGCTGTCATGATGTACGTTTAGTCAACGGCATCCGCTTTGAGGATCTGTTCAGCGAATATAAGCAGACGCCGGCGGCTGAAAAAGGATGGACCTGCCAGGGCTGCCATATGGGGCCGACTTCCGGCGTTTTCTCCGAGTACCCGCTGGCTTCGGCTGCGGTCGTCCGCGGCGAGAAAACCAGGCCTGCCCGGCGCACCAACCATATGTTTCCAGGCCCCGACAGCTCCGTAGTGCATCCCGGCATCTTTCCCATCAACCCGGAGGCGCAGGAGTTTGCCACGCCCGAAGAATGGCTGAGTTTTGACGTCGAAGCCGGCTGGGGTACGGAAAAATTCGAAAACAGCGTTGCCAAGGATGCGGAATTTCCGGGCATTTGGGCCGATCCCGAAGAACGCAAGGCGGCCAGGGAAATTATCGATCAGCAGCTAGCGCTGTTGGCCGAGAACCGAGCGCGCGCCACGACCTTACTGCGTAACGGATACGGTCTTGGCGAAGTCAAGATTCTTGAAAAAGAGGATGGGCTCAAGTTCGACGTCGAAGTCAAAAACTTGACCGAAGGCCACAGTGTGCCTTCGGGGCTGATTGCCGAGCGCAACGTATTCTTGCAGGTGACGGTTACCGATGCCGGCGGCGCCGTGCTTTTTCGCTCCGGCGATCTCGATCCTAACGGGGATGTGCGCGATATCCATTCTTTGTATGTGCATAACGGCGCCATGCCGAGGGACGAGCAGCTGTTCAATCTGCGCTCTCCAATACTAGTTGGCACTATTCACGGAGGCGAGCGCGAGCAGGTGATACCGGCCAATTACTCTTTGAATCCACTGATTTTCATGCGCCCCGCGGATACGCCGGCGGTATTGTTCGGCGGCATTCGCGACCTTCGGCTGCAAAAGAAAAGCATAGAGGCGCTGGGAAATCGCTGGGCGAACTATTCTGTTGAGCCCGAACTCCTCACCGGCCGCAAGCCTTATCGAATAAACATCAAACTCGTGGCAGGCCAGCTTCCTCCGCATTTAATCAATGCCATCTCGGGAGCGGGCTTTGAGTACGGGCTAAGTGCCCGTGCGATCGGGGATAAGCTGGTTGATCTTTACCGTGTGCTTTGGGAGCGAGATGTTATTGTCGAATGAATCCAGTGCATGCCGGCGTTTAAGGGGGTTGTTTTGGCTGGCTATGTTCACTATCGCCGAAAGTCCTCATGCGGTAGCGCAGGATGGCAAGCAGTCAAGCTTACCAGAGGCCCGGAATCAAGCGCTTCCCACTGCCGAAGGCCGTAATGCCGTCAATTTCTACCACAGTCCGACTGAAACAGTGAGCGGCGAAGACCCGTTGCGCCTGTCCAATAAGATTGTTCAATACCCGGTCGATCCGGTGGATCGACCCGATCCTCTTATAGAGATCGGCGACCCTTTTATCGGAAACGGGCCGATCCGGCCGGGATTCAAGACCTTCACCGGCCAAATGCTCCAGCCTTCGTTTTTATTGTTCGGAACATTCCGCACCGCTTTCCAGAGTTTCGAAAAAAACGGCAGAAATAACCTGGAATGGGCCAACCGGCTCGATTTGAACGGCAACCTGAACCTTTCGGGAACAGAGCGGCTGGTCTTCTCCATGCGGCCGCTCGATCGCGAAACCGGGGATTATACCGGCTATAATTTCGAACCCAGCGATGATGACGGCTGGCGGGAAGAACTCAACGGCAGGCTGACCAAGCTCTATTTTGAAGGCGATTTGGGCGAGATATTTCCAGGTCTTGACCCGACTGACTCCCATGCCTATGACATCGGATTTTCCATTGGCCGTCAGCCGATCAAGCTCCAGGACGGGATGTTGATGAACGATATCATCGATATGGTCGGAGTCACTCGCAATTCGCTGGTGTTTGACGGTATAGCAAACCTGCGTTTAACAGGTGTTTATGGCTGGAATCGTCTCAATCGCGGAAGCAGCGAGCTCGGCGATAACCACTACCATTCGGCAAACCTGTTCGGTCTGTTGTCGGAAGCCGATACCGCATTGAACAATACCCTGGCCCTGGATTTCATTTATGTCGCCGACGATCAGGATGAAAATGCCTGGTACATGGGCATCGCATCGACCCAACGCTTTGGCTGGCTGAACTCGACGTTCAGGGTTAACGCCTCCATCCCTGAACACAGCTCATCAAAGAACGTAGGGAGCGGCGCGCTTTTGCTGTCTCAATTGTCCAGCACGTTGCCTGGTTCCGACGATGTCGTCTATTTCAATACATTCTGGGACGTCAACCGGTTTACATCGATTACGCAAAGTCCGGATGTGGGCAGCGCCGTGGCAAACGTCGGGATTTTGTATGGCCCGGTGGGCATGGGCCGTTACGGAATCCCGCTCGGGCAGCAGATCGACGATACTGTTGGTACGGCGCTCGGTTATCAGCTGTTTATCGGCGGTATCGATGACCAGCTTATCTTTGAAGTCGGCGCCCGTACGAGCACTCAAGAGCAAGAGGAAGGCGCAGTGGGGTTGGGTGCCCGCTATCAGCGCGCTATCGGCCGCCACCATGTGCTGCGCCTGGATGGCTTTGTGGCCGGCCAGGAACGGGAGAATGTCTCTTACGGGCTGCGTACAGAATGGATGGTCAAATTCTGAAGCCGTTCAGCAATTGGACAACCGAGTATTTCATAATCATCGAGCAAGGAAAAAAGCTATGGGTGAAACTAATTACCGTTCAGGAATCGATCGGCGTTCCGAAGCTTATGGATATAATGCGGCCTATAGACGTTTCAGACACATTTCCGTCAGTGAACGAATTTTAAATACGGCTTTTCTGCTGACTATTGCGATCGGTTATATGGTTGCCCTGGCGAATATGTATTACACGCATCAGAGCCGCGACGGTATAGCCGGCTTATCCATAGACGATGTGATCATTGCCTATCACGGCTCAAACGATCAGACTCGGTTGGGCGCAGCGATAAAAGGCATTATGGAGCCCAATTTAAAATATAAAAGCGATAAGGACGTCATATTGAAATGGATACAAAATGGCGCAAAAGAGCCGGAGTACAACGATCACATTGCCCCCATCCTGAACCGTGATTGCATCATCTGCCATGCTCCGGCCATTAATCCGTCCTTGCCGGATCTGACCCATTATTCGGGTGTGGCAGAGGTTGCCCATGCCAGCGGAGCATCGCTGCCGTTTCTGATCCGGATTTCACATATTCATCTGTTCGGCATGGCTTTTCTTCTATTTTTTATAGGCAAGACCTTTCTGCTTTGCGATCTGAATAATATCGTCAAGAGAGTTTCGATAATCATCCCTTTCGCTGCAATGCTGCTGGATGTCCTGTCGTGGTTTCTTACCAAATCCTTTCCCGCGTTTGCCTATGTGGTCGTCGCCAGTGGCGCTTTGATGGGGATCTCTATGGGCATGCAGATTCTGGTCAGCATTTATCAGATGTGGTTTTATCCCAGGAATAAATTTAGATAGGTTTGCTGCAAACTGAATGGATAAATGGCTACACATGCGTAGCATCAGTCCCTGGTTCCCACGGTCCTCAGTGGGAACGAGGAAACCGCCGCTTTTAGCGGCGGTGCTCGGCGCGGCAAACGGTGCTTGTCATAACATCAGTTATTAATTGCTGGACGCATTATGCTATCGCAGAAAAGAAAGGGCTAGATTATCAGATACGGCCAATGCCATCAGCCGTTCAAAATTTGACGCCTACAGGCGTTATGCAAACCTGTGGGGCGACTTCGCCTAAAGCGCCTACTGTTGGCAGTCGCCCCACAGGTTTTAAAATCGCTTGTTTCGGCAGTTGAACAGAAGCTGCGTAAGTCCTGGCCTATTGTAAATTCTTCAAAATTTCCCCCCCTACGCCAATATCTGTCGTTTCACAGGTATGGGTTTCGCCTAGTTCTCCGATAGTAGGGACATCTATTTTATTGCCGCATTCTTCCCGGAAAGGAACCGCAATCCTGACCGATTTCTGCTGGGGAAGAGTTCTTGCCACAGTATTCAGATCCTGGTCAGTGTCCGATACGATGCCATCCCCGTCTTTGAAATCTATTAAACCGACCAGAGTGGACTGACCCGTTGCAATGATCGAAACATAGGCTACATCGGGCGGTAGGGGATGAGCAGTTAAGTTGTTAAGAATGTTCAAAGCGGAACTGTCTGGCTTTAAATCTTCGATTGCCACACTGTTCGGGTCTATATCCGTAGATACCAGATCGCAAATACTGACGCTGCCGGTAATATCGGGAATACCAATACTGGTGTCATTGCACGCTTCGGCCCAGAAGCTTCCCTGGTGCGGCGCCCCAACGGTAATGAGTTTCGCGACATCTTTTCGATAAGGTATTGTCGCTGCGGCATTTGACTCTCGCGCCAGGCCTTGCAGGTATTCCCTGGCTGCAAGCGCCCCCATGCTATGGCTCACCAGAAGAACCTTGGTCTTGCCTGGATTTGCATCCAGGACCGCTTTGATGACTGCAGCCAGTTCGCCCCCTTGCGCATCGAGGGACAAACCCTGATTATCAGTGAAATTCAGCGTATAGAAGTCGCCTGCATTGCCTGTGCACTCAACACCGGGAGCGGACGGGCAGGTAATGCTGGCTGTTCCGGTGGCCGGGTCGTAAGCGGGGATGCCGCCGAATGTCCAAAGGCCATTGTTTATCAGGTAGTCTCTAAAGAGCACCCAAGTTTCTGCAGAAGACGCTATGCCATGAATGAATATGACCGGATAAGGCCTTTCCCCGCATCCCGACGTTCCCAGCCAGGTCGATAAATTGCCTACATCCTGCAAGGTGCCGTCCGGCCTCAGGTAATACACATGGTTGTCGGCGGAGGACACGCCCAGATAAGCATTGGTGCCCGTGTAATGACGGTAGGTGTAGGGTGAGGAAAACTGCGTGCCTGAAACCGGCGGTGAAAAAAGATTGGGATAGAATGTTTGCGCCCAGTTGAACAGGCATTCTATGTTATTGAGTGTCGGCTCGGCATCCGCAGCGTGTGCCGGGAAGTTAATAGCCGCTGTTGTGTTGCAGATCACTACGAGAATTATCAACCTTAATATCTTCGCGAGTGAGGAATAGCCTATGCGTTGTTGGTTGTTCATAGTCTTACCCCAAAGGCATGTGAAGCGATTTTCGCTTGTCTGTTTCTTGCCGTTGTTATTCGGTTTCTGTTGAATCAACCGGCAAAGTTTCAAAATTCGTGAGATTGTCCTAGTACTCAGTCAATCCTAACTTGACGGGTAAAAGTAAATCCGTTCGTCCTGAGCTTGTCGAAGGATGAGCGGATTTACGCCCAGCCTATTGACCCGACATATCAATACTGACTGAGTGCTGACTCCTCGATTGCTCGCTTTTTTCTCTGATTGGCCAGTTTTGTGTACTGTATTGGGATTATTATCCCTTGTCTTTCAACATTAAAATCGGCGCAAATACCTAAGCAAAACTACGCAATAGCTTGTCGGCATCGTGCAAAAGTTTTCCATGCCTGTGAGTGTGCCGGAATTAATGCCTTCGTTATATTTCGGATCAAAGTTTTATGGGCTAAAGTGACAGAGCTGATGAAGCATAGTCACTCAGGCCATTCAGAAAGTATTGCGGTTATTTAAGAGTGGCTTTCTGAATTGATTAACTGATATTAGGCATGGGCTGTTTTTTATCTCGCTTGCTGTGGTAGCGATAGGTTGCTAAACCGATTTTCAATCGGCTCACAGCATAACTTCATCATATGGATATGTCCTCGTAGGTATGAATTTACTTGTGCCCCTTGCGGGTATTCGCACTAAACACCAACGGCTTATACCAGCAAATCGCTATGTTGCAATATGAAAACAGCCAAAATCATCAACATTGAAAAATGGACGCAAAGCGAAGAGGCCAGTCCTCTGAAGCTGGCTGAACTGCCGTTATCTGTTGAGGAAATTGAAGCATGCATCGGACAGTGTTTTGAGGAATATACCGAACACGGATTGGGAAGTTGCTACCGGGCATTTATTTCTATCGACGGCAAAGAAGTATTCATGCGAGGGGTTGCATCAAAGAGCAACAAAGAACCGGGCGTAATAGCTCAGGTTTACAGCCACGAAGAAGACCCCGGCCTTGTTTTGACTTATGTATGCGAGCTATTAAATATCACTGAAAAAGACATGCGCTGGGTTACGGAATTTTTATCGGAACCAAAGTTCGTGCTTTACAGGATAGATGCCAATGCCAATGAAATTGAAATGAAGCGCTTTCATCTTGAGAGTTCAGCTAAGCGGGTGGCGGAAAAATACAGTAAAGGCGGCCATAAACAGCTTTATCTGGTGCGTCGCGCAACATGAGAGGTGAATACTCTTTATTTCGGGGCAAAATGCAAATGAATGATTGTTTGAAAAATGTGATTACCGAGGGAAACTGACGGACTAATTACCGAGGGACTTTGTCGT
>NZ_JADMKV010000108.1 GCF_015476545.1 Methylobacter sp. BlB1 | reverse complement strand
GCGTTGCTGCTGCCAGGAATCGTAAGGGGTTTTGGTGAAATCATTGGCCATGGAAATCCTTCTCACTGACGGGTGTTGATACTAACCGATGAACAGAGTTGGCGCTATAAAATACCCCTGCCAGACACACAACTTGTGCGCGAACTCTAGCACAACATTAAATTCCAAGACAAATATTCTGTTACACATCTTGGCTGTTAGAATGGACACATACCGGCGATGCCATCCAGAAGTCTACGGCACCTCATTCCAACTCATAATCTCCACCCTGTAACCAACCCGTCATCAAACCTTTAACTTCCTGTAACAATGAAAGCGTATGGTAGCGCCATCGCAACTTTATTATGGTCGTTATCATGTCAATACACTACCGATCAGTCTGGATTTCAGATACGCACTTGGGGACTAGAGGCTGTAAAGCCGAGCAATTGCGGGATTTTCTCGCTCATGTCGACTGCGAGACGTTATATCTGGTCGGCGATATCATCGATTTGTGGAAATTCAGGAGCGGTTTTTACTGGCCGACCCTGCACAGTGAAATCGTACAGCTGGTGCTGAGCAAGGCCCAGCAGGGCACTCGCGTGATTTATATCCCCGGCAATCACGACGAACAATTCCGCAAGCATGTCGGCATGCATTTCAACGGCGTCGACATTCGGCTCAATGCCGTGCATGAAACGCGGGACGGGCATCAGTTTCTGGTGTTGCACGGCGACGAATTCGACAGCATCATCTGCCATAACAAGGGCCTGGCTTATATAGGCGGCGAAGCGTATGAAGTGTTGCTGGTCATCAACCGCTGGTTCAACAATATCCGCTCGATGCTGGGCTACGGCCACTGGTCACTGTCGGCGTTTTTGAAAAATAAGGTCAAAAACATCGTCAGCTTTCTAGATAACTATCAGCACGTCCTGAGCCTGGAAGCGCAGAAACGGCACGTTGACGGCATCATTTGCGGCCACATCCACCATGCCGATATCAGGCAAATGGAGTTCGGCAAAACCTACTGCAATTGCGGCGACTGGGTGGAAAGCTGCACAGCCCTGGTCGAGCATGACAGCGGCCGGCTGGCGCTGGTCAGCTGGCAGGAAGAAGGCCAGACGCTGCTTGAGCGGGAAGGAACACTTGCACCGGTTTATGCGCGGGCGGCTTGATCCGTGCTCAGAAAATCTCTCTTGATGACGACCGGCAGTGTCGTCTTTGTGGTGGGAATGATCCTGTTCCCGCTGCCGGTTCCGTTCGGCTTGCCGATTATGATAGTCGGTCTCTCTATCATGCTCAAAGCCTCCAATGATGTGAAACGATTGATCATTCGGCTGTTTAAACTTCACCCTCGGACAGAAAAACTGTGGCGCAATGCCCGCTCGTTGCGCCGCTTGTCGCCTCTCAAATCGATCAGCAATAAATTCTGAATACAGCCTGCGCACAGAGGCTAGAATTCATTGCCGGCGCTTATCTTCTCCAGGAGCACTGCTGCCTTTCCGTGCAAACCGGCAGTAGCTCCTTCCGAAGGACATGGCTGCGCAAAATGGCCGGCCTCCAGGTTAAGTCCATCAGATTTGTGCTCGCGCAGGTGCAAATTCACTTGTGCCCCAGAAGGTATTCAGACTCAGCTACGGAAGTACGATGCGGATGCCAGGTAGCGTTTCAGATCAAGTTGAATGAATTCGACCCTACTCCCACTATCCGCCTAAAGCCTGACATCTGCCCTGAATCGAATGCCGACAATCGGCAATTTCACTCCGTCAATACTTTCACAAAAATGTCATTTTCCTGTCATGCAATGTTCACGGGCCGGACACATAACTGACATGTTGACCGCTTATTGTAACGCTGTCTTTTATTTCACCCGTTGATGACACATGAAAAATATAGATGCAGCAGTACAAATTAAGCCGGCCAAGCGATTGGAATGTTTCGTTACCCGTTCAGAGGAGTTGATAAGGCAAGCCCAGGTTTTGCGCTACCGGGTGTTTGCCGGGGAAATGGGCGCCAGACTCAAGTCCGCTTCGGAAGGGGTCGATCATGATGAAGTGGATGACTACTGTGAGCATTTGGTGGTATTCGATAACGTCACTCACAAAATCGTCGGCTACACGCGCCTGCTGAATCAATATCAGGCCCAGCGGCTGGGCCGGTTTTATTCAGAAAGCGAATTCGATCTGGATCAGGTCCTGACATTGCCTGGCCGTTTTTTGGAAATCGGGCGAACCTGCGTCGATCCGGATTATCGCGGCAGTGCGGTATTGACCACGTTGTGGACGGGACTGGTGCAATATGCGCTGGAAGGCGGCTTTAACTATCTGCTGGGCTGCGCCAGCATCACACCCGGCCCCAGCGGTTTTGCCGTCGATGCGGTTTACCGCAGTATCGATATCAGAAACAGGGCCCCGGCTTCAATGCAGGTTCGCCCTAATGTGCCGGTCCCGGCGCACTGGCGGTGCGAGCGCGATGAATCGGGCATTCCGCCGTTGCTGAAAGCCTATTTGCGCTTCGGCGCGCTGGTCTGCGGCGAGCCGTGCTGGGACGAGGACTTCAATTGCATGGATTTATTCGTGCTGCTGCCGCTGGATCAGCTGCAGGCGCGCTACAGCAAACATTATATGAGAGATTATCAAGAGACTCATGGCGATCGTTGTGCGGCTGTGCTATAGGCTTTTCCTGATCATTCTGCTATTCGGTTATGGCCTGATCATTGCCACGGGCATTTTTCCGGTCGTCAACTGGCTGTGCCCGGTAGAGGATGCCGGAAACAGGCGCGACAAGCTGAAGATGCACTGGCTCAGGCTGTTCAGCCATATTCTATGCCTGGATATAATCGTTGAAGGCGACTTGCCCAGGCGCGGCACTTTGCTGGCCAGCAATCATATCTCCTGGCTCGATATCATCGTGATCGGCCGCTATCTGCCGGCTTATTTCGTCGCCAAAAGCGACATTTCCGGCTGGCCCGTCGTCGGCTATCTAGCCAGACAAGCCGGTACGATCTTTATCCGGCGCGGCGATAAGCGCCGTATCCAGGCAACGGCCAAAGCCATGGCCGAGCTGCTGAAAGACGGCCGCAGCATCATCGCCTTTCCCGAAGGCACTACCACTTGCGGCGATGAGGTCCTGCATTTTCATTCGTCGCTGTTTGAGCCGGCCCTGGCGATGCAGTCGGCAATTCAGCCCGTGGCGCTGCAATATCATGGCGAAGCCAGGCTGCAGGCGCCTTTTATTGGCGATGATGCGTTCGTGCCGCATTTGATCAGGATGCTGGCGCTGGATAAAATCGAAGTCCGGCTCAGTTTTCTGTCTGTTATTGAAGGTGTCGACAACACGCGCCATGCCGTCGGCATCGAGGCCAGAGACCGCATAGCGCGGAAGCTTGGCGTTAAGCATCCGCTTGAGCCGTTGGCCATTGATAAAAAGCCGCAAATTGCCGCCTGATGGGTACTGTTAATTTTCCGGAACTCGAGCAGGTCAACCGCATTATCGAGCAATTAGGAGACCGGGCGAATGTCGAGGTGGTGGAGCGGATTCAATACCGGGACTACGAGTTCCCGATCCATTGCATCACGCTCGGCTCAACCCGTCCCGACGCGCCCGCGCTGGCTTTGTTCGGCGGCGTGCATGGCCTGGAAAAAATCGGCTCCGAAATCATCCTGTCCTATCTGCAGAGCATCAGCCAGCTCATGGACTGGGACGAAGGGTTTCAGGCGCGCCTTGAGAGATCACGGCTGGTATTCGTGCCTGTCGTGAATCCTGTCGGTATCTGCTTCGGCACGCGCTGTAACGGCAACGGCGTCGATCTAATGCGCAATTCGCCTGTGGAAGGCGAAGGCGCCACGCGCATTTATAGCGGCCACCGGTTGACGCCCCGGCTGCCCTGGTACCGCGGCGATGTATTGAACATGGAGAAGGAAACCCGGGCGGTCTGCCGTGTCGTGGACCAGCAGTTGTTCAGCGCGCCTCTGTCCATCGCGCTGGATTTGCACTCGGGCTTCGGCATTCAGGATCGGTTGTGGTTTCCCTATGCCGGCTGCAGAACACCGTTTGCCTTCATCGCCGAAGCCCTGGCTTTAAAGGAACTGTTCGATCGCTGCTATCGGCATCATGTATACAAAATCGAGCCCATGTGCCTGGAATACGTGATCAACGGGGATTTATGGGATTATCTGTTCGACGGTTTCTGGCGAAAGTATGGTGATCAGCGCCTCTTCATGCCGTTGACGCTGGAGATGGGCTCATGGCTCTGGCTGCGTAAGAGCCCTCTTAATTTATTCTCGCGGCTGGGCTGGTTTCATCCGATATTGCCGCATCGACAGCAACGCATTTTCCGCCGGCATTTCATGCTGTTCGACTTTCTCCACCGCAGCCTGCTTTATCCGAAGCACTGGACGCATTTGGATGAACGGGAAAAAGCTCTCTATCGAAAAAAAGCGGTAAGTCTCTGGTATGAATGAGCATCTGGGGCAAAACTGGATACTGTTGCGCGGACTGAGCCGCGAATCGGCGCATTGGGGCGACTTTGTGCCCCTGCTGCAGACGACTTTCCCTGATGCCAGAATAACGGCGCTGGATCTGCCCGGCACCGGACGTTACTACCGGGAAGTCAGCCCGGACACGATCAGCCAAATCACGCACAAGGTGCGCGCACAGGCGCAGCAGGCAGGCCTGCTGCAAGAACCGGCAACGGTGCTGGGGTTGTCATTGGGCGCGATGGTCGCCTTCGAGTGGATGCTGACGTACCCGGGCGATATCTGCGGCGCGGCGCTGATCAATACCAGTTTCGCTGGTTTAAGTCCTTTCTATCACCGGTTGCGCTGGCAGAGCCTGGTCAGGCTGGCTGCGCTGCTTCTGAAGCGCAATCTGCGCGAGCGTGAGTCGGCGATTCTGGCTTTGGTCAGCAACCGGGCCCGGGATGAACGGACGGTGACGGCCTGGGAGAACATACAGCAGGAGCGGCCGGTCAGTCTGAAAAACAGCTGGCGCCAAATCCGGGCTGCCGCCAGCTATCGGCCCTGCGGCCTGCGGCCCGAGCAATCCGTTTTATTGCTGAATGCCTGGGGCGACCGTCTGGTTTCGCCGGAATGCTCAGTCGACATCTATCGAAAATGGCGCTGGCATTATTGCAGCCATCCCTGGGCCGGCCATGACCTGCCGCTGGATGATGGAGCCTGGGTGGTGTCTCAATTACGAGAGTGGGTCGCGCAAAATTGAAGGGTTGTTGATTCGCGCCAATTTATACTTCGGACATGGAAGACAATAAAAAACCGCCTTCGGATTGCCCGGAAGGCGGTTATATTGTTGGCAATAATGGGTGGTATTTATGCCGCAGATTGAGCGTGTTTGCGATTAAAACCCATCAGTCCCACTAATCCAGAGCCGAATAACCAAACTGCGGCTGGTACAAGAACATTCGATACCTCATTTAAAGCAATATCATCTACAAGAAAATTATTGCCAAAACCAAGCCTCAACTCATCAATAAGCCCCGATTGAGCTCCATAAAATTCATAAATACGGCGTCATCACTTATCTAAGAATAATGGCGCATGAAGAAGGCGGCCGGCCAAACAGCACGTAATGAACATCGGTAGTCAGACCGGTGCTGGGCGCTGTGGCCTTGTTGACCGCCCAGCCGAAGGCTGCGAACAAGTTACCTGGATCCGACCTGGACGGCGTTGCCTGCCGAATTGTCACATAATCTCCGTAACGGGTCGTGCCGGCATTGCTGCCTGTCGTGCTATAGGCGATGAAATCACCCCAAAATCCGACCACATGGTTTTCGTAGTATTTGCTATTACCCCCATATTCGAACGAAAGACCCACTTCGCCTGTGCAAGCATTGGTCGCCAGTGCCGGATAAGCGAACGCATAATCATTATTCCAGATCTGCACTTGCCTGACCTTTTTGAAGTCATTGTTTCGGTCGAATGTGACCATCTCCACGTGTGCCTGCTTGAACCTGCTGTCCGTCCCAGCGCTCCAGGCGAACCAGAGTTGATTGCCTACTCGCGTAGAGCCGATTACGCCATTTTTTGGAAATGAATTACCTCCCTGCCCGTTAAAGTTCTTAGCCAACCAGTCGCGCCCATCCGGCGTCAATGAGGTCGGCGCATTATTGGCCCAGCTGGAAATGCCGCGGTCGCGCCAGAAGTAAGTATTTGAGTTTTCCTTTAGCGAAAAAATCCGCATATTGCTGTTCTTGTTGTGTCCGGCCCAGAAAATCTCATCGCCTGTATTTTGCGTCAAATGACTGCCCCACGCCATTGACGCTTTGGCGGGATCGGTGTAGCCGATGGTGATCGTGCCAGCGCCCTGCAGGGAATTCGTTCCGCTGAGCGGCACCCGTGCGACCTGCAATCCATCTTTACCATTCCAGCTCAGATAAAGAAAATTGTTGCCGGCGGATAAGTCCGGATAATCCAATCCGACACCTGCCGCTCCAAAAAGAGCTGGCGTGAGATTCCAGTAAGTCCAGGCAGTGCCGTTGCTATTGATGATGGCGCTTGGACTGGCTATTGCCAAGCGATAGCCAGTCCCTTGTAGCAGCCAGACAAAGCGATCGATGCTCGGCACATATTGGACGATTTGGTCGCAACAGAACCCTATTGCGTCATCAGGGAAAATTTTCGTTGGATCCAGCGCTTTAAAATTGATTCCATCCGTCGAATAGGCCGCGCTCCAGTTCGCCGTAGCAAAGACTACGCCTCCGCCGGTCACAGCACCACTCGGTTCCGCACAGGCGGCCAGGGAGTCTCCGCTGCAGCCAACACCGGCCGAAGTAAGACCTAAGCCGCTGTTGAAGACAAAATCAATGGCCGGCGGCCCGCCGACGAGCCCTATTTGATCATTTACAACGCTGGGCATTGATCCGGGCGCTTTTTGAACATTGGTACCGCTGGACACTGGCCCATCGAGCGGTATGAATGGGCCTGTCGGTACTGTCCAGCCTTGTCGATTGACATTAGTGCCAAATTTGGGCGGGCGGCTTGGGAACCTGCCGCCGGTTACAGAGGCGCTCTTCACAGTGGCCGTTTTCAAATCGGCGCTGCCTGGCGCGGCTGGAGGGATAGTCAAGTCTTCATTCACGGTAAAACAGTAGGTCGAAGACCCTCTGGTAGAAGCAGCAGAAGGGCCTGCGGTATAGGTTCCGTCCACAGTGAGCGTGTAGCTTCGGCCTGGGGCAAATGGCATACCGGCACCTGAAAAATTAGCGTTAAGAACCGCAGAGCGATTTGCCGGTATCGTGCCCAAGTTGCGGGGTAAAACAGGTGAAGTTAAGTTGCCGCCATTCAGAGAGATCGAGGTGACTTTCACATCCTTTGCAGCGATCGCCCCTTCATTAACAATATTGACAGCCGACAAAAGCGAGCCCGGGGATTCCAAGCTTACGCCTGGCGCTCTTGCTGACAGTTCCAAAAATGATGCCGCGCATTGCAAAGTGATGTTCAAAAAGCTGCCTGGACTTGATGCAAGCCGTACCGCAAGAACATTCCGGCTGCGGAGTGTCACGGGGCGAACGATGCTATTGCTCTGCCGGTTAAAATCGGACGGACCGATGATCGGCGAGCCATTGAGGAATACCGAAGCACTGCTCACGCGATTACTGCCGTTAGCCGCTCCGTTAGCCACAACGATTTGGCATGGCGAATTGCCGCAGCGCGCGAAATTTTTTGTAATTGTCTCCGGTGCGCCTGTGGATCGCGTGAACTTTTGGGGGCCAAAAACAACAGTGTAGGGCGCAGCGTTGGCAGCAGCCAGCATCAGAACCAGCGGCACCGTTAGAACGCAACGCTTTAAAAAACATATTGTTGCCATGACAAACTCCACAGATAAAGCGTTGTTCGCTAATCTGCGCCAAACAACGCAATAAACGGTTTAGCCTTCTATTTCGGCTTTCTTTTCCTGCGTATTGGCCTTTCCTTTACTTTGGCCTTGAGGAAAAATGTTTTTTTAAAGTAGGGAGAAAACCGCCGCCGTCCCGAGGATTAAGCTTGTAAATTAGCGCCCTCTTTATCCACTTTCGGTTGCCATTTTTTATCAAGCTGAAAATAAGCCGTTGATAAAGCATTAACAAAATAATGGAAATTAATGCTAGCCAGTTCGGCACCCTGATTCCCACATCGTTATGCATAATGGCAACTGCTGATGCTGAGCCTAATCGGTTTCCCATTATTTTTATTATTCATCCTTTTGATTGAATTTTCTATTCGTGCCATTACTGTCTGACTTAGCAGGTACTGGCTTGATTATTTGAATTATGTATTGAAAGATTGTCTAATCGCTTCCAGATCAGGCCCTGTCAAAGTGCATAAACATCTTATGGAATAACGGATCTTTTCTGAGTCATGATTATGAATGGAGCCCTAACTCACTCATGGAAAGGATCAATAGTTAAAGCTTCAGTGTAGAAGAGCCCCTATAGGGGTGTTAAGTTTTATTACCTTGCTGTTCAGATACCTTCATACCAGTATTATCCAAAGATAAAAAAGTGAATAGCTGCTATGTGCCATTATGTGAAGTTTCCTTTTATGTATAGCGGTGTTGCCGCGAGCGAGATG
>NZ_JADMKV010000107.1 GCF_015476545.1 Methylobacter sp. BlB1 | reverse complement strand
TAACGCCCTCAATTGTGACATAGTCCACGTCGTTGAACAGGAAAATACCATTTCCAGTACCATTTCCCTTGAGCGACAGATTTCTAACGACATAGCCTTCATCATGATCGGCATTGCCGCCATCCTGAAAATTCAATACCCCATTGGCGCCACTGCTTTTAATAACAGGTAATCGAGCGGATGTAGGAGCTATTCTGGGCGGTATATAGTCAGCTAGGGTACATGGCGCATCTAAAGCACAATGTTGATTGAATAATCTGGGAAAGGATGAAGTGAATGTCCCGTTCCTACAAAGCAAAATACTATCCCCGGCGTTCAAGGCGCCGAATCTTGACATGGCAAAATCAAACGTCGCCCATGGCTCAAAAATCGATAAACCTGTATTACTGTCTGAGCCATTATTGCAGACGTAATAATTCTGTGCATGGGCTGGGCTGGAAAACAGGCAAAGCAACAATAAGCCTGCCTTAACAGACAATAGATGTTTCTTTGCTATAACAATCCGAATCAGCTTAAGAATGGCAAGCTCAATCATATTCATATCAATGACCGTCAATGGCTTTGCAGCTACCGTATTCGATACTTTTCCAATTGTTTTCATAATTGTTTCCTCTATATAAAAATATCATTGGGTCAATGTAATCTGAAAAAACAGTGTCTAACTGCACATTGTCATGTGGTCTAGGTTTGGCTACTAAAATCAGTATGTAACTTGATGTGTACCTAGCGATGAGCCCGAGTACGATCAGAAGATAAAATGCGGATATTGCTGAGGTCTGTGCGCAACCGTACATTGAACGATAAATTGCTGTCTGAAAACTTTCCGCGGCAATAGTGCTAATCTTACAGTTGCAAATTAAGGAATATTGACGCTGCCTGTATAATTGAAATGTCCTTTGCTTCAGTATATTGACGAGATGCATGGTGGACATCCTGACCAGACAGTTCGCGCCCGGCCAGGCCGGGTTTGCCAAGGTCGGCCGGCACTTTGGCCGACAAGCCATGCAGTAGCGGGTAATCAATTGGATAACAAGTCCGCTCAGCCCCATTGGTTGGCACAGTACATGACCGAGCAAGTCGTAGTGGCTCAAGTGCCGTTTGCCTGGCTCACCGGCGATACCTGTAAATGACTGTGGCGGTATTCCGTCCAAGGTCGTGCATATCCTCGGCCGGTCGCGGCGGCGAAGACGCCATCAAGCCGTGGTTCGTGCCTGCCACTGCTATCGGAGGGAGAAAAAATCGGGGACCGTAGACTAAAACAAGTAATTTTGCTGGCGATCTGGCAAAGAAGATTGATTTACAAACGATGCAATAACATTGATGTCACCCAGTGCAATACAAGATCCAATAAGAACAATCCAACACACAAGAACATTGATTGTGAGAGTTTTTAAAATTGCCCAATTAACCATTGCTGCTTATATCGGCATAATCAAGTCAAGATAAAAAAAGCCCCTGATCGGGGCTAAATAGTAGGTCTGAAAGCAAATGCTTAGTCAATCCATGGCGACTTCAAAAGCCTTCGATTTATATATTACAGTTAGTTTGTTACAGTTTGATAACAATGTAATTTTTTGACAAATATAGTGAGCCCGGTTGATCTTAAAAACGAACCATGCCGGCGCCGTTAGGATTCAGCATGGGGTGTCGGATTAGCTACGAACCTTTGTATCAAGGCTTCAAGACATAAACAAAACAAGAAAAGTTATTGGAATTACCGTTGCACTTTTTATCTGTGGGCTCATAACTGTCATCAAAATGTAATCATTGCTAGACATAATAAACGATTAGTAGTTTGAAAATGCCAGCTTATGTACCGTCAATTCTCCGTGTTGCTCCGTTTCCTGATCGCTAAATACAAAAGAAAAAAAATTAATCAGCCTTTTTTCGAATGTTACGCCGTTATGCTTCTGTGCTCTCTTAGTGCTGAATTTATGTTGGATTTCATAAGCTGATCCAGCATTGCAAAGAATTCATAAAGAAGAGCTATTGCATAAGTATCGGGTTTATATGCAGTGATAGTTGAGCTTCACTTCTTCAGTCAATCCCAATTTCGATTTTTCATAAAGCTAAGGATGGTGTTCAGATGAGTACCGGATTCAGTTTCTGAGAACAACCGAATTAATCTTCATAGAAGGCGCCATTGTTGGATTGTGGCTTATTTTATATTGAGCAGCATGCACTTAAGAAACGACGAAAAGGCAAAGCGATAAGGCGCAAGTTTTGCCTTTTACTGGCCGCCGCGATCGAGGCTGCTTAAACCGGGCGGCCGCAGGACAAGGAATCCATCGGGCATCAGGCTGGTCGCCAACATCACTTCATTGATATCGCGATGCTCGGACCAGGCCAGGGACTGCCTATGTTCGGGATCGCGCCAGAAAGACTCGATCCTTTCGCCAAAGGGCACGTACTGCATCAGTTCACGCAATCGCAAGCGCACGAGTTTATGCAGCCGTAAGCGCACGCCATCGGCTGTGTGCGGCTGAATCGGATCGCGGCTGGCCGCTTCTCCCATCAGACGCACTGCTTGCAATCCGATCGCCAGGCCGAGTTCGCGAAAGGCGAGCCGATGTTCCGCCGGTAGCTGCAGCTCGCCGCTCGCGGCGTAATATTTCAAACCTTTGAGCGATGCCTCGAGCATGGCTTCAAGAAGATGCAGGTCCGCCATACTGCCTTGCCGCAGCAATTGCTCCAGGCGGTAGGCGTCCATTAGCAGGCCGCCAATCCCGAGCGGATCGGTTGTTCTTAAATCATCCGCGGCAATCATGGCTTTAGCCTGCCGGATCTCATCGTTGAGCCTGGGGCCGTCGCCCGCTTGCGGGAGCCCGGCAGCAGTGGATTGAAGCTGAATGTATGTGATATATGCGTCCAGCGGATCATGTTGGCCCATAGAGGAGACGAGCGGGCGCTTCAGGTCGATGCTCATCTTCCAATACATCCGTCGCGGACCGCCTGCAGAGGGAAGGTAAGTGAAAGCATGGTGCGCTGCTTCAGCGAGTTCCTGTGCCCAGGCATTAAACTGCGGATTTCCCGTTGAACGCGTCAATTGGTCGAGCGCGTGCATCCATTTGGTCAGATAGTGAAAGTACTGCCCGTCGCGGTCCCACTCCAGTCGCTCGTCGAAGGACTGATTGGGACTGCGCTCGGGAAGCTCTTTGCCGATCCGAAGCCCGCCGCGGGTCGGGTGTTCCTCCCCCGCGCGCTCGTTTAATCCGCTGATCCAGCCCGCGCGCGAATCATCAGCACGGTGTCGTCCCAGCGTGTGATGCACGCGGTCAACCAGGCGCAGAGCCTGTTCCGTGTGGCGCTTTTCCCCGGTCGCCCGCGACAGGCCGAGAAAGTTGCAAACCGCGAAAGCGTCCGTCCACAGGTAGCGCCGCTGAGGGCGTTCGCAGCTCGGCCCTGTGCTTTCCGCAAAGCCGGTCATCAGCTCGATAGCTTCTCGTACACGGGAATCCGGCATGGTTCTGGCCTCCTCTTGCGGATTTGCAACCGCCGTCGCGAGTGCAAGAAATAAGATCATCAGGCAGGCAAAACTGCGCATCGGCGATGCTTTCCTACGGTGTTTTTGCTGTTTGATATTCCATATCAGCACTAAGTCAAGCTTATCTGTTGGCCGCAAAAAAAGCCCCCAATTAACGGGAGCGAGGTGGCTGCTAGGGTGCTGCTATGATCAAGTTATCTACTTCTATCGACATCGTGTAACTGTTAGCGTTTCGTCAAGCCGTAGCCGATGCGCTCCAAAAAGGTGAACGCGCCAGATACAAAAAAGCCAGTCACAGTATCATTATCCGGTCAGTTTTGAAGAACTGGAGCGGACGGCCGGCAAAAAAATATCGGCAGCCGACTATGCAAAACATGACAAGCCAATGGTCTCAGGTTAATTCCTAAAACAGTGCAACAAGGAGCGATAGCCATGAGCTATATTAAAAATGCTTATAAATATCCTTATATTACCGATCTGATTAACAATGGCGGCGGACTAAGCCTGGAGTATATCGTTGATATGAAAATCATCGTTTTTGCATTTGACGAGGGCGGAGCTATCTGGCAGGGTAAAAGAGGCTACGATTCCATTGAAGCGCTGCTGGACGATGCGGAAGGCGGGATAAAAAAATGGGCTGACGAGCGATGGTGATGATAACGCTGGCATATTTTTATCCTGTTTTTTGTCAAAAAACTGAAAGACAGGCACTCGGGAAGGAATCTAAAACAAATGCAGAAGCCTTTGCCTCGAAGTCAGCCTGGCCAAAGTTGGCTAGTCAATTTCTCTCCATAACGTTTAAAACCGTCAGACTAAACATTATTGCAACAGAACCATCAAAAATACATTAGACTGCGCAGCTGATAAATTTCCTTCAACTTACAACTGCTGTACTGACAGGACTTGCGCAAGCATATCTACTTAAAATTTAAGTGAATTCAAATCTGAACTATTTTTCTTTGCTGAAAATCAAGAATGGAAAACTATCATTAATAAATCATTGGAGACTAAAAATGAGTATAAAGAACATCGTATTATTGTTGGCCATGGCGGGTGTTATGCAAGGCTGTGTTTTGACTAAAATAGTGTCGGTACCGATGCGTTTAGGCGCCGCCGTGGTTTCGATCGTACCGGTTGTGGGCAACACTGCGCATGACGGGATCGATGAAGCGGCCGAAGTTGTTGATGATGTTCCAATTTGATTCATAGCTGAAACAGTATTTGACAGCACTGATTTCAACACAAGTTTCAGGAGGAGTATTGGCCCTAATAACCGGGGTTAATACTCCTGACTCAACCTCTTTATGGTTTCTTTATCCTGCGCCAGCGGAAGATTGCGGGCGACCGCCTTGACAAAACTGTGAATATCTTCGGCAGCAAGATGGCTTGTCAACGTAAATCGGATGCCCGATTTGCGATGCGAGACGGCCGGATAAACGGCATGGTTCGTGTAAAAGCCCTCGTCCTGCAGGCGTTTGGCCATGTAGCCGGCGGCAATAGGATGCCCCAGTTTGATGTAAAAAATGGGCGATTTAGACGGAGTCGCTAAAGGCAGATTGTATTCCTTGAGCAGAAGGTTGCACAGCGAAATGCGATCTTTTATCTCCTTCTGCAGGCGTTCGATTTCGGGCGACAGATGGATGCGGGCCGAAGCAATCGCAGCGCCCAGCATGGGCGGCTGCATAGGGCCAGAGAAAATCATGGGGCCGCCGCAGTTTTTAACCTGGCGATGCATCTGGGCCGTGGGAAAGATCAGCACGCCGCCTCCGGCCGCAAATCCTTTGCACAGAGAGGTCGCGACCACCATGCGTTCCTGAATGGGCATTTTATCGAGGACGTACCCCCGGCCATGCTTGCCGGTCCAACTCATGCCATGCGCGTCGTCAAAGTACAGATGCAGTTGCTCGTAGCGCTGCAACAGCGCGCCTAAGGCGCCCACGGGGGCCAGATCGCCAAACATGCTGTAAATGCCGTCTGTCAGATACCAGATATGGTTGTATTCAGAACTCAGCGTGCTAATGCGCTCTTCCAGGAACTCCAGGTTGCCGTGGGGCAGGATTTCGACCGGAACGCCTTGCACCTGCACGAGTTTCGCAGCCGTTTGAACACTGTTGTGCGCCATCTGGTCGATAAGGATCGCATCGCCTTTTTGAATGAGGACGGGGAGGGCGGCTATATGGCCGAGTGTCGTCGTGGGCGTGACCAGCACATGGCCTTCGAACAGTTGCTCCAGCAGTGATTCCAGTTCCTTATAAGGCGTGGCGGAGAGATAGGTCCTTGAAACAGCAAACTGAGTGCCAAAGCGCATAACGGCATCGATAGTGCCTTGTCTAAGCCGCTTATCCAGTTCCAGTCCCAAATAACTGCAGAGCGCGAAATTGACCAGATGCCTGCCGTTCAGACAGATAGTCCTGCCATTGTAAAACGCGTCTTCAGTCGTATGTTGAGCCAGGCCATGATGAGCGCCTGCTGTTATTATTTCGTCAAAATCGGTGACCCAGCTTGATTTAATAGCCATTACATAGTCCTAACTGAAGGGCATTATTTTTACTGATCCTGCGGTCTGAGGGTATAGTAAATTTGCTTTTTTGTGACAAACTTCAAACATAGGCAGGGGCATGAAGATAACTTTGCTGATCTGCTGCAGCATCAGGTTTTTCCTGAGATCAACGGATTGTTAAGATTGCGCCACAGTCAACTTCGGCTGAACTAAAATTTTGGAGTGTGATAGGCAGCCCGGAAGAGGACTGTGACAGATGCAAGGTTAAGTCATGAAACTTAACTCAAACTTAACAATCACTCTGGATTGAGGAAATAACCGTGTTTTGAATGAAGCCGGTTATATCGAATAAAGACAACCTATTACTGTTAATAAGGACTATCCAATGAAATAATAGTAATTAGTTGAATTTTTTAATATTTAAATCAAGCTTGGATAATAACCTCATACCTTATCAAACCGGCTTTTTAGCCAGGACATTCGCCGCGCACGCCTTGACTTACCGTTCATTGTCGGTCGCCAGGCAGGGCATCGTGTTATCGGGCAATGAAATCCGCACAATCCCGTTCTTGAAAATCGCGCCCGGCATAGCGATTGAGCGAGGCTATTTCTGGGATGCCTTGGCAATTCATCTGGAAGACGGCCAGATCATTCGCTTTGGCGGCATTTCAAAGAAAAAGGCAGGCAGTCTCCAAGTCGAATTGAACCAGCGAACCCAAAACTACATTAAAGGTTTCTATCTGGCCATTATCCCCGATCTGAAGCAGGCCAGTCAGCAAGCGCAGGCTTTATTTCATGGCCAGCGCTATATCCGGCAACCTGCTGCCATGCAATGGCTGGAAAACCATGAGCATTTGCGTGACGGCATTTGCCGTTCGGATATTTCACATTACCTGTCTAGTGAAGAGCGTCAGTTGATCGAGCGGGTTCGGCCCTTTCTGGAAAAGGGCTACAAACATATTGCAAAAATCAATGACAGCTACATCCGAACCCAGCTCAGGACATATCGGGATTATTTCGACCGGATTGAAAGCAATCCGTTGACGGACAGGCAACGCAAAGCCTGCGTGACCGATGAGCAGCATAACCTGGTGCTGGCGGGCGCCGGCACCGGCAAGACCAGCACCCTGGTAGGCCGGGCGGGTTATCTTTTAAAATCGGGGCTTGCGGCACCCGGTCAAATTCTGATGCTGGCCTATGCCAACAAGGCCGCCAGGGAAATGGAGGAGCGCATTCAGGCCAGGCTGGGTATCAGCACATTGACGGTCAAGACTTTCCACAGCCTCGGCAAACAGATCATTACCGAAGTCGAAGGCGCGGTGCCGGCTATTGACAAAATGGCTGAAGACGAAGCGCTGAGAGCCCGGTTTGTCGATGACCGGATCAGACAGTTTCTGCTCGACCAGCGCTATAAATCCCGGCTGGTCACTTACTTCACGCGCTTTACTTATCCCTATAAAAGCCAGTTCGCCTTTAAAACCGAAGGCGCCTACCATGCCTATATCCTGGAGAACGAAATTCGCACGCTGCAGGGCGAACTGGTCAAGAGCTATGAGGAATGCGAAATCGCCAATTTCCTGTACCGGCAGGGCATCGCTTATGAGTATGAAGCCAATTATCAGGTCAATACGGCCGGGCCGGATTTCAAAGCCTACCAGCCCGACTTTTACCTGCCTGAGTACGGGCTTTATATCGAGCATTTCGCGATCAATGAAAAGGGCGAAACCCCGCCGTTCATCGACCGGCAAAAATACCTTGAAGGCATGGCCTGGAAGCGCGCATTGCATGAGGCGCATAAAACGCGGCTGATCGAGACGTTCAGCTATCAAAAACACCAGGGCATACTCACCGAGGAGCTCAGAACGCAATTGCTGGCGGCCGGCGTTCGATTTAGGCCGCTGCCGGATGATCAACTGCTGAGCCGGTTGCGCGAATTCGGCGAAGTATCCAGATTCAGCGAACTGATCGCGAAAGTGCTGGCCTTGTTCAAGACGGCTTTCCTGTCCATCAAAGACCTGAGCAGTCTGGCGCACCAGCATGAGGATAAGGAGCGCATGCTGGCGGCGGTGTTGCTGTTTGAACCGGTTTACCAGGCTTACCAGCAGCACCTGCACGACAATGGCACCATCGATTTTGACGACATGATCGGCAAAGCCATCAGCTATGTCGAATCCGGCCGGTACCGTTCGCCTTACCGGCATGTGCTGGTCGATGAGTTTCAGGATATCTCGGCGAGCCGGGCCCGGCTGGTCAAGGCGCTGCTCGCGCAGCATGCCGACAACAGCCTGTTTTGCGTCGGTGACGATTGGCAGGCCATTTATCGCTTTACCGGCAGCGACGTATCGATCACGAGGGATTTTGAAAAACACTTCGGCTTTACAGCCACGAGCGTGCTCGACAAGACTTTTCGCTTCAATAACAAAATAGGCGAGGTCGCGTCCCGGTTTGTCTGCCAGAATCCCGCCCAGATCAAAAAACAGATCAAAAGCCACAGGCAAGTCAACAGGCCGGCGGTCTCGCTGATCAAAACCAGTACCGAATCAGTCGGCCTCAATGCGGCGCTGGCCAGCATCTCGCAGAAACAGCCTGAAGGCGCCAGCGTGCTGATTCTGGCCCGGTTCCATTTCAGGCAGCCCGATCTGTCCGGCCTGAAACGCCAGTATCCGCAGTTAAACCTGCAATTTATGACGGTTCATGCGTCTAAGAGCTTGTTCAATATCTCCTCAGCAATAGCGCCAGGAAAGCCAGGTTG
>NZ_JADMKV010000106.1 GCF_015476545.1 Methylobacter sp. BlB1 | reverse complement strand
GCATCAGCCTCAATTCATTCCGGGTCAGCGGCGGCATTTTGCTGATGCTGATGGCACTTTCCATGCTGCCGGCCAAAATCAGCGAGACCGTGCACACCAGAAAGGAAGCCAAAGAAGGCGAAGCCAAACAATCCATTGCCGTAGTGCCTTTGTCGATGCCGCTGCTGGCAGGGCCTGGCGCCATCAAAGCCATAGGATGATGATATGGACCCCTTTCACTACGACGGTCATATGGCCGTATGGTGAATGTTTCGTATGGTGAATTTGCCTTGGCAATCCACCAACAAGCGAAGCCTTAAAGCCGTAGTGTTCCGTTATGCTACCAGCCTGCTTGAAATGGCGGTTTGTTGCGCGAAACCATCCTACTTGCTAGAGGTTGCAATGGAAAAATTCTATTGGTATGACGAATGTGTAAATTGCCATCAAGGAAGATTAATAATTACGGAAGATATAACTAATAAAAGGCTGTATTTACATTGTGAAGAGTGTGAATATGGATGGCTCGATCCTTCTCATGCTGGTGACGTAGGCGATGGCTTTTTGACCTTGCTAGAGGAGTTTGAAACGCAGAATCCTAGTATGGAGGTAATTAGAAAATACGGTTGGGAGTCGTTTGCGCGACATGAATTTTCTGAATAATGACCGTATGATGGATGAAGTGTAGGATGGATTGCCTTGGCAACCCACCAGCAAACGGCGCCTTAAAACCGTCTTGTTCCGCAATAATACCTAGCCTGTTTGAAATGATGGTTTGCTGCGCGAAACCGCCCTACTTACTGAAATAACAACTGTAATACTAAGGACTTGGGGTTATCCCAAGGTTAGCCGGGCTTAGGAGCGGATATAGGTTGAGCAACGTTTTTATAAACAGCTACAGCGTAGAAAAACGAGCTTAGCCGGGTAGTATCGGACCGGGAAATAATGGCTGAGCCAGAGCGCGCTGTAACGCCTCAAAATCAACCGGTTTGGTCAGATAACCATTGAAGCCGGCCGCCCGTGCCTGTTCGCGATCAACCTGCCGTCCATAGCCGGTCAACGCGATCAACTGCGTCGTTCTCAGCTCGGGATGTTCTCTAAGGGCTCGAGCCACCGCATAGCCATCCATGCCCGGCAGGCCGATATCGAGCAGTATGACCTGCGGCCGCTCAGTCAGTGCGGCGACCAAGCCCGCAGGTCCGCTATAGGCCAAACTTACAGTATGCCCTTCGCCAGTCAGCAGCACAGACAGGCTCTGAGCAGCATCGCGGTTATCATCGACGACGAGAATGCGCAGAGACCCTTCCGCCGGCTTCAGTGCTGTCGGAGAAGAAACCGAAACGACTGAGGCTTGCGGCAGGCAAGGCAGGCGAATGATGAATACACTGCCTTGGCCCCGGCCTGCGCTGGTAGCCCAGACGTCACCCCCATGCATGGTCACCAGGCTTTTGACCAGCGACAGGCCAATGCCCAGCCCGCCTTCGGAACGGTCGAGGGTACGGTCCACCTGGTAGAACAGTTGAAACAGGTTCGGCAGCGCCGAAGGCGCAATGCCCCGGCCGTTGTCACGGACTCGGATGAAGACATCATTGCCGACATGCTCAACGGTCAGCCAGATGGACCCGCCTTCATCGGTATACTTGGCCGCATTATTGAGCAGGTTCGAGACGACCTGCGCCAGCCGGACCAGATCGCCTTCAACGATGACCGGTTCAGGCGGCAGTTGTACCGTAAGTTCATGACGGCGAGTTTCGATCAAGGGCTGAGTGATTTCCATGGCCCGCTGCACAATAGCCGATACTGCAAGAGACTCCTTCTTGAGCTCGATTTTGCCACGACTGATGCGCGAGACATCCAGCAGGTCATCCACCAGACGCGCTAAATGTTCGACTTGACGGTCGATGACATTGCGGCACCAGGCCAGCCGCGTTTCGTCCAGATCCGGACGTTTCAGGATCTGCGCGGCGTTGCGGATCGGGGCCAAGGGATTGCGCAGCTCGTGAGCCAGCATGCCCAGGAACTCATCCTTTCGTCGATCCTCGTTCCGAAGCGCTTCCTCAATGTGCATGCGCTTGGCAATCTCGGCTTCAAGCGCAATATTGGCAGATTGCAGTTCCATAGTCCGTGCCTCAATGCGTGCCTCCAGTTCCTCATTGGCCTTGCTCAGAGCATCCTGCGCCTGGCGCAACTCTGTTAGATCGTTAACCACAATGGCATAACCCGCTTCAACTCCTCCGATAGGGGCAGGACTGATCGCCAACATTACGGGTATCAGACTACCATCGGCGCGGATCATGGACAGATCGTCGCGGTGAGGTTTCTCCTCAGCGCTTTCAAGCAATGCCGCAAAATCTGCTGCATGGAGCGGATGCACAAAGCGCTCGATGTCTGCACCAGTCATTTTAGCCATTGCAACGCCTATCAGATCTGCAAACCATCGGTTAGCATAGAGAATTGTCCGGTCGGCAGAAACGACCAGTATCCCTTCGTTCAGCGTATCAAAAAGACGTTTATAGATGGTATCCGTCCCTTCCAGGGTATAAACACGATGTTGACCGTCATTGTAGACGACTACGGCATCCACGTTAGCGGCACGAATGGCGTTCAGGGTGTCTTGCGCTTCCTCCAGGCGCAACGTCAGGTCGTGGATTTTGAGCAGCAGCTCCTGATTCTTTTTATTGTCAGGATTCACTGTGCGCCTCCTTTTCCAGGACCGGTTTCGGGCGGCGATACAGCTTCATGAGAGTGCGTTCTTGGCCAGAGAGCGTGTCGGCCGGCTTGCTTAGCATGGGCATGAACGGCAATGCTATGCTTGTTCTTTGATCGTTCCGGTGCCTGGCAGTGGCCGCTATCGATAACGGCCGAATCATGGCGGCCAGCTAACGCTGGTCCAACTACGCGGTGGCTATTAAAGAGAGCCCGAGCCGAGAACAACAGGGCGCCCTCCCCTGCACAGTGGCGCTGCCTGTAGCGGCCTCCGCAATGGGTCAATGCACGGGGGGCGCCTTCGTGATCACGGTTGGCCCGTGCTAAGTTTGCGTTCGCCTGTTCTGTAGGGTGCAGTTTCATTTGGGCATTTCCGGATGACGCAGATCCAAACCTACCAGTACCCGCTCGGTATTGGACAAGTCTCCAATAATCTTGCGTACCGGCGCAGGCAACTGGCGCACCAGTGTCGGGATGGCCAGGATTTGATCACCTGCAGCTAATTGCGGTTTTTCCAGTAGGTCGATCACTTCAACGCTATAGCGGCCTTTGAGATATTCTTCGCAGATCCGATTCAGATTGGCGCAAGCTGTCAGTGACTTGGGCGTTTGTCCTGCCACATAAAGCCGCAGTTGCCATATGTCTTCATCTTCAGATGGCTCGTTTACTATATGCTCGTGATGGCCTGACATGGTTCAGTTTTCGCTCTGCTGAGGGCCTGATGCGGCATCACCGTGACGCAGACGGCCCATTTCGTCACGATCACTTGCTAACGTGGTTTCCAGATGTTGCGCCTGCGCGATTGCCAGATCGATCTCTGACCGCTCTGCCTCGAACTGGGCATGCAGGGCAGCAATCTGCGCTTCAAGAACTGCTTGCTTGCGCTTCAATTGATTGCGATGGTGCTTGATCTCCTGCTCGCGTAAAACGCGCTCCGCCTCTTCCCGTGCCTCCTGGGTAAAACGGGCAGCACCCGTCAGAACGCCCATCGGGCCAGTATAGACGTCGCACAGTTCGATACCGTGATCACCAATAAGGAATTCGCGGATCTGGTTGGAATGGGCCATCCCTCTCGACTTTACAATCTGAATGCCTCGATTGCGCTCGCCACTGCTTTCGATGGCAGTGAGCATCAGCCAAGTGTCCATTAATGAAGAGATGCCTACTTGGGAGCGCTCCAATGCTGCTCCGCCCGGGGTCAGGCTGGTAAAAACAGCACTGATCTGCTGACTTTTCAGCCAATCGATTAAGCGCGCCAGCATGGCCTCGGACTCGGCGAGAGTCCCTGCGGCTATCAGGTTGGTCACCGGGTCAACTATCACCAGGCTGGGCCGGAAATCTTCCACCAGCCTATGGATTTTAGCCAAGTGCATTTCCAGACCGTAGAGCGTAGGCCGCACTGCATGTAAATTCAGAAGGCCCTGCTGTACCCATGGCGCCAAGTCAAGACCCACGGCATGCATATTGCGAATGATCTGCTGGGGCGCCTCCTCGAACGGCAGGTAGAGGACGCGTTCCCCTCGGCGGCACGCGCCGTCTGCGAAAGAGGCCGCAAAAGTGGTCTTGCCCATGCCCGCCGTGCCGCTGAGCAGCACGCTGCTGCCCCGAAAGATGCCCTTGCCGCCGAGCATACTGTCAAGACCTGCGATGCCGGTAGAGATGCGATCGGTACAGACTGCATGATCAAGGCGCATCGAGGTGACCGGCAGCACGGAAATGCCGTCTTCGTCAATGAGGAAGGGATATTCGTTCGTGCCATGCGTGGAACCGCGGTACTTCAGTACGTGCAGGCGGCGGGTGGAAATCTGCTCGTGAACGCGATGGTCGAGCGTGATGACACAGTCGGAGACGTACTCTTCCATGCCATAGCGGGTGAGTGTCTCATTGCCGCGCTCGGCAGTCATAATGGCTGTGACGCCTCGGGTTTTCAGCCAGCGAAACAAACGCTGAAGCTCTGCACGTACAATCCCTTCATTAGGCAGGCCGGCAAAGAGCATCTCGAGGGTATCCAGCACGACCCGTTTCGCGCCGATCGAATCAATGGCATACCCCAGGCGGACAAAGAGGCCGTCCAGGTTATGCTCGCCCGTCGCCTCCATCTCGCTACGATCCAGGTGCACGTAATCAATGATCAGCTTTCCCTCTTGCACCAACTGCTCCAAGTTGAAGCCGAGAGAAACGAAGTTGCAGCTCAACTCCTCAACGGTTTCCTCGAAAGCTACGAAGACGCCAGGCTCGCCGTAATCGATGGCGCCGCGTACCAGGAACTCCATGGCCAGCAACGTCTTGCCCGAGCCGGGCCCTCCTGCTACCAGGACAACGCGGCCTTTGGGCAGACCGCCCTGTACAATCTCATCCAACCCCCGGATGCCGGTCGGCGTTTTGGCTAGGGATGGCCTCGGTAGACCCTGTGTTATTGTTTCTTTTTTTTCACGCATCTTTATTTACTATTCGTTGAAACAATACGACATCTGATGGTAAAGGCAAAGGCCTAGCTGACCTTGTACTGCAAAGCCACGGCCCGCACAGTATTGCCTGAAGCAACGGCTTCAGCCACTTGGCTGCATAAATCTTCTGAATAAGACTTGGGCACGATGGAAACAGGCTCATAGTGCTTAACAAGAATTTAGTTTATAGCAAGTTTTTTATTTCTTTGATTACATGGCAGATTAAACCATGACGGGTAGAGGTCTCGTTCGTTCCACTCAGTTCTTTCTGCACATCCCATCCTCAATACCCCGAGTTTCTGTCCTGACTTCATATGGTTAGTCATCCATCAGGAATCACTGGCTCTCCCCCCATTCTAAAGGTTCGGCGAAACCACCCTGCACCACATTCTCCTAGCATTACCATGTGGCTGACATTTACAAAACTAGCTTCAGGTATCCATCAGAACGGAATATCGTCATCAAAATCATCATAATCTGGCGGCGGCGGCATCGACGGAGCGTTGCCCTGGGACGGTTGGGGTCTTGAAGGCGGTGCGGCGTGACCGGACTGAGGCTGATCCATTCCAAAACTGGAAGTGCCTCCGCTGCGGCTGCCCAGCATATGCATTTCTTCCGCTATGATTTCAGTCGTATAACGATCCTGCCCATCCTGGCCTTGCCATTTTCTGGTTTGCAAGCGGCCTTCAACATAAACCTGACTGCCTTTCTTAAGATATTCGCCCGCTACTTCAGCTAAACGATTAAAAAATACAACCCGATGCCATTCAGTGGCTTCGCGTCTTTCATTCGTCTGTTTATCTTTCCATCTAAAAGTAGTCGCCAATCTAATACTGGTGACGGCACCACCTGAAGGCATATACCGAACTTCGGGGTCTGCCCCTAAGTTGCCTATCAACATCACTTTATTGAGCATCAATTTCTCCGCAATTTCTGTATTGGTCAATGATTATGCTTTTTATCATTGAACCTGGGCTTTAAAAAATTCTCTACTTTAAAAAATGTGATCGTAAAAACAAGTTAGACTATCATCGCATGTTTCCATAGGCTTTACTATGGAAGGAAAAGATGATCATCCGCCTTCATCGATTAATTTATAAGTATTTTCATCATTAACATTAAAAGCCTATTGACTTAAACTTCGTCTATCTTATTTTTTGGAGCTCTCATGCAATGGATTAAGCCCATGAACAACGATATAGATCGCTACAGATAAAAATGATTCATATTAAATCTTTTCTCAGTAACGTCTATATAATCTCGATATTAGCTGTGACAGCTATCCTGATTATCTTGAAGGACCTCCAATTCACTTTCGGAGGCTCACCGCCGCTGCTGCTCTTTTTAGTTGTAATTGCTTTCGCCGCCTGGCAAGGTGGATTGATCGCGGGGCTTTTCACTACACTGTTGAGCGCGGCGGCAAGCGTTTATTTTTTAATCGAGCCTTACGAATCGTTTTATATCGCCAAAGCCAGCGAAGAACTGCGCATTGCCCTTTTAGTAAGTATAGGCGCAATATTCAGCCTGATAGTTTCAATCTTATACAAGCGGGAAAAGCAGGTATTGCATAAGGTCATGGAGCGAGAGGAACAGCTTAAAAAGGAAATCACTGAGCGCAACAAGGCAAAAGCGGAGCGCGACTTATATGTCGAACTCGCCAAAAGCAGCACCGAATTTATCGGCATGTGCGATATGGAATTTATGCCTTTTTTTATCAACAATGCCGGCTTGCGCCTCGTAGGTCTGGATAGTCTCGAGCAAGGGCTAAAAACACCGGTCAAAGAATTCTTTTTTCCGGAAGATCAGGAATTCGTCATGAATGAGTTCTTCCCCATGGTATTGAAGAACGGCCGTAATGTTAGTGAAATCCGCCTGCGGCACTTTAAAACCGGCGAAGCCGTATGGATTATCTACAATGTCTTCACGCTAAAGGACTTAAACGGCAAAATAGCTAGCCTGGCCACAGTAAGCATGGACATCACTGACCGCAAGCGAGTCGAGGAAGCTTTGCGAGAAAGCCAAATCGATCTGAATCGCGCCCAGGCAGTTGCTCATGTTGGCAGTTGGCGCATGGACATTCACAAAAACATACTGGAATGGTCAGACGAAAATTATCGAATTTTTGGTGTCTCCAAAGGCACGCCTTTGACCTATGAGTCTTTTCTTGACGCTGTCCATCCCGCAGACAGGGAATTGGTCGACAAAACCTGGAAAGAGGCGCTTGCCGGCAAGCACTACGACCTTGAGCACCGGCTGATAGTGGGAAAAAAAATCAAATGGGTACGTGAACTGGCTGAACTGGAATTCGACGAGCATGGCTCGCTGCTAGGCGCCTTCGGCACAACTGAAGATATTACCGATATCAAAGGGGCTCAAGAAGCACTGCATCATGAACGCGCCTTCCTCAGACAAGTCATCGACGCGGCCCCTAGCATGATTTTCGTCAAAGATAAAGAAGGACGGTTCATCTTAGCCAATAATAGCTTGGCTCACTGCTATGGTACAGATCCGGAAGGCTTGATCGGTTTGACTGATGCGGACTTCAATTTCGATGGTGACGAAGTAACTCATTTCCGTCAAGATGACCTCGATGTGATACACAACCGCAAGCCCAAAATTATTCCTGAAGAGAAAGTCACCTGTCGGGATGGCGTCATCCGCTGGTACAGCACCGTCAAGATTCCGCTATTTGAGGACGACAATAGCTGTAATAAGCTGCTGGGCGTAGCATCCGATATTACCGAGCGCAAACGCGCCGAAGAAGCGCTACGCCTGGCGGACCGACGTAAAGACGAGTTTCTGGCGATGCTGGCCCACGAGCTGCGCAATCCGCTGGCGCCCATCCGCAATGCCGTGCAGTTGCTGAAAATGCTGGAACCGACTGATCCCAAGCTGGCATGGAGCCGCAATGTCATTGATCGCCAAGTGACTCATATGGCCCGGCTGCTTGATGACCTGCTGGATGTGGCGCGCATCATGCAAGGCAAAATCCGGCTGAATATGGAGAGGTTCGAGCTTACCGAGATTTTGAATAATGCGATTGAAACCAGCCGCCCTCTGATCGAATCACGCGGCCAGGAATTGATCATCTCACAGACTACGACGCCGCCATGGATCGAAGGCGACCGTATTCGGCTGGCGCAGGTATTGTCCAATTTGCTGAACAATGCCGCCAAATACACCAGCGAAGGCGGAAAAATCACGCTCAGCGTAATGCGGGAAGATTCCTCTGCCGTCATCGAGGTACGGGACACGGGCATAGGCATCTCTCCCGATATCCTGCCGCAGATATTCGACCTCTTCACCCAGGCCGACCATTCTCTGGCCCATGCCCAAGGCGGACTGGGCATCGGGCTGACGCTGGTGCGGGAGCTGATCGAAATACACGGCGGCACGGTTACGGCCTCGAGCGCCGGCATCGGCCAGGGCAGCACCTTTACGGTGCGGCTGCCGGCATTAGCGATGCCATCCTCCGCTATTGAATCCGTGCAGGCAAAATCCGTGTTGCCGATGCCCAAATTCCGCATTCTGGTGGTCGATGACTATGCCGATGCGGCCGAGAGCCTGACGATGCTGCTGCAGGCGGAAGGGCATGCGGTGGAAACCGCCGACTGCGGCCTGAAGGCGCTCGAGCGGGCGCAGGCGTTCCGGC
>NZ_JADMKV010000105.1 GCF_015476545.1 Methylobacter sp. BlB1 | reverse complement strand
AGTTGATTCAGGAGATCAGGAAGACGGCTGATATGAAAGACAGCAAAATCATCGTGACGACCGGGTTGAAAGCTGTCGACTCGATTTTCTCCGCAGTTATCTTCTAAACCTTTCCCTGTAATTTAACGACTTTCTTTGGGCATTGCAGTTTTTATCCAGTACTTAGCACCAAATTATCAAACAAATCTGTGCCGTAGGCGTTTAAGAGCGACGCATCATAACTAGAATGGGAGAAAACGGTCTTTTTTAACGGCTTCTGGATTAAGATTGCAGAAAGAGAGGCTCTAGGCGGACACTAAATCATTTCATTTTATCTTTATGTTAATACTGTAATAATACAAACTGCAATTCTTTCAACATCAATATTGAAAAAGAATAAAAATCATATGTAGTGCTCGAGCTATAAATCACGGTGTATATTCTAGACTAACAAATAATACTCCGAACAACAGAAATACAGTCGAGACAAATACTTATCGTACTTTAAATTTAGCCCAATTCATCTTAAGTAATCTTTCTCTGACAATAAACGACGTGATATATTGCCGCCTTATTAGCCGATCGCAAGTTCGTCGGCGAGGACTGGTTCGCTTGACTGCAAGCACAAGCCATTCCGTTTCATCAACGCCTCACGCATTCCCAATGCCTGGAACCAGCTAAAACGAGCTGATCAGCTGTTTGGTTCCTTAAAACCCGGGCAACTGCACCATCTGTCAGGCCGCCGTCCGGTTTGGGGTTGCTTTGTCACCTTGTCGGCCTTGCGGTTGGACGATGGCGACTGGCTGATCATCGCCAGCTCGGATGCACCACAAACCCAGGCGATTGAAACCTATGCCCGGCGCGGGGAAATCGAGACCTTGTTCGGCTGCCTGAAAAGCCGGGGCTTCAACTTTGAAGACACCCATTTGGTTGATCCCGAAAGGCTCAGCAAATTATTCGCCTTGCTCGCATTGGCCTTTGCCTGGACCTATCATACCGGCGAGCGACTCGACAGCCACCAGCCCATCCTTTTTAAAAGACCCTTCAGCGGCCTCTCGAGTCTATCTTCCGACACGGACTCGACTTTATCCGCAGTTGTCTTCTGAGTTTTTACCTGCGATTTGATGACTTTCTTTGGGCTTTGAGGTTTTTGTCCTGTACTTACCCCCCAGACCTACAAATTTTTGCCGCAAAATTGACATATATCAATTAAAACAAAAAGATATTATTACCCGTCATTTTTGACGTTACCTACAGATCAGTACTCAATTCTGTCTCACAGCCATGAACGCCATTCGGATACAGCCATAAATCCGGCTGGTAAACCGAACCCTGTAAATTTTATAAGCGGTCTTACTAAGTAGTTATACTTATTTTTTTATTTTATCTTCAGCCTTAATATCGCAGTTTTACTCTCAGTCCTGATAATTGCATTTATGGTCCTCTGTTTTTTGACTAAGGACATAACACAGCAGTAATTCGATAAAAAAGCCATGTCACCCATCATTAACAAAGCAAAAACGAAGCAGATTCAAATCCTGAGGATTCAACACGATGATATGTGTTCAAATTTTATGGATGAGAAAATATCGTTGCTCGTAATGAAATTAGCAGCGTACTTGCATCCTGTGGGCGCCGAATGGCTTACTTTGCGAAATATAGCGAACTTCATATAGCAATTGGGGGCGAAGCAAGACTTAAAATTCAATCGGCGTTAATACCAAATACGCGCAACTTACAACAGCAAATGATTGATATAACGATAAAAAATCAACTGCAGGACGCGCCGAAACTGGGCAACTACATTGTTAGCGAAAAGCTGGGAGAAAGCTTGCAGGCAGTAGTGTTCAAAGGCTATCACAAATACGTCCCCGACCAGCCGTTGATCATTAAACTGCTGAAGCAGTTGTCAAGTTGGGACGACCAATCCCGGTATTTGCGCCAGAAAATTGAACGCCTGAAAGTGCTTCACGATCCGCGTGTTTGTACGCCGATTGCACTGGAATCATACGGTGATCTGCAGTTTATCGTTCAGCCCTGGTTTGCCGGACAACCCCTGAACTATTGGGCAAAAAAGCAAGACAGGCTCGATCTCAACAGTTTTTTTACGTTGGCCTGCTCATTAGCCGATACGCTGCAAGCGGTGCACGATGCCGGCATTACCCACGGAGGCGTCAAACCCCACAATATTCTGCTGCATCCCGGAACGCTGACCTTGCGGCTGACCGATTTCATAACGCCGCTGGACATTCGTGATGTCAGCCATTTTATCTACGACCCGGAATTTGTACGCCATACCCTGGCCTACACCTCACCGGAACAAACCGGCCGCATCAACTACAGGGTCGATTTTTCCACCGATTTGTATTCATTGGGAATCGTATTTTACGAATTGCTTACCGGCCAGCTGCCGTTTTTTTCCAGCGACCCCCTGGAGCTGATTCACTCGCATCTGGCCGAAGAAACGCCTAAAGTCAATCAGCTCAAGCCGCAGATCCCCCGGGTTCTGGCCGATATTATCGCCAAGCTCACCGTCAAGCAGCCGGAGAAACGTTACCAGAGCACCTCAGGCCTGCTGGCCGATTTAAACCGTTGCAAGCAAGAATACGCCGATACGGGCAGCGTATCGGCGTTTGCGGTAGGCCAGCACGATCGCAGCCGCCGGGTCATTTTTATTTCAAAAATGGTGGGCCGTCAGGCAGAAAGCCAGCTGATACAACAGCAATACAATGAGGTCATCAGCGGCAAATTTCGCTCGGTCTTTATTTCCGGACTGTCCGGCATCGGCAAAACCCGGCTGATTCAGGAACTGCAAAAACCGCTGGTCAAAAATCGCGGTTACTTCACCTCCGGCAAGTTCGACCAGTATCAGAAAAACATTCCCTACAGTTCACTGATTCAGGCTCTGCGCAATCTGATGCGCATTTTTCTGACCGAAAGCGACATGCAGGTTCAGCAATGGCGGACCAGAATACTCGAGGTCGTAGGAAACAGCGGCGGCGTCATCATCGATGTGCTGCCGGAACTGGAATTCATCATCGGCCGCCAGCCGGAAGTGCCGCATCTGCCGCCCGTGGAAGCCCGCAACCGCTTCAATAACCTGTTCGGCCGTTTTCTGGCCTGTCTGGCCAGCGAAGACAATCCGCTGGTGCTGTTCATCGACGATCTGCAATGGTGCGACAGCGCAACCTTCGATTTTTTACAAAACCTGTTCGACAATCATCATGAACATCCCTTCCTGTTTTTCATGGGCGCCTATCGGCACAATGAAGTCGACAACAGCCATCCGCTCAGCAAGCTGATCCGCAAGATTCAGGAAAACAACAGCCCGTTCGCGGAAGTTCGCGTGGAGGCGCTCACCGACTCCAACTGCCACGAGATGGTGGCTTACATCCTCGATTCTTCACTGGAAGCCACGGCCAATCTGGCAGAATTTATCGCCCATCTCACCGAAGGCAACCCGCTGTTCGTCAGTGAGAGCCTGGCCTGGCTGTATAACGAGGGATTGCTGAATACCGATGACGAACATCACTGGCATTGGGATATCAAGCGGATTCGCGACACGCAGATGCCAACCTCGGTGGTGGAACTGTTCAGCTCCAAGGTAGGCAAACTGCCCCTCAAAACCCTGCACATTCTCGACCACTGCGCCTGCATGGGCAACCGCTTCAGTGCGGAAGATGTGGCGCTGGTGCTGGATATTCGCATCGAACAACTCTTCGAGGATTTGAAGCCGGTATTGAATCTGGGGATGCTGCTGGAGAACAAATCCGATCTGCAATTCGTCCACGACCGGGTTCAGGAAGCGGTGCTGCGCCAGGTCGATCCCCAGACCAAGCCTGCCATCCACTGGCGCATAGGCAACCGGTTGCTGCAAGTGGTGCCGGCAGGAACCCATCTTGAAGCGCTTGACAACCTGTTTACTATAGCCGCTCACCTCAATCTGGGCCGTCCGGCGGACATGGGTCACGAGCTGGCTTACCGGCTGGTCAATATCAACTTCCATGCCGGCAACAAGGCGCTGGATGCATTGGCCGGCGACGCCGCCAACGATTTTTTTCAGAAAGCCCACGACTATCTGCCGGCCAATTGCTGGCAGCAGGCTTACGATCTGACTTTCCGTATTTATCAGCGCCTGGCCAAAACTGAGCTGATGTGCGGCCGTTATGAAAAATCGGAAGTGCTGATCAATTATCTGATCGAACACGCCGTCAGCGACCTGGATAAAGCCGAAGCCCTGGCCGAACAGACCACGTCATTGTCTTCGTTCGGCAACTTCAACAAGGCGATAGCCACCGCCAACCGCGGCCTTGCCTATTTCGACAAGTCAATTCCGGAACAACCCGAAATAGCCAGGCAGCGGATGCTGGACTTGATGGCGGAAATCGAACAGCAGGGCGATGTCTGGACAACCATCCTGCATATGCCTTTTACCCATGACCGCAAAAGCAAGATCGAACTGGCATTCTACAGTGAGCTGATCCCCGATCTCTACATGTCCGGCCTGGTGCCGCAACTGTACCTGTCAGCGGCGCAATCGACGCTGCATTGCCTGCATGGCGGCATGGATGAATCGGTGATTTATTCGTTTTCGATCATGGGCCTCAACCTCGGCGAACAGGGCAAGTTCGAACTGGCTTTTCTTTACCAGGATCTGGCCCACGACCTGTGCGAAAAACATCCGAATACTTTTGGCGCCACCCGCGGCATGAACGGCATTGTCTGGTGCAATATGCACTCGCGCAGCCATCCGGCCGAAATCGTCGAATACAGTCACAAAGCCATACAGTGCGGCAAGAATTGCGGCGACTTGTATAACGCCGGCCTGTCCTACGGACCGTTGATGTGGAATTTGCAGGTGCAGGGCAAAAATCTGCGCCTGATTGAAGAAGCCGCCGAGGAATGCCTGCATTTTTCCCGCAAGAACCAGCTATCGTTCTCGGTCGGTCTTGCCGAAGCCGTGCTGGCCGGTTGGGTGGCGCCGATGAAACCCGATTACCAGCCGGTGGACATGACCGAAACGCTGGCGCGTTGGGAAGTCGATAATTACGTCGCCGCTTCCGGCAGTTATTTTGCACTGCTGGGTTTCGCCCAGCATTATCTGGGCGATTACGCGGCGGCGGCTGTGTCCTTGCAAATGGTGGAACGCTATCTGCACGGCTTGACCGATAACGTCCTGAAACGTCTCTGGTATGTCTTCCGTATCGTCAATCGCCTGCGCTGGCCGGAAGGCGCCGACTGGCCTATGCTCGAAGCGGAAATCGCACCGCTGCTGGCCGAACTGGAAACCTGGGCCCGTCTCGGACCGTTGCTGAAACCCTTTCTGGCCTTTGTCTACGCCGAGATGGCCCGCGCCCAAAACCAGATGCGCGACGCCCGCAACTTGTATTTGGATGCGATCGCGGTCGCTCAGGCACAAAACTACGGCCTGCTCACCGGACATCTATATGAAGCATTGGCCGAGGTGGTAACAACCGGTAATCTCGGCGATGCCGAACTTTACTACAGCGCAGCGCGGCGCGCGTACCGTATGTGCCGCGCCGATCGCAAAGGCGCCCTATTACAGCAGCGCCACCCTTACACTTACACCGAGCTCGAGAATACAGTTCGTCTCGAAAAAAATGTTGCGTTTGACGCGCCGGCTACTCTGCCGAACCTCGATATCAATTATCTCATGAAATCGGCGCTGGCTCTGTCGGCGGAAGTCGATCTTAATCTGCTCATGCAAAAAATCATGACCGTAGTGCTGGAAAGTTCGGGAGCTCAGCACGGCTACCTGCTGATCAGGGAAGCTGATGAACTGCTGGTCGCTGCGGAAAGCCATGTCGGCAAAAAACACATCGTTAATCGCCAGTATCTCAGCCTTGACAAGACCCGTAGCGGCATCAGCCGCGCCATCGTCAATTACGCGCTGCGCACGCGTAAAA
Source organism: Methylobacter sp. BlB1 (assembly GCF_015476545.1). Taxonomy (GTDB): domain Bacteria; phylum Pseudomonadota; class Gammaproteobacteria; order Methylococcales; family Methylomonadaceae; genus Methylobacter. The sequence continues at coordinate 3,067 of NZ_JADMKV010000105.1, read as the reverse complement.
AAGTGTTATTGCATGATGCGATGGCTGAAGGCGAGTTTCAGGATACTCCGGAAGTGCAGGCATTAAGGCTACGTTCGGTTCTGTGCCTGCCGATCATCAAACAAAACGAATTAATCGGTCTGCTCTATCTGGAAAATCGACTGTCAACAGGCGTGTTCACCCCTGAAAAAACCGATATGACCGAGCTATTGACCGCTCAGGCTGCAATTTCCCTGGAAAACGCCCGCCTCCTGGAACAAACCCGACTCGCCTACACAAAGCTTCAGGAAAACCAGGAGCATATGCTGCAGATGGAAAAACTCTCGGCATTGGGAACTCTGGTCGGCGGTGTCGCGCATGAGATCAACAATCCGCTGATGGGAGTCATGAATTTTGTCGAATTCGCCGCAGATAGAAGCGCTGATAAAAAATCAAAGGAAATTCTCGATCAGGCGCTGCAGCAGATTCACCGCATCAAGAAGATTGTCAGCAACATGCTGGTCTTTGTTCATAACAGATCAACCCCAAGCGGCACCTGCCAGATTACTGAGGTGGTCAGGCAAAGTTTGTTGCTGCTGGAAGGCGAACTGAACAAGAAAAGTATAAAGGTAGAAATCGACGCCGCCGACGATCTGCCGTCCATCCATTGCTGTGCCGATAGCCTGCAGCAGATTCTGGTCAACCTGCTCATTAATGCCCGCGACGCGCTGGCTGATAGCCACCAGCCGCTGATCAACATCACAATCAGGCGCATGGAAGACATGCTGGAACTGAGCGTGGCCGATAACGGCCAGGGCATCCCGCAGGATGTGCAAACGAAGATTTTTGATCCGTTTTTTACTACCAAGCCTCCCGGAAAAGGTACCGGCCTGGGCTTGTCGGTCATACGCCGCCTGGTTCAGGATGTTGGGGGCAACATACAGGTGGAGAGTTCACATGGACACGGCTGTTGCATGCGACTTCGATTTCCTCATGTTTGAGCGTTTAACTTTCCCTTACACATAACTTGTGGATACTGAGACTGCCATTTACGGCTAGAATTTCTCAGCGCTCGAGCATTTAAATTTCTATAAACAAGAGACAAAAATATATGTTAAATAAAATTCTGGTAATAGACGATGACCCCGCAGTACGCGGCGCTTTCAAACTGATTCTGGAAGAAGACAATTTCTCGGTCCGGGAGGCTGAGGACGGTTTGCAAGGCATTGAAATGGCTCTCGTCGAACGTCCCGACTTGATCTTTCTCGACCTGCGCATGCCCGGCATCGATGGCGTGGAAACCTTGCGCCGGCTGAAGACCATCGATGAAACGCTGAACATTTATATTGTCACTGCCTTTTCTAACGAATATATGGAGCAGCTGAAAGATATACATGAGGAAGGCTATAAATTCGAACTGGCCAGCAAGCCGCTGTCGTCCACACAAATCCGCAATATTGCCCAGATCGCCCGTATTGCCGCACCCCGGTTAGAACGGCGCGCAACGCAGCATAAACTTGTTCTAACCCTGTATGTGGTATCCTTGAACAGCGAAACCCGCCGACTGGTCGAGCAGATTACGGCCGCGCTCGCCAACCTTTACGATCCCGGCCATTGGGTTTTAAACGTAGTTGAAGTACTGGGCATGCCGGAGAAAGCGCTTGAAAAAGACGTATTTGCTACGCCCATGCTGGTGCGCGATATGCCTGAGCCCGTGCTGAAACTGCTCGGAGACTTGTCGAGGGTGCCGTCAATCATCGCGGCCATTACCACCGAAGCTAAAGGAATTGGCGTACAAACCATCATCGTTTAAGAAACTGTTCGACTATGGCCGCTCACTCTTTCAAGCTTGACCTGATACTGGACACTATCACCGATGGTGTTTTGGTTGTAAATAGCCAGGGTGTCGTACTCTATGCCAACCAAGCCGCCGAAACCCTGCTGGCGCGCAGTCCGATAATCGGCCAATCGTTGGCGATTCCGCTCAATCCTGATAACGACAGCTATCAGGACATTAATCTGATCCGGCCGGACGGACTCGCCTGGGCAGAAATGCGTTCCTCGCCGCTGGAATGGGAGGGACAGCCGGGCTATGTCATCGCCTTGCGCGACATTACCGAACGCAAGCACATGGAGCTGGAACGGCAAAAGTTTGTTTCGCTGGCCGACAACAGCATGGAGTTCATCGGCATGTTCGACATGAATTTCAATCCATTCTATATCAACGAAGCCGGCATGCGCCTGATCGGTCTCGATAGCCTGGAGCAGTGCATTCGAACGCCAATTCAGGAGTTTTTCTTCCCCGAAGATCAGGGCTACATCCTTGAGGAATTTTTCCCGCGCGTCCTGCGCGAGGGTCATGCTGATGTCGAAATCAGATTTCGTCATTTCAAGACCGGCGCGCCCATCTGGATGATCTACAATGTATTCTTCATCAAAGACTGCAACGGTGAGCCAGTGGGTATCGCCACCGTGAGCCGCGATATTTCCGAGCGCAAACAGGCTGAGGCCGCCCTGCTCGAAGCCGATCAGCGCAAGGACGAATTCCTGGCCATGCTGGCCCACGAACTGCGCAATCCGCTGGCGCCGATCAGCAACGCCGTGCAGATCATGAAACGCTCCGGTCTGGACGAAACACGGCTGACCTGGTGCCGCGACATCATCGGTCGCCAAGTCGAACACCTGGTCCGGCTGGTGGACGACCTGCTGGATGTCTCGCGCATCAGCCGCAACAAGATCGAACTCAAGAAGGAACCGCTCGAGGTATCGGCCATTGTGCAGCGGGCGGTGGAAACCAGCCAGCCGCTGATCGATGCCCGCCGTCATGAATTCACAGTACAGCTGCCGCCTGAACCGGTCTATGTCGAAGGCGATCTGGTCCGATTGTCGCAAGTCGTGTCGAACCTGCTCAACAATGCCGCCAAGTACACCGATGAAGGCGGCCGCATCAATCTGGCCGTTGAGCCAGCGGGCGATGAAATCTTCATCCGCGTCCGTGACAACGGCCGGGGTATCGATCCCTCAGCGCTGTCAGGCCTGTTTCAACTGTTCTATCAGGTGGACCGCACCATCGACCGCGCCGAGGGCGGTTTGGGCATTGGGCTTGCGC
>NZ_JADMKV010000104.1 GCF_015476545.1 Methylobacter sp. BlB1 | reverse complement strand
AGTTACTTGCTTTTAACAGCCTGTGTAGGCTGGGTTGGAGCTTTAGCGGAAACCCAGCATGGATGGCCAAAATGCTGGGGTTATCAACCCTGCCTACCGCCGCTAAAAGCGCCGGTGCTCGATGCGGCAGACGGGATGAAACCGCACGTGCGTAACATCAGTGAATAAGAGGGGGGATATGCACCAAGGCAGTGTGATAGCAAATATTGTTCAGCCGCTGGAGCGGCGGATTTTTCTGGCTGAAGTACGCTGGGAGCGGGGCATTATCACCGCTATAGCCGAACTGGGTTATGAAGACCCGAACAAGACTTACCTGTTGCCCGGTTTCATCGATGCGCATGTCCATATCGAAAGCTCGATGCTGACGCCGGCCGAGTTTGCGCGCATCGCCTGCCGGCACGGCACCGTGGCAACGGTTTCGGACCCGCACGAGATCGCCAATGTGCTCGGGCTGGAGGGGATTCGCTTCATGTGCGACAACGCCGCGCTGACGCCGCTGCCGATTCTGTTCGGTGCACCGTCCTGTGTGCCCGCCACGCCGTTTGAAACGGCCGGCGCGCGTCTGGAAAGCGAACAGCTGGACTATCTGTTCCAGAACAGGCTGACTGGCTATCTGTCGGAAATGATGAATTATCCGGCCGTGCTCAACAACGATCCGCAGATCATGGCGAAGCTGGACCTGGCCAAACGCTACGGCTGCCCGATCGACGGCCACGCACCCGGCTTGAAAGGCGACGCCATGCGGCGCTATGCCGAAGCGGGCATTTCCACGGACCATGAGTGCAGCACGCTTGACGAAGCGCGCGCCAAACTGGCGACCGGCATGCATATCCTGATCAGGGAAGGCTCGGCGGCGCGGAATTTCGATGCCCTGCATACGCTGATCAGCGAATATCCTGAGCGCGTGATGTTCTGCAGCGATGACAAGCATCCCGATGATCTGGTCGCAGGCCATATCAATCTGCTGGTAGCCAGAGCCGTCGCCTACGGCCATGCCGTTTTTGACGTGCTGCGCTGCGCCTGCCTGAATCCGATAAAACACTATGGCTTGGCCGTTGGCCAATTGCGGGTCGGCGACCGCATGGACGCCGTGGAAGTCGAAAATATCAGCACATTCAAACCGATCAGCACCTGGATAGCCGGGCAGAAAGTCGCACACCAGGGTACAAGCCTGCTGACCCGCATCAAGCCTGAGCCCATCAATCGCTTTAATGCCAGTCCTATAACGGACGCCCATCTGGACGTGGAGGCGAAGGGCAGGCAAATCCGCGTCATCAAAGCGGCCGATGGCGATCTGTTCACGCAGGAAATGCTGCATGCGCCCAGAATTGAAAATAACAAAATAGTGCCCGATCCGGAACGCGACCTGCTGTTGCTGGCCGTCGTGAACCGCTACCAGGACGCCCAGCCGGCGCTGGCGTTTATCGAAGGCTTCGGACTGAAGCAGGGCGCCCTGGCTTCGAGCGTTGCCCATGATTCCCACAATATTATCGCGGTCGGCGCCGATGCCGAATCCGTCTGCCGGGCCATCAATGCGGTCATTGCCGCGCAGGGCGGCATTGCGGCAGCCGACCAGGACGGCGTCGAGCTGCTGCCGCTGCCGATCGCTGGCCTGATGAGCCATGACGATGGCGATACGGTCGCGGCGCGCTATGCGGAGCTGAACGCGAGCGCCAAGAAGATGGGCTCGCCGCTGCGCGCGCCGTTCATGACGCTGTCTTTCATGGCGTTGCTGGTGATTCCCGAATTAAAGCTGAGCGATCAGGGCCTTTTTGACGGTCGGACGTTTACCTTTACGTCGTTGACGGTGTAAGACCATGAGCCGGTTTCTGCTTAATCAACGCTTGGTCGAAGAACAATTGCCGGCCGGTATGGTAATGCTGGATGTGATACGCCGCCATCGCGGTCTGACCGGCACGAAAGACGTCTGCCGCGAAGGCGATTGCGGCGCCTGCCAGGTTCTCCTGGGCAAACGGCTGGCCGGCGGGCTGCGCTATCAGGCCGTCAATGCCTGCCTGCTGCCGCTGGGCGCCGTGGCCGATGGCCATGTCGTGACGATCGAAGGCCTGAACGGCGAACGCCTGAATCCGATCCAGCAGGCGCTGGTCGACAATGGCGCGATCCAGTGCGGTTACTGCACGCCTGGGCTGGTCATGGCATTGACCGGCTTTTTCCTGAACAGCCTGATCTCGGATGAACATGCCGCCGTCGATGCGGTAGCGGGCAATCTGTGCCGCTGCACGGGCTATGCCGGCATCAAGCGAGCCATTAAACAGCTGTGCCAGCAATTTGACCTGGCCGGTTCGTCGATGGAGCGCCGAATTGAGGATCTCGTACACTGGCAGATCCTCCCGGCATATTTCTTAACGGTGAACGAAATGCTGGCGGCATTGCCGCCGCATCAGGAAAAAGCATCGCCCGATGTCGTGTTCGTGGCCGGCGGCACGGACCTGTTCGTGCAGAAACCGGCCTGGCTGCAGGCGCAGCCGCTGAATTTCTTGCCCGCTTCGGAAGGCGGCATTCGCCATGAGGGCAGCGAATGCGTCATCGAAGCCGCGGCGACGATCGAGCAGCTGCGGACATCGCCACTGTTTCAGCAGTGGTTTCCATCCGTGGCGCAGGACTTTGAACTGATCTGTTCGGCACCGGTCCGGGCGCGCGCAACAGTCGGCGGCAACCTGGTCAATGCATCGCCGATCGGCGATCTGGCTGTGTTTTTCCTGGCCCTGGATGCGCGGCTGGTCATCGCATCGGCAACCGGCCGCCGGACAGTGGCTTTGAAGGACTTCTTTCATGGCTACAAAAAAACCGACCTTCAGGCCGGCGAGCAGGTTCTGGAAATCCGGTTTGATACAGCCGTCGCGCAGAGTTTCAGCTACGAGAAAGTCAGTAAGCGCACGCATCTGGATATTGCCAGCGTCAACTCGGCCATGAGCATCGAACATGCCGGCGGGCGCATCATCAAAGCCCATCTGGCCGCTGGCGGCGTTGCCCCGGTTCCGCTTTATCTGGCAAACACCAGCGCCTATCTGCAGGGCAAAGCAATCACGGCCGCAACCGTTCTGGAAGCCGTGGACATCGCCCAGGGCGAGATAGCTCCGATTTCCGACAGCCGCGGCTCCGCCGGCTACAAGCGCCTGCTGTTGAGGCAGCTGATATTTGCGCATTTTCTGAAGCTTTTCCCTGATACCATTTACTGGAAGCCGTTACATGTACGCTAGCGATATCGATCTGCACGCACAGGGCGCAGCCATTTTTACCGACGACATGGCCGAGCCGGCCGGCCTGCTGCATGCCTGGCCAGTCGTATCCAATATCGCCCACGGCCTCATCGAGCGGATCGATTTGCAGGAGGCCTTGGGCTATCCAGGCGTTGTCTCGATTCTGCTGGCCCGGGATATTCCGGGCAGCAACAACATCGGCAATGCGGCGCCTGACGAAGTGCTGCTGGCGGAAAAGGAGGTCGTTTACCGGGGCCAGCCGATCGCGGTGGTCGTGGCCGAATCCGCAGCCATCACCAGGCAGGCGGCCGGATTGGTGCGCGTCAGCTATAGCGAATTGCCGGCCGTGTTCGATGCCCGCACGGCGCACGCGCAGGGCTTGCATATCGCGCCGCCGCGCATTTTTTCGCTCGGCGATGTCGATCAGGCCTGGCAGGCCTGCGATGCGATCGTTGAAGGGGCGGCCGCGTCAGGCGCGCAGGAGCATGTGTATCTGGAAACGCAGGTTGCTGTCGCCTATCCGCTGGAGAGCGATTGCCTCAAGGTCGTGTCGGCCACGCAGTCGCCGAGCATGGTGCAGCGCGTTATCGCCCGAGTACTGGATTGCGCCATGCATCAGGTGGAAGTCGATGTCGTGCGCCTGGGCGGCGGTTTCGGCGGCAAGGAAGAGCAGGCGACCGGTTGGGCGGCCATGGCAGCGCTGGCGGCCAGCCGCGTGAACAAGCCGGTCAAAATCAGACTGAACAGAGGCGATGACATGCGCTGGACCGGCAAGCGCCATCCCTATGATGCGGATTTCAAGATCGGCCTGGACAAAACCGGCAAAATCCTGGCCTACGAAGTCTGTTTCTATCAGAATGCCGGTGCGGTCGCCGATCTCTCGCTCGCCATACTGGAGCGGACGCTGTTCCATGCCGGCAACAGTTATTTCATCCCCAATGTGCGCGCCACGGCCGTCAGCTGCCGGACCAATCTGCCGCCCAATACGGCTTTCAGAGGCTTCGGCGGGCCGCAGGCCCTATTTGTTCTTGAAGCGGCGATTTTCAAGGCTGCTGCGGCGCTGAATGTCGATCCGGCCAGCATTCAGCAGAAAAATCTGCTTCAGGAAGGTCAGCAGTTTCCGTATGGAATGCAGGTCGAAAACTGCCGGGCGCAACGGTGCTGGCGGCAACTGCACGAAAGTTTCGGTCTGCCGCAGCGGCAACGGACCATTGAAAACTTCAATGCCAGCCATAGCCTGGAGAAAAAAGCGCTGGCCTTGATGCCGATCTGCTTCGGCATTTCTTTTACCGCCACCTTTCTGAATCAGGCGGACGCTCTGGTGCACGTCTATGCGGACGGTTCGGTCAGCGTCAGCTGTGGCGCTGTTGAAATGGGGCAGGGCGTGAAAGAGAAAATCAGGAACGTGGCTGCACGGACGTTCTCCATCGATAAAGTGCGCGTCAAAATCGAAAGCACCAATACCGCGCGCATCGCCAACATGTCGCCCACGGCGGCCAGTTGTGGCGCCGATCTGAACGGACAGGCGACGTTGCTGGCCTGCCGGCAGATTCTTCAACAACTTAGAACGGTTGCGGCCGGATTGCTGGGCGGCGACGCCGAGCCTGAGCAGATCAGCATCCAGCAGGAACAGATCTATTTAAACGGCCAGCCGACGGCAATAAGCTGGAATAAACTCGTCAGCGAGGCCTATCTGTCCCGCTCGGCGCTGTCGGCGAATGCCCATTATGCAACGCCTGAAGTTTTTTTCGACAGGAGCGAGGAGCAGGGCAGGCCGTTTGCCTATCATGTCTACGGCTGCGCCGCCGTGGAAGTATCGGTCGATTGCCTGCGCGGCACTTATCGCGTCACCAGCGTCAGCATCGTTCATGACGGCGGCAGAAGCCTTGCGCCCGCTATCGACAGGGGGCAGGTGGAAGGCGCCGTCGTGCAGGGGCTGGGCTGGATGACCATGGAGGAAATCCTCTATGACGGTCAGGGCCAGCTGCTGACCGATAGCCTGACCACTTACAAGATTCCCGACATTTATTCCGCGCCGGAGATTGCCGTCGAATTTCTGGACAGCGACAATCCGGCCGGCCTCATGCATTCGAAAGCCGTCGGTGAGCCGCCGCTCATGTACGGCATCGGCGGTTATTTTGCCTTGGCCAAAGCGATACAGGCCTTCAATCCCGGCTGGCAGGCCGAAGCCATAGCGCCCATGACGCCGGAGAAAGTACTGCTGGCGCTGTATGAATGCGATTGCTGACGTTGCGCAACAGCCTGTCCGGAGCGCTGGTTTATGCAACAGGCGACAGTATTGCGGCGCTGCTGACAGGCGAATTTCAGGTTTCGCGACTGATCGGCATGATGCTGCTAGGCGGCACTTTATATGCAATCGAAATTCCGGCGTATTTTGTCTGGCTGGAGCGGCGCTTCGGCCATCATGACATCCGCAGCCGCATCGGAAAAGCGCTGATGGCCCAGGCTTTTTTTAATCCGCTCTGGATCGCAAGGCATATGGCGCTGATTCATTGTTTTTCAGGCCGGTTTGCCGAAGTGCAATGGCATCTGCTGGGCGTCGGGCTGGCTTCCTTCGTGCGGATCGCGCCGATTGGCTTCGCGGCCAATTATGCGATTCAACATTTCATTCCGTTGCGCTGGCGCTTTCCGGCCAGCGCGGCATTTTCCGCCTCGATGGCGGTTTATTACGCATTGAGTGTGACGTTCTTTGGCTAATCAGGCAATATTTTGGCAACGGCTCGCAGATGGGCTGGAACGGCACGGTTCCGCCGTGCTGATGATCGTGGTCGGTAGCCAGGGCAGTTCGCCCGGCAAGGCCGGCGCGAAAATGGCGGTGCTGGCGAGCGGCGAGTGCTTCGGCACGATCGGCGGCGGCGCGGTGGAGCACAGCCTGGTCGAAAAGGCCCGGTCGCTGCTGGCGCAAGGTTCGTTTCAGCCCTGCTTGAGCCGGCAGCGCCACAATCTTTTGGGGACGGAAGGGCAGGCGACCGGCATGCTCTGCGGCGGCGAGCAGACGGTCCTGTTGTACGGTTGCCGAGCCAGCGACAGCGCGGTTTGTCATCTGGCCGGCAACTTGCAGGGCGTGCTGACACTGTCGCCGGACGGCATGGCATTTGATCCGGCGCGCACCCTGTCCGGGCAAAGCTTCCTGCAAACCGCAAGCAGTTGGCGCTACGAGGAAAACGTCGGCCTCCGCAGGCAGGCCTATCTGATCGGAGGCGGGCACGTCAGCCTGGCGCTGTCAAAGATCCTTGCCATGCTCGATTTCGAGATTACCGTCATCGACGAGCGCGACAATCTGGATACGCTCAAGCGCAATGCCGATGCGCATCATAAAAAGATCATGCCGTATCGCTTCATAAGCGATGCCATACCCGAAGGCAATCAGGTGTTTGTGTTCATCATGACGCATAGCCACAAAACCGATGAAAAAGTGGCCGAAAGGCTGGCCGGTAAAAAAGTGCGTTATCTGGGCCTACTGGGCAGCCGGAACAAGATAGCGCAAATTAAGTCTAACCTCGGCGCCAAACTGCCTGCCGAAACTTTGCAGCGCATCCGCGGGCCGATCGGATTGCCGATCAACAGCCATACGCCGAAGGAAATCGCCGTCAGCATTGCGGCCGAGCTGATTCAGATAGTAAATGGCGGGGATAGCGAAGGGGGTAAATAGAGAGTGCAAGGCTGTAGGGGCGATTTCAGTCGCCTTTTAAAACTGATCACCCGAGCTCTCAATTCCTAAATTAACCTGAATTCGGGATGAAAAAGGGAGCAGGCTGTTGTTATCACTGATATGGCGTGGTGTAGGGGCGAATTCACTTGTACCCCTTGTGGGTATTCGACCCGGGACACATGCCGGGCTTTCCAAAAATCAGCAGGCTTTTGTTGAGTGCGAATACCCTAAAAGGTACAGGTAAATTTGCACCTATACGCATATTGAGTCGAACGATTACCCTTTCTTCATGAGGCTTAAACTGAATTGAGGTTAAATTAGGCTGTCTCGCCCAGTCGGCCAAAGTTGGCGGCAGAATTATGAATTGTCCAAAGGACTGGTTGAATTTCTATAAGTGCTTTTACTATAAGTGCAAATACTATAAGTGCTCATACTGATTACCTACAGTTCCACAGATCTATATAATTTGTCAAAAATCGCTTAAAGGTTACTTAATTGCACGCGATCCAAATTGGATGAGTAGTACGATAGCATTACCTATTTGTCGCCTTACTGTAAGTGTTAGATAAAGTTTGTCCTCTTAATAATTAATAGCCAAAGTTTATCGTCTTATACCAAGCGTTAGCATTAAAGTTCAATAATTCATTAAATATTAAGAAAATTTAAAGTGATGCAAGAAAAATAAAAACGGTTGTCCGGGATTGGCTAATCAAGTTATGGCTGACTTCTTGGGGCGTTATTTCAACTCAATCTACAAGGATTGGCAAAAATTATGTCCTTATACTATCCATTGACTAGCGCGCAAACCTCTATATGGTTTGCTCAAATGTTGGAACCTGAAAACCCTGCCTATAACATTGGCGAATATATCGAAATTTCAGGCGCTATCGATCCAGAATTGTTCAGATTAGCAGTGAGCGGCGCTTTGGATCAAAGCGATAACCTACACCTTCATTTTATTGCGACTGACGAAGGACCAAGGCAATACTTTTCTAAGGATAAGAATTGGCTCATACATTATTTTGATTTTAGTACTGAAGCTGATCCCCATGTCACTGCTAAAGATTGGATGCGAGACGACATGGCAAAAGCTAACGATATTATTCTTGATCCACTATTTACGTTTGCTCTTTTAAAAATACGTTCCGATTTCTTTATTTATTATCAACGCACACACCACATTATTGCAGATGGATTTAGTGGGCCGCTTTTTGCCCAGAAAGTTACGGATTTATATGCTTCCCTAAGCGGAGTTAATCCGTTAGAACTTAATGATTTCGGTTCATGGCTCGATGTATTGGAGAATGAAGAGAATTACCGTAACTCGGCAAGGTATGAACGAGATCGGAATTACTGGCTAGCCCAGCTTAAAGACAGGCCCGAGCCGGTAACGCTATCGGGTAAACAAACGGGCCCGATTCCATGCCGTCAGTCTATCCGTAAGACGGATTATTTAGCCTATTCGACGGCAGAGGCGTTACGCAGCCTGGGGGCGGCTCATGGCGCAAGTTTGGCCCAAATCATAACGGCTGCCGCCGCACTTTATTTGCATCGATTTACAGGTGAGGAAGATATTGTTGTCGGCATGCCGGTATCCGCACGGATTGGCGCGGCAATGCGCAATATTCCCGGCATGATGTCGAATATCCTGCCGCTGAGATTGAAAGTTGATCCGGGACAAAAGTTTGACGAGTTTCTCAGCCAAACCACAAAGTCAATGCGGGATGCGTTCCGCCATCAAAGCTACCGGAGCGAAGATCTTCGTCAGGATTTGGGGTTACCTACGAACGGAAGTCACTTCTATGGCATGACTGTCAATGTCATGCCTTTCGATTATGTTCAGAGTTTTGCGGGCTATCCGGCACAGAACCATAATCTTTCCAATGGGCCGGAGTTCGAACTTTCTCTGAGCGTTTATGACAACCAGAGTGGTTTTGACTTGCGCTTTGATTTTAATGGCAATCCTCTGCATTACAGCGAAGAAAGTCTAGCCGCTCATATGCGCCGCCTGCTGGGTTTGCTTGCCAGGCTTGCGTCCTCTACGCTCGATGTGCCTATAAGCCAAATAAGTCTGCTGGAGGCTGATGAGCGGCAACGCGTACTGTACGACTGGAACGCCACCGATGCCGACTATCCGCGGGACCGCTGCCTGC
>NZ_JADMKV010000103.1 GCF_015476545.1 Methylobacter sp. BlB1 | reverse complement strand
ATGAAGGCCCGCTCCGCATTCTGGTAGTCGACGACAACCGCGATGCCGCCCAGAGTCTGTCTGTGCTGCTGACCAGTGAAGGGCACGAGGTATTGCTGGCCTATGACGGCTACACGGCATTGGAAATTGCACAGGCTGAACAACCGCAGGTCGCGCTACTCGACATCGGCCTGCCCGGCATGGATGGCTACGCGGTGGCACGGGCGCTCAGGCAAGATCCCGCCCTGAAAATGACGCAGCTGATCGCATTGAGCGGCTACGGACGGGAAGTGGATCGTGAAACGGCGAGAACTGCCGGTTTCAACGGTTATCTGACCAAGCCAATCGATTTTGACGAACTGCTGTGCACCTTGTCCCGGCAGTCCGGCGCTATAAGCATTAATCCGTAATGATCTTCAATCCTTGAAGATCATTACGGACTCCTATTTTTGACAAAAAGGCAATCGAAACCGGCCTATTGATTTAAGGAACTGATCAAAATCTTGTCGATCCGCGTTCCGTCGATGTCCACCACTTCAAAACGCCAGCCATCGTACTCGAAATTGTCCGCCACGTGCGGAACTCTTTCCAGATGGAACAGAATGAATCCACCGATAGTATTGTAGACATTGTCAGTCTCGCCCGGGAATTCGGTGTCCATATCAAGCACCGACTTCAACTTCGCTATCGATACGCCGCCGTCAATGAGCCATGAACCGTCATCCCGCTGGACGACATCAGGTTCGAGCTCGGACTCCTCAGTGGGAAAATCGCCGACGATGGCCGTCAAGACGTCGCTGAGCGCCACAAGGCCCTCCATTTCGCCGTATTCATCGACAATCAAGGCAAAATCGGCATGCTCTTCCCGAAAAAGCTCCAGAAGATGCGTAAGCGTTATGGAATCGGGAACGTAGAGCGCCGGACGCACTGTTTTCTCAATATCAAACACGCCCTCCATCATCGACTTCAATAAATCGCCGCGGTGCAGAATGCCCAGTACGTTTTCCAGGCCATCCCGGCAAACCACTAAGCGCGTACACCGGCAATCGGCGATTTTCCGCTTAATCTCATCCTCCGGAGCCGCCAGATCGACAGCGATAATCTCTTTACGCGGCGTCATAATCGCTCCGACGCGCAGTTCGTCCAATCTCAGCACATTGGCAACCAGCCTTTCTTCACTGGCATGGAAAACGCCGGCTTCAGAGCCCATTTCCATCAACAGTTTGATTTCTTCATTGGTGACTGAAGCCTCTCGAGGACGGTGAGCGCCTACGATTCGAAGCAACAGGTTTCCGGAAGACGACAGCAGCCAGACCAATGGGCTGGCAATTTTGGCCAAACCTCTCATCGGTCGGGCGATGACAACCGCGATGTTTTCCGGGTGCAGTAAAGCCAATCTTTTGGGGAAAAGTTCACCGATCACCACGGAAAAATAAGTGATTAAAACCACTGTCATTGTCAGGGCAATGCCTTCGGCGTAAGGCGCGAGCGCCGGAATTTTCAAAAGCTGTTCATGAATAGGCGTTTTCAGCGCATCTTCACCCAAGGCGCCGCTCAAAATGCCGACGGATGTAATGCCTACCTGAATGGTAGACAGAAAATGAGAGGGCTCTTCATGCAGTTTCAGCGCCGCATTGGCGCCTGGCCGCCGCTCGGAAGCCAACTTCTGCAGGCGGGCTTTTCTGGAAGAAACAACCGACATTTCCGACATTGCGAAAACGCCATTGATAAGAATCAAAATAAGGATTAGACCAATGTCCATTATATAGGCCGCTCTTACCGTTACCGGCGCGGCGGAGTAGTTAAATTGACTGGATAATACCACATAATCTAATGTTAATGGTGGAACTGCCGGGAAAATAACCTTTCGAATCAAATAACTAAATAATTTATAAAGGCAATTTCATGAAAGCGATGCTATTAAGACAGCTCTGCGATTTAAAAGACAATCAGGCGCCGCTTGAATGGATAGAACTTCCCGTTCCCGAGCCCGGCGACAGAGAAATTCTGCTCAAGGTTTCTGCCTGCGGTGTTTGCCACACCGAACTCGATGAGATCGAAGGCAGAACACCGCCGCCGCATTTGCCTATCATCCCGGGGCATCAGGTCGTGGGCCGCGTTGAAGCAATTGGCAACAAGGTCAAGCGCATCAAAGAGGGCGACCGGGTCGGTGCCGCCTGGATCTTTTCCGCTTGCGGGACATGCAAGTTCTGCTTGAGCGGTCATGAGAATCTGTGCCCGGTCTTCGAGGCCACCGGCCGCGATGCCAATGGCGGCTATGCGCAATACATGACCGTGAGCGAGAATTTCGCTTATCGGATTCCCGAAGCTTTTTCCGACCTGCAGGCCGCCCCTTTGCTGTGCGCCGGCGCTATCGGTTACCGGTCCTTACAACTGACAGGAATCAAAGACGGACAGCGTTTGGGCCTGACCGGATTTGGCGCGTCCGGCCATCTGGTCCTGAAAATGGCGAAGCACCGTTATCCGAATACCGAGGTGTTCGTGTTTGCCAGAAGCGCCGAAGAACGCGCGTTCGCACTGGAACTGGGGGCCGTGTGGGCCGGCGAAACTGTTGATCGGGCGCCCAGAAAGCTGGACAGCATCATTGACACGACACCGGCCTGGCAGCCCGTCGTGGAAGCATTGGCAAACCTGGAGCCGGGCGGACGGCTCGTGATAAACGCAATCCGCAAGGAAGACGACAAGCAGAGCTTGCTGCAACTGGATTATCCGCAGCATCTCTGGCAGGAAAAAGAAATCAAGAGTGTCGCCAACATTACCCGAACCGATGTACAGGAATTCCTGAGCCTGGCCGCTGAAATAAACTTGAATCCCGAGATTCAGGTCTTTACCCTAGAACAGGCAAACGAAGCCCTGGTCGAGCTGAAAACGGGAAGAATCCGCGGCGCCAAAGTCCTGAAAATCGATTGATAACTTTTATAAGCTGCCGTAGGGTACGCATTGCGTACCTTTACCAAAGTCGCAATGAATCGGCAAACGCCGAAAATGGTATGCGATGCATACCCAGAGCTTAAATTTTCAATTGTAAAACTTTAACTCACGATAAGGACACAGTCATGCCAAGAGTCGACAGCAGCATAGCGACAACCACTTACACCTGTCCCATGCATCCCGAAGTGCAGTCGGCCCATCCAGGAAGTTGCCCGAAGTGCGGCATGGCGCTTGAGCCTGTCGAAACGCCCCACCCTGTCTCCCGGACGGAGTGGGTTTGCCCGATGCACCCCGAGATCGTCCGCAACGAGCCGGGAAACTGCCCGATCTGCGGCATGGCGCTTGAGCCCAGGACCATTGAGGCCGAGCAGGCTGAGCGCAATCCCGAACTGACGGACATGAGCCGCCGGTTCTGGTTTGCCGCCGTGCTGACCGTGCCGCTGGTCCTTGTCGCCATGGGCGATATGCTGCCTGGGCGGCCTGTCTCGCAGCTATTCTCGCCGCGCGCCCACATGCTTGTCGAGCTCGCGCTGGCGACGCCAGTCTGTCTATGGTCGGCATGGCCTTTTTACGTCCGCGCCATGCAATCGGTGAAGAACCGCAGCCTCAATATGTTTACGCTGATCGGGCTCGGCGTGAGCGTGGCCTATTTGTACAGTCTGATCGCGGCACTGTTTCCCGACATTTTTCCCGCTTCGTTTCGGGAAAACGGCAAGGTTGGCGTCTACTTCGAAGCCTCTGCCGTGATCGTGACCCTTATCCTGCTCGGCCAGGTCATCGAACTGCGCGCCCGCAGCCGGACGAGCCAGGCCGTCAAGCAACTGCTCGGCATGCAGGCCAAAACGGCGCGCCGTCTGAGCGACGACGGCACCGAGATCGATGTACCGCTGGATGCGGTGCAGCTCGGCGACAGGCTGCGCGTGCGGCCGGGCGAAAAAATACCCGTGGACGGCGTCGTGCTGGAAGGCGCCAGCTCAGTAGATGAGTCGATGGTCACCGGCGAGCCGATCCCGGCCGAAAAGCACGAAGGCGACCGCGTTATCGGTTCGACCATCAACGGCACCGGCAGTCTGGTCATGCGTGCCGAGAAAGTCGGCAAGGAAACGCTGCTGTCGCGTATCGTGGCGATGGTGGCCGAAGCGCAGCGCACCCGCGCGCCGATTCAGAAGCTGGCCGACATTATCGCCGGTTATTTCGTTCCCATCGTAGTGGTTATCGCGATTGTCACGTTTATCGCCTGGTCTCTTGCCGGCCCCGAGCCGCGCATGGCTTACGCGCTCATCAACGCCATCGCCGTGCTGATCATTGCCTGCCCATGCGCCCTGGGCCTGGCGACGCCCATGTCCATCATGGTGGCGACAGGCAAAGGCGCCAGTGCCGGCATACTGTTCAGGAACGCCGAGGCGATTGAGTTGATGCGCAAGATTGACACGCTGGTCGTGGATAAGACCGGGACGCTGACCGAGGGAAAACCTAAGCTCGTCAGTGTTACGGCTGCCGACGGTGTTCAGGAAAACGATCTCCTGCGTTTTGCCGCAGGCATCGAACGCGGCAGCGAGCATCCGCTGGCCGAGGCCATAGTCAAAGGCGCTGAGCTGCGAGGGATTGAGCCGGCTCGCGCCGAAGATTTCGAATCCGTCACCGGACTGGGCGTCAAGGGCCGTGTCGATGGCCGGGAAGTTGCGCTTGGCAACCGCGTACTGATGGACAGCCTGGGCATTGATCCGGGCCAGCTGGCAGTCCAAGCGGAAGAACTGCGCAGCGACGGCCAGACCGTCATGTTTGTCTCGGTCGACGGCAAGCCGGCAGGACTCGTCGGCGTGACCGACCCGATCAAGGACAGCACGCCCGAAGCTATCCGGGCCCTGCACAGCGAACACATCCGCATCGTCATGCTCACGGGCGACAGCCGGACCACCGCCCAGGCCGTCGCAAGAAAGCTGGGCATTGATGAGGTTATGGCCGAAATTCTGCCCGACCAGAAAGCCGACATAATCAAGCGCCTGCAAGGCGAAGGCCGCATTGTAGCGATGGCCGGCGACGGCATCAACGATGCGCCGGCGCTGGCTCAGGCGCAGGTCGGCATCGCGATGGGCACGGGCACGGACGTTGCCATGGAGAGCGCCGGCATCACACTCGTGAAAGGCGACCTGCGCGGCATAGCCCGTGCCTGGCGATTAAGCCGGCATACGATGGCCAACATCAAACAGAACCTGTTCTTTGCTTTTATTTATAACTTTGCCGGCATTCCGATCGCCGCCGGCGTCCTGTATCCGTTCTTCGGCCTGCTGCTCAGCCCGATGATTGCCGCAGCCGCCATGAGTTTCAGCTCAGTATCCGTTATCGGCAACGCCCTCAGGTTGCGCAGCGTGAAATTGTAAAAAGCCCTTACCCGTCTGCTGCAATTGCAAATCATGCGATCGCGGGCGCATGATTCCGGAAGCTGGCAGCCGATAATGGGCGTTGTATTTTTTATTGAAAAACCGGTCTTAATCTCCTATGCTCAGCAGTAAGGTTTCGATTGTTATTCAAAATCTTGCTATTCAATTACTCCTAAATAACTCAAACAACAAAGGGGACTGTATGAAGATCGGTATACCCAGAGAGATCCATGAAGGTGAAAAACGTGTAGCTACAACGCCTGAAGCCGCTGAAAAAATCATTAAGATGGGCTTCGAAGTCAGTGTGGAAAGCGGCGCCGGCGCCGGCGCCGATATTTCTGATGAGGCTTATAAAGAAGTCGGTGTCCAAATCGTCAAATCGGCCAAGACGCTATGGAATGACTCCGACATCATCATGAAAGTCAGGCCGCCAGAGAGCCATCCAGAACTGGCCATTGATGAAGTTGAGCTGCTACCTGAAGGCGGGCATCTGATCAGCTTCATCTGGCCGGCGCAAAACGAAGACTTGATGCAAAAACTGGCCGCCAAAGGCGCGACCGTGCTGGCTATGGACAGCGTGCCGCGCATATCCAGAGCGCAAAAACTCGATGCGCTCAGTTCCATGGCCAATATCGCCGGCTATAGGGCCGTCATTGAGGCCGCACAGCATTTCGGCCGATTTTTTACCGGCCAGATTACCGCGGCCGGCAAAATTCCGCCCGCCAAGGTACTGGTAATCGGCGCCGGCGTCGCAGGCCTTGCCGCTATCGGCGCGGCCAAGAGCATGGGTGCGATTGTCAGGGCTTTCGACACGCGGCCTGAAGTCAAGGAACAGATTGAAAGCATGGACGCCGAGTTCCTGATGCTGGATTTCAAGGAAGAAGGTTCCGGAGCCGGCGGTTATGCCAAAACTATGTCCAAAGAGTTCATTGAAGCCGAGATGGCGCTGTTTGCGCGCCAGGCCATGGAAGTCGATATCATCATCACCACCGCCCTGATTCCCGGCAAGCCCGCGCCCGAGCTGATTACTCAAGGTATGGTCGAATCGATGAAGCCGGGCAGCGTCATCGTCGATCTGGCGGCCGAGCAAGGCGGCAACTGTGCCCTGACCGAAAAAGATAAAGTCGTGGTCAGGCACGGCGTCACGATTATCGGCTATTCCAATCTGCCCAGCCGTCTGGCCAACCAGTCCAGCCAGCTGTACGCCACCAATCTCAGGCATTTATTGACGGAGTTGTGCCCCGAAAAGAACGGGGTGCTCGACGTCAACATGGACGATGAAGTGATACGCGGCGCAACGGTCGTCAAGGAAGGCAAGATAACCTGGCCGCCACCGCCGCCCACCTTATCGGCCGCCCCGCCTCCGCAAACAGAAGCCCCCGCCTACCCCGCCGTCCAGGCACAAGAAAAAAAACACGCCATCCCCGATGGCATCAAGCCCTTTATACCGCTGGTTATCGGCGGACTCGCTTTGTTTGGCATCGGTGCGGTCGCGCCGGCTTCTTTCATGGCGCACTTTACCGTCTTCGTGCTGGCCTGTTTCATCGGCTATCAGGTGATCTGGAACGTGACGCCGGCGCTGCATACGCCACTGATGAGCGTCACTAATGCCATCAGCGGCATCATCGTGATCGGCGCCTTGGTGCAGATTTCGGCGCCGGGAAAAATCGCCATGATTCTGGCCGGCCTGGCCATACTCATCGCATCCATCAATATTGCCGGCGGCTTTTTAGTCACGCGCCGCATGCTTGAAATGTTCAGAAAATAAGGGGAAGAAGATGTCTCAAAGCTTAATTACGATGTCTTATCTGGCCGCCACGATTCTGTTCATTTTGAGTCTGAGCGGCTTAAGCCACCAGGAAACCGCCCGGCGCGGCAATTACTACGGCATGATCGGCATGGCCATCGCCATCATCGCTACCACTTTAACGCTAAACGGTACGGTTAACGCCTACGTCGTTTTGATCCTGGCTTTGCTGATCGGCGGCGCGATCGGCGCTGTGGCGGCCTTGAAGGTTGAAATGACGCAAATGCCCGAACTGGTCGCCATCATGCACAGCCTGGTCGGCATGGCCGCGGTACTGGTCGGTTACGCCAACTTCATGGAAACCGGCTCCCCGCTCGTGGGTGCTGAAAAAACGATCCATGAGCTGGAAATTTACATCGGCATTTTAATCGGCGCCGTTACCTTCTCGGGTTCGGTGATCGCCTTCGGCAAGCTCAGCGGCAAAATCAACGGCAAGCCACTCCTGATACCGTTAAGGCACTGGTTGAATCTGGGCCTGCTGATTTTCGTCATCGGTTTGGGCCAGGTCTTTCTGGAGCAGACCGAAACCGGCGGCGGCCTCTACCCGCTGTTAATCATGACTTTCATCGCGCTGATTTTCGGCGTGCACATGGTCATGGCCATCGGCGGGGCTGACATGCCTGTCGTCGTATCGATGCTGAACAGCTACTCCGGATGGGCCGCCGCAGCCACGGGATTCATGCTCAGCAACGATTTACTGATCGTGACCGGCGCCCTGGTCGGCAGCAGCGGCGCTATCCTCAGTTACATCATGTGCCGCGCCATGAACCGCAATTTCATCAGCGTCATCGCCGGCGGTTTCGGTACCGGCACGGGCGAGGCGGCGGCCGTTGAAGGCGAGGTCTACCCTATCGATGCCGAAGAAACCGCGCAATTGCTGCTGGCGGCCAAGAACATCATGATCATCCCCGGCTACGGCATGGCGGTGGCGCAGGCCCAGCACACGGTCAATGAAATCACCAAACTATTAAGGGAAAAAGGCAAGAAAGTCCGCTTCGGCATCCATCCGGTGGCAGGACGCATGCCCGGGCACATGAACGTATTGCTGGCCGAGGCCAAAGTGCCTTACGACATCGTGTATGAAATGGATGAAATCAACGAGGATTTCCCCAACGTCGACGTCACTATCGTGATCGGCGCCAACGATATCGTCAACCCGTCGGCGCTCGATGACCCAAACAGCCCGATCGCCGGCATGCCGGTGCTGGAATGCTGGAAAGGTGGCGCCACGGTCGCACTCAAGCGCAGCATGGCATCGGGCTACGCCGGCGTCGGTAATCCTCTGTTCGTGCTGGAAAACACACGCATGCTGTTCGGCGATGCCAATGAGACGATGCAGGCGGTGTTGAAGGCGTTGCAGGGGTGATCGAAGCATAAGGCTCAGGGTGAAAACGGTATTGCTTGAGCCTTATTTCCCACATTCCGACTGTTATTCTATTCTTAAGCAATGAGCCTGGAATAAATCAGAAAATGGCAGGTGCGAATTCATTCGCACTGTGCGGATACCAACAGTAGGCGCTTCGCCTAGAGCGCCTACTGTTGGTAGACGAATCCGCACCTGCACCGGGAAATGCTTTCGGCCGGTTCGACAACCGTCAGCCTACAAGCCGGCGAAGACGTGATCGCAGCAGCATCGTTACTCTGCGGACAGGTACATTGCCCCGATATCAAATGCTTCCTCGACCGGGCCAAAAAAGCCTCCAGAACGGAACATGCACAGTTCATAGCGCTCATTGCTGTACGTATAGAAAGCCAGCCCCCACGCATCTTCATCGCCAAAATACCGCAGCCGGCAAAGATGAACCGGCGTATTCCTCATGCGATCCATGAACTCCTCACGAGTCTCGCCGGTAATATTTAGCAGTTCGGGGGATGGCTCAGTAGGCTCTACGTAAGCATCGATATAACAGAAAACGCCTCTGTAGCGAATATTCAGGCGCGAGTACCGTCCGCCATACTGCGCCTCGGCATATCGGGTAATTCGCTCGGTGATTCGGCTGCGGACCGGCGGGGGAATTTTTACACCTCCGGCATCAGGTGTATGCATCCAGGCTTTTTTAGCGTTCATATGGTGCCTCCTTGAGATTAGACGGGTTGATACAAAAGTAAAGCAGCGCGGGGTCAAGCAAAATCTGTATAGCATAGGAGGCGCATTGCCCACGATTGATGCGCTTAGTACCTCAGCGTATATATGGACTCCTCCGTTTTGCAAGCTTTTTCTCTTCGATCGCAACGATCAGTG
>NZ_JADMKV010000102.1 GCF_015476545.1 Methylobacter sp. BlB1 | reverse complement strand
TCTATAAATAATCGGGCACTGGGGCTTTTTCTCCGCGTTAGCGGCTTCGTCCAACACGGCGGTCAAGTGGGACTGGCTTACAGCAGGTTTCGCCCGCCTCCTGCCATCCCTTTGCGTTATGACGGGCTGCTTCCCGAGATTCACTAGCCATTCATACGCCATTTATAATCGACCGGTTATGGCCGAACTGAGATCATCACCGTCAAATTTCCTCCAAACGAATGCTTGAAACGGTCAGATCAAATTCAGCATTTTAAACATCAGTTATTGAGATTATCCCGCCAATTCCTCAAGGCGCCGACAGAGCTCAATGACATCGGTTTCATCCTGATAAAGCCCGAATCCGAATCTCAGCCGAGTCCCTCTGCGGTCTATCAAAATATCGTTATCGTTCAGAATTTGCAGACATTTTTCGGCGATTTCCAGAGAAGCCGCTTCGAAGGTCAGAAAATGCCCGTGCCAGTCCAGAACAGGATCAAACAAAGGCGTCAGCGACCAGTCCTGCATGAAACGCTGAGGCAGGTTGTCAAGAAAGGCCTTTTGCAATCCTACGACATAACTGTGAATGCCCCGAATATCGATGCCTTCCGCATCGAACAAATCCCAAACGGCGTTAAAACGATAAAAGCCGCTCGGGTCCTGCGTCGAGCCCATGAAGGCCATGCCGTCATCCGGGTAGCCGACTGCTTCCCCGGCCGGCCTGGACAGTTGCGCAACCTCGGCATACCAGCCCGTATCGGCCGGACGCCAGTTGCCTTTCGGAACGACCATAAAACCCACGCCCTCGCCGCCCTGGCCGTATTTGTAGCCGCCGCCCAGATAGAAAATTCGCCCTTCCAGTCTGGCCAAGTTGCAAGGAATGGCCGCGAAACCGTGATAGCCATCGACGGCAAAGAGCGTCGAATCAGGCGCCGCCGCTACCAGCGATTCAATGTCGCCATCCATCAAGGCCGCACCCGAATCGAAGAAAACCTGGCTCAGAAAAACCAGGTCGTAGCTTTTGGCAAGCTCGGACTTCATGTCGTTCAGAAAAGCAGCCCTGTCCCGAAGAAAATCCGCCGCATCGACCTGACGGATGGTAATCCCGGGAATTTCCATCAGTCTCAGAAACTGCCGGCGCCAGGAGTGAAATTCATTGGTTGTGGTAAGAATCCTCAAGCTTTTCCTGCCCAGAAACAGCGACAGCAAACGCGCGGCAAGTTCATGGGTATTGGGCGCCAGCGCGATTTGCCGTGGCTCTTTCAGCCCCAGGATTTTGGCGATATGGTTTTGCGTGCGCGGAATCGTCTCGGAGAAAATCCTGTCCCATTTTTCATCGCCAAGCACGGCGCAGTCGTCCCAATAAGCAATTTGAGCTTCACGAGAGACATCGGGCCAGAAATGATGGGAATGGGCGCGGAAATGCAATTTGCCGGCATGGCCTTTCAGGAATCGGCTGTAAAACCGCTTAGGATTGGTGAGCGTCATAGACGATATCCAGCTGATCCTTAATAACCTTTGGCAACGCCGGCGCTATGGACTTGGGCATCAGGAAGGTCGCCAGATTGAACAGGTCCAGGAAGGCGCGGTTTCTTTCCGTGGTCGATTTCAGGTATTCGTGCCCTGAAGAGCCGCCGGTTCCGATTTTGGTGCCGAGTACCCTGTGCACCATGAGCGCATGGCGAAAACGCCAGATCGTGAACTTTTCGTCGATTTCGACCAGAGAACTGAGAATTTCAAAAGGCATCTGTAGCGCAGGATAATCGCGATACAGAAAAATGAACACGGCCGACAGCATCGCCTTCTGCGACAGCCTGAACCGGCCCTGCGCCCGCTGCCCGGCAAATTTATCGGCATCCAGCAGCGTCGCGAAAGTTTCGCGCGTCGTTTCCAGGTTTCTCAGCTCCATCGCCCTCAAAGGCTCATCCAGGCCCGGATTGTTCAGGATGATCTCATGATCCTGCTTGAGCATTTTATGTACGGCTAGCTCGTACTCGCCCCAGAAATCATAGTCTTCAAACCGGGAAAAAGGCATGCGCGCGAGCCATGCCTCCAGCAGTTCAAAAATGCCGACTTTGCTTTCTTCCTTCTCCAGTGCCTGCCTGTCTTCCGGCTTGAGGCGGGAATGGATGAATTGCTTTTCGATGTCCATCCGGTGTTCTGGCCTGATGCCCAGTACCGCTTCCACCAGGCGGAACTGCAGGCTCTGAAAGCCGGAGGCCGGCACCAAATAATCCCTGAACTCCATGAAATCCAGTGTGGTCATGGTCTCCATGACCTGAATCTGATCGATCAAAACCTGCTGAATGGCAGTGACTCTTTCCAGCCGGGCATTGATCACGTAAAGGTCCGTGGACGGCACAAACGGCTGCGCCATGATCTCGCGGATGGAATTCAGCTCATGCAGAATCTGCTTGAACCAGAGCTCATAGGTCTGGTGGACGACGATGAACAGCGTCTCGTCATGAACTTCTTCGCCGTATTTCGCGCTTTCAGGCGCCTGGGCGTTCAGGATTTTAGGCAGTTGCAGATAATCGCCGTAATAAAGCGGAGGATGGATTTTCATAAAGGCCTTACCCATAAATTAAGGAACTCCCGGCCCGGCTGCCCGGAATCCCAGCATCATGTATTGTTACAACTTTGGCCGCTTACTGAACGAATAGGTTCCTGTTCGGGAATTCTGAAGCGATCTCCGATTGAATGAATTCGACCCTACAGCGCGTAATTATTCCTCGATTATGCATTCATCCCCGTAGCATTTATTAACCTCGACGGTGATATGCGAAAGCCTGTGAAAATCCTTCAGCAGCGCCTTGTAATATTGAGGCGGCCTGGGCGTATGCGAAACGACCGACAAAATGATCGCGTAGTGTTTGGGACCCACGCGCCAGATATGCAGGTCTGAAACGCGGTTGTCGGCATCGCTCTCTATTTTTCTCTTGACGGCTATTTTATAGCCTGGATCGATGCTTTCATCCATCAATACCGGGCTGCTCTCTTTCATGAGACCGTAAGACCACTGGATAATGATCATCCCGCCGACTATCCCCATGACCGGGTCCAGCCAGGTCCAGCCGTAATACTTCCCCGATACCAGCGCAGCAATAGCCAGCACGGACGTCAGCGCGTCAGCCAGCACATGCATGTAAGCGGCTTTGAGATTTTGATCATGATGGTGGTGGCCATGCGCGTGATCATGATCGTGATGATGGGAATGGTGCTCTTTCAACAGCAGGGCGCAGATCAGATTGATAAACAGGCCAAAAGCCGCGATAGCGATAGCATCGTCAAACAGGATGATGCGAGGCTTCAGCAGACGCTCTGCCGATTCGATCAACATCATCAAGGCCACGACACCCAGTGCGATGGAGCTGGCGAATCCGCCCAGGACACCCACTTTGCCGGGGCTGAAGGCGAACGTGTCGTCGTCGGCATGGATGCGCGAATAGCGATAGGCAATGATCGTGATCATGAAGGCCGCCACATGGGTGCCCATGTGCCAGCCGTCGGCGAGCAGCGCCATCGAACCGAACAGCGTGCCGGCCGTAATCTCCACGACCATGGTCAGGAATGTGAGAACCAGAACCTGTTTGGTCCGTCTTTCGCCTTTTTTATGAATGACTGCAAAATCATGATGATGCTGCAAGAGTTTAAGTGCGCGAGCATGCATTACTGATATACCTGTTTTTTTGAGAAACTGAACAACCGGCAGCCGATGCCGGTGATAACTATTTAACAGGCACTATGAATTTTTCAGGCATCAGCGTCAAGTCCTGACAGACCAATAAATGCAACTCAGGATACATGCCCGCCACGAAGTTCGCGCAAAAACCTCAAAGAACTTCCGGCCCTTCGTGGTTTGGTCAATAAGGCTTAAGCAAAGCTATCGCTACAAACGCGTCTACGCCGATTTTTTATAAGGCGGCAAAAAGCCAGCGGCATCGAGCAGGTCTCTCACATCGGCCTCGAGAATTTCCAGGCCCATTTTCTTGCAGAAGCGCTTTTCCTTGTCGGTCGGATTTTTATTCAGCACCCAGCCTTTAGGCTCGGCTGCCGCATAAATAATATCGCTCATGACCATGCGCTCGGAATCGCGGTTCAAAGGCATG
Organism: Methylobacter sp. BlB1; assembly: GCF_015476545.1. Classification (GTDB taxonomy): domain Bacteria; phylum Pseudomonadota; class Gammaproteobacteria; order Methylococcales; family Methylomonadaceae; genus Methylobacter. Next base: position 5,576 of record NZ_JADMKV010000102.1, on the reverse strand, counting down.
CCGATCAGCAGGTACTGCTTCTGCTTGCGGTACTCCTTCAGAAACTCGGGAATAGCGAAGCCGCCCATCAGCTCGGTGATGTAATCGACATAATCGGCATCCGAGGCTATATAGCTGGCCTCGGGCCTGGGCGTTCCCATCGGCTTGAATAAAATCGGCAGGCGCGGGTCGACCTGCTCCTGCGGAATCTCGAAATAATCGCTGCCGTCGAAATGATACAGCTTGTAGCGATGCGGCTGGGCGGCAATTCTTGCAATGCCCACGATCAGCGTATGCTCGTCATCTTTATAACTATCCTGCAATTGGGTATCGCGATTGATGTCGATGACATAAGCCGGCCGCCACTCTTCCAGCCAGTCATGCAAGGCGGCTCGAGTCCATTCCGTTTCGCCATAGACCTTGGTGAGAAACTGGCTCAGAAAATTTCTGCCCCGCTTTAGCTCCTGGTTCATGGCCGCCCTGGGAAACTCGTACATGAGTTTGGGCGCCATAGGCTGGCCATTGTTCATGGCCAGAATCAGGCTGGTGCTGTCGGCCGGCATCGGCTCGCCGGTCTTTTTATTGGTTGCATCGAAAAGTACGCCCGGGCCTAAATAAGGCACGATTTTATTCTCGTAAAGACCGCTTAATATTTCGGAAAATATATTGGAAGACATGATTAACTCCTTTAAGGCTTATGTGTATCGGTACTTAAGCAAGAAGCAATCCAATTGCTGTTAATCAATTTTTACGCATAAATAACAATAATTTAAATTCACTCCCCAATGGCGTGATGTCAGCTTTTTCTCATTGTGGATTGTTCTGTTCGCGACATTTCCGACAAATCCCAGCTAAAAAGGTACGCATTGCGTACCCTACAGAGTTACAGGTAGGGTGGCTTGCTAAATCCAGCATTCGAGGCCGCCCATGCCTTGCAACCTCTGTGAACAAATCTACATAAACCCTACAAAATGTCCGCAATACTACGCAGAAACAGCCTGCCGCAACTCTCATTAAAAACATGACAATCAATGATTTAACAAGACATTCGCCAATTGGCACGCCACTTGCTCTATACCCTTGCGTAATCAACCACAACGTTCTATGTAAGGAGAAAATCATGGCATTACGTCAATGTGCAATTTACGGTAAAGGTGGGATCGGCAAATCCACTACAACACAAAACCTGGTCGCCGCGCTGGCTGAAGCCGGCAACAAGGTGATGATCGTGGGCTGTGACCCGAAAGCCGATTCCACCCGTTTGATCCTGCACTCCAAGGCGCAAACAACCATCATGAGTCTGGCGGCTGAAGCCGGCAGCGTTGAAGACCTAGAACTGGAAGATGTAATGAAAGTCGGCTTCGGCGGTGTCAGATGCGTTGAATCAGGCGGCCCAGAGCCCGGTGTCGGCTGTGCCGGCCGCGGTGTAATCACGGCCATTAACTTCCTCGAGGAAGAAGGAGCTTACGATGATGAACTCGATTTCGTTTTTTATGATGTTCTTGGGGATGTTGTGTGTGGCGGCTTTGCCATGCCAATCCGTGAAAACAAGGCGCAAGAGATTTACATCGTCTGTTCGGGCGAAATGATGGCCATGTATGCGGCCAACAACATCGCCAAAGGCATCGTCAAATACGCCAACTCAGGCAGCGTGCGTCTGGCCGGCCTGATCTGCAACTCGCGCAATACAGCACGTGAAGATGAGCTGATCATGGCGCTGGCTGAAAAAATCGGCACCCAGATGATCCATTTCGTGCCGCGCGACAACGTCGTGCAACGCGCCGAAATCCGCCGCATGACCGTTATCGAATACGATCCGAACGCCAAACAGGCCGACGAATACCGCCAATTGGCGCTGAAAATCCGCGATAACAAGAACCTCATTATCCCGCATCCGATTTCAATGGATGAACTGGAAGAATTAATGATGGAATTCGGCCTGATGGACGAAGAAGACGAATCCATCATCGGTGTAGTCGCCTCAGCAGAGTAACCGTCCCGCAATACTGGAGGGCGGTGCCTCCGCCCTCCAGTCCTGAACCTTGTCTGTTGGGGGATTGCCCACGGCATAAGTAGGAGAAACAACATGGCAGCAATGACAAGAGAAGAGACCGAAGCGCTCATACAGGAAGTGCTTGAAGTCTATCCGGAGCAAGCGAAAAAAGACCGCGCCAAGCACCTGGCGGTCAATGACCAGTCGCTTGAGAAATCAAACAAGTGCATTACCTCGAACCGCAAATCCCAACCCGGCGTCATGACCATCCGCGGTTGCGCTTATGCCGGTTCAAAGGGAGTGGTCTGGGGTCCGATCAAGGACATGATCCACATCTCCCACGGCCCGGTCGGCTGCGGCCAGTATTCACGCGCCGGCCGCCGTAACTATTACGTCGGCACGACCGGCGTCAATACTTTCGGCACCATGAACTTCACCTCCGATTTCCAGGAAAAGGACATCGTGTTCGGCGGCGATAAAAAACTCGCGAAGATCATGAATGAAATCGAAGAGCTGTTCCCGCTCAACAAAGGCATCAGCATTCAGTCGGAATGCCCGATCGGTTTAATCGGCGACGATATCGAAGCGGTCGCCAAAAAAGCCAACAAGGAAATCGGCAAACCCGTGGTTCCGGTGCGTTGCGAAGGCTTCCGCGGCGTATCGCAATCCTTGGGCCACCATATCGCCAACGACGCCATCCGCGACTGGGTTCTCGACGGTAACGAAGGCAAAGAAATCGGCTATGAAGTCTCCCCTTACGACGTAGCGGTTATCGGCGATTACAACATCGGCGGCGATGCCTGGGCTTCACGTACATTGCTGGAAGAAATGGGTCTGCGCGTCGTGGCGCAATGGTCCGGCGACGGCACCATTGCCGAAATGGAAAACACGCCCAGGGTAAAACTGAACCTGATCCACTGCTACCGTTCGATGAACTACATCGCGCGGCACATGGAAGAAAAGTACAACATCCCCTGGATCGAGTACAACTTCTTCGGCCCGACCAAAATCGCCGAATCGCTGCGCAAAATCGCCGCGCACTTCGATGAAACCATCCAGGCCGGCGCGGAGAAAGTCATCGCCAAATATCAGGCCGAATACGACGCCGTGATCGCCAAGTACAAACCGCGCCTGCAGGGCAAACGCGTCATGCTCTACGTCGGCGGCCTGCGCCCTCGTCATGTGATCGGCGCCTATGAAGACCTGGGCATGGAAGTGGTCGGCACCGGCTATGAATTCGGCCACAACGACGACTACGACCGCACGATCAAGGAAATGGGCAATGCAACGTTGCTCTATGACGACGTCACCGGCTACGAATTCGAGGAATTCGTCAAGAAAATCCAGCCGGACCTGATCGGCTCCGGCATCAAGGAGAAATACATCTTCCAGAAAATGGGCATCCCGTTCCGGCAAATGCACTCCTGGGATTATTCCGGCCCTTATCACGGCTATGACGGCTTCGCCATCTTCGCCCGCGATATGGACATGACCTTGAACAACCCTTGCTGGAAACAAGTGAAAGTGCCCTGGAAAACGGCTGAAAGCGATGCGGTAGCCGTGGCGGCGAGCGCCTAATACGGAGGTAGGGTACGCACTGCGTACCTTACCCGCTGGTACGCGATGCGTACCCTACGTGAAAATTTGGAAATGGTGCGCGTGCGTACCCTATCAATTCTCAATATGTCGTCCACGGATTAGTGGCGCACAGGAGATTATTTATGAGTCAAAAAGTCGAAAACATACAACCCAGTTATCCTTTGTTCAGAAACGATGACTACAAGGAAAACCTGGCTAATAAACGCGCGCTTTATGAAGAACGCCACCCTCAGGAAAAAATTGACGAAGTATTCGAGTGGACGACCACCAAGGAATACCAGGATCTCAATTTCAACCGCGAAGCCCTGACCGTTAACCCGGCAAAAGCCTGTCAGCCGCTGGGCGCCGTACTCTGCGCCTTGGGCTTTGAGAAAACCATGCCTTACGTGCATGGCTCGCAAGGCTGCGTAGCTTACTTCCGCACTTACTTCAATCGCCATTTCAAGGAGCCGATTGCCTGCGTGTCCGATTCCATGACCGAAGACGCGGCCGTTTTCGGCGGCCAGAAAAACATGATGGCGGGCCTGGAAAACGCGAAAGCCCTGTACCAGCCCGACATCATCGCCGTATCGACCACCTGTATGGCGGAGGTTATCGGCGACGACTTGAACGCCTTCATCAACAACGCCAAGAATGCCGGCCATGTCGAACAGGATTATCCGACGCCTTACGCGCATACTCCGAGCTTCGTCGGCAGCCATACCACCGGCTGGGACAACATGTTCGAAGGCATGGTCCGCTATTTCACGCTGAACCACATGGATGACAAGAAAGTCGGCTCCAACGGTAAGATCAACCTGGTGCCGGGTTTTGAAACCTATCTGGGCAACTTCCGCGTCATGCACCGCATGATGAAGGAAATGGGCGTCGATTACTCGCTGCTGAGCGATCCTTCCGAAGTTCTCGACACGCCGGCTGACGGCACCTTCCGCATGTACGCGGGCGGCACCACGCAAGCCGAGATCAAGGACGCGCCCAACGCCATCGACACGCTGCTGCTGCAACCTTGGCAATTGGAAAAAACCAAGAAGTTCGTGCAAACCACTTGGAACCAGCCGGCCACCGCCATCAACATCCCGATGGGCCTGGAATGGACCGACCAGTTCCTGATGAAAGTCTCCGAGCTGACCGGCAAGCCGATCCCTGCGTCGCTGGAACTGGAGCGCGGCCGTCTGGTGGACATGATGACCGACTCGCACGCCTGGCTGCACGGCAAGAAATTCGCCCTGTACGGCGATGCCGATTTCGTCATGGGCATGACCAAATTCCTGCTCGAAGTGGGCGCTGAACCAAGCGACGTGCTGTGCAACCACGCCAGCAAGCGCTGGCAGAAAGCCATGAACAAAATGCTGGCCGACTCACCTTACGGCGTGAACACGCAGGTGCATATCGGCAGAGACTTATGGCATTTCCGCTCCTTGATGTTCACGAACAAACCGGACTTCATGATCGGCAACTCATACGGCAAATTCATCCAGCGCGACACCGTTTATAAAGGTGAAGAGCACGAAGTGCCGCTGATCCGCATCGGCTTCCCGATCTTCGACCGTCATCACCTGCACAGAATGACGACGCTTGGTTACGAAGGCGCCATCTACATGCTGACCACGCTGGTGAATGCCGTGCTGGAGCAACTGGACAAGGAGACCAAAGGTATGGGCACTACGGATTACAACTACGATTTGATCCGTTAATAGGTAGGGTACGCATTGCGTACCTTCTCGGAGTCAACAGACTTTGGAAACGGTACGCGGTGCGTACCCTACGATTGAAACCGGTAGGCTGGTTTGACAAACCCGGCATGGGCGGCTCCGAAATGCTTGGTTTCTGCTAAAGCTCCAACCCAGCCTACACGGTTAGGTGCCTCAAGTGCCAAACGTTTCGAACGGGGCAACATGCCCCGTCCAGCTATGCCTAACCGTGCTGACTGATGTTACGACGGGCACTCTGTCCCGTTTGCCGCGCCGAGCACCGGAGCTTTTAACAGATCAGGCCCGTAGGGGCG
>NZ_JADMKV010000101.1 GCF_015476545.1 Methylobacter sp. BlB1 | reverse complement strand
GGGTTTCCGCTAAAGCTCCAACCCAGCCTACACAGGCTGTTAAAAGCAAGTAACTCGCCTTCGGGTGCGATAAACCCGATTAAATAAAACCGTCGCGCTAGCGACACTTTAATTAAATCTCAACTAACTGCGTAACATCAGTTATTCACTGACGTTACGATGCCAATTCATTGAGCATAATACATCAGATTCGCTGCTGCGGCGAAAGCCGACTGGTTTTCCCGCCATTGCACGTCGCTGCAGAGAAGCTGAACAGATTCTTAGGTATTTGTACCCATTGTCAGGTTCAATAAGAACGAGGAATACTTATGCCCCTAAAGCATGCCTAGCGCGTTGATAATATGAATAATACCGGAATTATATATGCCTCAACCTCTATGCAGAAGGCGAAGAATTCGCCTGTTGCCTTCGAGATAAAAAAGACATTTCGCAAATGCCAACCACGCCCTGGAGGCCGAATAAATCTCAGGAAACTAAATTTAGACATAAGAAACTGGCAACGTCCAGCTTGCCTGCCTTCCCGCGCGGTATAGGCTGACCGTGATTAAGTCAGGCAATCCATATGACGACATAAGGACGTGCATCACTGATGCGCTGATCTATTCTGCGAGGGTCTTGACCTTGGCGCATGAAAGCGGCTATTCGATTTTGCCAGCCGAGCCTGTAATTACTTGAGATTTCTAAGGAGTCTATATGTCTAGTAAGTCTATTCTTGTCTCACTCTTGGCAATAAGCAGCTTTTCCGTACCCGCCCCCGGCACAGCCGCCGAGCAGTTGCCTGATTTATGGAATATCATCCCGGCAGAGGAGATGAAGATTGTGCCGACGAATACCGGACTGGAGTTCCGTTACACGCACAATATTGCCAATGCGGGTCCAGGCCCGTTCGAGATCCAGCCCAATTACAATGAGGCGTCCGGCAATTTCCAGGGCCTCCAGCATATTTACTCACTCAACGCCGACCAATGGTCGATCAGCCGAAAGGTTCGCATAGCCGGCGCGTTCGAGTTTCACGCCGAACACGGGCACTTCCACTACCCCTTGGCAGCCTTCGGGCTTTACTCGGTTGCTCCGGATGGCGGCCTCGGAGCACCCGTTGCGCTTAGTCCCAAAATCGGTTTTTGCATCGTCAACTCGTTCGCCTATGATAAAACACTGCCGAATTTTGGTGCCTTCACCAATCAAGGACCGTGTACCGACCCAAGGTCTCTGCGGGGTATAGCTGTCGGTTATGTAGATAATTACGATTACAATGATGAAGGCCAATCTATTCCCCTCCCCATTAATCCCGCTACCAAAAAGCCAGGCCTGCCCGATGGCACTTATTGGTTCCGAGCGATCGCTGACCCGAACAATTTCATCGTCGAGAGCAACGAAAAAAACAACATTACCGGCATCAAGATCGTCATCAAAGATAATGCGGTCATACAAACATCCGATCCCGTATTCCCGGATTCGACACCGCCTGACATTGTCATGATATCACCTCCGGACGGCGATCACCTGTTCGGCACTATCTCTCTCAGAGCAAATGCGCGTGCAACCGGCAATGCTGGCGTACAGTATCTTCTCGACGGCGCGCCATTGGGTAAAAGCACCCAGGCGCCGAATTACTCCTTTGCCTGGGACACGACGACCGTAACGAACGGCACCCATTGGCTGGCCGCCCAGATCATTGATGCGGCCGGACGCACCGGCACCTCGCCCGTCGTAGTAGTGCTGCCTGCGGCCCAGGGCGAGAAAGATGCCACGGTCCCGACCATCACATTAACTCAACCTAAAGCTAATTCGACAGTATCCGGCATTGTTGAGGTTGGCGCGACAGCGACCGATGACAGGCACGTTGCGCGCGTTCAGTTCTTTATCGATGGCAAACCGCTAGGTTCTGCGATCACCAGACCGCCCTTCATGACTCGATGGAACACCAAGACTGCAGCTGACGGCTCACACGTGCTGACCGCCTCGGCCACCGATGCGGCCGGACAAACCGGCAATACCGACAATGCAGGCAATCCGGCAAAACAAACCGCCACCGTGGACAACACTGCGCCGCCGCCAGACGTTATCGGTAAAGAAGCCGTTGTGGTCCAGGAAGGTCCTGGGGCACTAACCACGCCCCCGTTTTCCACTACGACAGCGGGCGATTTGCTCATTGCTTTTGTAGCCTATGATGGTCCGGCCAATCAGGCTCAGACGACCACGGTAAGCGGCGCCGGCCTGAGCTGGCAACTTGTCAAACGCAGCAATACTCAAGGCGGTACGGCAGAAATCTGGTCAGCACGAGCGCCTGGCATACTGACCAACGCCACAGTCACATCAGCCCCCGAGAAAGGTTCTTTTGACGGTTCGCTCATTGTCGTTGCATTCACCCACGCCGCCGGCACAGGCATTCAAGGCATCACAGGCGGTTCATCCGGCGCACCTAATATCACCCTGCCCGGCATAGCGGCAGGTAACTGGGTATGGGCGGTCGGCAACGATTGGAGCGGTGCAGCAGCCCGAAAGCCCGTACCTGGGCAAGTACTCGTCTATCAGGGAATCGATACAGGAGCCGACAATACTTTTTGGGTGCAATCGACCAGTGCACCGTCCGATGCCCTCGGTCTGGTGGATATCCATGACAGCGAGCCGACCGGCAATCATTGGAACTATGCCGCTGTAGAGATCATTGCAACACGCGGCGGCTCCGGGACAGGCGCGGGTCTTAACGCCTCTTTTGACGGCACCATGCTGACGCTCCCGGTCGTCAAGGTCGGCAATCAAAACTACCGGGTAACGCTGAGAATCACCCCGCTCAAAGGCAGCCCGACCGGCTACGGCTTTGTACTGGATAGCGCCGTACCGACTACGGCTTCTTCGGATACTGCCGCGATGTATGACCCTAAAACCGGACAACTGCTTTTACATTCGGTAGCGTTGATGTCCGAGGGCGTCAGCCAAGGCAGCGGGAATGCCCGACTGAAATGGGTAGCTGGCTCTGCCCCCATGCTATTTGCCCTGGAAAGTCCTAATCTTCCGAATATTTCTCCTCCGGCTGTTTACTCTTCTGATAGCGGTGTCATGACGCTGCCGGTTGTCAACGTCGGCAGTCAAAAGTACCGTGCAACGCTGAGGCTCATTCCGCTCGAAGGCAGTCCGACCGGTTACGGATTCAAACTGGATAGCGCTGAACTGACCGCTGTGTCTTCGAATACTGCCGCAACTTTTAACTCGGCAACCGGACAAATCGATCTGCCCGAGATAAGGCTGATACAAAATGGCGCCAGAATGGGCCAGACGACTGTATCTTTCAAAATGGAGTTAGTAGCGGGTTCTAATCCGCTGGTGTTTAAATTGACCAGTTTGCCCCCCATCAATGAAAAACCGTGGCAGTAAATTAAGGACGGACTTCTCATCATGGGCATGAAATTGGTTTATTTTTGCTTATTTAGCCATTGACCGTGAGAGCGATGTCCAGCGCGACTTGCTGGGCGATTTTTAAATCGCGATGTGGGCATCGCTCCCACCACGGGCAGAGCCAGCACTCGCGCCACGAGCCGATATTGCACTCAGCATAACCGCCATTTTTCAATACATGCGCCGCCTGAACAGCCAGGAGGCGCAGATCAGCGTGACGATGCCGATCACGGCCAAAGGCCAGTATTGCGAAAGCAATACGGACATCGACAGGCCTTCAAGAAAAACGCCGCGGACGATAACCAGGAAATAGCGCAAGGGATTGAGCAATGTAAGCTCCTGTACGAACGGCGGCATATTGGCGATCGGCGTGGCAAAGCCGGACAGAATGACGGACGGCACTAAAAACAGGAATGCCCCCAAAAGACTCTGCTGCTGAGTGACAGACAGCGATGAGATCATCAGGCCGATGCCGATATTGGCAAGCACAAACAGCACCACGCCCAGATACAGCGCAGCCAGACTGCCGATCATCGGAACCTTGAACCAGAACACGGCCATGAAAATGATGAATGAGGCTTCAAGAATGCCGATAATCATCGCCGGCAGCGCTTTGCCCACCAATATCTGAAAAGGCGTCAGCGGCGTCACCAGCAACTGGTCAAAGGTGCCCTGCTCGCGTTCGCGGGCAATGGAAAGCGCTGTGACGATGACGGTCACGACCTGCGTCAGCAGACCCACAATACCGGAAACGATAAACCACTGGCTTTCCAGGTTCGGGTTGAACCAGGCCCTGATCTGCAATTGCGCGGGCGGCAGCGGCAGGCGATGCCGCTCGGCCCAGTCCAGATTAAACGCCGCCACTATGCTTTGCATGTAATTCAGGGCAATCAGCGCCGTGTTGGAATCGCGGCCGTCGACCAGAATCTGCACTTCGGCAGGCTTCCGGCCCAAATACAGATCGCGGCTGAAATGCGGGCCGAGATGCAGCACGGCCAACACCTTCTTCTCGTCGATGGCCGGCGCGATCTGTTCCTGACGGGTGATCCTCAAAACCTCCGTAAACGCCGGTGCCGCGGTAAAGCGCTCGATAAAATCGCGCGAGGCAATGCCCGGATCCTCGTTATAAACCGCAATGGGAATATGATTGAGATCGAAAGTGGCGGCATAGCTGAATATGAAGAGCTGGATCATCGGCGGACCGATCAAAATGAAGCGGCTTTTCCTGTCCCGGAGCACAGCCAGAAATTCCTTGATCAATAGCGCATGAATCATGGCCCACATAATTACTCCAGCCGTTTCGGGGCTTTCTTCGCAGCCAGCGCGAACAACACGGCCGCCATCAATGCCAGCGCCAGCGCATTGGGCAGAATAACGGGCCAGACGTCGCCGGCCAGAAATACGGTTTGCAAAATCGCCACAAAATAACGCGCGCCCACCAGATACGTGAACGCCTGTATGGCTGGCGGCATGCTGTCGATATTGAAAATGAATCCGGATAAAAGAAAGGCCGGCAAATAAGTGACGATGATGGCTGCCTGGCCGGCGACGAACTGGTTTTTGGCGATAATCGAGATCAACAGCCCCATGCCCAGGGCGACCAGCAGAAACAGCGTGCCGGTCAGCAATAATACCCAAAACGAACCGCGCAGCGGCACGTCGAACAGAAACACCGCCATGGCAATGGACAGCAGCATCCCGCCCATGCCGAGCAGATAATACGGGGCCAGCTTGCCCAGCAGGACTTCGCCCATCGTGACCGGCGTCGCGATCATGGCCTCCAGCGTGCCGCGCTCCCATTCGCGGGCCATGACCATGGCCGTCAACAGCGCGCCGGTCAGCGTCATGATCATGGCAATCAGGCCCGGCACCAGGAAGTCCTTGCTCAGCACCGCACTGTTGTACCAGATCCGCTGCTCGGCGATGACCGGCCTCGACAGAGTTGTGCCGCGCGACCTGGACAAATGGCTCAGCCATTCATTCCATGTGCCCTGGACATAGCCCGAAACCAGGCGCGCAGTATTGGCGTCCACGCCATCGACGATGACCTGTATGGCCGGCGAGTTCTGCTTGAACAGCTGGCTGCTGAAATTTTCGCGCAGCCGGATAATGCCCATGATTTTTCTATTCAGGAGCGCGTGTTCTGCGGCCGCCATATCGGCAAAATAAAATGATTGGAAATACTCGGACTGCTGAAAGGCCGCCGTGAAACTCGCGGCCTCAGGCGTGGTATTCTCCACGACCCAACCTATCGGCACCCGTTTGGCGTCCAGCGAAACGCCGTAACCGAACATGAACAACAAAAGCACCGGCAGCAAGAAAGCAATGGCCAAGCTGCTCGGATCGCGCCAGATCTGCAGGAACTCCTTGGCGATCAGTCCTTTCAGGCGCATGCGTTTTCTAGCCCTTGAATCGATCATGGCCGTTTTGCCTGTATCAGTTGGATAAACGCATCCTCCATGGTCGGATCGGGCAAGCTTGGCGTGCGCGCCTGCCGCTTGATCTCAACCGGCGCGCCAGCCGTTAAAATATCGCCTTCGGCCATGATCACCAGGCGGTCGCAGTATTCGGCTTCCTCCATGAAGTGCGTGGTCACCAGCACCGTGACGCCGGCTGCGGCCAGACGGTTGGTGCGGTTCCAGAACTCCCGCCTGGCCAGCGGGTCGACGCCGGACGTGGGCTCGTCCAGAAACAGGATTTCCGGCTCGTGCATCAAGGCGCAGGCCATAGCCAAACGCTGCTTGTAGCCCAGCGATAAATCGCCGCTGTTGGCATCTTTGCTCGCTTCCAGTTCAAATTGCTGCAAGGCCCACTGGATGCGATCGTCACGGCGCGCATTGCTCAGACCGTAAACACTGCTGAAAAACACCAGATTCTGGCTCACGCTCAGATTCGAATACAACGAGAACTTCTGCGACATGTAGCCGATCCGCGCGCGGGCCTTGGCCGCCGCCTTGCGCAGATCGACGCCGGCAACCCGCAATTGGCCGCTGCTGGCCGGCAGCAATCCGCACAGCATGCGAAAAGTCGTGGTTTTGCCCGCGCCGTTCGCGCCCAACAGTCCGAAGACCTCGCCGCGCCTGACCGTGAAGCTCAATTTTTTCACCGCCTGAAAATCACCGAACCAGCGGTCGACGCCGTCAACGCGAATGACCTCTTCATCGGCGGCAGACGCGGACGGTTCCGTTATCCTGTCTGCCTGCCGGATCGGCGCGCGGCGTTTATTCAACAGCTCGATAAAGGCGTCTTCCAGACGCGGGGCGATAGTCTCGATTCGGGTTTTGCCGTTGTCTGCCCTTGACAGCGCAGCATTGACCGCATCTTCACTGTCGCAAACGATGCGTACCGCCTCGCCCTGAATGACGGTATCGGTAATGCCGGGCTGGCCGCTCAGGCGGTTTTGCAAGTCGCGGTTGGAAAGGTCGGGATGCGTAATGCGATAACAGTGCCCCTGGACTTTGCGCCTGAAGGTATCTGGACTGCCGTGGTCCAGCAGCTCGCCTTCATCCAGCAGCATGACTTCCATGCAGCGCTCGGCCTCGTCAAGATAAGCCGTGCTTAACAACACGGTCGTGCCGCTCGTTTTCACCTGCTGATCGATAATGCTCCACAACTCCCGTCTCGACACCGGGTCAACCCCGACGCTGGGCTCATCCAGCAACAGCAGTTGCGGCCGGCTGAGCAGCGTGCAGGCCAGCCCCAGTTTCTGCTTCATGCCGCCGGACAGGCGGCCGGTCAGGCGCGTGGAAAAAGGCGCGAGATTCGTCATGCGGGTTAATTCCTGAAAGCGCTGTTGCCTCTCCTCCCGGCCGATGCTATGAAGATCGGCATAAAGGTTCAGATTTTCCGCCACGCTGAGGTCTTCGTACAGGCCGAAGCGCTGCGGCATATAACCGGTCAGTCCGCGAAGCTGCTCGGCCTGAGCGCCGCTGTCGTACCCGAATACAGTAACGCGGCCCGAATCCGGCAGCAACAATCCCGCCGCCAACCGCATCAGCGTGGTTTTGCCGGCGCCGTCCGGTCCGACCAGACCGGCCACCGTGCCTTTCGGCAGCGTCAGCGACACATTCTGCAAGGCACTGACGGTGCGTCGGCCGGCAACAAAGCTTTTGCTGACAGCCTGGAATTCGAGCGCTAAAACTGACTGATCGGCACGTGAATCGGGCATTACCGCTCCTTGCAAGGCGGCGATGCACTGCTTTCAGGACTTGAAGCAAGAGGAATATTCACTGTAACCGGCATGCCAAGGCGCAATTCGTTTTGCGGGTTGCAGGCAAAAACGCGCACCTGATAAACCAGACTGGTGCGTAGCTCCGGCGTTTCCACGGTTTTCGGTGTGAACTCGGCCGTCGGCGAAATGAAACCGACCCAGCCGTCATAAACTTTGTCGGGATAGCTGTCCGTCCTGATTTTTGCCGGCATGCCGTATTTCAGTCTGCCCAGCCGGTTTTCGGGCACATAGGTTCTCGCCCAGACCGGATCGATCAGCGCCAGCGTATAAACCGGCGTGTTGATACTGGCCATATCGCCGGGTTCCAGAATCCGGTCCTGGATGATGCCACCGGCGGGCGCGTAAAGATGCGCGTCCTGCCAGGCTTTCTTCGCCAGATTGAATGCGCTTTCAGCCGCTTCCAGCTGCGCCCTGGCTTCGGCAATGTCTTCCACGCGCGGACCGATAACCGCAAGTTCATGCAGTTCTTTCAGGGAGCGCATTCGCTCACGGGCCGCGTCCAGTTCCGAGCGGGCACGGTCCAGTGATTGTACAGGCGCCGATTTTCTCCGGACCATCTCCTGCATCCTGTTAAATTCCTTTTCCGCGAACGCCACGGCTGCCTGCGCCGACTTGACATCCGCCTGCGCCTTGCGAATGTCTTCAACGCGCGAGCCGGCCTCCAGCCTTGCCACCACCTGACGCTGGGCCTCGGCTTTGGCTTTGGCATTGTCCATCGCATACTGAAAACGCTCCAGATCCTGCATGGCCAGCAGCTGGCCTTGTTTGACCTGATCGCCTTCCTTGGCATGCATCTTTGCTATGTATTCGGTGTCATGAAAACTCAGCTCAATCTGGCGGATGTCGATATTGCCGTATAGCGTCAGGCTGTTTTTGTCAGTTGGCTTGGTACGGTTGGCATACCAGACGGCAATCGCAATGCCGGCTATAATCGCCAAGATAATGATAATTTTCAGTAATCTCATGCCGAATCCAAATATTGATAATCTATCATCTATCCTACGCCGTCAGGGCGCAATACGCTTGCGCTATTGTGCCCTACGAGTTACGGATTATACAAACCTCGGCCTTCGTGAACAGCCCAAACGTTTGAGCCTGCGTAGCACAAGGATCGTGCAGGAGTTTACTTGTTAGCTTCAGGATAGTTTTTCAAGTAATGCAATAGCTCAACCACTCTATTCTTTATAATGGCTGTTTGGTATGCACTGCGAGAAATAGCCGACGACGATCCAAAATTGTCTAATGTCCAGTTATTATCGATAAAGTTGTACTCCGCATCGCGGAACTGAATCCATAGACGCTGCGAACGCAGCAAGGACTTTCTGCTATTGGCATTAAGTTGTTTGCTTAAAGCCGTATAGGCCTGGTTGAGTTCTTGATCGAGAAAGTCACCGTACTGAATATATGCTTTGAGAATTTCCTCTTGATTTTGCGCTTGTTTCTCAACAACGAGTTCATATTTTTTGCTGCGCGATTCAAAGTCTGCAACGAGATCAGGCGCATCCGGATTATCGATAGCGAAGCAAAAAGACGCCTGTGCGAGCAACCATGCTGCTAGAAAAAAAGTTTTTGCTTTCGGCCCGATTAAAAACATTGTCTCACCACTTTTTGTAAATACCTTGTGAATAAACATTCCATTCGCATGCTCTTCTATTTTCGAGCCCTTTCATCACCTTACCTTGGGATTTACTCCAAGCTTTCCAAGCTGCTTCAAGATTTTTGTAATTGGTCTCAACTTCAGGATCATTCACCAGCTTAACGACTGATGAACCGGAAAAGCCACTTGCTCCAGCACCGATATTAAAGGCTAGCATAACTAGCGCATCAAATTGCTGCGGCTTTAATTTAACTTTTATATTTGAACGGACGGCATTGACAAAGGGAGATAGATCCTGCTCAAACAATATGCTTGCGGCGCTAACCGTAATACCGTCTCTGTAAGTATCCCATTCGGTCCTTTTAATTAAATGGCCATAGCCTATAGTTGCGCCGACGGTCCATGCGATAATTTCCTTACCAGTTTGATCATCATAAGGTTGCAAGCGAAGCTGCTCTATATCTTTGAGCAGAGTTAATCAGAAATGGATCCAGAAAGTTGGACAGTGGCTTAAGTGATAAAACTGCTCTATT
>NZ_JADMKV010000100.1 GCF_015476545.1 Methylobacter sp. BlB1 | reverse complement strand
AATCTTGCTCGCGGAAACACCGCTATGCATAAAAGGAAACTTCACATAATGGTACTTATGCAAAGCTTTGCATAAGTGCCATTTCCAGCCTGTCGATAAGTATTTTCGAACGGCAGCTATAAGTCATAAATTGTTCGCTCAATGCGTAGGCAACCGGCAACCACGCGAGGCGGCATATTCGACACGCTCCGCTTTCGGTTGTCGGTTGACCGAAGTGTTAGGCCAATGACATTGCGGCCAAGAGGCACCCAATTGCTTTGATCTGAATCAGTCGCTTGTCAGGTAGCCAACACCTCTTGTGCAATTACTTCTTCCTCAATCTTCGACAGTAGAGATTGGACTTGAGAGGGGGCGGGCAGACTAATCTTCGGTCGTTTTTTGATGATATCTTCGCAGGCTGGCTCAAATGCGTCGTATACAAATGATTTCCTGCTGGAACTCTTGTACATGTCCCGAAGGAAAGACGCATCAACTCTGGTTTTCAATGTCTCGGCAAGCTCTTTTGTCTCAGGCTCTGAAAGCATATAGTCAGTAGCGAGCGGTTGGAGACAGCCTGGAAGCAGCCGAATCATTTCCTTCGCATCGTCCTCAATAAGACCATCTAAAATATACTTGGACGCTGCTGATGCGGCTGTGCCTCCAGCAAGGGCTCCAAGAATTCCCCCTACGACACCCCCGACAGCCGTGCCGACTAGAGGAATAGCAGATCCCAGTGCCGCCCCGCCTGCAGCTCCAGCCATCCATCCTCCTGCGCCGCCGGCAACTCCAGCACCGTTTACTGTCAGATTCTTTGCAAACTGGGCCCAAGAAATGCTTCCGCTGAACGCAGCGCGGTAGAAGTCGGGAGCAGATATCACAACAGTTGTAACGGCCGAAGTAACCACATTTGTGCGAAGCAATTTGGCCACATGGTTAGTTGCCGCCGCACCATAGACAGCTTTACCGAGGGACGCTTGAGCGACCCTTTCCACTGCGCCCTTTCCAATCTCCGTTTGTGCAACAGCTTTTACTCCATCGCGCATAAAGACAACGCCAACCGCCGCTGTTCTAGTTCTAAGTATTTGGGCAGCTGCAATTCCAGTCACGAACGATGCTGCTCCAGATTGAAGTGCCATTGACACCGAATCTTTAAGTGCTTCCTCGGTGTTTTTCCCATCCCATTTCATTTTTGCAAAGTTGACGGAGAATGATATCGCAAAGGCATAGCTAGAGGTCACGCATTGGCTCTTCATATCAAAGATCAGACTGTCTATATTCCCAGCCTTGGCAATGTTTTTTGCCTGCTTATAGCTAACATCTCCCTTCTTGACGATCGTCTCTGCTTCATTGGGATCTTCCATGCCCGGAACTTTTCCCGCTTCAATTTTCTTACGCATCAGTTTCAAGCATTCCTCATACTGATCGCTTGGAACCTCTAATAGTTGGCCGCTGTATCGATAATTTCCTTGATTATCGAAGGCCGAGTTAACCGTCGCCCTAGCAGAGTCGAAGTACTTGGTTTGAATCGAAAAGCCATCGACGACACGATCAGCGCCATTTAATTTGTTTCCTGTCCCAACCTGATCCACTTTATGGCCGCGAAGTCGATCATTTAATGCATTTGCTTCTTCGGCGGCGAATCCGGTTCCACCTTTAGTATGAAACTTGTTGATCTGAGTTTTCTCTATATCTGCAGCAACAGTAGGGCCGCTGACAGAATGGTAAGCATTTTTCTTCTTTTCGCTCATTTCCTTATCCTTGCAGTAAAACTTTGCCAATAGCATATATGCCAAGGCTCTATCTTGTTAACACCCCGTGCACCTAAAGAAGCGTCCACTTATTGCCATTTTGGGCTGGTGTTTGCCATCCCCGCTTACTCATCGGACATGGCCTAACAAAATATCATAAATCATTCGATAAAATAGGTTTCAATTTTGGATGTGCTCTATGATTTTGCAAATGACCGTCCGTTTCCAGCACTAATTAGCCAGTCAAGGAATTGGGGTGAAGGGCAACTAAGGGTCGGTTTTACCCTTTCAATTCTGACCGAGCAAGGTCGGCCGGCCAAAAGAGGCCGCTGATGTTTTGTTTTTGGCTGTCGATAGTTGGTAACATTTGTCTTTCAGTTTAGCCAAAGATGATTGATTGCAAGACCTGGCTCCAGCCTCGTGCAAACCGAGATTATCCGGATTCTGCTTGAAAAACTCGCCGCTCAGGCGAGGCACACTTTGCCAAATAGAAAGGAGAGCACCATGAAAAACGAAGCCGATCCCATCGTAGGTAATTGGTATCAACATCTGGACAAGGGCCAAGCCTTCCAAGTCGTCGCTGTAGACGAAGATACCGGCACGGTCGAACTACAGCATTTCGACGGTGATGTGGAAGAGATTGATCTAGATACTTGGTACCGACTCCCCGTCGAGCTCATCGAAGAGCCCGAGAATTGGAGCGGCCCACTCGATGTCGGGGAAATGGATGACCTCACCGGCACCGAAGTCACCGACACCGCCGTTGCCGATTGGACCGAGCCTTTGGAAGAGATCGTCAAACCCGAGGACCGCCCCGTAGATGCGTGGTCAGAAGAAGGCGACGATCGGGGTGAAGGTTATCCATCGAAAGAGCCGCCGGAAGAGTCGGAGGAGGAATAAGATCAATCACGCCTGAGGATATACTAAACATAAACGATCGATCGAGTATCTCAGGTTAAAGGCAAGTAATAGTTCGCTTTTGCTTTTTGAATCCTGACAGAGCTGGTTCGGCCAGAAGCAGTCTATTAATAATCCCTGTTTAATGTCAGGAGAACTTCTGAAAGCAGCTATTCAACGTTGGGGTTGATCCTTTTTTTCTTAAGTTGATAGAATTGGGTTTCCTCCTTCGACGACAATACCTCCACCGCCAGGGATCTGGCTTTCGAAACAATCCGCACCCGCGCGGAACGAACTCGATTGGCCGCGGCCGGGCTAAATTTAAAATAAGGAGAAAAAACATGCCTATCCTGGAACCTGACCCTTGGCGACAGCAGTTCTTCGATCATTGCCTCTGCCCGAACGATCTATACATTCCCATCAAGGACCCCGATGCCTATCGCATGAATCAGCTTCACGCCTGGGCCTACAACAAACTCATGATCGCCGAAAAACAAAGCTTGATATGCGGCCCTCATGATATTGAACCCGGATTTTACCCCGTGTTCAGCAAACCCATCTACAACCTAAGATCCATGGGCTCGAACAGCGGCGTGATCATCGATCGACAAGAATATTCGAAACGATACAACCCCGGCTTCATGTGGGTGGAAATTCTGGAAGGCGAACATCTAAGCACCGATGTGGCGGTGGTGGACGGAGAAGCGCTCTGGTTCGCCCATGCGATCGGTTATCCCGAAAAGGAAGGAACCTTTGACTATTGGGAGATATTAGCCGATTCCAGACACGAGACAGAAGCTTATTTGCAAGCATTCATTTCGGAGAATTTCACCCATTACCGCGGAATGATGAATTTCGAGACCATTGGCGGACGCATTATCGAAATGCATCTGCGGTTCGCCGATCAATGGCCGGATCTCTATGGAGAGCCATTCGTTCCCAGCCTGATCGAACTGTATCGTTCCGGAAGCTGGCGTCTGGGGTCGTTGAATCGCACAGGTTGCAGCGTGGTGCTTTTCGGGGAGCACCGCAACTATCGAAAACCGTCTCAGGCATTTTTAGCCCAATTCATCGACCATGACCAGGTGACCAGCATCCAGCTGCCTTTTCATGAAACGATGGATCATCGCCAACATTCCATGCCGCCCGGCGGATTCAGGCTTGCCATCGTGAACGGTTTTTCCTTGGAAAAATGCAAGAAAACCAGAGAGGCGATTCGTCAAGAATTCAAGCGCCTAAACGATTTGAATCTAACAGAAGAGTGAGAAGCTTCGATATATTTTCCTTTACTCCACCGCCATTTTCATTTTTTGAGCGGAAAATCGGCTTTAGGGTTCTATCGAAGCCCCGATCCGGGGCTTTTGACTGTTTTGCCCATCGTTGGGAAGGCGTATGTGGTGATTGCAGGTGTTAGGCTAAGTTTCCAGATCGGGACACAATCCTGAAAAGTGGTTAGGACTAGGATCAAAGAGAGCCTTTGCTACTCCGTAAGCGATGCAACCATCAGTGCGATATAGAGTTTCAACCAGTATTTGCAAATGTGGTTATACGATATTCAGCCGAAAACCCAAAAGTGATTATATCTTCCATGATAGCTCGATTTTAGGCAATAAACTCTGGAGTGTTCATCGGCTTCTCCGTAAGCGTCCATCCCCCAGCCATCTGGTGCTATTTCTGCTTTAGCGATTCAATAAACTCCGGCGCCAAAGGCAGCAGTTCGTCAATGAGACTGTTGGGCCAGATCGGCAGCTTGGCCACGGACCTGCGGCAGCAGGAAGACGCCGAGAAGCTTGCCCAGCTGGCGCAAAGGTTACCGGGTGACCCATAATGACCACAGGGACAAGTTCATAGCCCAAGGTGGGCACAGATATAGTGAAGGACAGAAAAGTGCCATTATGTGACATTCAAGATTTGAAATGTATGGCTGCTGCATCGCAGCAAGCTGCCATTCAACGTCGCCGTTGACCCGCGCCGAAAGGCGCGGATCAACGGTTTGTGTACGCCGCATGGGCATGCACTTATGGGGTACAAGTCCCCTATTGGAAAACCACCGCCGGAACCCCGTGTTGGCAGTAATACCCGGCGCAATTGAGCAAAATCGAAGCGCATATCCGGCGAATACTGCGCGCCCGGCTGATTTCACAACAAAAGCGAAAACGGCATCTCTACCGATACGGTGGAAAGAGGCGTACAGAAGAAGACAACACTGGAAACAGCGTTTTCGAACCGGAAACTTTGGGCGCTGAGTAACACCCGGCGGCGACCAAAGCCTATCCTAATAGCAGGTTCATTGACCAGAAAGGCCAAGAAATTCGATCCGACCGTAAACTGGCGCATTGGCTTGACGTTACTCGATATGTGCTGCTTGCTTGGTGAGCCGTGTACGGACTCGTAAGCACGGGTTCTGTCGGCAGATGGAAGCTTCAGCCTCCTCTGACCCGATACAATGCCGTCCGTGTTTATGGCGTTATAGCGAATATCTTTCGCTCCGGTCTCTACCCAAAATGGCCATTTCTTCCGATTCCGGAGAACCGGGGATCGTCATAGTTGCTGTTCTTCATCGTCATCGGTCAACCGCTTGATTGCTTTCCAGCCAGTTTTTCCTTTGTTCTTGTTGGTGTGCCAAAGTGCAAGGCATCGCACTGACTCGCCCAAGCCGGAATCGAAAGCGTGCATTAGCCCTGGAGGAATAAAAATGTCGCCACCTGGACGGCGAATAAATGCAAAATTCTTCCCCTCCGGTTTCTCCAATACACCTTCAACGATTTGGCAAAATTCGGGAATTTCTGTTGCCGACGATGAGAGCCAATGAACAGGATTTTTGTCGCCTTTCGAAAAGCCAATTTCTAGGATGGTGCCTGGTTTGATGGTGACAATGTCGGGGAATTTTTTGTGATACAGGGGGACGCCAGTGTCAGCGCCCGTAGCGACAAAACTGAGTTCTTTTTCTAAATTAATGTGATCAAGTACGCCTTTCTGATACTCAACGTTGTGCTGATCTAGTTTGAGTAATAGCGTCTTGGCATCTGCCTTGACATCTGCGACAGGCCGAGCGCGGCCATTAGCCATCGTATCGCGATACCAATCTGCTCCGAGTAATTGTGCCAATTCCGCTGGAATTTTATAGCCGTACTGCTCTCTGTATTCTTTCGCCAACTGAGCCTGTAAAGTAGCTTCGCTGAACCGACCAGACTGCGATAGCAAGCGCGCGAGATGAATGCGGATTTTCGCGACTTCTTGTTCTTCGCGAGCCAATTGCACGGCATATGTGTAACAAGTAATCGCATCTTGGACCTGCGTCAGCTCCAGTATTTCCCCGAGTAGTGCCCAAGGCCAAGCTACTTTAGCTTGACGTCGCAATACGGGTGCTAGGTGCTTGATCGCCGATTCGATTTCACCATGCGCCAGATGCAGTTTGCTTTGATAATAATTCAGCCATTGATCGTTGGGGGCCTCTTGCAGGGTTTGCTCCAGGATACTCTGGCCCCAATCAATCAAGGCCCGATCCATCTGTGGATCACCCGCTTTGCTGACTGTTTCACGACAGATGGCTCGGACAAACCGCTTTTGCAAGCTGTCGATGGTCTTGCCATCGTCGCTGGTAAAGGCGGATTTGTCCTCTTCTGAGAAGTCATCGACCCCGGCCCAGCGAGCAAAGAGCAAGAACTCTTGCCAATCTTTGGAGGCCTTGCCAGCTAGCCGGAGCATCTGAGAAAAGGCACTATCTTTCCGAAGCGGATTTCCCATCTTGGAGAACTCACGCATATACACCGACAATTTGCTCGACATACCGCTCGGCGACAGGGCCTTAGCTTCGTAGGCCTCGACGGCCGTCTTGACGTGATCATATAACGACCAAGCATACGCGCGCAGTAACCAGATATCGGATGACCCCTCGCCATACTCGCTCCGCGCAGTTTCCAGTGCTTGCTGGAACTGCCCTTGCCTGCGCAACGTGAAAATATCGTTGGAGCTCACGACGCCGCCTCTTTCACCTGCCCGGACGCCATCAGGTTCTGTACTTCATCATAGAGTCCGCTGGTGCTTCCGGGACCACCGACTTCCTGGGCAGAGGTCCAGGTCGAGGAACCATCGTAGGTGAAGTCGATATCGCCCTTACGATAGGCATCCGCGACGGTTACTCGCAAACGGTAGGGCATGGATCTGAACGCCGTACGCTTGATCTCTGAATTAGCGAGCGTAGCGTCCAGACGCTTTAGAAAGGCTTTAATGAACTCATCTGCCGACTCATTTCCACCACCCTGTTTGTTCACCAACGCATTGAGGGACGTTAGCGCTGCACCTGCGAGCTTATCGTCAGATAAAGCATTGGGGACTACTCCGGCGCGGCTCGGTTGATGCTTACCCTTGTAGTGGTACTGCACAGTGGCCTGCTTGCCATCGCGCTCAAGTGTGTATCGCTCACAGTACTGTAGATGTTGCAACTGCTCGATGTTGATGCCCTGGGCATGCCACACGGCTCTCAATTGTCTGTGAACTTCCATAAGGGGAGCTGTGGCTAGTGAAAAGGATAGTCGGTTCCAATCAGGATCGGCGGCGAAATCGCTGCTGTTATTGGTGTTTGTTGGGCTAACAGGTGCTGCTGGCCGTTCCCAGGCTATGCCACTGAGGGCAGTAAAATTTGGAGGATTGACAACAACCAGTTTTTTGGCGGCGCGAGTAATGGCCGTGTAGGTCCAGCGGAAGAATGATGCGTTACGCGTTCCGGCGTTGGATTCAAAATCGACAATGGCCATATCCCATTCACCACCCTGAGCTTTATGGCAGGTCATAGCATAGCCGTACTTAACCTGGAGTGCGTTGAAATAGGGATCTACGACGATGGTTCGCCGGAATTCCGCTGATTTTGGGTACAGATCGGGATGCCGCTTCCGGAAATCGACCAACAGTGCTCGCTGTTCCAGTGGCGTTAGTTCCCGATTCGGCGAGTCGAGCAGATTTTCCAGGACCAAACAGTCCGACTGAATAATGCTCCCATCGCTATCGCGAAAAGCCGCCGTGACAGTCCGAAAGGAAAGCTCGACACGGTGCCCCCCCTTTAGGTGCACGGGAACAACTTTAGCGTCTTGCGCCACCTTTGTGACTTTGATCAGATCGCCATTGTTCATCAGATGTGTAGGGGAATTACGGTTTACCAGAAGCGTTTCATTAACTTGGATGGGCAATGCCGCATCCCCCCAACGACGATCTCTCACATTACGGTTGTATTCCAACGCTTTGGCGTTGGAGCGTACAACGGCGACGGTGCTCTGTTTCGACTGGATACCTTCGATGATAAGATCTACCGCCTTCTTGGCGTCGACCTGATCAATATCTTGCTGGTTGGATTGCAAAGAGAATGTGTTGAAGCGCTCGGCAAACAAAGCATCGCGCAACTCCGTAGCACGCTCAAGAATGGCGCTATCTGCTGCTTGACGCATCACTGTACAAAGGTCAAAGGACGATACGCTGAGACCAAATTCCCGGTTGAGGTAGTCATCTGACAAGGCCGGCGATGTTTTCTCGCCCACGGGCGGCAACTGTGCTGGATCGCCGACGAACAGTAACTTGGTAAGGTGATCGATGCCCCGCCCAGGACGTCTCAAGCGCGAGTAGGTCACAATATCTTTGAGCAACCGTCCGGATCCAAACTGCACAACGTCCCCTTGGCTCTCCTTGTCTCCGACCATGGACGACTCGTCGATGATAAACAAAGAAACGAGAGACTCATCTTCCTTCAGAGGGAAGGTCATTCGAATCCCCGGATCGTTAGCGGTCTCTGCCTCCTCATTGACATCAATTTGGCTGAGCGTATAAATCGCGCGGTGAATCGTTGAGCCTTCGTGTTCTTGCCTGCCGGTGATCTGTTTGATCTTCTTACCGAGAATACGAGCAGCCCGACCGGTGGGCGCCAATAAGGAGCAGGACAGATTCATGCCCTGAAGTTCTTCCACGATTTTGGCGATGAGCGTCGTTTTTCCGGTACCGGCACTGCCGCGCAATATGAAAGCATGAAGCTTATCGTCCCGCAGAAATACCTTTATGGCACTGATTGCAGCAGATTGATCCGGTGTCAGGTTTATCATCGGGCTCATGATTCCTTGGAATTAGCCGCACTGAAACTTATTTCGATCGCGGCCTTGACACTGGACTGCCCTTTGATTTCGTTGGGAACCAGCGTAGCGAACGGATGCACACGGTTAAGCTCATGGATAACCTCGACACTCGATTCTTCAAATTGCTTGGGGATATAGATGTTCATTCCTTTGCTCACTAACGCTTGCAGCAGAGGCCACCGAACCAGAGCGAAGCGGTGGTTTGGCGGTCCTGCTGCCTGTACTTGTTAAAAAATCTTACCAACTGACATCAACTATAACTTTTCCATCAGAATCGCGTTGCTCCACAGACTGAGTTCGATTAAAGCCCTTTATAGACGTATGGTCTGTGTGAACAACAGAACCAACTTTATTTCCATTTGAATCTAAAATTGAGTATGTCCATATATCGGTTTCAGCCATTGTTCCCTTTGAACGATGACTTTCTTGTTTCAGAGTTTCGCCGGAATTTAGTTTGAGTTTTTCTTTCAATTTTTTCTCCGATATTTTTCTAACGCCGCGCTCACCGACCCGTCCAGTAGTGCAGCGCTTGGTTATGCGGCGATTCAAGCAGTCACAAGCTTTTTAACGTGTAATTCATTGCGGTGCTGCTCAGCATGCCATAGATCGTATTGGGTCTGTTGCATAAGCCAGCTCTCTGATGACGTATTAAATGCTATGGACAATCGAATTGCCATTTCAGGACTGATGCCTGCACGGCCATTGAGCACAGCACTCAGGGTTTTCCGGCTGACGCCAAGGGCCTTAGAAGCCTCAGTAACAGAAAGGTCAAGCGGATCAAGGCAAAGCTCTTTGATAATTTCGCCAGGATGCGGCGGATTGTGCATTAACATAGTGACACCTCAATGATAGTCTTCGTAATTCACTACCTCAACATCCTCACCTTCAAAACGAAAAGTAACACGCCAATTGCCACTAACCGTGACTGACCATATACCAGAGCGGTTACCTGTCAATTCATGCAATCGAAGCCCTGGTAAATCCATGTCTTTAGGAGCTATAGAGACGTTGAGTCTGCCGAGAATGAGGCGAAGCTTATTAGCATGGGCTGCCTGTATACCAGCAGTGCTGCCGGATTTGAAAAACGTGGCTAAACCTTTGTGTTTGAAGCTTCGAATCATAGAACCGGATCGTAACCTGATACGTATCAGGTGTCAAGATGAGAAATAATGGCCGGTAATGACCTGATCGCTGTCATTCAATCATATTGAGCGACAGACTGCTAAGGGTGTGCGCCGTGCAAAGGCGGCGCTTTACCAGTGGGTGAAAGACCCACCCGGCTAAATCGCTCCAGCCGGAAGCAATCGAAGCAGTCATGGAGGTAAC